>DASTCU010000025.1:0-112216 GCA_035710825.1 Candidatus Sulfotelmatobacter sp.
CAGCGGCTTAACGAGATCAAGTCGACCGCGGTGTATCCCAAGGGGGCAATGTTGTTTATTGAGGGACAGCAACCGCGCGGCGTGTTTGTATTGTGCACGGGAAAAGTGAAGCTTTCGACGACCTCGCGGGACGGCAAGACCATCATCACGAAGATCTCGGATTCGGGAGATGTCCTCGGTTTAAACGCGGTCGTCTCCGGCCGCCCATACGAAGTGACGGCTGAAATGATGGAGCCGGGGCAGGCCAATTTCGTTCCCAGGGATTCCTTGATGCAAATGCTGAAGGATCATCCGGAAGTGTCGATGCGGGTGGCGCAACAGTTGAGCCGCAACTACTACACCGCGTATGAGGAGATTCGCACGCTGGGGCTTGCAGCGTCGCCTTCCGAAAAGTTTGCCAAGCTGCTGCTGGCCTGGTCGAGCAAGAGCGCGTCGGATGATGGATCGGCGCAGGTGAAGCTGACACTAACCCATGAAGAAGTGGCCGAGATGATCGGTACGACGCGGGAGACTGTCAGCCGGCTGTTCTCGGAATTCAAGAAAAAGCAGTTGATGCAGTTGAAGGGCGCCACGCTGGTGATCCGGTCGCGGATGGCGCTGGAAAAGATCGTGCAGTCTTAGGTCCTTCCAGATGTTGTCAGATCGGGTGCGTGCGGCGAGAATGACTCTCGCGTTGAGTCTTTGAGTGAAGGTTTAGCGACTTGTTGTCGAGTAGAGAGTGGGCCGCAACCGATCTTGCCTTGGATCGGGGTGGGTGAGCAGCGGGGCGGCCCGCGCTCGGGGAAGTCAAAGGGATTTAGAAATGCCGGACACGCATGTGCGTGGGCCGGTTTTTTTGTGGCCGGGAGGAGGTCGCGCCCGCGACTTCAGCATAGAGGGGGACATGGCGTTCGTACATGATTTCCCTGAATCGAGCACCATTTAACCGGGATTTGCCGAAATCCGGCCTACGGTTTTGGTTTACGCGGCATCTGATGCGTTGGATGTGAGCCCCGGAGTGCAAGGAGAACGTTCCGGTGATGCGCGGGTTCGCCTATGACGAGATGCCTAAAGCTCGTGACCTGCTTTGTGCTGGGATGCGCGGGGACGATCGCGGCATTCGGACAAGCCGACACTGACATCGAGAGTCCAAAACACAAAGCCTGGGACATGCTGATGACAGCGTCATTTTCCAAGCGGACTGTAGACCGGACGAACGGCATCCGGGCACTGGGGTTGCTGCGGGAGAATACTCGCGCCCGCCAATTGGCCGAAAACGCATTGTCCGATTCGAATCCTGACGTGCGGTCGGCGGCCGCCACCGCCTTAGGCCAGATGCACGCCACTGCGGCCATCCCCAAGCTGCAGAAGGCACTCTCCGACAAAAAAATCCCTGTCGTAATGGCAGCGGCCCATTCGCTACGCGAACTCGACGACAATAAGTCGGCATACGAGGTTTATTACGACCTGCTTACCGGCGAACGCAAGAGCAATGACGGGCTGATTGCTCAGCAAATCAATACGCTTAAAGATCCGAAAGAACTGGCCAAGATCGGCATTTCGGAAGGCATCGGCTACATCCCGTTTGCGGGGATCGGGTGGGATGCATACCGCACGATGCGCAAGAAAGATCCCAATCCTGCGCGAGCCGTAGCGGCGACATTGCTGGCGCACGATCCCGATCCAGCCAGCGCCAAGGCGTTGGTCAAGGCGACCTGCGATAAGGATTGGATCGTACGGGCGGCGGCGGTCGAAGCCATTGCGCAGCGTGGCGACCCGGCACTATTGCCGAAGGTCCAGGAAAAGTTTAGCGATAAGAATCCCAAGGTTCGTTACAGCGCGGCGGCGGCTGTGATCCGGCTAACTGCCATTGAGCAGGCTAAGACGGCGAAGAACAATTCGGCGTCCCACGCGGCGACCGAGCATTCTGTTCCGTGACCGCCGTCAGTGCGCTAGAGTCAAGACGATAACGCGGTCGGTCTCCGGTTCCCTCGATGCTGGAAGTTTCAAAATAAGGCCATTGGTGCTTTGCGTTACTTCCACGGGAGCGGCATCGCTTAGGGAATGGGCTGTCACTTTCTCCGTGATCGGCGGAAGAGCGAGCAGCGGCGCGTTCCAATTCAGCACGTGAACATAGATTTTGTCATTCTTCTGCGTGGTGACGCCCCAGTCGCCGGGCGGGATCGGGCCGCCGCGAGTGCCGTAGATCGATTCCCCATATTTTGACATCCATTCGCCGACCTCATGCAGGCGGTTGACGAACTGCGGATCGATCTCGCCGTTCGGGTATGGTCCGATATTCATCAGCAGGTTGGAATTGTTGCCGGCGGCACGAACCAGGCGGCGCTCCAGCTCGGCGGCACTTTTGTAATTGCTGTCGCCGATGTTGAATCCCCAATTCTCGTTAAGTGTGTCGGAGCTTTCGAGCGGGAGCTGGTTGCTCACATATTTGGTGTTGAATCCGGCGGTATTCTGCCCCGGAAGATCGCGCTCGAAGGTCTGAACGTCTTCGCCGGGCCTGGGCGTTTGATGATGATTGGGAATAATAAGCGCGGCAGGCTGCAGTTTGTGAATGAGGGCGTAGGTTTTTGGCAGGTGCCAGTCGGCGTCGGGCTTGTCCCACATGCCGTCGAACCAGATGCCCCCGATCGCGCCGTAGTTGGTGAGCAGTTCGGTGAGTTGGCCATCCATGTAGGTGTCGAGGTAGGCGTTAAAGTCGCCGTGATCGGGACGGCCGTTATTCCAGTTGGTGGCGCCGCGCGGGTAGTAGCCGGGATTGTGCCAGTCGAGCTGCGAATAGTAGAAGAAGAGCTTGATCCCCTGACGGTGGCACTCGTCGGCCAGCATCTTCAGCGGATCTTTCTTGTACGGTGTGCGCTGCACGATGTTCCAGTCGGAAACTTTGGAGTCGAACATGGCGAAGCCGTCGTGATGGCGCGAGGTGATGGTGATGTACTTCATGCCCGCCGATTTGGCGAGGGCGACCCAGGCTTGCGCGTCGAATTTTTCGGGATCGAAGAATGTGGGCAGGCGGTTGTATTCGTCGACAGTCAGCTTGCGATTGTGGAAGACCCACTCGCCGTCTCCCAGCACGCTGTAGACGCCCCAGTGGATAAACATCCCG
Organism: Candidatus Sulfotelmatobacter sp.; assembly: GCA_035710825.1. GTDB lineage: Bacteria > Acidobacteriota > Terriglobia > Terriglobales > Acidobacteriaceae > Sulfotelmatobacter. Next base: position 3,104 of record DASTCU010000025.1, read on the forward strand.
AACTTCATGTCCTGGAATTCGCGGCGGGCCTGGAGATTTTCGGGGGAGGGCTGGTAGCCGGTCTGAGCCGAGGCGTTGTGGGCTGCGAGAATAATGGTCGCGATGAGGGCAATTGCAAGCGTGGTTCCTGCGAGGATGAACTGCCGAGCGTTTGGCATGGTGCGTTCTTCTCCGCGCATAGTCTACCCGACTATGAGACGACCGGGCTTGTTGTCTCGAGAGTTCGTATGCGTAGCTGTTGCGCTATTTATCCGCCGTGAAGAACATTGCTGATTTAAGGCCTGTGCGTCGGCATTCGGGTGTAGTGACACCCGGCTATTGAAGTTGATCAACAATCACGGGGGGCCGGGGGGCTGATCGCGAAGACTGTGGAATAATGCTGGCGCAGGGAACGGGCATGACTGGCGACAACAATCCAAATCCGAATCGGGCACGCGATCATCTGGCGAATGAGCGGACGTTTCTGGCTTGGGTGCGGACAGGAGCGGCAATTGTCATATTCGGGTTTGCCATCGGGCGGTTTTCGATAGCATTACGGCAGTTATCGTCGCTGGAAGGGCATCCGCTGCGGCGCGGCGGGATTTCTGTCTGGATGGGAGCGAGTTCGATTGTGTTGGGCGTGATGCTGGTGGTGGCGGGATTGGTGCGGTATCGGAAGACACGGGCTCGCTTGGACCAGGGCACGTTTGAGCCGGCGGGATTCGTATTGGACCTGGTGACGACTCTGACGGTGCTGTTTGGGCTGGTACTGGCGGGGTATTTGATTTACATCGAGAAGAGCGTGGGGTGAGGAATTGAAGCTAAATCCGGTTGTTGTTGGAAGGTCTATCGCACTCCCCCGCCCTGGCGGCCGTTAGTCCATACCGGACGTGCCTGCAGGAATGTTTCAAATTTTCAAACCAGAAATGTCTTCTTCAAAGGATCACTTCTTATTTTTCTTCGCCCGACTCTCCCTTCGTTGTGAATTCTTCAGGGTTGATTCCTTTTTATTGCCGAATACACGGGCGAAGATCTTGTCGACGTTCTTGAGTTGGCGCGGCAGGTCGAAGGCGTATTCGAGTTGCTTGCGCGGGACTTTGTCGGTGATCTCCTTGTCAGCCAGAACGAGATCATGGAAGTTCAGGCCTTCTTTCCAGGCGCGCATGGCATGCGATTGGACGAGGCGATAGGCATCTTCACGGCTAACGCCGTGTTCGACCAGGTCAAGGAGAAGCTGCCCGCTGAAGATGAGGCCGCGCGTGCTTTCGAGGTTGGCGCGCATGCGGTCGGGATAAACGAACATTGTGTCAATGATGTTGGCCGTCTTTGTGAGGAGATAGTCGGCGAGCGTGGTGGAGTCGGGAAGGATGACGCGCTCAACCGACGAATGCGAGATGTCGCGCTCATGCCATAAGGCGACGTTCTCGAGGCCCGCCTGCGCGTTGCTGCGGACGACGCGAGCGAGGCCGCTGATCTGCTCAAGCGTCACGGGATTGCGCTTGTGCGGCATAGCGGAGGATCCTTTTTGCTTCTCGCTGAAGTACTCCTCGGCCTCGCGGACTTCGGTGCGCTGCAAGTGGCGGATTTCGGTGGCGATCTTGTCTAAGGTCGATGCGATTACCGCAAGCGTGGAGAGATAGTGGGCGTGGCGGTCGCGCTGGATCACCTGCGAAGAGACCGCGGCCGCTTTCAATCCCAGGCGGGCGCAAATCTTTTCTTCGAGTTCTGGAGTAAGGTGGGCGAAGATTCCTACTGCGCCGGAGAACTTTCCTACGCGCATGTCCTCGGCGGCAGCCATGAAGCGGGCGATGTTGCGCTGCGTTTCGGAATACCAGTTGGCCAGCTTGAATCCGAAGGTGATGGGCTCGGCGTGAATGCCGTGCGTGCGTCCGACCATGGGAGTGTCTTTGAATTCCCAGGCGCGGCGCTCGAGGACTTCGGAGAGGCGCTGGAGATCTTGCGCGATGACTTGCGACGCCTGGTGGATCAGGAGGGCCTGCGCGGTGTCGACGACGTCGTTGGAGGTGAGTCCGTAGTGGAACCAGCGGGCGTGCGGGCCAACGATTTCAGCGACAGCGGTCGTAAATGCAATGACATCGTGACGGACTTCGGCTTCGATCTCGTGGATGCGGTCTACCCGAAAATCGGCTCGCTCGCGGATGGCCTTGGCGGCGTCTTTGGGGACGAGTCCGGCCTCGGCGAGGGTCTCGGTGGCGGCGACTTCGACGGCGAGCCAGGTGCGGAAGCGATTTTCGTCGCTCCAGATGCGGGCCATCTCCGGGCGGGTGTAGCGCGGGATCAAGATTCCTCCTGTACGGGACTAAGGATTCTAAATGGAGAATGGAGATATGGGCTAGGGCGGTAGAGCCTTCGCCACAGAGGGCACTGGGGAACACAGAGGACGAGAAAGCTTAACCACGAAGGGCACGTAGTTACACGAAGGAGGACAACACGCGGGCTCATTACCGATGTTATATCGCTGCACGATATAATGATTCTGTATTATCGGGGCACGATAGAATCGGCGGCATGAGAAAGCTTACTTTGGCTGATTACCAGGCACTGGCGGAATTTCGGTATCAAATCCGGAAGTTTCTGCACTTCAGCGATGAGGCCACACAGGGGTCGGGACTGGAGCGGGGACAGTACCAGATGATGTTGGCTATCAAGGGCTTACCAGAGGGATTGCGTCCGCGGATTCGGGATGTAGCCAACCGGATGCGGATTCAGCATCACAGTGCGGTGGAGTTGATCAACCGGCTGGAGGCGGGAGGGTACGTACGGCGGGAACGCGGGCAGGATGACCGGCGGGAGGTGCTGCTGGGGCTGACGCCGAAGGGAGAGAGGGTGCTGGAGGAATTGGCGTCGCATCATCACGAGGAATTGCAGAGCGCGGCTCCCGACCTGGTAGCGGCGTTGCGGCGGGTAATGGCGGGAAAGAAAAACGAGACGGAGAAATCGGAGCGCAGGCAGACAAGCGATCACAGGGGCTAAAGCCCAAAACAAGGTGAGATCTGACGCGGCCCTAAAGGGCCGCTCTTCCACCTGACGTGGCCTTAATGGAGAGCTGTTTCACCTGGCGCGGCCTTAAGGGGCGGTTGTTTCACCTGACTCGGTCTCAAAGGGGAGCTGTTTCACTTGGCGCGGCCTTAAGGGGCGGCTGTTTCACCGAATGCGGTCTTAAGGGGCAGCTGTTCACGATAGAGCTGCAAGGATCATCTGCAACGAGATTCGCAAGAAATCTATGAACAACAATTCACAAGGTACAACGACAAGCATTGAAAATGTGCCGGTGGCGGCTTCGGCATTGTCGCCGCTGGCGCCTCCGCCACCGGCGCAATTTCGAATTGTGTTGATGTCTTTTCTGGGGGCAGCGATCGGGCTGGTCGCGGGGCTCGTCGCCTACATTCTTTACAAGCTGATCGGGCTGTTCACGAACCTTTTTTTCTTTCATCAATGGTCGACCACGTTTCGCAGCGTGGGAGGGCATCATCTGGGCGCGTGGGTCATCCTGATTCCGGTAATCGGAGGGCTGGTCGTCGGAGTGATGGCGAAGTACGGGTCGGAGAAGATCAAAGGGCACGGGATTCCGGAGGCGATGGAAGCGGTGTTGATTAACCGCAGCCGGATCGAGCCGAAGGTGGCGCTGCTGAAGCCGATTTCCGCGGCGATTGCCATCGGGACGGGCGGACCGTTTGGGGCTGAGGGGCCGATCATTCAGACCGGAGGAGCGCTGGGATCGCTGGTGGGGCAGGTGCTGCACACGACGGCGGTCGAGCGAAAAGTGCTGCTGGCTTGTGGAGCGGCGGCGGGCATGTCGGCGACGTTCAACACTCCGATTGCGGGAGTAATTCTCGCGATCGAGTTGCTGCTGTTTGAGTTCAAGTCGCGGTCGTTCATTCCGCTGGTGATTGCGAGCACGCTGGCGACAGCGGTGCACATGCAACTGCTGGGCCCGGGAGCGATGTTCCAGGTCGGGGCGATGGATTTCGGGATTCCGCATGCGCTGCTGTTTTATCTGGCGCTAGGTCCGTTGTGCGGGTTGGCGGCGGTGGGGCTGAGCAAGGCACTGTACTGGGTTGAAGATACGTTTGAGAAACTTCCAGTGGACGTGTTGTGGTGGCCGGCGATTGGAGCGCTGGGGCTGGGGATTATCGGATTCTTTGTGCCGCGCGTGTTCGGCGTGGGATATGACACGATCGGGGCGATTCTGAACGGGCAACTGGCGTGGAAGCTGCTGCTGATCGTGATGTTCGCGAAGTTTGTGGCGCTGGTGCTATCGCTGGGGTCGGGAACCTCGGGCGGCCTGCTGGCGCCGACCTTTATGTGGAGCGCGGCCATGGGTGGGCTATATGCGATGATCGCGAACCATGTTTTCCCCAACGCGCATCTTTCACCCGGAGCATTCGCGCTGGTAGCCATGGGAGCGGTATTTGGAGCAGCGTCGCGGGCGACTTTCTCGTTCATCATTTTTGCGTTCGAGATTACGCGCGATTACAACTCGGTGCTGCCGCTGATGCTGGTGGCGGTGATTGCGGACGGAATCGCGATGCTGTTCATGCCGAAGAGCTCGATCATGACGGAGAAGCTGGCGCGGCGCGGGCTCCAGGTGCACCAGGACTACGAAGCGGACGTGCTGTCGCAGACCAACGTCGGGGAGACGATGGAGAAGAATGCGCCCGTGATTCCGGCAGGAACCACGGTGAAGGAAGTGGCGGAGGGAATTGCGCGGCACGATCCTGCAATCGCGCGACATGAGGCGATGCTGATTGTGGATGATACGGGAAAGCTGGCCGGGATTATTACGCGGGGAGATGTGTTACGAGCGCTGGCAAAGGATGCTACTGGCACGATGACGGTCGAGCAGGCAGGCAGCACGAAGCTGGTGGTGACATATGCGGATGAACTGGTGTCGGATGCTGCCTCAAAATTGTTGCGTTTCGAGGTGGGACGGCTGCCGGTGGTCGACCGGGCGAACGAACGCACAGTGATAGGGTACTTGGGTCGAGCGCAGATTCTGGCGACGCGGATGCGACGCTTGCAGGAGGAACATTACCGGGAGCCGGGATGGCTAGGAACTTCCAGGCAAACGGGTGGACGGCCAGCAGTTGATGGCAAAGGACACGGATAAGAATTGTTGATTGATGATTGTTGATTGATGATTGAAAACCCAATTAATGATCAAAAGAATGCACTTAAGAAGCATAGGTAGCCGATGGTGGTGCATGAACTTAGGGAACCAGCAACCACAGTTAAAACGGGGAGTGCTGAACGTATAATTGTGGAGATTCCCATGCAGCTTAGCCGAAGCGAAGGCGCTCTGGCACTGATCGCAGTGATCTGCGTGCTGTCGATTTTCTTTTTTCCGGCGATGCGGGGCCCGTATTCGGTGGTGCACGGTCCGGTCACAGCGCTGCTTGCGGCGCGTGCGGCGGCAGGGCTGCGCATGAGTATCGCCGGCGTGAGGCACGTACGGGACCGGCTGGCTGGTGCGCACTTCGTACGGGCGCAGTCGCTATGGATGGCGATTCCCTTCCTCGAATTCCCAAATAACAGTTTGTCAGCAGAATGCAGCTCGGTTCTGCGCTGCTGATTCCTTCCTTTCTTTCCTGTCTGGAAATTCTGGTGCAGCTAGGTGGGACGCCTCCGCTCGGGCGGGCGCATGGGCGCATATTCCCTGTCTGCAGCAGTTGAGTACACATCTTTCCGCCATTTCAGAAGTGAATTCTTTGAGGAGGACTCCAGTGACACAAAAAACATGCAAGGCATTGACCGTTGTAGTGTTAACAGGTGCGTTCATTCTTTCGGGGTGCAGCAAGAAGGCGGCACAAGCGACACCACCATCGGCGCCACCGCCGGCGACTCCGACAGCAACTCTGGCCGCGAATCCAGCGGTAATTCAGCAGGGCCAGACCACGACATTGACATGGCAAACCGATAACGCGAACGACATCACGATTGAGGGGCTGGGCACAGTGCCGGCATCCGGATCAAGATCGGTGACTCCCAATACGTCCACCACCTACACGCTGACCGCGAAAGGTCCGGGAGGAAGCCAAAATGCGTCAACGCGGGTAACGGTAAATACGCCGGTTGCGCAGGCCGCGCCTTCTCCGAGTGATGAAGACCTGTTTGCGAAGAATGTGAAGGACGTATGGTTCGACTACAACAAAGCCGACATCCGCCCGGATCAAGGGACCACGGCGCAGGGGGATGCGGCATTCCTGCTGCAGCATCCATCGATTAAAGTCGTGGTCGAAGGACACTGCGATGACCGGGGATCGGAGGAGTACAACCTGGCGCTGGGCACGAGCCGGGGGGAGTCGCTGAAGCGCTCGCTGCTGTCGCAGGGTGTGTCCGCAGACCGCGTCAAGACGGTCAGCTACGGAAAGGAAAAGCCGTTCTGCACGGAAGACAACGATCAATGCTGGCAACTGAACCGAGTTGACCACTTAGCGGTGGCCCGCTAAGGAATGTGGGCGGCCCGTGGTGGGCCGCCCACTACTCCATCCTCGATTGAAATTCCCTTTTAGCCGTTCGCATAGTATCAATGGAGAAATGAAGTATTGGAAGATCAAGAAGATCCCGTGAAATCGGAACGGGTGGTCCACTACCGTCTCTTGCTGCGGCAACGGCCCGTGATGCTGGGCCTATTTTTGGTATTGGCTGTCATCTTCTTTCTCGTTACAAGCGGGCTGGCGCGGGTCTATCGCGCACAGAGGGAAGCGCTAGGAACGCGATGGTTCAGCCGCGGAGTCGCGGAGCTCCATGCCAAGAAGTATGACGCGGCGGTAACGGATTTTCGCGCAGCTCTGCTCTATTCCAGAGACAACTACACGTACCAACTGAATCTGGCGGAGGCATTGATCGGTGCGAAACGTACCGGGCAAGCTTCGGCGTACCTGCTCAACCTGCGGGACCGGGAGCCGGAGGATGGTCTGGTGAACCTGGAGCTAGCACGCATCGCGAGCGCGCAGGGACAGGTACAACCGGCGGTTCGTTACTACCACGATGCGGTGTATGCGGCATGGTCCAGCGATGAGGAATGGAAACGGCGCGATGCGCGGCTGGAATTGATCGAACTGCTTCTGGGAACAAAGGCCCAGCCCCAAGCGCAGGCGGAGTTAATCGCCCTGGCGGTGAACGTGGGAGACGACCCGGCACAGCAAGGGCAGATCGGCAGTCTATTTTTGCGAGCGCAGGACTACGAGCACGCGCTGGACGCATTTCGCATCGCGCTGAAATCGGACCGGTATAATCCGGCTGCGATGGCGGGTGGGGGAGAAGCCGCTTTCGAATTGGGGCGCTACACTCTGGCGCAGCATTATCTGAAGATGGCGCTAGCGGCCAATCCGAACGACAAACAAAGCGCGGAGCGACTGAAGACTACAGAGATGGTGCTACATTTGGACCCGTTCCGCAGGCAGATCACTAACGCGGAGCGGAACGCCGCTGTGGTACAGGCGTTTAAAGCGGCAGGGCAGCGACTTAGCAGTTGCGCTGTTTCGAAAAGTGTTAGTCCCGGTCCAGCCGGCGCGAAACCGACTTTGAGCGATCAGTGGGCGACTCTGAGATCGCAGGTTACGGAACAGGGCCTGAAGCGAAATCCGGATCTGGTGGAGCCGGCAATGGATCTGGCGTTTCAGATCGAGCGCCAAACCAGTATCGTGTGCGGGACTCCAAGCGGAACCGACCTGGCATTGCTGCTGATCGAAAAACTGCACGAAGGAAATCAATAGTGGTCTCGCCCGCGAATCCCAAAACCGAAACCCTCACCGAAAACGGGCGGCTTCCGCACGCGAGCGCGTGGATGCAAGAGCATTCTCCACTGGATTTGTGGCGGGCGGTGTTTCGCGAGGATCGATTCTTTCTAGTCCTTTCCGTGTTCATCGGAGTGTTTTCGGGACTGGCAGTGGTCTGTTTTCGATTCGCAATTGACTGCTCCCGGCTCTACCTGCTGGGGACGGGAGTCGAACTGACGCGAGCACGGCTGCTGCTGTCGCCGACGCTGGCGGGACTGGTGATCGCGGCGCTGGTGATGCGGTTCTTCCCGACGACACGGGGAAGCGGGGTCAATCAAACCAAGGCGGCGCTGTACATCTACAACGGGAGCATTCCGATTCGTACGGCGATTGGGAAATTCATAACGGCGGCGCTGGCGATCGGTTCGGGACATTCGCTAGGCCCGGAAGATCCGTCGCTGCAAATAGGGGCATGCCTGGCTTCGGTTATGGGAAGAAAGATGCACCTGTCGCGGGACCGCATGCGGCTGATCGCGCCGGTGGGCGCGGCGGCGGGATTGGCGGCGGCATTCAACGCGCCGATTTCGGCCGTGTTGTTCGTGATTGAGGAAGTGATCGGGCGGTGGACAGCAGGAATTCTGGGGTCGGTCGTGCTCTCGGCCGTGTCGAGCGTGGTGGTGATGCGGTGGTTTCTGGGATCGGAGTCGCTCTTTCGAATTCCTGTAGTGGAACTCAGGCGGCCTTCGGAACTGATCGCTTACGCAGTTTTGGGCGTGGTGGGCGGGCTGGCGTCGGTGACGTTTTCGAGTGGGATTGCTATCTTGCGCCCGCGCTGCAAGGCGCTGCCGCGATGGACGCAATACTTTCAACCGGCGGTGGCGGGATTACTGATCGGCATCATCGCGGTGCTGGGCGCACCGCAGGTGATGGGCGCGGGCTACGAATACATTGACCAAGCGATGCACGGGCAGTTTACGTGGGAATTTATGGCAATGTTGGCGGGGCTAAAGATTGTGGCAACGCTGCTTTCGTTCGTGAGCGGAACACCCGGAGGCATGTTCGCGCCGACACTGTTCATCGGGGCGATGCTGGGGGCGGCGGTGGGCGGGGCGGAGCATTATCTTCTGCCGCATTTGACGATCTCGGCCGGCACCTACGCGCTGGTGGGCATGGGAGTACTGTTTGCGGGATTTCTGCGGGCGCCGATGACGTCGGTATTCATGGTGCTGGAAGTGAGCGGAAATTATTCAATTATTGTGCCGGTCATCATCGCGAACACGTTTGCTTACGTGATCTCACGCGGACTGCAGCCGATTCCGATTTTCGATATGCTGACCCGGCAGGATGGATTGGAACTGCCCTCGATGGAAGAGCAGCGGGAAGAAGGTGTTTTGCACGTCGAGGATGCGATGCAGCGAGTAAAAGGCCCGGTTCTGGATGCTGAGAAACCACTGGCGGAAGCGCTGCGCGAGGCCGATCATACGGCGTTCCAACATCTGCTGGTGCGCATGAGTCCGAGTGGTTGGAGCAGCGTGAGCAAGCAGGAACTGTTGGAATGGGCAGCAAAGGGCAAAGGTACGGCGAGCCTGGGGTCGCTGTTGGGGGGCGAGCTGGTTCCGAATTTGCATCCCGACCATCCGCTGGAGACTGCGTTGCGCTACGTGGACCGGTGGCCGGTGATACCGGTGGTGAGCCGCGCGGATTTCCGGCAGTTGGAGGGCGTCATCTCGGAGAGAGATGTATTGGAGAGATATCGGGAGTTTGGCGAGGGATAGCTCGGTACGGCGGCGGACGCTACAAAATCGTAAACCACTAAGGACGCTACGGTTCACGAAGGAAACACTGTCGTGCAACCTCGGAAACCGATGGCTTTTGTGGTTCTACTCTTGAAAGTCACCAGTCTGATTCGATAAGCTTCAGCAAATCCACAGAAGGCGAACCGGTAGAGCTATACCCATTTTTTGGGATTATGGCGAGGTGTGAACCATACTTTTTCGGGGTACACGACCGGCGAGAACCGGGACGTATCCTGGACAAGTAGACTGCTGCCGACGGGTGTTGACGCCTTCCGTTCACGATTCTTCAATAAACAGCGACTTCGCATTTTCAGCCTAACAATGGGGAGACAGATCATGGCGAGTAGTGCAATCAGGTTCATCGTTCTGAGTATTATCGCATTGGCGCTTACGGTGCCGGCTTTCGGACAAGGTGGGGCCACGGGGGCGATCACGGGAACGGTGCAGGATCCGAGCGGGGCGGTAGTGGCGAATGCGGATGTGCGCATCACGAACCAGGAAACGGGCGTGCTGGAGCGATCGCTCAAGACCGATGCGGACGGAGCATTTGTAGCTCCCCTGCTGCCGGTGGGAACGTACAACGTGAGCGTCCAGGCTCCGGGATTTGCGGAGGCGAAGTTCGGAAATATCTTAGTGCGCGTCACGGAGACGACGCGCATGACGGCCAAGCTTGCGACCAAGTCAGTCCAGCAGCAGATTGAAGTGCAAGCGGAAGTGCAGACGGTGGATACGTCGGATGCGACGACGGGGCAGGCGATTGAGAGCAATACGATCCGCGCGCTGCCACTGGCCACGCAGAACTTTCAGCAGTTGCTGACGCTTTCGACCGGAGCGCAAGGGGAACTGAATAAGGCAACGGGACTGGGACGAGGCGATGTACGGATCCAGGTAAACGGGCAGCGCGAGGACAACAACAATTACCTGATCGAAGGAATCAGCACTACGGATTACAACGTGGCGGAACTGACGAACACGCCGCTGCCGAATCCGGATGTGGTGCAGGAATTCAAGGTGCAGACGTCGCTTTACGACGCGAGCCAGGGCCGCAACGGCGGCGGAAACATCAATGCGATTCTGAAGTCGGGCACAAATACATTCCACGGGGATGCGTACGAGTTCTTCCGGAATACGGTGCTCGACTCCAATGAATATTTCTTGAAGCAGTCAGGATCGCCGCGACCAGTGATTCAGCAGAATATTTTTGGCGGAAGTTTAGGCGGACCGGTCAGCCCCGGGGGCAAGCTGGGATTCTTTTTCGTGAACTACCAGGGGACGCGGCAGCGGAGCGGAGATTCTCCGGGAACACTGATCAGCACATTTATTCCGTATGTGCCGGTGTCGGATAGGGGCGCGGCGAATGCCGGCAGCCTAGCGGCCCATTTTGGGGTGGCGACTGCCGATCCGGTGGCGGTAAGCCTGCTGGCATTTCAAAGCAACCAGTTCGGGGCGCCGGCGAACGGATATCTGTTCCCGCTTCCGAATGAGCCTACGGGCACGGTGCCAGGATCGCTGGTGCAATTCACGGTGAGCAAGCCGGGCAAGTTTAGCGACGACCAGTTGTCGGCGAATTGGGACCATGAGTTCCGCAATAGCAGGGACTCGGTGGCGGCGCGATTCTTTTATTCGAATTCGGAGCAGGATATTCCGTTTGGAGCAGGCGGATTGCAGGCTTCCCTGGGAGCGGCGGCGAGCGGGACGGATTTGAATTTCCCTTACCAATTGCCGATTCACGATCGGGTGTTTGTGCTTTCGGAGACGCACGTTTTTTCGTCGAGGCTGGTGAATGATTTCCGGTTTGGGTTGGTGCACATCAACAACACCGCTAACAACGTGAACCCGGTTACGGTTACGGATGCGGGAATTGACCGGCCGACGAACAATCTGACGAGCAGCATCTACAAGTTTACGTTCGGGACGTCGGGATTTCAGTTTGGGCCGACGCCGCAGGCGAACCAGGCGCAGACGCAAAACAATTACAACTTCGTCGAGAACCTGAGCTGGGTACACGGCTCGCAGACCTTTACGGTGGGCGGACAGTATGTTCGGGTGAGGCTCAACAAGCTGTTTCCGCAGGTATTCAACGGGCAGCTTTTTTTCACGAACACGTCAGCGACCGAGACGGACTTCGGAAATTTCGTCGCCGGGACGCCAGAGTTCGCTTTCGGTGGAGGTGGGGTGTACAACCATGCTTATAAACAAAGCAATTCCGCAATCTTCGTGCAAGATGACTGGAAGGCGACATCGAATCTGACCCTGAACGCGGGACTGCGTACCGAATTTCTGGGCGCGTGGACCGATGGCGATTGCCATATCGGTAATGTTGAGTCGTCGCTGACCAAGTCGGGAACCTATCCCTTCATTTATCCGAAGTGCGTAAACAATCTTGGTCTGGCAGGATTGACGGGCACCGCCGCGGGATCAACCTTCCGCAACAGTGTTGCGACGGGATGGGGACCGCGAGTAGGGTTCGCTTGGGACGTGATGGGTCATCACACCACGACCGTGCGCGGCGGATACGGTATCTACTATGTGCGCGAAGATGTGGGAGCGGTGGATCAGTTGAGCTTCCAGGCTCCCTTTATCCCGATTGTGGCATTCCCTGCTACGCAAGGGTTCACTCTGGCGAATTTCTTCACGGGGACGCCTGCGACGAACGCAAACGCAGTGCCTCAGGCGGGACAACTCTCGGCCGGGTGGTTACCTTGCCTGGCCCAATTGACGAGTTTCCCAGACACAAATGGTTCTCCGACATACGGAGGATGCAGCGGACCAGGCCTGGATTCGACGCAGAACCTGTTTGTGCTGGAGGTGCCGCGACACTTCGTGGTGCCGAACACGCAGCAATGGAATCTGACTCTGCAGCGTGAACTCGGCAGAAACTGGGTAATGGAATTGGGATACGTGGGCACGCGAGGGATTCACCTGCGTGAAACGCGAGATGCAATCCAGTCGGTGGATGCGATGAAGCATCCGCTCATCGTCAGCGATGCCAGCGGGAACACGTATACGATCACGACCGACACGTTTGCTAATGCGATTGCGCGGACGCCGACGCCGGGATTGAACGGGTATGGCGGGTATCAGCTTTTCGCCAACGACGCATATTCCATTTATCACGCGTTGCAGGCGACGGTGTCGCGGCGCTGGAACCGGAGCTACTTCCAGGCGGCGTACACGTTCTCGAAGAATATTGATGCGACCTCGACGGGGAACACCGCTTTCAACACTGCGTATAACGATCAAAGCAACATCAATGCATCGCGTGGAATTTCCGACTTCAACCGGCCGCACCGGTTGTCGGTCAGCTATGCCTATGAATTGCCGTTCTTCGAGCATGCGACGGGCATGAAGCGGGCTGCGCTTGGCGGATGGGAAGTGAGCGGCGTTTCGATTTTCCAGAGCGGGACGCCGTTCTCGATTTTCGATTCGAGCGCGGGGACAGCGTTCCTGGGACAAGGCAGCACGCCCCTGCTCGGGGCGAGTTTGGGGCCAGGAGCAACGATTGCCAGCGGGTTGACGAGCGGCAATCTGAATTCGCGCCTGGTTAATGGATACTTGAACGCGGCAGCGTTCGCACCGGCCCCGCTGGTGGATCCGACGGATTGCGCTTCGGATTCGAATTTCTGCGGAACCGGGTTTGGAGATCTGGGTCGCAACGTTTATCACGGTCCATTCCAGCAGAACTGGGACGTGTCATTTCTGAAGCACTTCAAAATTGGAGAGCGGCAGGAGATTCGGTTCGCGGCCGACTTCTTTAACCTGTGGAACCATACCAATTTTGCCAATCCGACAGTGACCGATTTCGAGACTGCAAGTCTGCCGAATAGTCCGTTTGGCAAGATTGTGCAGACCGTCGGGAACCCGCGGCTGATTCAGTTCTCGCTGCGGTGGGCGTTTTAGACCCGGTCAGGGGTTAGGGATCAGTGGTCAGTGGTCAGTGGTCAGTGGTCAGTCGTCAGTGAGGAGTCGTCAGTGGGCAGTCGTGGAGACTGCTAGCGCTTAGTTGGGCCGGGAGGCGAGAGCCTTTCCGGCTCTTTTAGTTGGGATCTCGAATGAGACTGAGGAGTTAGCGTGCGCTCTGGGCTTGCTGCAGAAGCGGGCGGAGCGAGTTTACAGAGACGCCGAGGGTTCCTCCGGTGAATCCGTCCATGTAGGCGGAGTTGACGCCGATCACCTCACCCTTGGAGTTGAAAACCGGACCTCCGCTGCCACCGTGTGCAGTGGGAGCGTCATAGATGAGCTTGTCGCCCACGACGTCGCCAAGGTGTCCCCAGGTGGTGGAGGGACGAATAAGCGAGAGGGCGGCTAATTCGCTGGCCGCGCTGATGTCGTTATGGCGGTAGGCCAGGCGCTCGTAAATTCCCGTGGGTGACTTGGCAACCATGCCGGCGATGCCCATGGGATATCCGATAACCGTGACGCGCTCACCGGGAGCGCCTGCGGAATCGGCCAAAGGAAGCACGGCGAGGCCGCGTACAGCGCTGTAGTCTGCGATGCGGAGAACAGCCAGATCAGAACTCTTGGAAACCGCGGCGGGCGACAAGGTGACGGGCATGGGCGAGCCGGGGAAAAAGATCACGAGACTCTCGAGCGTGCCGATGGCGCCTTGGCTGATCAGATCTTCGGCTTCGTTGTCGCCATACCAGGGCTCGGCGACGTGGCGATTAGTGGCCAGCAGGCCGGGTCCAACCAGAAATCCAGTGCCGGAGACGCGGGCGCGAATGGCGGGCCGACGGTTGGGCAATCCCACGTGATAGATGCCGTAGATATATCCGATGGAATTGCGGTAACGATTGAGCACAACCGCAGGCATCGCCTGTTCCTGCTGCAGTTGCTCGACTTCCGCGGTGAGTTCGTGAACCTGCTTTTGCAGGTCTTTTTGCAGGTCGTCGGGAGGGGTGCTTTGGACAGCCACGGGGCGGTACAAATGAAACATAGCGACGGCGATTACGAGGAGCACGACGCCTAAGACAGCCTGGATGACCTGCTGCCAACTTTCGCAAACGCCGCAGTCGGTGACGGGGGCTTGATGGGCCTGGGAACCCGAAGGGTCAGGTTCGGGAGCGGAGGAGCCGGTAATCTGGGTTTCGGCCATGAGTTTCTCGGGCTAACCTCTTGCGAACTCGAAGCCAAGTCATGCCTTTTCAGGTGTTTGGAGTGGCAAGGTCCGCAAACCTGACATCTTGGAGTGGATATCTTCTCTCGTCTGGGAGAAACCGGCTACGGTACTGAAGGGGATGTACGGGGGTTACAGAGGTAGGGGATTGCAATTGAAAAATTGCGGCAAAGCCCCACTCTCGCAAAAGGCCGAGAAAGGCGCCCCGCAAACCTTATTTGAGGCCCAGGAGTTCGGACATCTCTTCGTAAAGGAAGCCTTCGCCGGGGCGGTAGGGCTGGACCCATTGGCCGTCGATCACGAACTGGGGAATAGCGCGCTTACCGGTGTGTCGAATAACTTCCTGGGCGGCGCCGGGAGTGGTTTCGATGTCGATCTCCTTATATGGAATGTTGTGCCTTGTCAGGAAGCGCTTGGCTGCGCGGCAGTCGGGGCACCAGAAAGCGGAATAGACGATCAATTCCATGCTCGTATTCTGATGCGGGATGGTGACCGTTGGGACACCGGGGAGATCAATGGATCTTCGCTACTCCGGGAGCAGGATTGTGGAACCTCGCGAAAACCGCGGGATCGTGCCCGGGAATGATCAAGTCCGGACGGGCGGCAATTTGCCTCATGCGCACAAAGGCCCGGAGATTGGATGCGGTATCGACTGTGGCGGCGATCGGTAGTCGCTTCTCAAGATTCTCGTACAAGTACAGAGTGTCGCTCGCGAGCACAAAGGGTCCGGCGGTGGTCTGCACGCCCACATACTGAGACTGATAGGTGTGCTTCCCACCCGTGTAGCAGGTGATTCCGGGAAGGATCTGCTGGGCATCGCCATTCACAAGGCCGACTTTTACCTGTGTGTTCAGTTTCACGACGGTAAGCAAATCTTCGGGATCGATGCCGTCCGATGTGTCCTTGGATTGCCAGGCTTCTCCGGAGTGATATTCCAGTTCGTCTTTTTGGATCCAGATGCGCGCGTTGGGAAATAGATCGACGCCATCGGAGTGGTCCCAGTGCATGTGGGTGATGATGATATCGGTGATGTCTTCGGGCTTCAGGCCGACGCGAGAAAGGATGTCGGAGGGCTTGATGAAATCCGTGACCTGGTAATCCTTGAAAAAACGATCGTGATATAAGCCGGAGTCGACGAGGATGTTATGGCCGTTTCCGCGCACAAGCCAGATCATCATGGCGATATCGAGTTTGCGGCGGGGTCGGCACCTGCGACCAGGTCGGCCACGGGAAAGTGCCGGAGCGTGCCCTAGCGTAGCGCGTAAATCTCGTAGTCCGGTTTGGATTGGGCAGCGCACACAATGGCCGCCGCAAGGATGAAGACCAGGGAGAGAGCTTTCATCATTGGGATAGTGGATTTAACCACGGATGGTCACGGAGGTTCACAGGAAATTCCGTGATGATCTGCGTCCCCTCAGACCCGTTCCAATTCGTGCAGCGTGCGCTCGTTGGTCACGTTGCCGGTGTTCAGCGTGGACGCTGGTTCAAACAGCAGAATCCAGCATTCTTCAGCGGCAACGGGTTTGTGCTCGACGCCGCGGGGAACGACGATGAATTCGCCGGCTTCGATCCATTCGTGATGGTCGCGGAATTCCATGCGAAAGCGGCCTTTGACGACGAGGAACAATTCGTCCTCATGCTCGTGGTGGTGGAAGACGAATTCTCCTTTGAGCTTGTCGAGCTTGACGTGTTGGCCGTTGAGTTCGGCGGCAATGTAGGGCTTCCAGTATTCGGAGATCTTGGAGAATTTGTCGGCGATGTTGACTTTTGGCATGGTCTCCTCTGCGTATGGCTTGAAAAGTTTGGATGCTGCAGGGTTGGCCGCGGGTGCAGAAGTTGTTCGAGCAGTAACAGACGACAGACGAGAGAGTTGAGGTATGCTTCGGCCATGGATGTGAAAACCTTGCATATTGTTGACGGGGATTCGACTGGCGGCACGCTGAAGATGTCGGGGCTGGCGAGGGCCAGGGACATTCTTTGTTGGCGAGAGGCGCTATACAGCGGGCCGGTTCCGGCCGGGCTTTCCCTGCGGCAACTCAGCCGCCTGAGGTCGCGATACTTTACGAAAGGCAAGAGTCCAGGGGAATTTGAGAAGCGAGACGCTGCGCTAGAGAAGCACGACCGTTACGAGAAGATCTCTTTGTGGTTCGGTCGTGGATGCACCCTCTGCCATCTCAGCCTGGCGCAGATTCTTAGTTGGTTTCACGAGCACGGTGTTTCGCCGCACAGGCTTTGGTGGGTGGCCATTCACGGTGGGGAACTTCATCCCGAGCAAATCGCGAAGGCGTACGCCAAGCGGCGACCGGTCAGCCGCAAGCAACTCCAATTGGGCGAACGAGTGTGGCAGGCATTTCGGCAGCCTTCACCCGCTGCATTAATCCGGTTGCAAGAAGCTGACTTGGATGGTATGCCCGGACTGCGACCTGCGGTAGTGTGGCTGCTTCAGGAGTATCCCAGTCTGCGCAATGGACTTTCGCGGCTGGAGAGGGATCTGCTTCGGGAGATTCATCGGCGGAAAATCACGAAGGCATCGCACGCGGTGACACCCATCATCGCTCGTGAGCCGGTGGGCGACACATTTTTGTTTGACATGCTGCGGAATTTTGTTCGGGCGGAGCATCCTCTGCTGGAGTTCGCGCAGCCGTTTGCGGGTAAGTTTCAGACCTGGGAGTTCAACGGGGCTACATTAGCCTTGACGAACGTTGGGCGGCGCGTGCTTGCCTGCAAAGACGATGCGGTCGCGCTCAACGGGATTGATCGGTGGATTGGCGGGGTTCATCTGCACAGGAAAAGCGTCCGTTGGCGATGGGACGGGAAGGCGAGGAGCGTGATTGCGGCGAAGTGTTGAGCCAGCGGCCGGGGATGAAGCCGGTTGATTTGTGAGAGCTGATGGCGGCGCTAAAGCGCCGCTCTTCCACGGTCATTCTTCACCATGACAGAACAAAAGCCGCCGGCTTAGGCCGACGGCTTCGTTTTTCTTCAGTCGCGAGCGGGCGACTAGAGACCGGGAGTGGCGGAGTTCAAGTGACCGCTATGGAGAGTCAGGTGAACGCCGCGCTTATTGTTGACTCTTGTCGTGGTGCTCCAGTCGATATCGTCGGTAGAGATCACGCCGCTTCCACCACCTACCAGGGAATACGTGATGCGGCTGTCCTGGTAACCATAACCATCGACGGCGAGCACGGTTCCCGAATTCAGGACGAAGACGGGCATACCGGGCGCGGACGTGGTGGCGCTTGCGGACAGAGAAACATCACGCGGAACATAGGTGGCGTACGAAGCTTGCGGCGCTGACCGGTCAGCAGGGCGAGTGGTGAGCTGTGGCCGGGCCGTGCCAAGCCGCGCATCCTGGTAAGACTGGTACTGCGCCTGCGCATGGCCGAAGAAATGCCAGCCTGCACCGAAGGTTTGGGCCATCTGCGGAATGGCGACGTCATCCATGAGGCGGAGGCTCAGGACGGTTTCGCCTTTCAGCTTGGGACGCGGGCCGCGAGCCGGAAGCATGATCACTTTCCAGGGCCACAGGGGCGGGAGCATCCATTCGACCACGTCGCGGCGAGGGTGGCCCTTGCCGTCTATCTTGCCCTGTTTATCGACTTTGTAGCCGCGAGTGGAGATGACCTTGGCTTGGAGCGGAAGGTCTCCGCTGGGGACGCCGATGCGATCAAACGTAATCTTCAGGTATCCCTTGCCCCAGAAGTGGCCGGGATCTTTAGCGGCTTCGAGGTGACCCACGAGGTAGCTTCCGCGGGGAAAGGCCTGCTGGCCGAATTCGGTAACGCCGCGAAGATGGCAGAGAACGGGATCGCCGACGTCAACGGTGGATGTGGAAAAATTGGGCTCATCCATGGTGCATTGCAGGAGGGTACCGGCGGGCAGGACAACATCACGTGCGCTGGCTGTTAAGGTCAAGGAAAAGAGAACGAGCAGAGCTACCGCTAGAGACACCTGGAGCAAGGTGGACTTCATACTTCACCTCTGGTCGCTAAGGACAAAATTGGCGGGCCTGCTTTCGGGACCGCTCTAGTGTTTCGCGAATCTAATCACGGTTTGGGGGCCGGGGTCAATAAGGATTTGCCTTAAAGACGATTGCCGCGGTAGGCCTGACTGTCGGGCGCGACACATTTGAGGTCATAATTAGCCCAGGACAGATTTGTGCCGGGGGTCGCTGGCTTCTCTTTGCGGGGCGGAACCATCGGCTTCACTCAGGGAAAGCCGCGTCCGCCCCTACTTGGGTTAGTGAGCTGGTGCTGGCTGAGGATTGGCTTGCGGCGCGGTTGAGGTTGGACTGGAGAAGTTCACCTTTGGCGCCTCGCGCGATCCTTCTGAAGCCGCGAAGTACGCGTTGTTGACCTTGAAACCTGCCCATCCTGCAAAAATGTTGTTGGGGAACTGCTGGACGTAGGTGTTGTAATCCTGCAGCGTGTCGTTGTAGCGTTTGCGCTCGACGGCAATGCGATTTTCGGTGCCGGCAAGTTCGTCCTGCAGGCGCAGGAAATTTTCGTTCGACTTCAGTTGGGGATAGTTTTCCACGATCAGGAGCAAGCGGCCAAGGGCTCCGTCCAGTTGGTTATTGGCGGCGATTTTTTCCTGAGGGCTGCCGGCGGAAAGCAAAGAAGAACGAGCCTTAGCGATGTCGCCAAATACTGTCTGTTCCTGCTTGGCATAACCTTTGACCGTCTCGACGAGATTGGGGATCAGGTCGGCGCGCCGCTGCAGCACGATATCAACCTGCGACCACGCAGACTTGACGGCTTCATTCTTGCTCACCAGGTTGTTGCGCACGCTGACGTACTGGCCGAAGAACACGAGCGCAATAAATCCGATGATGACGATCACTACGATTACGGCGATTAGTCCCTTGCTCACAAGCGCCTCCTTGAGTGCGTGAAGTGTTTCATCGATGACCGTGTGTTTCAGAGTCTAACGCCTGGTCGACTGCCGCTGCGACCTTCTCGATGGCGGCGAGGTAGCGGGCGCAAACGTCCTTTACATCCAATTTTTTCGGATCTGCCTTACGCTCGCGGACCTCGAGCGCCTGCCGGATTGCGGAAGGGTCAAATTGCAGCTGCTGCGCTAACGCCTGAACTGCCTCCGCACGGCCGAGCGCGGGACTGCCGCCGAGCGCGACCAGGGCGTGGCGAAAAAGCGTGGCGAACGATGGAACTGAATGCAGAAGGACGTCCCATAAGCGCGAGTTGCTGTCGGCCGCGACGAGAACGTGCTGGCGAAGCAGGACGAGCTTTTCGCGCAGTTCGTACTCGACCTGGACGCGGTGCAGGTGCATGTCGATTTGCAGGCCCTGCAGTACATTCTCGCCAAACAGAACTCGGTGGTGCTGGACCATGTCGAGCAGTTCGATGGTGAAGACGTCGGTGGAACGCTCCAGCTCGTGGCGCCTCATGCACAGCGGAGGAGGTTGCTTCTGGCCTGCCCACCACTTGACGGCGGGGGCCAGGGCTTGCAGGGCGGCAAAGGAACTGTCGCGGAGAACACAGAACAGATTCAAGTTTGAGAGTTGGGGATGAAAGTCACCGGACACGGCGGAGCCGAACAGAATGATGGATTCGATATTCGGTCCACCAGCCTCGCGGAGCCGCTTCACAAATTCTTGAATTTTGTCTTCAGGAATCATACGCATCCTCAGTTCTACCAGCTACTGCTGGCGCCGCCCCCGCCGGAGCTTCCTCCACCGAACCCGCCAAAGCCGCCGCCACCACCACCTCCGCCGCCGAAACCTCCGAAGCCGCCCCCGCCGAAACCGCCTCGGCCGCCGAAGACACTCGAAAAGAGAATCCAGAAAAGAAGGCTGCGCAGGGGTGTGAAAAGAACGATCAGTATGACGATGATGATCAGTATGACGCCGCCGAACGACGTACCGGCGTCCGGCTGAGGGCGGCGGTTCGAAGTTGGAGCGCGCGCCTGAGAGTTCGTGAGTTGAATTCCGGCGTCGGAGGCAATTACGTCCGCGACCCGGCTGGTGACCAGCAGCAGGGCCTGGCTGTAATCTCCGCTGCGCATCAGCGGGATGGCTTCGCGCTGAAAGCCTCCCACCTTGCCATCGGGCAAAATCGGTTCGAGGCCATAGCCCACCTCAACGCGGGCGCGGTGATCGCGGATGGCGTAAAGGATCAGGACTCCGCGATTGGTCGATTTGCTGCCTATTCCCCATTGATGGAAAAGGTCGACAGCATAACTCTCGATGTCGGAGCCGTCCAGCGTATTGATCGTCACGACGGCGATTTGGGCGTGGGCTCTCTCGTCGATCTGATGGCAGAGATCTTCAATTTGGGCAGTCGTGCTGGGATCGAGGACGTGGGCGAAATCGTTGACGTAGCCGGTGGGCTTGAGATCTTTGACGGGCTCGGCGTGCGCGGCAAGGCACAGAACCACAATGACGAGCGGATAAAGTTTGACACGCACGTGCACAGGAAATTGTACAGGAGAGTGTTGAAGACAATGTGTTTCGCGAAACAATTAGCGATAACAAAATCGCAATGTGCCATTCGTCAGCCACAGCTGGGTTGCCCGGCTCGCTCTCTTAAGTACATCCACCTTTCTTAAGTAACCCAAGCGCCGCTTAGGTTATAATAACTTCCATGGTCTCGCTGAGGTTTGGCGGAGTCCGTTTCGTCGTCTACTCGAACGACCATCCGCCACGCCACGTTCACGGCTTCTGCGGCGGCACGGAAGCGATTGTGGACGTTCGGGCGGACAGGACCGTTGCATTGGCGAAACGTCGTGATGCGGTGCGGCCGCCGAACGCGAAGCGATCGGATGTGAAGAAAGTGTTGAACGCTGCGGCGGAGCGGTTTGACGACCTCGCAGCACTATGGGAGTCTCTGCATGGCAAAACAAAATCTGGCAACTAAGCCGACCCGAGCGAGAGTCATAACCAGCGACACTGAGATTGACCGGGCCATAAAACGTGCCCGGCAGTTCCGAACTGAGCCGCTTGTCACAGAAGTGGAGTACAGGCCGGGACCCGGCTTGGATTTGCTCATTCTGAGGTTGAGTGATGGGCGCCGGCACATGATCCCCCGTGAGGATTTGCAGGGGCTGCAATCGGGCACGAAGGAGCAGATATCGCACATCGAAATTCTGGGTGGCGGAACCGGCTTGCACTGGCCCGATCTGGATGTTGATCTCTATGTTCCAAGCCTGTTGCGTGGCATTTATGGTAACAACCACTGGATGGCGAAGATTGGCCAGCGAGGTGGACTGGCCACAACACCGGCAAAGAAAAGAGCGTCTCGGGCGAATGGCAGGCTGGGAGGAAGACCCAAGAGAACCGAGGCGGCGGGAGACTAGGCTACGCACTGACGTCACAAAGCAAAAGCCGCCAGCTTTTGGCTGACGGCTGATAGCTGACGGCTTCTAATTCTCGTACAGCAACACGCCTTCCGCCTTTTCGGCATCGACTGGGCGGTAGAAGAGTTTGTTGCCTTCGAGGAAGACCTCGATGAAAGCCGGACGCGTGGTGATCGTGCCCTGGATTAACGCTTCCGACAGCGGGTCTTCGATGTACTTCTGCAAGGCCCTGCGCAGCGGTCTGGCTCCGTAGCTGCGGTCGGTCAGAGTCTGGTTGAGGATCCACTTCTTGGCGTCATCCGCAACCGTGACCGTGATCGACTTCTGCGCCAGGTTCTGGTTGAGCTGGTTGACCATGAGTTCGAGAATCTGGATCAGGTCGGTCTCGCTCAGAGCGTTGAAGATGATGATTTCGTCGAGACGGTTCAGGAACTCGGGGTTGAAGGTGCGCTTCACCTCGTTCTTGACCAGCTCTTCGACCTTATCGGCAATCGCATCTTCTTTGGTTGACGCAAAGCCCAAGCCTTCCCTGCGCTGCAGGTGGCGGGCGCCGATGTTCGACGTCATGATGATAATGGTGTTCTTGAAGTCGACCGTGTTGCCGAGTCCGTCGGTCAACTGGCCGTCTTCAAAGACCTGCAGCAGGATGTTGAAGACATCCGGATGCGCCTTCTCGATTTCGTCGAGCAGGACGACCGAATAGGGCGCGCGCTTGACGCGCTCGGTGAGCTGTCCGCCCTCTTCGTAGCCGACGTATCCCGGAGGCGAGCCGATCAGCTTCGAGACCGAGTGCTTTTCCATGAACTCGGACATGTCGAAGCGGACCAGGGCTTTTTCGGTGCCGAACATGAACTGCGCCAAGGTGCGGGCAACTTCGGTCTTGCCGACGCCCGTGGGGCCGAGGAACAAGAACGAGCCGATGGGGCGGTTCGGATTCTTCAGACCGGCGCGGGAACGGCGAATCGCGCGGGCCAGGGCGCTGATCGACTTGTCCTGCGAGATGATGCGCTTGTGCAGTTCTTCCTCGATGCGGAGAAGTTTCTGGGTTTCTTCTTCCTTGATCGAGGTGATGGGAACGCCGGTCCAGCGGGACACGACATCTTCGATGTCCTCGCGGTTCACGACTCCGGTCGACGATTCGTCGAGGTGATATTTCTCGCGAAGAGCGCGCAGGTTCTCGCGCTCTTTGCGTTCTTCGTCCGAATAGAAACGCGCCTTCTCGAACTCATGGTTCGCGATGGCGTTTTCCATGCGGTGCACGATGAACTTGATACGCTTCTGGACTTCGGTCAACTCTTCGGGGAGCGAAGTCTGGCGCAACTTGACGCGGGCGCCAGCTTCGTCGACCAGGTCGATGGCCTTGTCGGGCAGGAAGCGGTCGGGAATGTAGCGGTTCGAGTGCGAGACCGCGAAGTTGATTGCCTCGTCGGTATAGGTGACCGCGTGGAACTTCTCGTAGCGGTCCTTAATCCCGAACAGAATCTTAATGGCATCGGTCTCGTTCGGCGGCGGAACTTTGACTGCCTGGAAGCGGCGCTCGAGGGAACGATCTTTTTCGATCGACTTGCGGTATTCGCCGGGGGTCGTTGCACCGATACACTGAATCTCGCCCCGGGAGAGAGCGGGCTTCAGGATGTTGGCGGCGTCGAGCGAGCCTTCCGCGGACCCGGCCCCGACTAACGTGTGCAATTCGTCGATGAAGATGATGGAATTCTGCGATTCCATCAACTCTTTCATGATGGTCTTGAGGCGCTCTTCGAACTGGCCGCGGTACTTGGTGCCGGCGACGATCAGCGAAAGGTCGAGAGCGAGGATGCGCTTGTCGGCGAGGAATGAGGGAACTTCGCCGTCGGCGATGCGCTGGGCCAGGCCTTCGACGATAGCGGTCTTGCCCACGCCGGGTTCGCCGATCAGGACCGGATTATTCTTGGTGCGGCGGCAGAGAATCTGGATGACGCGGTCGACTTCGCCCTCGCGGCCGACTAGGGGATCGAGTTGGCTGTCCATGGCGGCCTGGGTCAAATCGCGCGAGAATTCTGCCAGCAGCGAACTTTCACGCTGACGCTGGGGCTGAGCTTTTTCCTGGGTGGTGCGGGCAAGCTCTTCGCGAATGGTGGAGAGGCGCAGTCCACGCTCGTGCAGGATTTCGGCGGCGAAGCACTTTTCTTCCCTGAGCAAGCCCAAAAGCAGGTGCTCGGTCCCGATATGGCGATGGGAAAGACGCTCGGCTTCTTCCGCGGCATAGGCGAGAACCCGTTTGCATTCATTGCTCAACGGGAGGTCAACCGAAGTCGAAACCTTCTCGCGAATCGTGGTGTGTCCCTCGATCTGCTTGCGAATCGATTCGACCGAGGCATGCGAACGTAGGAAACGGTTAGTCAGGGCTTTGTCTTCGCGCAGCAGTCCGAGCAGCAGATGCTCCGTTTCGATATAGGGAGACCCGAACTGGCTGGCTTCGTAGCGTGCAAAGAAAATGACGCGCCTTGCTTTCTCCGTATAGCGTTCAAACATAATGCCCTTCCCTTGACCTTCCTGGTCGAGAAGAACTGAACTCACTCGACCTACCGAACCCAACCCCTGGAGTCTACCTTGTTCTATTGCTTGCTATCTCTACATTATGCAATCAAAGGGCCCCAAAACCCAAGTACTGAAACGATTCTGCAAATCTTTGATCACGTTACCGAAGGAACTGTTGCTTACGGTTTCCTCATTGCGGGTCACATGAGTCAACTTCTTGCACTTTGTCATACTAATCTTGCTCTTCCATCGAAGCACGGGGCTAAAGCCCCAGGGTTGTGATTGCCTTCTGACGCGGTCCTAAAGGGCCGCTCTTCCACTCTTCACTCGGTCTTCCACTCTTCTGCCGCTCTTCCACTCGTCGGATTCAGGCCGGGAGCGATTCCGGCGAAATCTCCTCCATTTTTCCACGCTGCAACTTGAGGACACGGTGGCAGCGGCGGGCGAACGATACGTTGTGTGTCGCAATGAGGGAGGTGAGTTGGTGCTCGTGATGTAATCGCGCGATCAAAGTGAATACTGCTTCCGCGGTCTGTCCGTCCAGGTCTCCCGTGGGCTCATCCGCGAGCAACAACTTGGGCCCGGTAATGAGCGCACGGGCCAGAGCCACTCGCTGTTGCTCACCGCCGGAAAGTTCTCCGGACCGATGATGCGCGCGCTGCTCCAGTCCGACCTGACTCAGCCAGCGTAAAGCTTCCGGCTCGACCTGCTGCCATGCCTGCCCTCGGAGCAGCAATGGCATGGCGACATTTTCTGCAGCCGTGAATTCCGGCAGCAGATAGTGAAACTGCCATACAAAGCCGGTCTCCCGATTGCGAAAGTCTGCGGCTTCGTCGTAGGACAACGAATTCAATCGCAAGTTGGCGCAGTATACGTCACCTGCGGAAGCGCGATCAAGAGCGCTCAGGATGTGCAACAAGGTACTTTTCCCGGCGCCGGATTCTCCCACGATGGCGAGCATTTCACCTCGCTTCACCTCAAACGACAGATTCTCAAAGAGCACCAGATCCGAAGCACCGGATCGGAAGACCTTCTTGAGGCCTTCGACGCGAAGCATTAATCCGTCATTCGTTAGATGCAAGCGGTGTCTCTTTCGTTCCAAAGGACGGAGGGGCTGCGGTTTGGAAGATTAGAACTTACAGTTGGAGCCGTAGACGTCGATGATTCCCATAATCGTTGAAACCGCATTTCCGACACCCTAACAGAACATATATCCCGTCCGAATTGCGTCATGTGATGGAAATCACAACAGTTAAGTGCGCAAAGTCCTGACCTCAGAGGACAGATAGGAACACAGGGGTATCTACTCATAGCGCAGGGCCTCGGCTGGGAGGATTCGCGCGGCGGACCACGAGGGGTACAACGTTGCCACGAATGAAACGATCACTGCAAACAG
The DNA here is from genome assembly GCA_035710825.1 of Candidatus Sulfotelmatobacter sp. Classification (GTDB taxonomy): domain Bacteria; phylum Acidobacteriota; class Terriglobia; order Terriglobales; family Acidobacteriaceae; genus Sulfotelmatobacter. The sequence continues at coordinate 28,961 of DASTCU010000025.1, forward strand.
GGCGACCCAGGCGCCATCGACCGCGCGCGGCGCAAAAGGAACGTAGTCGATCGAGTAAACCTCGGGCGAGAGCGAGATGACGTGGTAATGGCCTCCGGCGTAGGAGATCGCATACCCGAGTACGAGCCCAATAGCGGTACCGATCACGCCAATCAGAACCCCTTGCGCCATGAACACGTTCCGCACTTGCGCCCTGCGGGTGCCCATCGACATGAGCACGGCTATGTCTTTGGTTTTCTCCATGACCATCATGATGAGGCTGATGAGGATGTTGAGGGCGGCGACCAATACGATCAAGCCGATGGTGATGTAGGTGACCAGTTTTTCCAGGCTCAGCGCGTGGAAGAGGGCCTTGTTCTGCTCCATCCAGTTGGTGGCCATGAAGCCTTTGCCGGCGGCGTCTTCGAGGTCGTGGGAGACGGAGGCTGCTTTGTAGATATCGTCGATTTTGAATTCGATGACAGAGATCAGGTTGCCGAGCCCGAAGAGTTGCTGGGCGTCGGAAAGGCCCGCGAAGGCCCAACTGGAGTCGTAATCGAAGAAGCCGGAGTTGAAGATTCCGATCACGCGAAAGCGGTTGTACTTGGGGACCATGCCGAAGGGGGTTAGTTCACCTTGCGGGCTGGTGACGAGCACGACCGAGCCAACCGTGGCACCGAGATTGTCGGCCATGTCTTTGCCGAGGACGATAGGAGGCATGGAGGCGAGGCGCTGGGCGACACCTTCGAGCGAGTCGGGGGATTGATCGGGAGGGGACTTGGAGTCCGGCTGCGCGGGCGTGGGCGCCCGCGCCACATTCGGTGAATCCGATTCGAGGGGGGCGGCTGAGCCTTGGGTGACCGAATTCAGCAGGTCGCCGACCTGGCGTTCGTACTTGGGAATCATTCCTTTGAGAATCGCACCGCGAGCGCGGGGGCCGCGGGAGATCAGGACTTGCTCGAAGATGGCAGGCGCAGCAGCGACAACATGCGGCTGTTTGGAGAGGCGGTCCATGAGTGGGGGCCAGTCTTTGATGCCATCGTCGGCGATGCGCTGCAGGCTGATGTGCGAAGTCGAGCCGAGGAGGCGCTGCTGGAGGTCCTGGCGAAATCCGTTATTGATGGCGAGCGCGACCACGAGCGAGGCGACGCCGGCTGCGACTCCAGCGATGGAGATGCCGGTGATGATGCCGATAAAAGCTTGGCGCCGTTTTGCACGGAGGTAGCGGCGAGCGATGAAGAGTTCAAAGCGCATGGGGAGCAGCGAGCTTGAGCTACGAGCTTTCAGCTACGTCGGATTATAGCGGGTGGCTCTTAAGGAACCACTTTGGGCAGTAAGGCTGGCACTCGGGTTCGGTACTTTCGAAAATCATCGCCGTATCTCTTCTCAAGCTCCGAGTCTTCCATACGAATCATCACTGCGCCGGTAGCAATCGCGAATCCGGTCAAAACCCAACAAACGATAAGGCCCGTGCCCAGACTCCACGCAAGCATTTCGCAGAGATGCGCCAGATAAACCGGATGGCGGACACGGGAGCGGATTCCGGTGGTAACGAGAGGTGCGTCGCCATGAGTGGGACGAACTTCGGGAAGGCCGCCGAGCTGGGCCCAGCTGAAGTGTGCTCCGGAGCGGAAGTAGAGGAAGATGCCGATAAAAAAGAGGAGGACGGCCGGGACCCACGTCCATGGGGTCGAATAGATCGTAACGTGACGCCAAGGACCGGTTAGCGCGGCGACGCCGAACCACATCGTGATCCAGGCGGGAACGAGGACGCGGAACGGGGAGCGTACGCGAGCGCGCCAGCGATGCGCGCGTGGATGGACCATGAACCAGAATAAGGGGATGGTGGAGTAGACGACGCAGGCGAGCCATCCCAGCGTGCGGAGAGGGAGCATAGAGTAATTTTACGGCTTGGGCCTCTGACAGGTCGGGCGAACTCAGGAGAAAGGCGACCACGGGGGCTAAGCCCGCGATTTATTGTCCGCTTTCGCGGCCCTGAAGGGCCGCTCTTCCACGCTTGTTCGTCCCATCCTTTTACTTACGCATTGGCGCCATGGTTCTTCACGCGGAGAGATAGCGGTCACGGCTCATGGACATGCTCTTTTGGTTACGTTCGCGCTGCCCGTGATCTACCCGATTCCGTACTTCCTTGCAATAATGTGAAAATGGCGCGTGCTTTGCTGAATGATAATTGGCTTCCGAAGTCCGTCCTCTGCCTCAGAACTTACGATCGACATAAATTTCTCCTCGACGTAATTGCCGGGATCACGGTTGGACTGGTGGCGCTGCCGCTAGCCATGGCGTTTGCCATTGCTTCCGGGCTGACGCCGCAGGCGGGAATTTATTGCGCGATCGTCACCGGATTTCTGATTTCAGCTCTCGGGGGATCGAAGACCCAGATCGGCGGTCCCACTGGAGCGTTCGTGGTGGTGGTCGCCGGAATCGTGGCGGTGCATGGTGTGGATGGGCTGTTCATGTGCACGGTGATGGCGGGCGTGCTGCTGGTGATCATGGGCGTCACCGGATTGGGCACGGCGGTGAAGTTCATTCCTCGGCCGGTAGTCATCGGATTCACAAACGGGATTGCCGTGCTGATCGCGAGCACGCAGGTAAAAGATTTTTTTGGGCTGCATCTGGACAAAGTTCCGGGTGTGTTCTCGCTGCGCATCGAGGCTCTGGCGCGCAGCTTTCACACGCTGTCATTTGAGGCCACCGCGCTGGCGGCGTTTACGTTGCTGGCACTGATCATCTGTCGCAGTGTGTCGCCACGGATCCCAGGGCCAATCGTGGCACTGGTGCTGGCAACCGCCGCCGTTTATTTCTTCAAGTTGCCGGTGGAGACGATCGGGACTAAGTTCGGCGGTATCCCAAGCGGGCTGCCGCATATGCAGATTCCGAAGTTCCGGTTTGATCTGATCCACGGATTGCTCGGACCGGCGTTCACAGTAGCGATGCTGGGCGCGATTGAGTCCCTGATGTCAGCCGTGGTCTCGGACCGCATGAGCAACGACCGGCACAATCCTAACGTTGAACTGATCGGGCAGGGCGTGGCGAATTTCTTCTCGCCGATGTTTGGCGGATTGCCGGCGACGGGCGCGATCGCGCGCACCGCGACCAATATCCGCTCGGGGGCGCAATCGCCGGTCGCGGGCATCATCCACGCGTTGACGCTGCTGTGCATTTTGCTGTTTGCGGCGCCGCTGGTCAGCTACGTGCCGATGGCGGCGCTGGCGGGGATTCTGATGATCGTTTCTTACAACATGGGCGAGTGGCGGGAAATTCCCCAATTGCTCAAGCTGACCAAGACCGATATCAGCATCTGGCTGGTGACCTTTGCGCTGACGGTCTTTGCCGACCTGACGGTGGCGGTGGAAGCTGGGATGATTCTGGCGGCGCTGCTGTTTATCAGCCGCGTGGCCTCGACGACGACGGTCTCACAAGTCACGGACGACTACGTCGAAGATGGCCGCGTGCATATTCTGCAGGACAAAGATATTCCCTATTACGCGACGATCTTCAGGATTCACGGGCCGTTTCTGTTTGGGGCGACCGACAAGATTTCCGCAGTGACGGAGAACCTGCACAAACTGCCGCCGGTGGTGGTTCTGCGGCTGCGCAATATGACCGCACTGGACGCGACCGGGCTGTTTGCGATCGAAGAAATCGCCCGGCAACTGCACGCCAGCAAGCGAACTTTAATTTTGTGCGGGGCGCGGGAGCAGCCTTCGCAGTTGATTCATCAGGCGGAGTTTGCAGAAGTGATTGGCGAAGAGAACATCTGCGACAACGTGCAGGATGCGCTGCGGCGGGCGGAGGAAGTATACGAAGGGTTGGAAGCGAAGGCGATAGTTGCCAGAGGCTAGCAGAACATCGCCTTCGCTCCCCTTCCATCCTAGTTATCGATTCTCTGAACGACTGAGAGAATCTTCCACCGTCCATTAATTTTCTCGAGAGTCACGTAGTCCGTCCAGCCGGAGTAACGAGCTCGGCAGCAGCGATGTCTCCCGCTATATCAAGCACACTGACCTGTCCTGTTTTGTTTGCGGCGGGAAGATCGACGGGGCCGTTAGAGCGGACCTCCTGCACCATCTGGGTGCCGGTTTTCTCGCGCATGGGGATATCCCCGTGAATCATGTGCTTCAGGTAGTGGGGACGAAGCGTCTGCTCCATCCGCCGGGCATCGCCTGTGTAATAGGCTTCGATGTAATTCGTGAGGGTCGCTCGCACCGCGGACGCGTCGTCAGGCTGATTGTTCTGGGCGGCGGCGAGGGTGAGAAGCAGAGGGAAGGACAGCGCAATGATCACGGCCAGGTGTTTCATTGGAGCTCTCCGCGGAAGTGAATCGAATCGAGCACAACTATTATGCTTTGAACCCTGTGGGGACGAAAGCGCACCAGGGTTCATGACACTCTAAGCAATTCGTGAAATTCCGGGAAGTCCGTCAAAGCCAGAGTCAAAGCTCAAGATTCGCTGGATCCCGTGCTGCTGCATGACGGCGAGATGAATCGCATCGCGGGCGGAGAACCGCCGATAGCCCAAGATAATCTGCTTCGCTCGTTCCAGAACGAGGACGTCGATGGGCAGGACCTCGTCCGCGATTCGCAGGAGCACGTCGAAGGCGGGTTGGATGTCAAGGTAACGATTGAGGGACGCACACCGATGGAGGATCTCTTGCAGCACCTCGGCGTCGGTTACGAGTCGCTGGCGCTCCGCAATTAGCCTATCCACCAGACGTCGCGCGTCGATCTTGTGGGGATGCGGGGCGCCCATCAGATACATCGGGATATTGGAATCAATCAGAATCAAGGCTGCGATCCGAAAGGTAGCCACGCTCGATTTCGGCCAGCATGTTGTCGATGTCCGATTCTGTGCCGGGCCCTGCATTATGGGCGACAGCGGCACGCACTGCAGCGAGTTTCTTCTCCACGTCGCCTATCGGCTCGGAGCGCCGGGCCTTGGCTAGCGCCTGCCGCACCCACGCTGCGATTGTCATGTGGCGGGAGCGGGCGGCCCGTTGAATCTCGCGGTACTCGGGATCCTGCAGAATGACTTGCAGTCGCTTAGCCATAGAATGAGTCTACTTGACTCATCGCTATGAGTCAATCTCAGAAACGGAATAGATACGAGGCTTTTACGAAGAACTGGCGGCCGTCATTGATGTAGCCACGAGGCGTGGTCAGAATAAAGCCCGTGACCGGATCGACGGCCAGGTTGCGGTTCAAGTTCTCCAAGTCGCTGTTATAGCCCACATAAATTGCCGTGCCTGGATGAATCAGGTACGTGATCAGGAAGTCGGCATTGAAGTTCTTGGTGGGAGAGAGCGAGCTGATGGTTGGGTTGGAGAGCACGGCGTTGTACTGGAGAATCACGCGGGCGGAAAGGTCACGAGTGAACTGGTAGTTCCACTTGCTGCGGACGATGTGGTTGGTAACGGCGGTCAGGTGCGCATCGCGCTCGCGAATGTGCTCCAGCAGGTAGGCATTGTCGATGCGGAGGCGGCCATAGGCGTGGAACGTGAGAGTGAGATTGGCCTGGTCCTCGTGGCCGATTGTGGGGGCTTGCCCCGCCGCGGGATCATAATTCACACCCTTGCCCGAAACGAAGAAGGCGGTGAAGTCAATCTGCTTGAGCCAACTGGTACCGCCTTCGATTCCCCAGAACGGTTGCGGGTAGGCAGTAACGCGCGAAAGCGTGCTGTAGTCGAGCGGACGGAGCCGGACGTCGTCGTAGGCAAAGGGGTGAACATTGATGTAGGTGCTGCGCGCCATGTCCACGCGGAAACCGGGAAAGGCAAAATAATCGAGAGCGGTGCCGCGATGATCCCAGATGTTGAACTGCTGGAGCGTGGGGCCGTAGGAGATGAGAAACTTGCCCTCGGGGCGGAAGAAGTAGCTGGCGTTGATGACCTGCTCGCGGATGTCGACACGGTTAACGAAGCCGGTTTCGGTGACGAAGCCGGGGCTATAGTCCACGTAGAGCGATTGCAGGTTGAACTGGCGCCCAGAGCGCTCGAGGTCGACCTTGTAGCCGGGTCCGGCGGAACTGGTGCCGGCGACGGCGTCGACGGTGGAACTGGTCACCGCCTGACCTTGCAGGCGCCAGTTCGAATTGAGCTTGAGGTTGGCATCAATGCCGCCGACGCGGTTGTAGCCTCCGCCGAATTCGCGGTCGGTGTAGGTGGCGCCGATGGTCGACTGGTTGAGAATGTCGCGGCTCACGCGCGCGATGGTAAAGGTGGCGCGGTCGCCGGCATGCGGATCGGTCGGCGACAGGGCTTCGCCTGGGGCTCGATCGTCACTGGCGAGAACTCCCACGGCCCAGGGACCAGTTTTGCCGGTCAGACGCAGCCCGAATTCCGGGTGGCCGATGCGGCGCGTGAAAACCAAGTTGATCGGGCTGGTGAAGTAGTTACTGTTCTCGAGGAAGAAGGGCCGCTTCTCTGGGAAAAACACTTCGAAGCGCTGGTTGACGGTGATCTGCGGCTGGTCGGATTCGACCTGGCTGAAATCGGGATTAATAGTGGCATCGAGCACGAAGCTGTCATGCAGGATGAATTTGGCATCCAGACCGGCTTCGGGCTGGAGCGTGCGGCTCTCGAAGAAAGGATTGGCAGGATCGCGCTGGTCAATGTCGCGAAAGCCGCGAAGCAGGCCGTAGGGGATGAGTTGAATGTTGCGGGAACGAGAGAGGTCGAGACCGGTAGCTGTGGCGGCCTGGTTGAAGCGGCCCTGAATGCGGTTCGTGATTCTAGGCCAGAATAAGTTCTCGTTGGTACGCGGGATGCTGCGGTTGAGGATGATTCTCCACTCCTGCTTGTCGGTGTTGGGAAAGCGCAGGCTCTTGAACGGGATCGACATGAGCAAGATGTAGCCTTGGCCAGTGAGGCGGCCCTCAGAATTCCACACCGTGTCAAAGGAATCATCGAAGCCGCTGAAGTCGGCAGGGCGCCCATTGCCAATGGAGCCCTCGGTCCATAGAGCGTCCCACTGGATGCCGAGCGGGTTGGCGGCAAAGGCGTAGCCGCGGCGGGCGTCGTTGAAGGTGTCGATCATGATCTCGGCGGAATCGTCGGAGAAGATATCTTCGCGGCGAGTCATGCGAGCGCGAATTTTGTCAGGCTCTTTGTCCCAGCAAATGAAGACGGCATAAAGATTGTGGTTGTCGTATCCGAGATAGACGTCGGTATTTTGCGTGGGCTCTGCACCGTCAGCGGGCTCGCGCGCGATGAAGCCGGTGACCTTCAACATGCTCTGGGAGACGCGGGCGTCGGGCTTCATGGCTTCGAAGTCGGCGAGAGTCGGCGGAGTGTCAATGCGGGGAATCTGAATGCTGGGAGCGGCGTGAAGAAAGGGAACCAGAACCAGCAATAAAGCTGCGACCGAAGCCATGTTCAGGCGGGATTTTGTTTGCATCACGAGGGCGAGGAGCATTGTACATGGCGGAGATGACCAGGCACTCTGATCCTAATCACACGACTGCCCGAGCATCGCCGATGAATTGGACGTAAGACTTGGTGATCCGATAGCACGCCCTGATTTGGATTCGATGGGCGATAAAATCCCCTCTTCTCGCGCACAGACTGTGCCAGAAATGGGCACCCCCGAAGGCATCTCTCGCGTGATGCTGGCTTATCCTCTAGACTGTTGGCGGGAACCGCTCTGCTCCCATGATCATTAACCTTGCCGAACGCGCGCATAACCACAACTGGGAACTGGACCCGGTGATCCGCTCGCTGCTCGATACTGATTTCTACAAGCTCCTGATGCTGCAGTTCATCTGGAAGCACTTCCCCAAAACGCAGGTGACGTTTTCTCTTTACAACCGGCACGCTTCGGTACGGATGGCTGACGTCGTGAACGTGGAAGAACTGAAGATGCAGCTGCAGCACGTGCGGGGGCGACGCTTTCGCAAGTCGGAACTAGTGTGGCTGGCCGGCAATACGTTTTACGGCACGCGCGGGATTTTCGAGCCGGCGTTTCTGGACTGGCTGGAGCACGACTTCCAGCTCTCGGACTATGAGCTGCGAGTGCGCGACGGTCAAATTCATCTGACCTTTGAGGGCACGTGGACCGAGACCACGATGTGGGAGCTGTATACGCTGGCCATTCTTGACGAACTCAAGACCCGGGCACAGTTGAAGACCTTGAGCGAGTTCGGGCTGGATATCCTTTACGCGCGGGCGAAGACGAAATTGTGGAGCAAGATCGAGCGGCTGCGGGGAGTGCCCGGGCTGAGCGTGGCCGACTTTGGCACCAGGCGGCGGCACAGTTTTTTGTGGCAGGAGTATGTGGTGGTGGCCATGGCTGCGAACCTGGGAAGCAACTTCATTGGGACTTCGAATGCGTTTCTGGCGCACAAGCACGACTTGGAAGCGATTGGAACCAACGCACATGAGATTCCCATGGTCATGGCGGCGTTGGCGGCCGACGATGTGGCGCTGAGGGAGTCGCAGTACCGGATACTGGAGCTGTGGCAGCAAACGTACCAGGGGGCGTTGCTGGTGATGCTGCCGGATACATTTGGCACAACTCAGTTTTTGGCGGGGGCTCCAGACTGGGTGGCGGATTGGACGGGGCAGCGCGTGGACAGCAAGGATCCTTATGTCGCGGGCGATGAGTACATCGACTGGCTGGAGAGGCGCGGCAGGGATCCGCGGGAGAAGTTGATGATTGCTTCCGACACGCTCGATGTGGACACGATTCTGGGGCTGCATGCGTATTTTGCGGGACGGGTAACGCCGGGTGTGCAGCCGAGCGACTTTCGTAGCGCGGACGATTTTCATGATTGCAGGAAATGGAACGCGGAACGCAGGATTCGCTTCAGCGCCGGTTGGGGCACGCTGCTGACCAATGATTTTCGAGGATGCAATCCGAATGAAGGCGAGGGGTTTGACCCGATCAGCCTGATCTGCAAGGTCTCCTCAGTCGAAGGCAAGCCTGCTGTGAAACTCTCTGACAACTACGCCAAGGCACTGGGGCCAGAGTCGGAGATCGAGCGCTACCGGAGGGTGTTCGGAACGGTAGGGATTGCGAGCGCGCCGGTCCTGGCGTAGGGAGTTTTGAGCTGCGAGCTGCGAGCTGCGAGTCTTGAGTTCGAGGCGAGAGATCGTGTTCCCTCCAAATTCAGGGCAAATAATCGCTATTTTTGTTAACCATCCGCTGTCTTCGTTCGTTGTGTGCTTAGAGATGCTTCCAGACTCACACTACGAAGGGAACAGCGATATGCGCGTGCAGGGACGGTTTATGGCAGTGATTCATTCGGTCTTAGCGTTGGTAGTGTTGCTTGCGGGCATTTCTACGGCCCAGACTCCGCGTTCCGAATCAGCGACGCCGACCGCGCAGATGAGCGAAAAAGATGTGGCCGCCCTGCAGGACCAACTTCTGCAGTTGGTTCGCCTCACCCCGACTCTAGCGGAGGTGGTGGCACACGATCCGTCGTTGCTTTCCAATGCCGATTACGTGAACCGCAACAATCCTCAGCTGGGAAGATTTCTGCAGGCTCACCCGGAGATTGCGCAAAATCCAAACTTCTATCTCTTCAACAATCTGCACGGCGAACATGAGCAGCCGGCGCAGACGCTGGAACGTAAACTTTGGCCCCAGATGGGGGAACCACCATCCGCTGGAGTGATGAGGGATCTGATCAATGACGGCGTTCCGTTCCTGGTGTTTCTTTGCATTCTGAGCGCGCTGTTGTGGCTAGTTCATGTCCTGCTGGAGAACCGACGCTGGAATCGGATTTTTAAGCTGCAAACCGACGTGCACGGGAAATTGATCGAGCGCTTCGGAACCTCGCAAGAGGTGCTGACGTACATGAGCACGGAGGCGGGAAAGCGGTTCCTGGAGGCAACACCGATTGCGGTCGGATTCGAGCCCTCGCAGCCGGTTCCGAGTCCGGTGGCGCGGGTGCTGACGCCGCTGCAGATTGGAATCGTAATGACGCTGCTGGGGCTGGGCCTGATTTTCCTGCGGCACAGCATTCCCGATGGCGCTGCTCCGTTGCTGCTGCTCGGCACAGTGATCCTGATGCCCGGGATGGGGTTTATCATTTCCGCAGGTGTGACATGGGTGCTGGGCCGGCATCTGGGCCTGATGCCGGACAGCCGAGGACACGACTGAATCAACGTGCTGCCTGATCCAAGCAGCCGTGCGCCGGGCTGCTGTGGAAAGCAGCCATGAGGAAAAAAGATACGACCGCGGAATATGCCATCCCGAATGTCGAAGCTCGCTTGATATCGCGAAGCGACGAGCCATCCATGGACAGCGATGCCTTCGCCGGCTTCTACCAGCGCTCGGCTCCCGGGCTGAGGGGATATCTGGCACGGGTCTCGGGAAATCCCACGCTAGCCGATGACTTGATGCAGGAAAGCTATCTGCGCTTTTTGTGCGCGACGCATCCGGAGGGCGGTGAGGTTAACCACCGGCGTTACCTGTACCGTATCGCTACGAATTTGTTGCGGGATCACTGGCGCCGGCCGCGGGCGATGTGTCTTGAAGAAATTCCGGAACGACTGCTCGCAGCTCGAGACGGGATGTCGCGCGTGGATTCGCAGGCCACACTGGATCCCGCGATGGCGCTCATGCGTCCGCGGGACCGGCAATTGCTCTGGCTGGCGCATGCGGAAGGCTATTCGCACAAAGAGATCGCCGAGATCACTGGCCTGCGTGCGGGGAGCGTGCGATTGCTGCTTTACCGGGCGCGGCGAAAAATGGCTCGGCTGTTGCGCGAGCAGGCTGCAGATCGGAGTGGAGCATGAGGCTGGGCAGCTGCTCCTACGAGAAGGAAGTTGCCCAAGCGCTGAAGGATGGGCACTGGCCCCAGGGCTGCACACAGGAATTGCGCAGCCACGTCGTGGCCTGCACAATTTGCAGCGATCTGGTTCTGGTAACGCAGGCGTTCCAAAGAGTGCGGAGTGAATCGAGCCACGATGAGCCCGCCGGTTCGCCGTGGCTATTGTGGTGGCGGGCGCAACTGCGGCGCCGGAACGCGGCCACGGAGCAGATCAGCCGTCCGATCACCATCGCGCAGACTTTCGCTTTGGTCGTCACCGTAGTGGTCGGGATCGGGTTTGTCGTGTCTCAATATCAGCACGGCTTGTGTTGGGGGGCATGGTGGTCCGAAACGACGGTTTCGCGGGCGCTCCATCTGGTGTCCGTGGGGTCTGCCATGCTGAGTGGGAATCTGTCGCTGCTGATCCCAGGACTGGGGGCTCTGGCCCTACTCGGCGGCCTGGTGGTTTACCTCATATCGGAAAAGTCATAAGCTCCCGGGTTTCCCTCCCGGCGCGAATCCATCCTTCGCCCGTGCACATCCTCAAGCTTCTATGTCACATTAGAAGTTCATGTCTGCCAATGCCGACGCCCGGGCCGGACGCGCCGCCTTTACTCATCCCGGTTTCGTGTTGTTCCAGATCGCGCGCTTTCTGATCGTGTCGGCAGTCGAAATGCAAGCGGTGGCCGTGGGATGGCAGGTTTACGAGATCACCAAGCGGCCGCTGGATCTGGGATATGTTGGGCTGGCGCAGTTTCTCCCGGGAATTTTGTTGTTCCCGATTTCAGGCCATGCTTCGGACCGATTCGAGCGGCGCAACGTGCTATCGGCCTGCTATGCGGGGTATGCGGTTTGCTTCGTGCTGCTGCTGGTTCTAGCGGAGCGCGGCGTCCCATCGATTACTTCGATCTACGTGGTGCTAGTGCTGATCGGAGTAGTGCGCTCGTTCAACAGCACCGCCAGCCGATCGATCCTGCCGCAGCTTGTTCCCGGGGAAGACTTCCCGAACGCGGTCGCGTGGAACGCAAGCATTTTTCAGGCCGCGACGATTTTGGGCCCGTCGTTCGGAGGCATTGTCTATGCGGCGTTCCACGGGCCTTCGGCGGTTTATTTGATCGCAACGATCACAGCGATCGGCGCCACGATTTCATCGTTCCGTATAAAGCCTGAGGTGAAGGCGAGGCCACGCGAGCCCATGACGTTCAAGACGGTTTTCGCGGGGCTGCATTACATTTGGAATAAAAAGCTGATCCTGGGTGCGATCTCTCTCGATTTGTTTGCAGTGCTGCTGGGTGGGGCGGTAGCGCTACTGCCGGTGTATGCGCGCGAAATCCTGCACACGGGGCCATGGGGGCTGGGATTGATGCGGACCGCACCGGGAGTGGGGGCGGCGCTGATGGCGGTGGCGCTGGCACACCGGCCTCTGCGCGGGAAGTCTGGGCCAACGTTGCTGTGGGCGGTGGCGGGATTTGGAATCTTCACGATTATCTTTGGGATCTCGCGCAGCCTTACTCTTTCGCTCATCGCGCTGGTGTTGCTGGGGGCGAGCGACATGATCAGCGTGATCATTCGCGCTACCTTGACGCAGTTGGCAACTCCGGACGAAATGCGCGGGCGGGTCACTGCCGTGGATATGATTTTTATCGGGACCTCCAACGAATTCGGGCAGTTTGAGTCGGGGGTGACGGCACAGTGGTTCGGGACTGTGCCTGCGGTAATTCTGGGTGGAGTTGGAACGTTGGTGGTGATTGTGCTGTGGGCGTGGTGGTTTCCGGAATTGCGCCAGGCGGGGGCGCTGCACGAGATTACCAGCGGACGTGGGGAACGTACTGCCACTGCGAGTTCCGACTGAGCCTATCAACTCTCATAGAAACCGATATATTGCGACGGTACCCTCGAAGTTCTATATCTCACACACTGAGGTTTCACCGTTGGGGGGATTCGACCGATTCTGTTACGGCTGGATTTCCCCCGGAGCCGTTTCAAGTTTGTCCAGCCGCTTGAGGTAAGGAAAGAAGGGAGATACTTCGAACGGCATCTTCTCCGATGATGACTCCGGGTGTACCGTTTGGATCTTGAGCATTTCGATCCGGTCCGACCAGGGATCGACCCTGATTCGCGAGCCCAACGGCAAGGCGGAGACCTGATCCAGTTGATCCATTTGCAGATGCTTAGGAAGCTGGGCCAGTGCTTGCATTCCGACAAGATGACTGCTTCCGAAGTCGTTGCTGAAGCGCCCGTGTAGCAGGTTCGGCAATTGGGTAGAACGAGCTTCCAGAGCTTCCAGAAAGAGTCCGGCATTCGCCAGCTGGGCTTTATAAGGCGACTTCAAGAAAAGCTCCAGGCCCTTCTTGTCAGCGTCGGCTTCCTGCGCGGGATCAAAACGGAAGTTAAAGTGGGCAAAGATATCCAGGTCCGAGAACGGGAGGGTGTGACTGGACAAGGGCGGCGCGTTGCCGACGGAGTGTTGCAAAACGATGTGCGCCAGTTCGTGCGCCAGCACGATGGCGAGGGTGCTCTCGTCGGGCAAGACATCGAGAAGCCCGCGGCTAAGAATAATGGTTCGGCCGACGACGAACGATTCCAGTGGCGTTGTGAGCAGCACCCGGCAGCGCACTCCAGCAATGTCGAGATCATTGGTCAGCAACAGATTATCGACGACAGTCTGCAAGATGTGGTCGACTTCGCCGTCGGGAGCCATGAGTCCGGCAACCTGCAACCGTTCCACCACTTCGTCTTCGGCTGTATATGTGGTTTTCCCCAGCGTGTACTCCGGGCTGAGACTCTGGGATGCTTCCTGCCGCTTGGGATCGACCCATACCGGGCTGTCCGTCAGAGGTTTGGCAAACTCCCGGTGATCCCCCGCCTGTTCGAGGTCGTAACCCCAGATGCGAGTCTGAGCCTTAAACCACAGGTCGTGGCGCGCGGGATCTTCTGAAATCGACTCCTGCGTGTAGATATATGCGGGCATCCACATAATGCCCAAGGTGTTCAGCCGCCAACTGTCGAAGTGGAATGCACGGAAGGCTTTCGAGGTGTACGTTCCCATGAAGCGCACAACGTTGAAGTCCTGATCCTCCACCCAGATGCGACCGACAAAGCCACGGCTCTCCGAGTTTTCACGTGGCTTCACGTCCACCACGCCGCAACGCACCTCCCCAAGAACCTCCCAGCGCACGAATTCGAACATGTAGTTGCGGCGGTCGAAGTGGCCCAGGTCAGGGAATAGCGCTTCCGCGACGCCGACGGATGTGAAAGCGGGCTGCACCTTCTTGAACAATCTCTTCTTTGCTCTCTTCTTCGGGCGCTCTGGGTCTGCAAATGCAAGAGCAACCGGGTCATCGCCAGTCAGATCCAGGCGGCTTAAGAAGTAGGCATCACCCTGAGGCGAGGTTCCGAGATCGGAGTCGGGCTTCTCCTTCTGGAGGTAGGTCTCGACGATGGGCTTGAAGTAGCGCATCAACTCGGTCAAGCGGAGTTCCTGCTTAATGGCCGAGTCGACCAGTACATCAAACGCGACGGAGTTGCGTGCGGAAAGAGAGGGCGACGATGGAACTGGCTCCGGAGACTGGGTCGCGGGGTTCGCGCTCTGACCTATCACGAGCCCTGCGAAAAACAGCTCGAGTAGTGTTCGGCTAAGCCAGGAAAATGTCCTCAGCGCAAACATGCAAGGACCATTTTAATCCCGCGCACGCGGGCCGCATCTTCCAGCTGATTTGCCCAACGCATCGCCGCTGCCGGGGGCCACTCCGAAAGTTAACCGCCGAGGCCGCGGAGAACGGACGCAGAGAACGCTGAGAACTACCGACGATTCGGTCCCCGAAAACAGGATATGCCGTAGAATGTCGGCTTCGTTCAACCTCGTCCGGGGATTGTCATTGATCGAACGCTACTTCCACCTGCACGAAAATCAGGCCACGGTTCGCAGCGAACTGCTGGGCGGGCTGACGACGTTCATCACGATGGCCTACATCGTGGTGGTGAATCCGCAAATTCTTTCCAAAGCGGGAGTGCCGCTGGAAGGCGTTGTTTTTGCCACCTGCATCTCCTCGGCAGCGGCGACGCTGGTCATGGGACTGTATGCAAACTATCCCATCGCATTGGCGCCGGGAATGTCGCTGAATGCGTACTTCACCTATTCGGTGTGCCTGGGCATGCACGTGCCCTGGCGAACGGCGCTGGGCGTTATCTTCTTTTCTGGCGTGCTGTTCCTGATTCTGACGGTCACGCGGGTGCGCGAACAGATCGTGAACGGAATTCCAAATTGCCTGAAGCACTCGACTGCGGGCGGCATCGGAATGTTCATCGCATTCGTCGGGCTGCGCAATGCGAACCTGGTCGTGTCCAATCCAGCAACATTCGTGACCCTGGGAAGCTTTGCGGACCGCGAGGCGCAACTGGCGTGCCTGGGACTGGCGATTATGTTGATCCTCATGTCGCGCAAGGTCACGGGAGCGATCCTGATCGGGGTGATCGCGACTACGGTGTTCGGAATTTTGCGCGGGATGGCGAGTTGGCCGGCTGCAATTTTTTCCTGGCCCCATCCGTCGACAACCTGGCTGCAGCTTGACTTGCGAGGAGCGCTGCATCTGGGGTTGTTTGAAATTATCTTCGTGTTTTTGTTCGTGGACCTTTTCGACAACGTGGGCACACTGGTGGGAGTGTGCGAGCAAGGCGGATTCGTGAAGGATGGGAAGATTCCGCGGGTGGGGCGGGCGCTGGTCTCAGACGCGGTGGGCACGGTTTTTGGGGCACTGACTGGGACGTCGACGATCACCAGTTACATTGAGAGCGCGGCGGGAGTGGCGGCCGGAGCACGAACCGGATTGAGCAATGTGGTCGTGGCGGGGTTATTTTTGCTGGCGGCGTTCTGCGCGCCACTGGCGGCGTCGATTCCGGGATATGCGACAGCTCCGGCATTGATTGTGGTCGGGGCGCTGATCACGGAATCGATTGGGCGCGTCGAGTGGGCCGAGTTTACGGAGGCTATTCCGGCATTTGTGACGCTAGTGGCGACGCCTTTGACGTTTAGCATTGCGACCGGGTTGAGCCTGGGACTGATCTCGTACACGCTGGTAAAGGTTGCCGCGGGAAAGTTTCGCGAGGTGAGTCCGGTCATTTGGATTTTGACCGCGCTGTTTATTTTTCGATACGTGTATTTGGCGGCGGAATAACAAGACGCGGGGGCGGGACGCCCCCGCGACAGCCGGCGAGACACAGGCGCTACGTTCTTGGTTACTTCCCTTTCAACACGGTTTTTGCGGCGGCCATGTTTTCGTATTTATCGTAGACGCGGACGACGACAACGTGTTCTGAGGTCGCGTCTTTTTCGGTGGCTGGCGTGACTTTGAAGTCGTAGTCTTCGATTTTTGCGTCCGAGAGTTGGCCTTGCGGTTCGAGGTACTGCCAGTCTCCAGCATCCACCGAAAATTCTGCCCGCTTGATAGTGGAGAAGCCATCTTCGGCGCGGAAGCGCACGTGAATCTGCGCACCTTCGAACGCCGCAGCCAGATTTTCGATGCGCGGCGGAGTGGTATCGACTTCGAAGCGGCGGCTCTCCCGCGAGGCGCGGAGAGCTTCGCCCGGCGAATGCGAGGGCGCGTCAGAAGCAACTACCTTGATGGTATAGCCTCCGTCGGGAAGCAGGCTGGCATCGAACGAGTACGCTTTGTCAAAAACGTTATCTTTTAACAAAAGCCAGCGGGTTTCGCCTTCTCCGCGGTAGTACACCGAATAGACGAGTTGATCGTCATTCTCATCGTGAGCGCTCCATTTCACGCCAATGGCGTCACGATCGTGCGAACTGGGAACAGGCGAATCGAAACGATTGCCCGAGGAGCCGCCCGAATCGCTGCCCAGGTTCGAGCCGGCAGACTTCGCAACAGCCTGATAGCGCACCCCAACCTGCACGGAGACGTCTTCGATCTCGGGCGCGACATTTTTTGGAAGATAGTTCAAGGTAACGGAATTCACGACCGGCTTCTTGTTGTCGGCGTGGAGCACCACCTTCCATTGTGCATAACGAGCGGCGGGAACCCCCATTTCTGCGCCCTTGCTGAGGTCGACCTGCTTCCACGGACTCCAATTGCGATCGGGATTGTCGACGTTGCCGCTGCGGGCGAGAAGGTCGATATTGCCGGCGCCGCGGAAATCGACGCGTCCCCAGCGGGAAAAAATCTTGGCGTCGAAAACGTCGCTTTCATACGAGCCTTCGTCTTCGGATGCGGGACCGAGCAGAAAAATCTTTCCCAGATTGCTGCTGGAAGCGTAAAGGCCTCCGCCGGGAGCTTTGGCAAAGCCGGTGACCTGCGATGCGGGCGCTTTCAGTAGATCAACGAACTCATCCTGACTATTGATCTCGAACACGTGGCCGCGGTTTCCAGTTCCGGCCAGCAGTTTGTCATGCGAGTCGAAGGCAAGCGCGTAAACAATGTCTTCATGCGAAGTCCACAGCCGCGTGGGGGAACCATCAGCAGCAATTTTGTAAACGTCGGAACCGCCGCTGGTACTGCCGCCGGGCGAGGGAAACGCCCCCATGGGCACAGTGCTGGTAGTGGTCGGCGCCTGCCCCGGAGTTTGTCCGGTGGAGGGCGTGGTGCTTGGGCCTACGTTGAGCAACATAGAAGCGCCGACCGAGGGCGCGCCTGAAGTTGGGCGCTTCTCGCCAACGCCGGCCGCATAAATGTTGCCATCGTGATCGAGAGCCAGCGCGGTGATCTCTTTCTTAGGAGCGCTGTACAACACGAATCCTTCGCCTGCGGGAGAAACGCGGTAGATCAATCCGCTGCCGTCAGTGCCGGCAATGAGATTGCCTTGCGCGTCCGTAGCGAGCACGCGGATGTGGGTCTCGTCACTCTTGAAGAAGAGCGAGTGATCACCTTTCGGAGTAACTTTGTAGATCTCGCCGTGGTCCCCGGTGGCAACGTAGAGGTTCCCCGCCTTGTCGAGACAAAGATCCCAGATGTATTTCGTGGCGGGCGCGAAGTAAACGGAAGAGGTCCACGAAGGATCAAGGGCAGACTTGCCGGAATCTTTCGTCATGTCGACGGATTGATTTTCGGACTTAGCGCTTTTTGCCTCACCCTTGTGCTCAATTTTGTAGACCTTGCCGTCGGGAGCGGTGGCGGCAAAGATCACGCCGCCAGGTCCGACTTTGAGCGCCTGTACTTGCAGTTCCTGCGGCTCGAAAATGATTGTGGATTTGCCGTCAGGAGTGATGCGGTATACGCGGGCAGGAGACCCAGTGGCCGCATAAGCGTTCCCAGCGTCATCAGCGGCGACCGCCCAGATGTAGGTGGAAGGCGTGGAATAAAGCAGTTTGAAAGATGGCGCCAGTTCAAGACCGCCAGAACTGCGAATGGCGACTCCACTAGCCGTACCCTTGACCAGATCGTCGAACCTGGATTGGTCCCACGTGCGCGTGCCCTCAGCGGCAACCGGAAGAGTCACACTGATCGAGAATAGGGAAATGAAAAGAATAGCGCTAAGACAACGTGCGACACTCTGCAATGTCATACCTCAATGGGGAAACAGCGAAGCGGCGCTGCTTCAAGATAGTCCGGAAACCTCAGGTTAACACGCAGACTAGGTAGGATGCGCAACGGATGGCACGATGGTAATACCCTGGAGCTTCGCGCTCTGAGCCATGAGCTTCGAGATACGGGACAGGGGGGAGACGCCGGCGGTACGAGGCGTGTTATCGTAGATTTTTATGTCCTCGGCACGACAAAAGTTGCTCGCTACGCTCGCACAAAAGTCGTTTCGGCTGGGGGAGTTCAAACTCTCGTCCGGCGGTACGAGCGATTACTACATCGATTGCCGCACCACCACGCTGGATGCCAAGGGATCGCGGTTGACCGGGGAAGTATTTCTGGAAGAGATCCGGGAGAGGGGATGGAAAGCGCAGGCCATTGGCGGGCTCACGATGGGCGCGGACCCGATTGTCGTGGCGGTATCTGTGGTCAGCGGCGAATTGAATGGATTCCTGGTGCGCAAAGCAGAAAAGCAGCACGGGACAGGACAGCGCATCGAGGGATTCCGCGACAAGGGCGCGCGGGTGGTAATTGTGGACGATGTCTGCACCACTGGGGGCTCAACGGTGCAGGCGATTGAGGCCGCGCGGGAGTTTGGGTTCGAGATAGTGGGCGTGATGTGCCTGGTCGAGCGGGAAGAGGCGAAGGGGCGTCCGAATGTGGAGAAGGCCGCGGCACCGGCGCCGTTCGTTTCTATTTTCACGGCGAATGATGTGCGTAAGGAACATACGCTGCAGAACGACGAGACCACACCGAACATATTCGCCGTATCTGCAGCGTGCGAAATTTGCGGACGGCCGGCTGTGACGAATAATCCCAGAAATCTGTGTGAGGCGCATAGAAATTGAGCGATTGAACCATTGAATCATCGGGTCATTGAATCAATGTCTGCGGTGATGAATGACTCAATGACTCAATCGCTCAATGACTCAATTCTTATGATTCAAACACTGGAATGGACCGACAAAGGCGTGCGCTTCATCGATCAGACGAAGCTGCCTACGGAAGAAGTGTATGTGACCTGCAAGACGCATGAGCAGGTCGCGGACGTGATTCGCAACATGGTGGTGCGCGGGGCGCCCGCAATTGGCGTTGCGGCAGCAATGGGCATCGCGCTGGGAGTGAATAACTCCAAGGCCGAATCTACGGGCGATGTAAAGCGCGAATTTGATGCGATCTGCGATTTGATCGGCAAGACGCGTCCGACGGCGGTGAACTTGTTCTGGGCGATTCGGCGGATGCAGGAAAAATTCGAATACATCCGCATGCGTTCGGTTCCGCAGATCAAGCAAACTCTGATTGAGGAAGCACAACGCATGCATGCGGAAGATATTGCGGCGAATCAAGCGATGGGCAGGCACGGAGCCACGTTGATGCCGAACGAGGGCGGAGTGCTGACGCACTGCAATGCCGGCGCCTTAGCTACAGCTGGATACGGCACGGCTCTCGGAGTGATTCGGGCGGCGGTGGAGCAGGGCAAGAAGATTCATGTCTATGCCGACGAGACGCGCCCTTTCCTGCAGGGCTCGCGGCTGACTGCCTGGGAGTTGATGAAAGACGGAATTCCGACCACCGTGATCTCCGACAACATGGCGGGCGCGATGATGAAGCAAGGAAAAATTGGAGCGATCGTGGTGGGCGCCGATCGCATCGCGGCCAATGGAGACGTGGCCAATAAAATTGGAACGTACACTGTGGCGATCCTGGCGAAGGAGCACGGCATTCCGTTCTATGTTGCAGCGCCGATCTCGACGGTAGATCTAGCGTGTCCGGACGGGAGCAAGATTCCCATCGAGCAGCGCAACGGAAAAGAAGTGACGCACATTGCAGGCAAGCAGGTGGTGCCGGATGGCGTGGAAGTGGAGAACCCCGCGTTTGACGTGACGCCGGCGAAGTACGTGGCCGCCATCATTACGGAAAAAGGAATCGCGCGCGCACCGTATTCGGAATCCTTACGGCAGCTTGCGGGGCAAGAAGCGGAAGTCCATCCTTAGGGCTCTGGAAAACCATTCAATCGTAAAGAGATGTAAAACCCACAAAAACTTCAAGCCTTCCCGCGACTTATTTATTGGAATGGGGTTGACTCTTAGGTCAACTTGCACGAGCTACTCTGAGAAAAAGAAAGTCCCAAATCAGGCGCCAAACCTTTCGTCAGGGGGATGTTATGTGGTCACGCCATCAACTTGTTCTGCCCGTCATTTTTTCAGCGCTCGCGGTCCTGGCAGGCTGCGGAGGAACGCCCGTCACCAAGGCCACGCCTCCGCCCAGCGGCAGTTTCAGCAACAGCAACCTGAATGGAACGTACGTTTTCTCGGTAGCGGGTAGTGACTCCGGCGGCAACTACATGGCGACGGTTGGAACCTTCATCGCCGATGGCAAAGGCAACATCAGCGGCGGAACCTTGGATTTCAATGACAACACGACCGGGCCATCTCCCAATCAGGCAGTCACAGGCGGAAATTATTTCATCGGAGTGGACGGACGGCCCAGCGCCCAGATCGGCTTGCTCACGCTCATCACCAGTGCAGGAAACTTCACCTTTGACTATGTACTCACTTCTAACGCACAAGGGCTGATGACGGAGTTCGACACTTTTGGCAGCGCAAGCGGCACGTTCGAACTGCAGGCCAACGTCACGCAGGCCAACATCAACGGGCAGTCCTACGCCTTTAACTTCAGTGGAACGAGCGGGACCGGGACGACCTTCTGTGGAATCAACCCGGGATTTACGGTTGTAATGCCGTTCGCCACGGTAGGCGCGTTTACCTTGGATGGAGGCGGCAACATCACAAGCGGTGTGCAGGATTTCAACGACAACTGCAGTTCTTCTGGCTTGACGAATCTGCCGCTGACAGGATCGGTGAGTCTCGCATCTGTGCCCGGGACAGCCACGCTGACCTCCGGTGGAACGACATACACGTTTGACGTTTACCCGGTGGATGCGACCCACTTGAAATTTATCGAGACCGACACGTTACCAATCGTTGCTGGGGATGCGTTCACGCAAACGTCCACAATTCCGACGGGCAACAACGTCTTTACGGTTGCGGGGTTCGATACGGCTGGGCAGGGACCGTTTGCCGCGGCAGGCATCATTGACACGGACGGAAACGGAAACATTACGTCTGATTCGGTCGAAGACATCAACGATAACTACCTCGCAACGGAGGTCACCAGCGGGGTCAGCGGCACGTACACGCCGGTGACCGGTGGGCGCTCGGTGCTTACGTTTACGAGCGGGTTCATAAACGGGAACAACGGACTGGGCTGCAGCAATTGCCAATTCGCCGCGTATCCCTCCAGCGGAGGCGTGGAACTGCTTGAAATCGACGACGGCGGAATCACGGATGGGACTGCTTTTGCCCAGACTCCTGGAGCAAGCTTGGCGTCGTCCCAAGGATACGGCATGAATCTGAACGGGGTTGTTGTGATAAACAGCATCTCTGGTGTCACTACTACGGAAGAGGATGATATCGCCGAGTTCACGAACTCGAACGGCTCGTTGAGTCCGGGAATCATCGACTTCAACGATACCGGGTCAATAAGTTTCGGGTTGAAGTTCTCTTCCACCTACGCGTCAGACTCCACTGTTTCTGGCCGCGGCATGATCACTCCCAATTCCAACAGCTACAACCTGGTGACGTACGCGCTCGATAACTCGAGTGAGGTGGTGCTCAGTATTGATGGGAATCTGGTTGGGCTAGGCTCGATTGTCCAGCAGAATTCGACCGCGAAAGCGAACGCCGCGGCGGCGCATCTATCGGTGCTGCGGCTCGCAGCGGGGACGGCGAAAGCAGCCAAGAAGCGAATTCAACACTAGGTCAGGGGTTAGGGTCAGGGTTCAGGGGCCAGGGGTTAGGGGTTAGGGGTTAGGGTTCAGGGGTCAGGGGTCAGGGACAAGCGGCCAGTGGCCGCTGATTCTCTGGCGCCTTGACCCCTAATTTCTCGGTAGGGATCACATCGCTGATCAGGAAGTTAGTACCTTGCCGCTTACACCTTCGACTTTGGTACGCGGCGAAAATCGCGCGACCAGCCAGGCGCTGATCCTAAACAAGATCAGCACGCCCAGCACAGAGGCGTACTCCAGCGGCTTTTTCAAATCCGCTTTCACCAGCCAGATGTAGTGAATGACTCCGGCGGCCGCGCTGAAATAAATAAGGCGGTGGAGAGCTTGCCAGCGTTTGCCTCCCAGCTTGCGGATCGACCATTGGGTCGAGGTCAACGCGAGCGGGAGCATCAGCGCGAACGCGGTCATGCCCGCGGTGATGAATCTGCGCTTGGCGATATCCTTCAGCATTTCGTGAACGTCGAAAAACTTGTCGAGCCAGACGTAGGTCATCAGGTGCAGGCAGCCGTAGAAAAATGCGAACAGGCCGAACATGCGGCGGAACTTGATCAGCCAGTACTGGCGCGTCAGCTTGCGCAGCGGCGTGACCGCCAAAGTGATCAGTAGAAATGTGAGCGTCCAGTCGCCGGTGCCATGGGTGATGGCTTCGATGGGATTGGCCCCGAGTTGCGCGTGAAAGCCGCGCCACGCGAGCCGGGACAACGGCGCCAGGCAGGCGAGGAACAGGACGGGTTTGAGGTAGCGAAGCATGCGAAAGCAGGGGCCAGGGGCTAGGGATCAGTGGTCAGCGGTGAGCGATTACAGATTTCACTGGCCCCTAGTCCCTAACCCCTGTTCCCCGGCTTAGAAATTCTTTTTCAAATCCATTCCGCTGTATAAGCTGGCCACCTGATCGTAGCCGTTGAACATCAAGGTTGGACGTTTGTAGAACTCTCCCAGCCTGCGTTCCTTCGCCTGACTCCAGCGCGGGTGGTCGACGTTCGGATTCACGTTGGCATAAAAGCCGTATTCGTTTGGAGCGGAAATATTCCAGCTATTCAGCGGCTGCTTCTCGGTAAAGCGAATGCGCACAATCGCCTTGATGCTCTTGAAGCCGTACTTCCAGGGCAGCACGAGGCGCAGTGGAGCACCGTCCTGATTGGGAAGATCCTCGCCGTACATGCCGAAACAAAGCAGAGCGAGCGGGTGCATGGCTTCATCCATGCGCAGGCCTTCGACGTAAGGCCACTGGAGCACGGAGCGCTGCTGGCCGGGCATCTGGGCGAGATCCATGATGGTGGCGAACTCGACGAACTTCGCCTTGCTGGTTGGATTTACGCGCTTAATAAGTTCACTCAAGGAAAATCCTACCCAGGGAACGACAATGGACCATCCTTCAACGCAACGGTGGCGATAGATGCGCTCCTCAGGAGGAGCCATCTTGATGATGCTGTCTACATCGAGTTCCTGTTTCTTGGCAACCTGGCCATCAACTTTGACCTTCCAGGGACGAGTTCGGAAGTTCTTCGCCAGTTCGGCAGGTCCGTCTTTTTCGGTGGAGAATTCGTAATAGTTGTTGTAGTGGGTGACATCCTGATAGGGAGTAATTTTCTCGCTTGTGCTAAACGTGCTTTTCTGGATGCCGGCAATCTTGTTCCCGGCGAACGCGATGGCAGAAGGAGTGATCATCTCGCGCAGAGAAAGTCCGGTCGCGGCTGCAACCCCGGCAACGGCGGCACCGGCCAGGAACTTGCGGCGATTCAAATACAGGCTCTTGGGAGTAATCTCGGACGAACGAATATCTTCTGCCTTCTTGATCAGCATGGGAAACCCCTTATTCCTTTTATACTCGCATCCGGCGTGGATGGGATGTACCGTCCCAACTCTCAAGAGATAGGACGCTGAGGGTGGGAAAAAGTTGCATGGATGGGGACCGAGTTCATCCGATCGAATGTAAGAAGCTCAGCCCAGCACTTCCCGAACCTTGCGGGACAGATGTTGCAGGCTGAACGGCTTCTGGAGGAAGGCCGTGCCAGTCTCAATGGAGCCGTCACTTACGATGGCGTCTTCGGTGTAACCGGACAGATAAAGAACCTTTGTGTCGGGACGAGTGTTCGAAAGTTGCTTGACCAGTTCGCGGCCACCTATACCGGGCATGACCACGTCGGTGATAACGAGATCAATCTTGCCGGTGTGCGCTGCGGAAAGTTCCAGACCGGCTTCGCCGCCTTCGGCCTCCAGAACTTGATAGCCTTTCGCGACCAGGGTGTCGCGCACAAGCTGCCGGACCGATTCCTCATCCTCTACCAAAAGGATAGTTTCGGTGCCTCCGAGCGCGGCGTCAGTGACCGGAGGGGCATGCTTCTCGGCAACTCCTAGCGCCTTGGGCAAATAGATGTGGAAGCTGCTGCCGCGTCCGTGTTCGCTCTGCACGATGACGTATCCACCGCTTTGCTTGACGATGCCGTACACTGTGGAGAGACCGAGGCCCGTACCCTTGCCCTTTTCTTTGGTGGTGAAAAAAGGCTCAAAGATGCGCGACTGGGTTTCTTTGTCCATGCCCATACCGGTGTCGCTGACTGAGAGCATGACGTAACCCCCGGGCCGGATGAACTGCTGTCGTAGCCGATGGCTCTCATCCACGACGGTATTCTGGGTCTGGATGGTGAGCCTGCCGCCGGTAGGCATTGCGTCTTTGGCATTCACCACCAGATTCATGAGCACCTGTTCGAGCTGGCCTGCGTCGGCGCGAGTGTGGGCAGCTTCGGGAGACAACAAGGTGACGAATTCCACGTTCTCGCCGATGAGTGGACGGAGGAGGCGCTCCATGTCTTGCACGATGGCGTTTACGTCTACGACTTTTAGCTCGAGCAATTGCTTGCGGCTGAAAGCGAGCAGTTGCCGGGTTAACGTGGTGGCGCGGTCGGCAGCCTGCTGAATGGCGCGTCCTTTTTCGTGCAGGGGATGTTGGGAATGGAGTTGCGCGAGGATAACTTCGGCATACCCGCTGATCACCATCAGAAGATTGTTGAAGTCGTGAGCAACACCACCCGCCAGACGGCCGACGGCTTCCATTTTTTGCGCCTGGCGGAATTGATCTTCGAGGGCACGGCGGTCGGTGACATCTTCCGCGATGGCTTCCAGCACGTCGGCAGGCTCGTCTGCACTGCTGACGGCGCGGCCGCTGATGCGAACAGTGATGGCGCCATTACCTCTACGCTTCCACTTCACTTCGAGCCCGTCGAGGCGGCCCGTGCGACGGAATTCCTCGATCAAACGCTTGTGCTCTTCCGGCTGCGCAAAGACATCTTTCTCGGGATCGAGTAGAAGCACCTGTTCCGCCGACTCATACCCCAGCATTGTGATCAGCGCCGGATTCACGTCGAGGAATCGTCCTTCGAGACTGGACCGGTAAATACCGTAAACAGAACTCTGGACGAGAGAACGGTAGCGGGCTTCGGAACGGCGCAAGGCCTGCTCATTGCGCTTGATTTCCACCGCACTCGCCAGTTGGCGAGCAACGAAAGTGAGGATTTCCTTATCGCGTTCGCCGTAGCGGATGTTCTTGGAATAGGTCTGCACCACCAGAGCGCCGAACGTGTTGCTGTTTACTTTCAGAGGAACGCCCATCCAGTCGAGGGAGCGCGAACCATTGCGCGCAACGTCGCCGCGGTCTTCCATCGCCTGCAGTACCTCGGGCGTGGCCAGCAAGGGCTCTCCGGTGCGGATGAGATAGTCGGTCAGGCCGCGCCCCATCTTTTTGGTGGGAGGCGCAGCGTCGCGCTCGTCGACAAAATAAGGGAAGCTGACCAGATCCTTTGCCGGATCGTAGAGTGCGATATAGAAGTTACGCGCATACAGCAATTCGTCGACGATG
This sequence comes from Candidatus Sulfotelmatobacter sp., assembly GCA_035710825.1. GTDB lineage: Bacteria > Acidobacteriota > Terriglobia > Terriglobales > Acidobacteriaceae > Sulfotelmatobacter. The sequence goes on from DASTCU010000025.1 coordinate 54,945, forward strand.
CCGTGCACCGCAGCGAAGAACTGTTGCAGATCATGTGCGCTGCTGCTCTTTTCGGCAACGCGATAGAGCGCGGAACTCAGCGCTTCGACGCGCTTACGATCGGAAATATCGTGGTAGCCGACGTAGAATCCGGCCATCTGCCCCTCGAACATGAGAGGCGCGCAGGAAACCGAAACTTCGACCAGAGTTCCGTCTTTTTTCCGCCGCTTGGTTTCCAGGTTGATGCGCTCGCCCTTTACCAAAGCTTCAGTGACCCATTTCGATTCCGGCAACCGGTCCGGAGGGACGACCAGTTTCTCCACAGATTGGCCGACAATTTCGGCAGGCCCGTACCCGAACATCCGCGCAAAGGTTTCGTTGGCCCACAGGACTCGATGCTCGCGATCAGCAATGACCAGGGCGTCCGGGGAAGCTTGAAAGACCTGTTCTAGAAAATGCAACTGCGCTTCAGGAGTATGTTTCTGCTTGCCGACGGCTTCTGATAACGGAAGACCGGAACTAGCCGGTTCAGGATGACCTTGGTCGCCGGGCGGAGGAGTGCTGTCGGACGGCACAAAAGTGGGCGGAGCTCCGCTTTCCAGCGCTTTTTTCAGGCGCGCGGCGCGCGTAAGATCAGCCGGTTTCGATGGGATGACACGATCGCCCATCCGCGGATTCCCCCTCCGAACACGCAGTGCGTCATCATCGTAAATAGCTGGTTACCCGCTCGAAAGTTACGGGGGTAATCCGAAAATAGAAAGCCACAAAATGAGGCGAAGAGACCGTTACTTTCGTTCGCGTGGGCGCGAGAACGTACAACCGGTGCTGCCGACCACGGATCAGCGCCCCCAGTAAGCGAGTTTCTGCGAAGAGGAATCCGGCCACTTGGCAACAAGTAGCACCAGCTTCATCTCTTCTGTAATGTACGAACCCGTGGGCACGAGCAAAGTTTCGCACAAGGTTGACGCCCCTCTCTGCTGCAGAAGCTTTGCGGGGGAGTGCATCCTTGCCTCATGCTCGAGCATCGAAAGAATTAACCGAGTAGTTAATTCGTAAAGATTCGTCAATGGGTCAGGAGGTGACCTTTATGGCAAGACTAAGTTTCAAGAAATGGGCGGGTTCCCTGCTGGCGGTGGGGCTTTTGAGCGCGACGCTCGTGGCCGAAACCGGAGCAGCGGCGCGCTATGACAACCAAGTGCAGAACGCGGTGACGCAAAAGCTGGCCTCAAAAAAGCAGTTCAGCAACGTCAAGGCGAATGTCGAGGACGGCATCGTGACGCTGACCGGAACGGTGGATCTGTACCAGCGCAAGCTGGACGCAGCCAAACTGGCGCGGAAGACCTCGAACGTACAAGGCGTGCGCAACCTGATCGTGGTGGCCGGGCCGAATGTACCGGACGCGCAGCTGGAGCAGAAACTGGCTACGAAGCTGACCTACGTTCGCGAGGGATACGACAGCACGTTCGACTACTTTGCGTTGGGCGTGAAGGACGGCGTGGTCACGGTTGAAGGCCAGGATCGCACTGGCGTCGGCCGAGACGAGGCGCTAGCCGAAATCGCGAACATGCCCGGAGTGAAGGACGTGATTGAGAACATTTCGATCGCGCCGACTTCGATCTATGACGACGGGCTGCGGCTGAGGGCGCTGCGCGCGATCTACAGCGATCCCGTGCTGAGCAAGTACGCCATGGATCCAGCGCGTCCGATTCGCATCATCGTCGACAACGGACACGTGACCCTGTATGGCGAGGTCAACAGTGCGATGGATAAGCAGGTCGCGGGAATCCGAGCCGGCCAGTTGTTCGGCGCATTCAGTGTGGAAAACAAGCTGGTGGTTGCAAAGTCGTAAGTTGGTGTAGCGGTGACAAAAGGGGCGCGGCGAGGGGCCGCGCCTTTTTTATTTTGGCGGCGTGTGCTCGAACGGCAGCTTGGTGTAACGGGCTTTCTCCACTTCGATCACCAGGACGACTCGCCCTTCCGGCTGACGAAAGGGGAACGGCTTGGCGGTGTATTTGTGTGAAACCTTATCCATGGTTTTGAAGTCGGAATCGGGACGGCGCTCTATGACGCGGCCACGGATCTGGACTTCTTCATACGGATTTGTGAAGTCGACGATCGAGAGTGCAACCCGCACATCGCGACGTGTGTTCTTTGCCTTCAAGGAGCCTTCACCCGTGCAGACGATAATGTGTTCACCTTCCCGGCCAACCCAGACGGGCACGGACTGCGGAGAGCCATCAGACATGAGCGTGGCCAGGTGGGCGAAGTTGGGCCGATCGATCAATTGCTTCACTTCAGGAGAAAGGGCGGAGGACATAAAAACTCCTTCTGAAGATATTCCTTCTAAATCTACGGTAGGCGGTTGATGAGCGAGGCGACGTAGCCGGCGCCAAACCCGTTATCAATGTTTACCACGCTCACGTTGGAGGCACAGGAGTTAAGCATTCCGAGCAGTGCGGCCATTCCTTTAAACGAGGAGCCGTAGCCGACACTGGTGGGCACGGCAATGACCGGAACACCAACAAGACCTCCGACAACGCTGGGCAGCGCGCCTTCCATGCCGGCGCAGACAATCACGACCCGAGCTTTGGTCAGGGCTTCGCGATTGGCCAGCAGTCGGTGGATGCCGGCCACGCCGACGTCGTAAAAATGCTCGACCTCGTTGCCCATGAGTTCGGCCGTGACGACCGCTTCCTCGGCCACTGGGATATCGCTGGTCCCGGCCGAAACCACGGCGATGACGCCTTTGCCGTATTTCGTTGGATCTTTTTGCAACACGATGGCGCGCGCCAGTTGCCGATATTCAACGCCGCGATTTTTTTTCTTTACGGCGGCGAACTGCTTGTCGTTTGTCCGAGTGGCGAGGACGTTGCCTCCATGTTTGGCGAGCCGAGCGAAGATTCCGGCAACCTGCGACGGTGTCTTCCCTTCTCCGAGAATCACTTCAGGCATGCCGGCGCGCAGGGCGCGGTGATGATCGACCTTCGCGAAGCCGAGATCTTCGAAAGGAAGATGACGCAGGCGATCGACGGCGTCGTCGGGAGTCAGCTTGCCGTTGCGAACCTGGTCAAAAAGCTGGCGGATGGATTCGGCGTTCAACGGGCACTCAGCAATCAGCACTCGGCATTCAGCCGGGCGGAGTTCTAGCTTAGCATTTGAGCAGGGTCAATGAATTTGGGATGAGGATTGCTAGCAGGGTTCTCGATGATTGCTCAAGGCTCGTAGCTCCAAGCTCGCAGCGATCTCTTCAGACGTGGGCCGGTCGGGCAAGTTGGCGCGAGATGGAGCGCAGCTTTCCGATCACGGCCCCGCAAACCCTGCGGGCAAGGCCAGGTTCGTCGAGGTGAGCGAGGAAGAGACGCCGGAGGCCTCTGGGCGCGAGTTTCCCGGCGAGATACGCCTCATAAATCTGGTTGCCGATGCGATAACCCCACTCCTCGGTCGACGATTCGAATTCAAAGGCGTCGGCACGGGCCGCAGACAAAGCCGCTTTCTCGCAGGCGGCGCGCGAGAGTTGCGGAGCATTCTCGGATCCCGGGGCTGGACGCGAGGGATGCAGAATGCGGGATCCAAGGTAAGCCACGGCATGCTCGATCACACGAGCATAGAAATGATCGATCGCGGTGCTGCGCGCAACACTTTCGCCAGCTATGGTCGCGCCCGTTGACTGTCCCTCTAAGCGATGCGGCAGACCCTGGCAGGCGTGATGCAGAAAGCGGGTAGCATCTTCGGCTGCGTGCATCATCTTAAATTCACGGACACAAAAGGCATTCACCTGCGGCAAGTAGGCGCTGCCGCGCTCTTCCACGCGCGCCAGCAGGGATTCACAGACCGACTCACTGACTCCCTTGCGCGACAGCAAGCGGCGCAAGATGGCGCTGGAGGAACCGCCATACACCTCGGGCAGCATGTCTACCAGAAATTTCGGCTGTGTGCCGTTGTGGGGTGAATAGCGGTTGATTTCGAGAAACGCCGCGAGACTATCGATCAGGTTGTAGATGGTCGGCGCGAAGTCCGGGCCATCATCGCAGCGGCTCCATTGGTCGAGAAACAAACGATAGCTCTCGTATTTCTCAAGCGGCGTCGCGTTAAATACGCACACCACGTCATCGCTGACGCGGACCGCCTCGATTTTGTCGGCGCGCTCGCCGGCGGCATGCCAGTAAAGCGCATCGATGTTCTGGAGCACAGTTAGAATTTTGGCGTCAGACATCTGCTCGCCAAGTTCGCGCGGCAAGTGTCCGGGAGCGAGGTGCGACTCGCCAAATAAAACAAAAATGACCGCATTCGGATGGGTGCGGTGGATTTCCGACAGCTTGATCGCGGCGTGCCGGTCGCGGGCTCCGATCTTGCGCAGGTCTTCGCGTGGCATGCAGTCCAGCCCATACAGCGCCTCGCTATGATCGCGTGCTGTGGCCAGAAGCTCGTAGAACGGCGCCCAGTCGTATCCCCAATCAAGATCGAAGCGAATTCGCTGACGAAGTTCGGATTCATCAATCTCGCGGCGCCACCATTCATCGAGAATGTGCTGGTCGCGGGCGAAAATTGTCTCTACCCCAAGAATTACGGGGCGGTCACCGGCCAGGGCACGCTGCTCGACCAGAGATGCTGCGTAGCGCTGCGCCGCGGGCAAAGCGTGATAATCGCCGACCAAAACCACGTCTGCCGAATGCAGAGTATTCCGCAACTGCTCGGAATCGAGGACGCAATCATACTTGCGGAAAGCCTGGTTAAATTCTCGAAGGTATTTGCGGCGGCTGTGCGAATCCTGGAGCCGGATTTCGCGCTCGACTCCCGCCAGCGCCTGTAGTTGCGCTGCGCTGCGACGGGACCGGAGATTGGCGGTGGATGCCATATTCAGCTGCTAGCCTCTAGCTCATAGCGTTCATCTTGACTTCGGCGGCGCTGCCTCCCTATGCTCCTGAGCCGGAGGCCTTTTGCCGAACCATCCGCCGCAGAACCTGACCGTCGCCACTTCCGGAGCCAGCGGAGCCATCTTTCTGCGGCATCTTCTGCTTGCCGTCGCACGCGACCAGCGCGTGGAAACGGTAAACTTCATCGCTTCCGACAGCGCGTTACGCGTCATGGCCGAAGAGTTGGACCTGAAAGGCCGGTCCAATCTCGTGGGCCAGATTCTTGGCTCAGCGGCCAACCGCGCTTCGCGCAAAATTCAAATTCAATCGAACGCTGACATCGGCGCGAACGTGGCGAGCGGGTCTTACCCCACCGATGCCATGATCGTCATCCCCTGCAGCGTGGGCACTCTGGCCCGGATCGCTAACGGCGTCGCCTCCCAACTGATCGAGCGCGCCGCCGACGTCTCGCTCAAAGAGAAGCGTCCCTTGGTGCTCTGCGTGCGCGAGACGCCTCTCAATAAAATTCACATCCGCAACCTGTACCGGGCAGCCGATGCCGGCGCGACCATCTTTCCGCTCATTCCGGCGTTCTATTACCGTCCTGCTTCATTAGATGAGATGGCGCGCGAGTTTGCCTATCGCGTGCTGGCCCATCTGGGCCTCCCGCAGCCCGATGCCTTTCGCTGGAAAGGCTGATCTCTCAACAACTTGGCGCGATAAAGCAAAAAAGACTCGCACCTAAGTGACATCGGCATACTCGGGGGAGGATTTCAGTGTAGAGACCCAAAAGTGCGGGCGGCAGATGCCCGGCGGACATGACCGGGCGGGGAGATTGCGCGCTGGGCGACCGTAGTTTGAGATTTCCAAAGCTGCAATCTGCCTGCGGTGGCGTAGAATGCGGCAAATTCCAGTGAAGGTTGGTGCCATGTTGAGACGGTGGCTGGCAAGACTTGCTGCGTTTCTGCTTCTGGGGATTGCGGTTCAGGCAGCTGACCAGCGGAATCCGTTGGCGGGCAATCCCAAGGCGGCCAAAGCGGGCGAATATGAGTTCCGGATCAATTGCGCGTTGTGCCATGGGCTGGGTGCGAAAGGCGGAGGGCGCGGGCCTGATCTGACGCGGGCGGTGAAGAAGCACACGCACAATGACGCGGAGATGTTTCAAGTCATCAGCAATGGCATTCCCGGGACCGCGATGCCGGCCAATGGGACAAACGGGCAGGGCGTCGGGATGACCGACGAAGAGATCTGGCAGATCATCACCTACATTCGCAGCCAGGAGGTTAAGGCTCCCACCAAGCCGGTGGGTAACGCGACGCACGGGAAGGAACTGTTTTATGGGGACGCGAACTGCTCTCTGTGCCACATGGTCCAGGGCAAGGGCGGACGGCTGGGGCCGGAGTTGACCGGCGTTGGCGCGTCGCGTACGCGAGAAGCGATCATCGATTCGGTGCGCAATCCCAGCCGGAGACTGTCTTGGGGATTGACGGAAGCGACGAAGGAATTTCCGCAAGAATACGAGGGCGTCACCGCGTTCACCGCCGACGGGAAGCAGATCAAGGGCGTGATGCTCAATGAGGACAGCTTCACGGTTCAGGTGATGGACACCAGCGAGCAGATTCATTTGCTGGAGAAAGATAAGCTGAAATCGTTTGAGAAGAGTCGCGAATCGGCGATGCCCAAGTACAACGCCGATACGTTGAGCGACAAGGATCTGGACGATATTGTGGCCTTTCTGGTCAGCGTGGGGGCGAAATGAGGACTCCTCGCGCCGACGTCGCGAAAGACTTTAACCGCAGAGCCCGCCGAGAACGGCCGCGGAGATCGCGGAGAAATTCGATACTTACCCTTATACTTCTCGCCGGCATAATCGCTTCCAGTTCTGCACGTGCACAAGTCACCTTCGATCGGGTCGTCAATTCGGCGAAAGAACCGCAGAACTGGATGACTTATTCTGGCGACTATTCGGGGAAGCGCTTCAGCGGACTGGACCAGGTCAGCGTCATCAATGCACACAGCATGGTGCCGAAGTGGGTTTATCAGACTGGGGCCACAGGCAAGTTAGAAACCACTCCGCTGGTGGTCGACGGAGTTCTTTATGCGACCGCGCAGGATGATCGCGCATTTGCGCTGGACGCGCGCACGGGAAGGCCGATCTGGACGTATCAGCGGCAACTGCCGGGGGATATTCGTCCGTGCTGCGGTCGGGTAAATCGCGGCATGGCGATTCTGGGCGACAAAGTCTTTCTGGGGACCCTCGATGCGCACGTCATCGCGCTTGATGCGAAGACCGGAAATGTCATATGGGACGTGGCTGCAGCGGATTATCGGACTGGGAACAGCTTTACGGTCGCGCCGCTGGGCGTGAAGAATCTGATCGTAATTGGCATTTCGGGCGGCGAATACGGCGTTCGCGGTTTCATTGACGCGTACGATGCCGATACCGGGGCGCGAAAATGGCGCTTCTATACCATCCCGGGCCCGGGCGAACCAGGGCACGACACCTGGGCAGGGGATTCGTGGAAGGTGGGCGGAGCGCCGGCCTGGAATACGGGGACGTATGATCCGGCGACCAATCAGATTTTCTGGCCGACGGGGAATCCTTCGCCATCGAATCGGGGCGCCGGCCGTGCGGGCGACAATCTTTACAGCAATTCCCTGCTCGCTCTTGATGCTGACACTGGCAAGCTCAACTGGTATTTCCAATTCACCAAGCACGACGAGCACGACTGGGATGCGACGCAGGTTCCGGTGATGGTCGACGCCGGGGGGAAGAAACTGATCGCACAGGCCGACCGTAACGGATTTTTCTACGTGATCGATCGCACGACGGGAAAATTAATTTCGGCGACACCTTATGGAAAGACCACCTGGAGTGATGCGAAAGATGCGGACGGGCGTCCGATTGCAAATAAGAACGCCTCGCCTACGTTGGAGGGGCGGACGGTGTGTCCAGGAGCGCTGGGGACGACGAACTTCATGGCTCCGACGTACGATCCGCAGACGGAGTTGTTTTATGTGACGGCGCGCGATCAGTGCGATATTTTCAGCACCGCGCCTCAGCCCTACGAGGCGGGACACGCATTCTATGGCAGCGCGTATTTTCCTTCAGAGGAAGCGAGGCCCTATCTCGGGTTTCTCAAAGCGATCGATCCGGCGACCGGCGAGATCAAGCAGAAATTTCAGCACACGTCGCCGACGTGGTCGGGAGTGCTGTCGACGGCGGGTGGACTCGTCTTCAGCGGCGATGCCGAAGGAAACTTCATTGCCTTCGACGCCAAGTCACTCAAGCCCTTGTGGCACTTTCAAATGGGAGGCGCCGTCTATGCGGCGCCGATGGCGTACGCGGTTGACGGCAAGGAATTTGTGGCCATCGCGGCAGGAAGTGCGGTGTATGCGTTCGGTCTGCCATGAACAGGGCACGTAGAGCCGGACCCAGCCTGGCCTGAGCAAACGACGAATGGCCCCACCCTATGCAAAAGCGAACCGCCCCGCACAACCGCGTCTGGGCTACGTATGTAGCGTGGCGTATTGTCTGCGGCGGTTCCCGGATTGACGCGGCGGCGCGTTTCGTACTAATCTGCGCTTACACCGGAAAGGAGGTGGTCGGATGACAAGTTCAGAAGGCAGTAGTAGAAGTACCCAAAGACCAGGTGAGGTGGCTGAGACTTAGAGCGGGTTGCTCTAAGCGGGGCTCTGGGCGCGGAATTCGCAACAATTGCGCCGGGAGCTACAGTCCGCACACTACCGGTGATTAAGATTGACAGCCTGACGAGGTCGGTCAGGAGCGTCAATCAGGGACCCGGAGTTGCCGTAGAGGCCACGTAGAGTGACCACCTCTTGGTCAATCCCAAACAGTCCACCGGGCGGCCCACAGGCACAAGCTTGTGGGCCGTTCAATTTCTGTTTCTGTGCCACACTTTGTCGTCGTCGCGCAGCATGAACCGTTGGCGACGACCAAGGCACAGCAGTATCCTTTCCCAGTGTCCAATCTTGAGCAAACGAATGAACGGAATCGGCTGGCGAGAACCTATGGCGCCATGAGCGATGGCGAATTGCAGCGTCTGGCGCGGAATCCCGAATCTCTCACGGAAGTTGCCTGGGAAGCGCTGGAGGACGAACTGGATCGCCGCAATCTGGAATTTCCAGCCGAAGAAACGCACCCGCGAGAAGAAGTCCAACTGAGGAGGCTCATCACCGTCCGGCAATTCCGTGACTTGCCCGAAGCGCTACTGGCCAAAGGCTGCCTCGAATCAGCGGGCATCGAGTGCTTCCTGCGCGACGATAACCTGGTGCGGCTCGACTGGTTTATCTCGAACTTTGTGGGCGGCGTCAAGCTTTGCGTACAGGCGGAGGACGCGGAGAAGGCGCAAGGCATACTCGACGAGCCGATTCTGGAAGGACTCTACGTGCAGGGCGTGGGACTGTATGAACAGCCGCGCTGTCCCAATTGCAATTCCCTGGATGTCAGCTTTCAGGAACTCGATCCTGCAGCGTACCTGAGCCTGGCGGTCAGAGTGCCCATTCCATTTCATCGCAACGCTTGGCGCTGCCGCGCCTGCAATGCCGAATGGGAAGACAACGAAGCTTCCGCCTGAAATTCGAACTCAACTTATATGCGCTAATCAGCTATTTCTGCTTGAGGGCGGCGTAGACCTCGCGGACAAACTCTGGTGGGCTTGTGCGACCATGGCCATACTGTGAGTCGAAATCCGAAGTGGGATGCTCGGCTAACACCTCATCCTCGGACCGGCCCGCCTCGATCATTCTTTTGATGCGATCGCGAACCGTGACGATCATGTCACGGAACGCCTTAAGACTTGCGCCATTGGTCACCTTTCCACGTGCGGGGACAACCTGGAAAGCGCTGTCCGTCCACGATTCGATAGTTCCCAACAGTCCGTCGAGCGCGCCGCCCTGTGCAGGATCGATGAGCGGATAGCCGTCACCGGGGAACACCTCGCTCATATAGACCAACTTCGCGGTGTGGAAATGCACGAGCGCATCCGCGTTGCTGTAACCCGGCTTTTGATGGACGATGTGGATCGATTCGCCATTCAGATCGAAGGCCAAGACTTCAGAGAATGCAATTCGCGGACGATCGACTCCAAGCTGAATGAACTGTGGAGAGAGCGGGGGAGGCGTTCCCATGACATCTCCGCCGAGGCGTTGCAGGGCACTCTCATGCATCGCAACGAAAGCACCCAGGCGTCCCCATCCGGCATCGCCTTGAGAATGCGCCAGGTCCTGGGGCGCGATCACGACGTAGCGCACGGAAGACTTGGTTCGCGTCATGAGGATTTTATTGATCTGCTGAGTGCTAGAGGCTGAGGGCGTTCCGATCAAGAGGGCCCCATCCGGTCCAACGGAGGTAACGACGTTGCCATTCGCGGTGGAAAAAACGAGGAGTGTGGGAGTGATTTCAGTGACGCCAACCGACTCCTCGGCTCCAAATGCTAGCGGCTGGGCGAATACCAGGAGCCCGATCAGGGCCCATTTGGCACGCGAAAAGTGATTCCGCAAAATGCTCATGGGAGTATGCCTTTCTCAGCAGTTCGCGGGTAAATATAACGGTTTCAGGAGCCGACTGCCATTAGCGTGGCTCACGGTTCAGCCGGTCGAAGCCCTTTTCAATCACTTCCTGCGTGTCCTCAGCCAGCTTCAGCGCGGGCAATTCCTCGCGCGCAAACCAGCGGACTTCGGCGGCGTCGCTGGCCGCCTGGAGTTCTCCTCCAACCGGGCGGCAGAGGAAGTCAACTAATACATAGTGGTATTGCACACGTTGCTCCTGGTTGCGCAGGATACGGTCGTAAACGCCCAGCAGGTCGGCAGGCTCGACGCTCAGTCCGGTTTCTTCGCGTGCCTCGCGGATGGCTGCCTCGCGGACGAGTTCGCCGACCTCGAGAACCCCTCCGGGGATAGACCACTGGCCCTGAATAGGTGGATGGGCACGCTTGACCAGCACAACGCGATCGTTCTGGATGATGATCGCGCCCACGCCAACCAGCGGGAGTTCGGGGAATTCGCGTTTCATGACAGTTCTCAGTTATGGAGCGAGCCTGAGAAGAACGGGCAACCGGATTCGCGATTATAGCGGCTACGTTAGTACAACGCAGTTGGAGATTGTTAAAATGACGCTCGCAAGAAGCTGACCATGGCGCTTGAAGAATATAAACGGAAACGGCGGTTTGAAGAGACGCCGGAGCCTCCGCCAAGGGTCGAGAAGAAGAAGGGCAACCGCTTCGTCGTGCAGAAACATGAGGCCACGCGGCTGCACTATGACTTTCGGCTGGAAATGGAAGGCGTGCTGAAGTCGTGGGCGGTGCCCAAGGGCCCTTCGCTTGATCCGGCCGACAAGCGGCTGGCCATGCAGGTCGAGGATCATCCCGTTTCGTATTTCGACTTTGAAGGGAACATTCCAGAGGGCAATTACGGTGCGGGCAGCGTCATGGTATGGGATGTGGGAACCTGGCAACCGCTGTCGCCTGTGCCGGTAAAGGGACAATATGTACCCGGAACGGAGGCCGAAGCAGCGGCCATGCTGGCCAAAGGGGATCTGAAATTCCGGCTGAATGGCAAGCGGCTCAAGGGCGACTTTGCGTTGATCAAGATGAAAGGCCGGCGTCCAGGGAGCAAGGGCAACGAATGGCTGATGATCAAGAAGCATGACGACCAAGTCGTGGAAGGATACGACGCCGGCGATATTGACGAATCAGTACTCAGCAAGCGAAGCATGGACGAGATCGCAGGAGATGCCCGCTCGCGAGAGTGGAAGAGCAGCCGTCCGGCGTCCCGTGGGAAATTGAAGGCCGCATGGCTCGCCGATACGCTGGCGCGGGTGGAAAAAAAAAAGAAAAGCGGAACCGCAAAGGGCGCAGAAAATAGCAGGGAAAAAACTGTAGCATCGGAAAAACAAGTTGCCTCCGCCGCTCCCACTCTCGCGGCAAAGACGCCGCAGCCGTTCCCGAAACAAAAGTTCTCACCATCCTCTGGGTCCTCTGTAGTTTCGAAGCCCGTGAAGCGGCCTATGCCCATAGTAATCCGTCCTATGCTGGCTGAATCCATCAGTGAGCCTTTTGACAATGCGGACTGGCTGTTTGAAATCAAGTGGGACGGCTACCGCGCGGTGGCATTTATCGAAAACGGCAAGGTGCGCCTGGTCTCGAGGAACCAGAATGAACTGACTGCGCGCTACCCGGAGTTGAAAGATCTGGCGAAGTTCATCAAGGCCAAGAACGCAATTCTTGACGGCGAGGTGGTCGCTTTGGACGAACAAGGGAAAGCCTCGTTCAGCCTGATGCAGCAGCGCACGGGATTTCGTCCGGGAGGAAAGCGGGCAACGGCCAACGCGGATGTTCCGGTCCTGTATTACGCATTCGATTTGATCTATCTCGACGGCGAAGATTGGCACCGGGTGCCGCTCGATCAGCGCAAGCGCAAGCTGGGGTCGGTGATCACGTCTGGGGATTCGTTGCGCTATTCCGACCACTACGAGGAGCGAGGCAAGGCGCTGTTTGAGATCGCGCGCTCGAAGGGACTGGAGGGCATCGTCGCCAAACGTAGCGCCAGTTGCTATGAAGAGCACCGAAGCCGCGATTGGCTGAAGATCAAGATTCGTCACAGCCAGGAATGTGTCATCGGTGGCTTCACGGAACCCGAGGGCAGCCGGGCCCATTTCGGCTCGCTCGTGCTGGGGCTATACGACAAGCAGCAGCGGCTCATCCATGTAGGACAGGCAGGCAGCGGGTTCAACCAGAAATCGCTGGCTGAGATGTGGAAGGTGTTGCAGAAGATTGAGACCACGAAAAATCCGTTCTATGGCGACGTGGAGGCACTGCGGAAGGTCCATTGGGTAAAGCCGGAACTGGTCGCGGAGATCGAGTACGCCGAGTGGACGGGCGGCACCAACGCGGGCTCCGGCCCAAAACTCCGCGCGCCCGTTTTTCTTGGATTAAGGGATGACAAGGATCCCAAGGAATGTGTGCTGGCAGAACTAGTGGCAACTGCTATGTGATTCCAGGTTACTGTTTCTCGATGCCATTGCGGTCGAGAACTTGCTTGGCGTAATAATTTTCGACCTTCGCCGAGTCGCGCAGCACTTCGTAGTAAGCCGCCTTCAGCAATTGCTCGCGGCGGTCGTGGAGTTGGGAGCGGATCGCCTGCTGCACCCGCGGATCGGACAACTCTCTCTGCCCCGCAGGTTCCTTTGCCACTAATTTGACGATGCGGAATCCCACGGCCTGCCTGGTCTGCGGATTCACCACGCTGATAATGGGGCTGTATTGACCGGGCTTGAGTCTGATCACCGTCTCACGCGTCGCCGGATCAGTTCCCTTCAGCCCAGATTCCGGCACCGTGCCGAGGTCGCCGCCATTGCCCGACGTCTCCGGATCTTCGGAATACTTCATGGCCAGGGTGGCGAAATCGTCGCCACTGTCGAGCCGGTTGGAAATCATCTGAATTTTCTTGCGTGCATCCGCCTCGTTTTGCGCCTTGTCGTTCTGGTTGTGGGCCTGCGGGTTGGGCGAGGGAGTTACCATGATCTGGGCAAGGTGATACTGCGGTTCGATCAGGTTGAACTCCCCTTTATGGGCATTGTAGTAGTTGGTGATGTCCTGATCCGTGACGTTGATTTTGGACGATACTTCCTTGTTCAGGACCTTCTCGACCGTGATGGAGCGGCGGATATCGCGCTTGAAATCCGCGGCAGTGATCTTCTTTTCCTGCAGGCGCTTATCGAATTCCTCCTGCGAGAAGGGGGATTTGAACTCGTTGTACTTACGGTCAACTTCGTCCTCGGTAGCCAGCAGGCCGAGCTTTTCGGCGCGGCGCATGACGATTTCGTCCTCGATCATCTGATGGAGGATGTTGAGGCGCAGAGCCGTCGCCTGTTCCCCGGCCGGAGCCTGCTGCGCCGAGGCGACGCTGTTCTCGTAATACTTGTCGACGTCGGAGCGGAAGATTTTTCGGCCGTCCACGGTGGCCATCACGTCCCCGCCCGGCTGGGAATTACAGCCGGCCAGTGCCGCGAGCATGATTGCAGCCAGCAGCCCAGTGGCACCCCGGGCTAGCAATGAGCTTGTTTTCAAGGATCTTTCTCCGTTCTGAACCGCAAATACTGTGCAACTTCCAGATTGAGATCTGGCCCTATTTACTTGGATGCGGGCGTGGGAGCCGACGGAATGTGCTCTGGGACCGGCTGACCGGCGTCTTTCAAAGCGGCGTCCAGTGCGGCGCGAACCTCGCTGATGGGAACCGCACCATCAATTTTCTGGCCATTGATGAACAAGGTCGGGGTCGCATTCACACCCAGCCCATCAGCTTCTTTCATGGACGCTCTTACGGCATCCTCGTTTTGTGCTTTCACACAGGACTGCAGCTTGACCACGTCTACATTATGTTTTTGCCCCTGCAGCATGGCCATCTTATCAATGGCCTCCAAGCGGCCGCCCGGAGTTTTTTCCGAATCCACCTCACGTTTGTTGGCGTGGATGTAGTCGGCAAAATCCCAGTAGGCTTCGCTATTCTGCGCCGCGAGGCAATTAGCATCCACCGCAGCATGAATCGCCCACGGATGGATCTCCGATAATGGATAATCTTTGTAGATGAAGGTAATGCGGTCGCCGTATTCCTTGAAGATCTCGGGAAACAACGTGTGGTGCATGGCGGCACAGTAGGGGCATTCGAAATCGTCGAAGTTCACGACGACGACTTTGGCCGACTTGGGGCCACGGGTGGGACGGCCGGTGACGTCGATTTTGCTCATCACGTCGGCATACGGATCTTTCGTTAAATCGAACTTGGTGACGCGCAGAAGGGTGTTGTGGTCCTTCGATAGCAGGAACTTGTATTCCTTCTGGTGGCCTTCACCCTCAATATTCACCGAAATGGTGTCATATCCGGCCATATCGCTGTTGGGAGTGATGGCTCCGACAGTTACTTTGACTTCGGTGGGGAGATTGTAAACAGAGCGTACCTGGTGCTCGATCTTCTTGCTGAGATCCGGGGGCGAAGACTGAGCCACGCAACCCAGGCAAACCAGCAGCAGAATGAACAGGGAACGTCGAATTAGTATCACCAAAAACCGCCTCAACATGTATAGGTATGCTTCGATTATCTCACAGGGGAAGATGAACAAACCGCAGGCGCAGAGCTTACCCGATTCGGCGCAATTGGTCGGCAGGCAGCAATGCGTTCATGGACCCAGAGCGAAATCCTTCCAGGTCGAGCGTTACAAACTTGAAGCCGAGCTGCTTGAAGATCGCCGTGAACTGCCCAGCCATGGCGGGATTCAGGGCGCGGCTGAGTTCTTCCTTAGCGATCTCGATACGAACAATGTCTCCGTGATGCCGCACACGGAACTGGCGAAAGCCGAGAGCGCGAATGGCGTCCTCGCCGCGCTCGACCACATCGAGGGCCTCACGCGTGACCGGGCGGCCATACTCGATGCGGGAAGAAAGACATGCTGATGCCGGCTTATCCCAGATGCGCAGCCCGGCCTGGCGCGCTAATTCGCGAACCTCCTGCTTGGTCAGGCCGGCGGCAAGCAGGGGAGCAGCGACGTGATGCTGCCGCGCAGCCTGCTGTCCAGGCCGGAAGTCACCTTGATCGTCCAGGTTCACACCATAAGCAATCGCGTCAAAAGCGCGAGCGGCACGGAGTTGTTCCATTACCGCAAACAATTCGTCCTTGCACTGAAAGCAACGTTGCCCGTCGTTGCGAGCATATTCGGGACGATCGAGCTCGGAAGTGGAAACCACCTCGACCGGGAATTCCTGCTCGCTGGCGAACGCGAGTGCGTCGGCAAGGTGGGTTCGAGCAAGGCTGGCGGAATCGGCGATCACGGCAAGCATTTTGTCGCCGAGCACGCGATGAGCCGCCCAAGCAAGGTAGGCTGAGTCTACCCCCCCCGAATAGGCGATTAGCACACGGCCTAGTCGGCTCAGGTCCTGCTGCAGGTACGCAGCTTTTTCGGCGAGGCTCTGCTCCGGGGATTGCATCCGCTCTATGGTATCAGCCGCGGGCTCAGTAAAGCCGTTCCTGTCTCCGCAAGTTTCCGAACGAACCGATGTTGGCCAGGGTAAACGTGAACCGAAAGAGATTCTCGTTGCGCACATTGGCAATGGCATAGCGGCGGTACTCGAGGGTCACGCCGCAACAGTCCCAATTATAGGTACTCTGCGCACTGGCGAATTGCAACTGTCGGATCTCTGTATCAAGGCCAAAGCTGGTGGCGGCGCTGAAGCCCCGGCGAGCCAGGCCTCCATAGCCAAGCGCTACGCGAAACTGCTGGAACTTGCACGTGATTTGGCTGGTATCGGCGGCCGGTCCGCACTTGCCTTCACTCAAACTTGGCGTCGTCGTGTTGGTCTGTGGAATTTGCAGGAATGCGTGCCCACCGCCAAAAGTGAACGGTCCGAAATTGTAGTTGACCAGCAGCGTGCTGGCATTCACCCGCCCTAACTGAAAGTCGTAATCCGTATCCCATTCCGTATCCGTATGACTTCCGGTCGCGACCCGCAAGCGCGAAATCAAAGGAGACAGGTGGCGGGGTTGGGTAATGAAGGCAATGCCCGTCAGGTCCGCCGTCGTGGTAAATACGTTGCGCTGTCCAGCGACCAGCGCGCCACCGAACGTCGGATCAAGAAAATACTTCTGCGCCACCTGCCAGGTGATGACTTCCCGAACTTCAGGCCCTACGACACACGGCTGATTCTCGAAATTCCCGGCGCGTCCCCAAGGGACCGTCTGTTCTGGAGCTGCCGCGCCCACCGCCAGCGCAGTCATGGGAGTCTCGCACTCCTGAACGGTTGACGACGGCTGCTTGGCGTACAGTCGGGTCACGAATCCGTATTCGACTTCGTGGGTGTTGCTCAAAATGTCGCGCTCGTCGAAATGCAGCACATCGGCGAAATTGTTTACCCCGGTCACGTAGCGGTAGACGATGCGCGGCTCGATCACATGCTTCCACTTGCGCCCAAGATATTGCTTATCGAAGATCTTCTCTAGAACGGGTGGCCGCAACTCCACTGTCGTTTCCAGTGCCCGGCGGTTGGTCGGATCGGGGACGTCCTCCCCATTCACGAACCGCTCGCTGTAGTAGGTCTCATGCAGATCCAGAGCAGAGCGTAAGGACCAACCGTGAAACTGCACCGGCAGAGAAATCTCCGGGCTCAGATCGAAGCGGCCAAGCAGGCTGCTGGTGTGAAATCCAGGCTCGCTGCGGGACAGGCCCGCCATCGAGGAATCAAATGACCAGAAAAAAGGTGTGCGCCCGATCTGCCGGTCCACACTCGAAGCTTCAACATTGGGAGTGTGCAGTATGCGGATGGAATCGAAGACCGGTGGATTGGAAAGCACGTCTTGGGCATTCGTGGTCTGGAAGAAGTTCTGGTATCTCTCCACGGTGCCGCCAACAGAAAACCCATTGAAGGTCTTGGAAAGAAACAGTTGCGACTTCACTTCTGAGTTCACCGCTTGAGTGAATACATCGTTGAAAGCAAGCCGAAAGAGAAAAGAGCTCAGATAATCGATGTTCGATACCGCCCGAAAGCCATAAAAGTTGCCATCGGCATTAAGCCGGACTTCCTGTCCGCCCTCGCGTAATAGCTGGGGGCCGGTGCTGGTTCCGACTTCGATTCCCCGGTCAATCACGCCGAAATAATTCAGATCCACGTACGAGGTATCGCTGGGGCGGGCCCGGAATTCTCCGCGTTGCGAGGACCCGCGTTGCGAGAAATACTCCGCCCCGATGGTCGCGTCCATGGTGCGGTCGATGGCCCAGTAGACCGAGTCGCCAACAATATTGCCCTTGGTCGAGGAGCGTCCCACCGTAGGTATCAGGAAGCCCGAATGGCGAGCCTCCCGTGAAACCGGGTGCGTCGCGTACGGAAAATAGAAAACCGGAAACCCATGCAGAAGGAAATCGCTGTGATAGATGGTGGCGTTCCCTCCCACATCCACCGCGACGCGGTGCGCCTGAAATTTCCACTTGGGGTGCGGCAGCTCACAAGTGGTGATGCTGCCGTCGTACACCTCGTAATGATCAGAACTGGTTTTTTCGACCCGCTTGCCAGTGAACGCGAAGGGAGCCGTCGAGGTGAGAATGGCACGGTTGCCGCTGAAGCGCAGCCCCGTCGTTGCGGTCACATCGTAAAAGCGTCCAGTCTCGGTAGTGACGTTGTAATTCCCGTGACTCGCCTTGATGTGGTCATCATTCACGCCGCCATCTACCGTGAAATGTCCCGAGGCAGTGGCCTCACCGGTATTCGAGTTGTAGGTCAGGTCGTCGGCGCGCAGGACGTAATTCCGGTAGTGGATCTCGACGTCGCCATGCAGTTTGTAAACCTCTCCGTCTTTTTCCTGTTGGAGCGCGCAGATCGTGGTCGAGTCGGAATCCTGCTCGGCTGCCTGGGTTGCACATGGCGTCTTTTCTGCCGGATTGGTTTTCTGCTCTAGAGCCGCGCTTTGCGATCCTTGCTCTTGTTCGGAACCGGAAAGCAACTGGCTGGTTACTAGCGCCGACGCGAGAAGCTGATGACAAAGAAACAGCGCCGTGATAAGGAATCTAGTGCGAAGAGTCATCGGCAGAAAAACAACGGAAGACGACCGTGCATTGCTGGCATCCCTGTCCTGGTGGTGGCGCGTCCCTTGCGGGGGCACCGTGAACTTAGCATGGCGCTGCCCCGGAGGAAAAGTGACCACAAAGGCTAGGAGTGCACCAAGGTCTTTCCCGGTTGTACGTTGGGAGTTGGCTGGCCGGATTTCGCTGGATTGTTTTCATGAATTGTCCGAAGTGCGGGGAAGTTTGTAGTTGCCCAATGGATGCTTTTCCAAACGCCGCCCCGGATTGTGAGCCAGCATTGGCGGACGGACTCACAACCGAATCCAGTTCACAGGCAGAATTGACATCGGAAGACGCCTGGCGCGACGAACTGTCGGTGCGCCTGAGCCGCTATCGGGCTCGCCGCAAAGCTCCTCCTCCGCGATATCCCTCTCTCAAGCTGCCATTCGAGACGGTCGAACGCTCAAGCCGATCGGCAACCAAACCCTCGAACTTCCAGGGCTTCGAGTCTGCCTCCAATCACGCCCTCGCGCTCAATGAATTGCAACCGGGGCTTTCCGCGCCCATGGTAGAAGAGACGCGGCAAAGCCAGCCGGCGGATGTTGCTACACCCGGACTGGGGACCGTCCCCGAGCGCAGTGGAAGATCCAGCGCGAAAATCATCGAATTCCCTGGATTCTCCTGGGGACCGCCCACGCCTCCGCCCGACCAACTCGCGGAGCCGGTCTTCGATCGACCACGAATCCTCGAGGTTCCTGAGGTGACGCCCCCGCCTCCTGCACTCGGTGGGATCACGATCGAACCCGCCCCTGTTAAAGAAGCTGAAAAGAGGCCCGGCATCGACATTCCTCTGCAAAGCGCACCGCTGGGACTCAGAGTTGCCGCATTGTTGATTGACGGCCTGATCCTCACCATCGCCTCATCGCTTTTCGGATTCATTTTCTGGAAGATCACGGCGTTCCGTCCGCCGCAACTGCAACTCTTCTCTCTGGCGACGGGGGTTCCCTGTTTGTTTTGGGCGGCCTACCAATATCTCCTGATCGTATATTCCGGCACTACTCCGGGGCTGCGGCTTGCCGGGCTGGAACTGACGCGCTTTGATGGCACGGGCACCACCCGATCCTTGCGCCGCTGGCGTATTCTGGCTTCCTATCTGTCGGGTGCTTCGCTCGGCATGGGATATGCGTGGCTTTTTCTGGACGAGGACGCCCTTTGCTGGCATGATCGGATCACGCACACCTATCTGGCTCCCAGAAAGCGCTAAAGCCTGGGTTAACGACTTCACTCCGCCCGTTCTCTTTGATAGCCTACGTGCGCCATGCGCAGGTATCTTGCAGTCCTCCTTTTGCTTACCCTTTCTTCATTTCTTTCTGCCCAGCAGCCCAAAACCTTGCCCGACCGCTTGGCGGCGCAAAACGCTCTCTTCGACGAGCAGTACGAATCGGATCTGCGCAATTATCCCCAGCGCGCCACCGCATTCGGCGATTACCGCTATAACGACCGCCTGAATGACTACTCGCTCGACGCCATTATGCGGCAGCATCAAACCGATGAATCGTTTCTAACCAGACTGGAGGCGATCTCGACGCCGGGGTTTTCCGATCAGGATCAGCTCTCGCATGACCTGCTGATTCGCGTGCTGCAGCAGCGCATCACCGATTTTAATTTCAAAGAGTACGAGATGCCGATCAACCAGCAATCCGGCATTCATACCAGTCTGGCCGATCTGCCGATGGCCGTGCCGCTCGACTCGGTCAAGCATTACGAAGACTACATCGCGCGCCTACACCAGATTCCGCGGGCGTTGAGCCAGGTAACGGAAGTCCTGCGCGCCGGTATGAAAGACAAGCTCATGCCCGTCCGCTTCCTGGCAGAAAAAATTCCGGCCCAGTGTGACGGCATCGTTGCCGCTGACCCGTTCCTCCGTCCGACGAAGAAATATCCCGCAAGCCTCTCTACTGACGAACAGAAACGCTTGACCCGGGAGATCACGGAAGCCGTCAATACCGATGTTCTGCCCGCCTACAAGACCTTCGCCACTTTTATCCGCACTGAGTACGCTCCGCAGGGCCGCACAACGCTTTCCGTCACCTCACTACCCGATGGCGAAAAACGCTATGAGCATGACATTTACGCCCGCACCACGACGCATATGACGCCGGATGAAATCCACCAACTCGGCATGCGCGAGATTGACCGCATTGAAGCCGAGATGACTGTGATTGCGAAAAAAGAAGGCTTCGCCGATCTTGCCTCGTTCCGCGCTTCCGTCAAAACCAATCCCAAATACACCCCTACCTCGGCGGAGCAGATCCTCGATGATTTTCGGCATTACATCGCGCAAATGGAGCCCAAGCTCCCGCAACTGTTCACATTGCTGCCCAAATCGCCGGTTACGGTCGAGGCCATTCCGGAGTTTCAGGCGGCGGCCGCCACCCACTATGTCACCGGCACTCCCGACGGCAAGCGGCCGGGCAGAGTTGTAGTGGCAACGTCCAAATTCGCCGAACGCTCGCTGGTCGACGATGAGGCCGTCGCTTACCACGAAGGCATTCCCGGGCACCACATGCAACTCTCCATTCAGCAACAACTCGAACGGCTGCCCAAGTTTCGCCTGCACGGCCTGGGTTTCAACGCCTATACCGAAGGTTGGGCGCTGTATGCCGAGCAACTCGGAAAAGAGGTTGGCTTCTATCAAGACCCCGTCTCCGACTACGGGCGCCTGTCTTCCGAACTTTTCCGCGCAGTTCGTCTGGTCGTCGATACGGGTATTCACGCGAAAGGATGGAGCCGTGACCAGGTTGTGGAATTCATGCGCAAATCGGGGGCCATCGACGAACCCACGATTCAGGCCGAGACCGACCGCTATATCTCGTGGCCAGCTCAGGCCCTCAGCTACAAACTCGGACAGCTTAAGATCCGCGAACTCCGCGAACGCGCCCAGAAAGAGCTAGGGCCGAAGTTCGACATCCGCAAGTTCCATGATGAGATACTCGACGGCGGCGCGCTGCCGCTGGACCTGCTCGAGGCCCGCACCGACAAATGGATCGAGCAACAAAAGGCTAAGTAACCTTCGCCATCTGGGTCTATGCGCTCGGGGCGAGCGCCTGCACATCGGGCGTGTCGCCGCCCAGCCAGTCGGGATGCTTCGCGGTCGAGTCGAAATGCGATGACGTCTTGAAGAGCTCGTATTTCCCGTTCATTGCAACCTCTTTCGTCTTCGCGAGCAACCGCACCAGAGCTTCCCGGCTCATTGGCATGAAGCTCTTCACGGCCTCAATGGCTTGGTCGAGCACTTCCTGCTTGTCAATTCCGGTAATCACGACCGATGTCGGCAAGCTCAGCGCATAGTGCAAGCATTGGATCGGCGACACTACCTTGCTCTTGAGGATCACACCATCTCCCATGGATTTCATGCCCAATACGCCGATGTCCCGTTTCACCAACTCGGGCAACACCATCTGGGAGAAACTGCGGAAATGCGCATCCAGCACGTTCAGAGGCATCTGCGCCGAGTCAAAATGGAAGCCGTGCTCCTCGGCAACCTTTAGCATGTATAAGTGAATTTGCGGATCCTTGTGGCCTGTGAACCCGATGTACCGAACTTTGCCCGCCTTCTTTGCGTCCAGGACAGCCTCCATCGCTCCGCCCTGCGCAAAGATACGATCGGGATCGTCGAAGCGGATGACCTCATGGTGCTGCACCAGGTCTATGTGGTCGGTCTGCAGGCGTTGCAGAGATGTGTCGATTTGCTGCTGGGCGAGTTGCTTTGTACGGCCATCGATCTTCGTCATCAAAAATATTTTCTGACGGTAGCCGTCTTTCAAAGCCTTGCCCATGCGGATTTCACTTTGGCCTTCGTTGTAGTCCCAGCTGTTATCCATAAACGTGATGCCGCGATCGATAGCGGCCCGCATCAGCCGGATGCTATCCTGCTCGCTCAGTCCATGTTGCGCAATGTGGAAACCGCCCAACCCTATTGCCGACACCTGCTCTCCAGTGCGGCCCAGTGTCCGATAAAGCATGTCTCCCTTTCGGGTTCCCGCAGATGGTATTAGCGGAATCTGATTCATGGGTGCTTTCTCTCGCTTCGAAGTAGATTTTTCCTGAACAATGGCTGAGGACAATGTACTGGCGGTACCACAAATCGCGGCGGCCTTTAAAAATTCTCGGCGCTTCATACATATACGGACTTCTATCAAGCCAGTCCTGCCTTGAGATGATTGGCGAAACCGCCGCGTTGCCGCCTGTTTCGTATCGTAAGACGGGGCCCTACAACATAGGCCTCGCTGTGCTATCTTCAATAGGTTTATCTCATAATGGATAGGTGCACTCCTCGTAAGCATGGCCACCTCCGTTGAGGGTACAAAACCGGCCGTAAAGGTCTTCGTCGCCACCACGGTGATGTTGACCTTCATCTCGTTCTGGCGGGCTGCCGCCATCGTATTGTCGGATTTGGCCTCCTCCGCTTATTACGCCGGCGGCGACGCAGAGAAAGTAATTGGGAAGAGCGCTCCTTGGTTCATTCTGGCGGTCATGCTGTTCAGCTATGCGGTGCGGGCTCTTTATATCGAGTCCAGCAGCATGTTCACTCGCGGCGGCGTTTACCGTGTCGTCAAAGAGGCCATGGGCGGCACGCTGGCTAAGTTTTCGGTGTCAGCTCTGCTGTTTGATTACGTCCTCACCGGTCCCATCAGCGCGGTCGTTGCGGGTCAATATCTGGCAGGCTTCATCAAAGACATAGCCCAGTATGGTGGGCATCCTCTGCCGCATTTCCCCGATAACGCCTTTGCCGCGTCATTTGGCGCGTTGGTCGCCATTTATTTCTGGTGGAAGAACACACAAGGAATCCACGAATCGAGCCAGAAAGCGGTTCAGATCATGATCATTACTACTGTGATGGTCGTGCTACTGATTATTTGGTGCACCATCACAATCATGCGGGTGCCGGTTCAGATTCCACCAAGTCCGTTTAGGCCGGGAATGGTGCCGCTGAACAGCGAATCTCTGGGATGGCTTGCCAACACTTCGATCCCGCATCTGGCATCGGGATCGGCTCTGCTGACTTTCATCATCGTCTTTGTCGGTTTCGGACACTCTGTTTTGGCCATGAGCGGCGAGGAAACCCTGGCCCAAGTGAATCGCGAGATCGCCCATCCCAAGCTCAAGAATCTCGAGAAGACGGGGTTGGTGATTTTCATCTACAGCCTGCTGTTCACTTCCCTAGTGTCGTTCTTCGCCGTCATGATCATCCCCGACAAAGTCCGTCCGGACTACTTCGGAAACCTGATCGGGGGAATCGCCGTTTTCCTCGTAGGCCCGGTATGGGCCCGGCTCTTATTCCACGGATTCGTCGTACTGGTGGGCGTGCTCATTCTGTCCGGAGCGCAAAACACCTCCATCGTTGGCGCCAATGGAGTGCTGAACCGCGTTGCAGAGGACGGGGTCTTGACCGCAGCATTTCAGAAACCCCATCCGCGATTCGGGACGAGCTACCGCATCATCAACCTGATCGTCGGATTGCAGTTGATAACCATCATTGCTACCAAGGGAAATGTATTCACCCTGGCCGGCCTATACGCGTTCGGCGTGATCTGGAGCTTCGCGATGATGTCGCTCGCAGTCCTTGTGCTCCGTCACAAAGAGCCTGCCGGCCGGGTATGGAAGGTTCCAGGCAATATCCATATTGGCGAGCGTGAGATCCCGGTCGGCGTGATCCTGGTCTCTGCCGTATTATTCACCACGGCAATCGTCAATCTGCTGACCAAAAAGCAGGCGACGATCGGCGGCCTAGCCTTCAGCGCGCTATTCTTTGTCGTCTTCACCTACTCTGAGCGGCGCGTCGCACGCGAGCGGCAAGGCAAGCCCGAGAGTCTTGATCAATTCCGAGTCTATGGCAATCAGGAACTCGGCAGCGGCGCCATGGGCGTGCGACCCGGCAATGTCCTGGTCGCGGTCCGCGATCCCCGCAATCTCTACTACTTACGGCACATCCTCAGCCACACCAACACGTCCAAACAGGATGTCGTGGTCATGAGCGCCCGACTCTACCATCGCGAACATAGTTTCAGCGGCAGCACAGTTTTCGAAGCCAGCCAGGTGTTCGATCATTACGAGCAGGAGCTCTTTACTGCGGCGGTGGCCGTAGCCGAGAAAGAAGGCAAGCCGATCTCGCTGTTGGTGGTTCCCGCGACTGATGTCTTCGAGGCGATCATGGTCACCGCACAGCGGCTTGACTCCAGCCGGGTAATCTGCGGCCTTTCCAACAAGCTCACTGCGGATGAACAAGCCAAGTTGACCGGAGACGCCTGGGAGCGCCTGCCTGAGCCGCGCCCACGACTGACTCTGGAAGTGTGTGCGCCAGACGGTTCCATTCGCGAGTACGCGCTTGGCCCACACACCCCGCGCATGCGCGCCCAGGATGTCGAACTCATGCACAAGCTGTGGCTCGATATTACTGCCGATCCAAAATTCGCCGGAGCACACCACTATCACATCGTGGCTCTGGCGCTTGAGGAACTAAAGCGCGAGTTGAGTACTGAAGAGCGCGCCCAACTTCTGCAGAAGTTGCACGATGAAATGAATCGCCCCAACCAGCAGTGAATCAGATTTCGTAAGGAGCTTTTATGGCCCGCATCTCAGGCGCGCCCCGAAATCAGGGCGGCCCGCTTCGGCGTTTGTTTGTTTGGCTGGTCTATTCGCTAACCAGGCGCAGGCTTGGCCGCCTGATCATGCCCGTTCAAGTGACGGCTCATCATCCCACGATTTTGTGGGGATACGTACAGATGGAACAGTCACAAGCTACCAGCAAGCTCGTGGACCCAAGGCTGAAGGGTCTGGCGGAATTGCGGGTCGCGACTCTAGTCGGATGTCCCTTTTGAATTGACATCGGCTCTGCCGTCGGCAGAGCAAACGGCATCACTGCCGAACAGATTGCCAATTTGAACAACTACCGATCTGATTTCAACTTCTCTGACCTGGAACGGCTAGTTCTCGAGTATGCCGATGCGATGACGCGTACCCCAGTCGAAGTTCCTGTCGCGTTGTTTGCACGTCTGCGCGAGAGATTCACCGAACCCCAACTGGTGGAGCTGACATCCGGCATTGCCTGGGAGAACTATCGCGCCCGCTATGATCACGCGTTCGGAATCGAAGGCGAGAATTTTACCGAAGGTGCAGTCTGCGCGATGGCGGTGCACGCGGCAACGAGTCCGATGTAGAGAGTTCGGTGGCAATGTCTCTGCCGTAGCGGCCCGTCCGCCGCGATGGCTAACGCTTCAGGACATTCTCCAGAGACTCGCGCAGTTCGTGGAAACGGAACGGGTACCCGCTGGCGACTAACTCCGTGGGCTCGACCCGCTGGCTTCCCAGCAACACCGTCTCACCCATCTCACCGAATGCCAACTTGACGGCAGGCGCCGGCACGGGAAAAATCGCGGGCCGCGACAATACATTGGCTAGCGTCTTTGTGAACTCCGTATTGGTGACGGGTTTGGGAGCAACCATGTTCACGGGCCCGCGCAGCATGTCGCTTTTCAAAATGTGCAGGATCGCCCCGACCATATCCTGCACATCGATCCAACTCATCCATTGCCGGCCGTTGCCGATTCTACCTCCGAGTCCCAGTTTGAAGGGCGTCAACATCTTTCCTAGCGCGCCGCCTTGCGGGCTGAGAACAACGCCGGTGCGCATCTGTATAGTCCGAATGCCCGCGATGGCAGCTGGCCGCGTCGCTTGCTCCCACTCGACGCAGACTTCGGAAAGAAATCCCGTGCCCGGCGTGCTCTTCTCGTTCAGGAATTCCTCGCCCCTGTCACCGTAGTACCCGATCGCCGAACTGCAAACAAAAACCTCCGGCCTGTCCTTCGCCTGTCCGAGTGCCTGGGCCAGATTGCGGGTACCGATCACGCGGCTCTCCCGGATTCGGGATTTCTTCCCCGCGGTCCAGCGGCCCACGATGGTTTCTCCAGCGAGATGGATGACCGCGTCAAAACCTGAGACCAAGTCGGCCGCGATGGGCTGCGCGGGATCCCACGGGATAGCCTGTTCATCGGACGCGACATGCGTCGAGTTCCCACGAATCAGACGTGTAATCTGCGCGCCGCTAGCTTTCAGCTTCGGCAGGAGAGCGGCGCCAATCGGACCAGAGACTCCAGTCACCAAAACCCGCGCCATGCGAAGATTCACCACCGTGCAACACTCTAACAGAGCTTGCAGCCCGCAATCCCCTTTGCAGGAAGAAAGACGGAAAGAAATTTATCAACCGGAAAATTTCATTCGGATTTTTTGAATGGATCGATCCTTCAATCTACTCCACTTACCAGGCACTTCCCTCTCGCAACTACCGTAAAGGCCTTCTCCGCAGCTTCCTCCCATCGTGCGCCCAAGGCTATAATCGACGTAGGCCCTGCATCCCCCTCCGGTTGTCCCAGTTACCCCGGGCTGTTCGCGGGCTATAATCCTGCATGGCGAGCTTGCGCCAACAGATCGCTACCACTGCCCTCACGCTGACCAAGTTCCGCGATCTGATGAAGCGGATGGAGGAGAACCGGCCGCAAGACGATCTCACCATTGTCAAAAAAGCCTACGATTACTCCCTCAAGCATCACGAAGGCCAGACTCGAGCCTCCGGTGAGCCCTATCTGGTACACCCACTGGAAGTTGCGCTCGTGCTCGCCGAAATGAAAATGGACCCGGTCGCCATCGCAGCCGGGCTGTTACACGATTCGGTGGAAGACACCTCGGTGACCATCGTCGACATCCGCAAGGATTTTGGCGAGCAGGTCGCCCACATCGTCGAGGGCGTCACCAAGATCAGCAAAATCGACTTTGCCACCCGGGAAGAGCAGCAGGCCGAAAACCTGCGCAAGATGATGCTAGCGATGGTCGACGATATTCGCGTCGTCCTGATCAAGCTCGCCGACCGATTGCACAACATGCGAACGCTGGAGCATCTGGCGCCCGATCGCCAGCACAAAATCGCCGAAGAGACGCTCGAAATTTACGCGCCGATTGCGCACCGCCTGGGTATGGGTAAAATTCGCGGCGAACTCGAAGACCTGGGCTTTCGCTTCCTCGATCCCCTCGGATACGAGCAGGTAGAGAAGTCCGTCAACGCCCGCCGCAAGCAGGGCGAAGCCTTCCTTGCCAAGATGCAGCAGATCATCACGGACAAACTCAAAGAAGCTGGCATCCAGGCTCGCGTGGAAAGCCGCATCAAGCGCCTGTTCAGCATTCATAAGAAATTGCAGCGGCAACGGATTTCGGTCGACCAGGTCTACGATCTCTGCGCCATGCGCGTGATCACCCGCTCATTGCAGGATTGCTATGCCGTGCTAGGTATCATTCACAATCTCTGGCGGCCGGTGCCAGGGCGTATCAAAGATTTCATCGCCATGCCGCGGCCAAACTTCTACCAGTCGCTGCACACGTCGGTGATCACGGAGGATGGGACGCCTTTTGAGATTCAGATCCGCACCGAAGAGATGCACAAGATGGCGGAAGAGGGCATCGCCGCCCACTGGAAATACAAAGATGGGCCAGTCTCCGCGCAGGACGAGCAGCGCCTGGCTTGGTTGCGGCAGGTAGTCGAATGGCAGCGCGATGTCAGCGATCCCAACGAATTCCTTTCGACGCTCAAGGTCGACCTTTATCCGGAAGAGGTCTACACCTTTACTCCGAAGGGGAAAGTCGTGGTGCTGCCGCGCGATGCCACGCCCATCGACTTCGCCTACACGATCCACACCGAAGTCGGCCATACCTGCATTGGGGCCAAGGTCAACGGCCGCATGGTGCCGCTGCGGTACAAACTGCACTCGGGAGACATCGTCGAGATTCTCACGCAGCCCGGTCACAAGCCCAGTCGCGATTGGCTCGGTTTGGTCAAGTCTTCGCGCTCTCGCAACAAGATCAAGCACTGGCTCAACGTGCACCAGCGCGAGCGCGCCATCGAAATCGGCCGCAAGCTGATCGAAAAAGAAGCACGCAAATACCGCATCGCGCTCAAAGAAATCAAGGATGAAGACTTGCAGAGGGTCGCTTCCGGATATGGCCTGGGTAAGGCGGACGATCTCATGTCGGGCATCGGGTACGGAAAATATTCCGCGCGCCAGGTCCTGGCCCGCCTGCTCCCAGCGGGAGCGACGCACTCCATTGCCGGGGATATCGAGTCTGAGGGCTTGACTTCGGAGCCCGGGGCGATCGCCAGCGTCGTGCGGCGCGTCTTTGGCGATCACAACGCCATCACCGTTCGCGGCCAAGGAGACATGCTGGTGTACCGCGCGCGCTGCTGCAATCCAATCCGCGGCGAAAGCATCGTCGGCTACATCACCCGCGGCAAGGGCGTGGCCGTGCACTCCATCAATTGCCCGAATGTCACCAACCTTCTCTATGAACCGGAGCGTCGTATTGATGTAGAGTGGGCCCGCGACGATGCCACCCCTACCGCATATGCCGTAAAACTGACCGTATTTTGCGACGACCGTTTCGGCATGTTGAAAAGCATCACCGGGGTAATCGGCGACGCCAAAAGCAATATTCGCAATATCGCGGCGCACACGGCCAACAGCCAGGCCAGCGTCGAGGTCGTTCTCGACATCTCCGACCTCAAGCACCTGGAAACGATCATCGCCGGTCTGCGAAAAATCCCGGGAGTCCACGAAGTGCAGAGGCTGCAGAAAATCTGAATTCAGTTTTTAGTTCAATGGCCCCTCCCGCCCGCTAACCGATTGCTTGAAACCACCCCTTAAGACCCTCTCTGGAATTCTGCACTCCTCGTCGGACCGATGGGTGTCTCACGGCTTAAGACCGCTGCTTTAAAAATTGGCCAACCTGCTCCGCAGAAAATCAGGCTTCCTCAGGCGGCAACCTCTTATCGATGAAGGCATCCAAGTGAGTGGCAGAACTGCAGCACCCTTCCCTCCGGTCTCACTGAGCGGAGAGGGGTCGGAGGGCGGGGTCGCCGCGGTGTGTCTGTCCAGACGGGATATGCTGCTGGGTTGCACGGCGTATTAAGCAGCGTCCTGGCGTACGAGTTCCCTTCAGATTCGATAAACTAGACGAATGAAGGTATTGTGCCGTTTCCTCTTGTGTCTGACGCTGCTCGCCTGCGCGCTGGCGGCGTTGCCAACTTTTGCCCAGGAAGGCCCGCTCCAAAATATTCCCCCAAAAAATGCGACCCCGGAAGAAATCATCAAGCGCTTTGCCGCGAAGGAAACCGAGTTCGCGAAGGCCCGCGACCAGTACACCTACCGGCAAGACGTAAAGGTTGCGACCGTCGACGGCGATACCATCGATGGCGAATACCATGAGGTGTTCGATGTCATGTTCGATGACAAGGGCAAGCGCATAGAAAACGTGGTCTTCGCCCCACAGTCGAGCCTGTCCAGGATTTACATGTCGCAGGAAGACATGGAGGATATCCGGCACAAGCTGCCCTTTGTCTTGACCACGGCAGACCTTCCGCAGTACGACATCCTCTACGTCGGGCAGCAGCAGGAAGATGAACTGCATTGTTATGTGTTCGATATTGCGCCAAAGAAGATTGAAGAGAAAAAGCGCTATTTTCAGGGACGTGTCTGGGTCGACGACCACGACTTCCAGATTGTGAAGACGTATGGAAAGACCGTGCCCGACATTCGCAAGAAGCACGGCGACGAAGAAAATCTTTTCCCGAAGTTCACCACCTGGCGGCAGCAAATTGACGGCCAGTACTGGTTCCCGGTTTACACCAAGGCCGATGACGAACTGCACTTCAAAATCGGAGACGTGCACATCAGGGAAATCGTCAAGTATGAGGACTATAAACGCTTCGGCTCAAATGTGAAGATTTTGTACCAAGGGAAGGAAATTCCTAAGGGCGACCAGAAGCCGGATCAGAATAAGCCTCCAGAGCAGAATCCACCGCAGAAATAGCTCTCGGCTCGCAGTGAGTGAGAAGGGCGCTCACACGTGAGCGCGCCAATTCTACTGTCATCATCGTCGCGAGCAGTGCTCTACTAATGGCTGACGGCTGAGAGCTGACAGCTTAGTAGAACAAATACTTCCTCCACTTATCGTCCGACCGTCCCATGAGACGCATGATGTGGCGACTGGTGTGAAGGTTAAATGCGCGCGGCTCACGCATCAACTTCATGGCAGCTTCGATGGGGGATTGATTCCCCTTGCGCCGGTTGCAAGGATGGCAGCAGGCCACCAGATTCTCCCAAGTGGACGAACCTCCGCGAGACCGGGGAATCACATGGTCGAGCGTCAATTCACCGGACGGCAGCACAGTTCCGCAGTATTGGCAGGTATTGCGGTCGCGCAGCAGGATGTTTTTCCGCGACAAGGCTCGGCTCTGGTGTGGAATGCGGCGGTACTCTAACAGACGGATTACAGACGGCAAACGCATGGCGACGCGAGCGGAGTGCAGAAAATGTCCATTTTCCTCTTCCGTCATGGCGACGCCTTTCAGTACCAGCACCAACGCACGCCGCGCTGCGCACACATTGATCGGCTCATAAGAGGCGTTTAACACGAGGACCGGCGCGAGCAGAGCATGGCCGTCGCCGGTGCGATGCGGCGCTCCCGAGGACGAGAACAAGCTCGCTCCGTGCCGGGATCCTCCGTCATGTTCCATTCGCAAAGACATAAATTACAGTTTCAAACTTTCGAGCAATCAAAGTTTTCGCGCTTCAGGCTCCCACTTTGAAACCTTGGAAATCTGAAACCCTGATAGCTGGATCACCAGCCATAATGTCAACGTATTTAGATGCTAATTTCAACGTACGCGCCACGGTGGCGACC
Source organism: Candidatus Sulfotelmatobacter sp. (assembly GCA_035710825.1). GTDB lineage: Bacteria > Acidobacteriota > Terriglobia > Terriglobales > Acidobacteriaceae > Sulfotelmatobacter. The sequence continues at coordinate 86,127 of DASTCU010000025.1, forward strand.
CATACCCTGGCTGCTCCCGCGCGACGCAGCACTTTGGCGCATTCCGAAGCCGTGGTCCCAGTCGTATAAACATCATCTACAAGAAGCACTTCGCGGCCAGTGACTTCCTGGGCACGGGCAACCGCGAAGGCCCCGCGCAGATTTTCCCGCCGCTGATGGCCGGTCAATCCGATTTGTGAATGCGTGTCGCGGATCCGTAGTAACAGGCCGGGCGCAAGTTGCAGACGTCCAATCGCCGAATAAAGCTTGAGTGCCGCTCCCGCAATCAGTTCCGACTGATTAAAGCCTCGTTGCCGCCGCTTGCCTTTGAATAGGGGCACGGGAACGACCAACACCGTCTCACTCGTAAACGAAGATTCCAGCATCGGCCAAGCCTCAGCCAGCATTCGTCCCAGCACGCGCGCGGCAGGACGCACTCCGTTGTACTTCAGCAAATGAATCAGTTCGCGAAGCCCGCCGTCATAACTGCCGTAAGCCACAGCCCGTTCATAGGGACGATCGAGCCGCCGGCAGGCGGGGCATCGGCGCAGCCCGTCGTCGTCAGCTTCGGAGTAGGCAGAGAGGACTCTTTCTCCGCAAATCGAGCAGACGTTGCCCTCGACCGGGTGAATCCTGGCAAGGCACTCGGGACACACCGGCAGGCGGGAGATGTTCAGGAGAGGCAGGCCGCAGATGCGGCAATCGGAGGGGAACAGTACAGAGAAGAGACTCTCGGCAGCTCGGCGGGCATAGGCTCGGGCGCTCGACCAAGCCTCTTCAGACGCAACAACAGGCCCACCTACTGCAACCGCGGAATGGCTAGTCCGGATTCGGTCCTCGCTACTGCTGAAGACGGCCTCCTCGTCGCGCGGACACAGTTCCAGCCCGCGGTACATCGATTAGCTACCCCAGCAGTATAGTTGCGACCAGCGTTGCTAGGCAACGTTGCGATTGGACGTGGCTGGCTGTTTTCTGGGCGCGATCCGGGGCACCTCAGGCAACCGCTCCCGCACCGCAGTAAAGATCAGGCGATAGTCGCGCCGGAAACACTCGCCGCAACGCACCGGCTGCAGCAGAAACAATGGAAGAATATAGCGTTCAGTCACGGTACGGCGACGAGAACGAAACCCCACTTCACTTCCACAATCGTGGCAACGGTAGGGCTGGGCGAAAGGCGTATCGGGGGAGTCACTCATAGACTGGCACCTCGAAAAAATGACGCACGACGAAGGGGCGGGTACCTAAACAGCGATTGAGATATTTTACACGCATCGGACCAAAAAACAAATTATTAACATTAGGGTTATACCTGAAATGATAAAATTTGTTCCCTTGGGGTAATGCGATATGTCAGAAAGTTCCATATCCAAACCTGCTCGCCCCTGGCGGGTGGTGGCTGAAGAAGCTTCGCATGAGTACGATCCCATAAGAATGGCTGATCTGATGCGTGAACTTAATCAAGCCCTGCAAGAACAGGGCCTGACCCGCTCGGACGTCCAAACACCCGAGAAAAAGTCCGCGTAAGCCGCCATCCAAGGTCCTTGCAACTCCTCGCCGGCGATTCCCTGTCCTTGTATACTGATCTCGGCGTACAGGACGCCGCCCGTCCGCGGACAGGACTGAGTCCACCTGCGCGAAAACTTAGAACCTAAGATTCTCAAACGAATCTCCTTGCGCCCCCATGGCGGACCACGGGCGCACTTGAAGGAGGTCCGTTATGCCGAAGCAGTTTCACGATCATCACTTTCCTGTCCGCCCCAACCTCGAACAACTCCGTCACCAGGCGAAGGACTTGCTGCGTGCCATCCGAGCAGGCGACTCCCTAGCCCGTGCCGAGTTGCGCAAGCATCATCCCAAGTCCGTCGATCCTGCCGCTGCCAAACTAGCCGACGCGCAACTGGCTCTCGCGCGCAGCTACGGGCTGGCAAGCTGGCCTCGGCTGGTCATTGCCTGCCGTATGACCGATGCCATCTGGCGCGGCGATGTGAATGCTGTCCGCGCACTGGTCTTGAAAGATCCGCGGCTATTGCACGAGGCCGCGCGCGGTCTGCAAGACAGCAACTGGGGCCCGCCGATGTCCTATGCCGCCAATGTCGGACAGGATGAGATTATCGCCATGCTGCGCGAAATGGGCGCACAGGATGTACAGCACGCCTTCGATCGTGCCTGCCTGCAAGGGAAGATCGAGACGGCACGCCGACTCTACGCGATGGGGGCGCGACCTGCTCCCGGATCGATCGGTGGAACCTGCGAAACCCTGAACGATGCCGGAATGGCATTCCTGCTCGAACTCGGCGCCGAACTCGCCGACGAACGCGGTGACAAGCTCGCGCCCGTCGCGCTGCTTCTGACCACCTATTCGCGCTACCCGGAAGGCAAGCACCGATGTCTGGAATTGGTCATGGAGCACGGGACCGATCTGCCGGATACACCCGCCATGGCCGTGCATCGCGGGCGCATTGATATGCTAGAAACACATCTTCGCCTCGATCCGCAATTACCCGCCCGAACTTTCTCGCTTGCGGAGATTTATCCTCCTGCCGTGGGCTGCGGCCCGGACCTCTCCTTCGGCCTTCACGGCACGCCGCTTGAGGGCTCGACGCTGTTGCATATCTGCGTCGAATTCGATGAGATCGAAATCGCACGCTGGCTGATCGAGCATGGCGCAGACGTAAATGCCCAAGCCCAGATCGATGCCGATGGATTCGGCGGACACACTCCATTGTTTGGCTGCGTGGTCAACGATTCCTATTTGTGTGGACGCCAGCGCGACGGAGCCTTCGCCCGCCTGTTGCTCGATCACGGCGCCAATCCCAACGCCCGCGCCTCCATACGCAAGCAGCTACATTTTGTCCCGGATGAAACCATGCACGAGTATCGCGATGTCACTCCGCTGGCTTGGGGCAAGCAGTTCCACGGCCAGCGCTTTCATGATTGGGTCAGCAAACCTGCGATGCAGTTGATCGCGGAACGCGGCGGCCGAGAATGAAACGCTGGATGTCAGTCCCCAGCAGGCCGGGACGATTGGTCCCCGCACTTGTCATGCGGGTGGGCCGCGTGCTAACGTGCGCCGTTCGCGAGTTTTAGCTGAAAGGCAACGCAAACATCGTTAGTTCCATCCCACGCCCTAAAAGGATCCGCCATGAGCAGCCCCGTCGCTGACCTTCCCGCAAAAAAGAAACACATGCCCTACGTCCCCGAGACGATGGAGATGAAGGAATTCACCTTCCGCGCCCTTCTCATTGGCCTGGTGATGACGGCCATTCTCGGCGCGGCTAACGCCTATCTGGGGTTGAAAGCGGGGATGACGATTGCCGCGACCTATCCTGCGGCCGTGATTGGCATGGCTCTGCTCCGGCTGATGAAAGGTTCGCTGCTGGAGGAAAACATCGCGCGAACCGTGGGCTCGATAGGCGAGTCGGTCGCGGCGGGCGCGGTGTTCACGATTCCGGCATTCGTGATGGCTGGGTTGTGGCCGGGGCTGACCACCGACGAATACTGGAAGTCGGTCGCGCTAATGGTGATTGGCGGCACTCTGGGCATTCTGTTTGTGACATTGCTACGGCGAGTGATGGTCGAAGATCCGGAACTTCCTTACCCCGAGTCCGTCGCGGCATCTGAGATTCATAAAGCCGGGCAACAAGGAGCCCGGGCAGCGAAGATTCTTTTTGCCAATATGGGGTTCGGCGGGTTGATGTATCTGCTGGGCGCCGTGAATGTTTTCTCGGCCAGCAACACGTTCCCGGTCGGCATCAGCGCGCTGGGCAAGAAGTTGCTTCTGCGGACTGGCACCAATCCCGACGTGACGACGACGGTCACCGGCGGCACCACTTTATTTACCGGTCCGGACGTGAGCCCAGCGTATCTGGGCGTGGGTTACATTATTGGGCCGCGCCTCGCGGCGCTCAATTTTGCCGGCGGCGTTCTGGCCTGGGGCTTGCTCGTTCCGCTCCTGACCTTTACGGTTGGCCCTTATATTCAGGCGGCGCAACCTGCGGGCCAAACTCTCTCCTGGAGCCTTCTCGCGGGAGCCATCTATTACTCCATAGTGCGGCCAATTGCCGTCGGCGGCATGCTGGTCGGAGCGACCTACACGTTGTTCAAGATGCGCAAGCAGCTTGGAGTCGGCATGGGACGGGCGATCTCAGATTTGAAGAAATCCGCGGCAGCTCATACCGCGGTGAATCGCACGGAGCGTGATTTGCCGTCAAAGGCAGTTTTTGCCGGTGTCGCTGTGGTATTCGTCGCCATGATCGTGCTCTACCACTACTTCATTGGGGGCGCCGGCAATCTCTCCGGCTCGCAGGTCCTCACAGCCTCCTTGGTGGCGGCCGGGGTCATGATCGTAGTCGGGTTCTTCTTCGCCGCGGTATCGGGAAATCTCGTCGGGATGATTGGTTCATCGAACAACCCGGTATCGGGACTGACCCTTTGCACGCTGGTGATTGCCGCACTCCTGATGGTCGCGCTGGGCGTGAAAGGGACCGGCGGGGTTGCAGCTGTACTCGGAGTTGCGGCCGTGGTCTGCGTTTCGTCTGCCGTGGCAGGCGAGATGTTGCAAGATTTGAAAGTCGGCCACATCCTTGGTGGCACGCCGGCGAAAATGCAGATCGGCGATTTGTTCGGCATTGTGGTCGCCTCCCTGGTGCTCTTCGTTCCGCTTGCTTATCTTGACAAGGCTTATCACTTTGGCAGCAACGCGCTGCCGGCGCCACAAGCCGGACTCATGGCGATGCTCTCCAAAGGAATCGTCGGCGGCGACATGGCCTGGCCCCTGGTCGTGGTAGGAGTTCTGCTCGGCATTGCCATGATCATGATTGAGGTCAAGAGCGTAATGCTGTTCTCGGTAGGAATGTACCTACCGCTGGGAACGACATTCGCCATTTTCGTGGGCGGCATCATCCGCTGGGTCACCGACAAGCTCCGTGATCGTCGCGGCCTCAACGATGCCCAGAAAGCTCGTGTCGAAAACGCCGGCGTCCTCACCGCATCAGGTCTGATCGCTGGAGAAGCTTTGTGCGGGCTGGTGATTGCAGGTCTGGTTGGCTCCGGCAAAGACGTCACCCTGGTCCACTGGACACCCTCCATCTGGGCCGCAATTGCGGCGCTGGCGGTGCTCGTGGTTGTCATGATCCGGGTGCCTTTGGCCAATGCGGGCAGTCCAGATGAGCCGGCTCCGCCCACGGCGATCATGTAAAGACACGAACCACGAAGAGCACGAAGGAATCGGTTTTCGTTCGTGCGACTTCGTGTCCGTCGTGGTTCAGCCTTCTCATGGCAATCGCAGAAAACATTGCGGTGATCCAGCAACGCATGGCCGACGCAGTGCGCCGGGCGGGACGTTCTGCAGGCGACATTGCCTTGATAGCAGTGACGAAGACGCATCCGCCCGAGCGCATTCGCGAAGCCTATGCTGCCGGGTTGCGTTTGTTCGGCGAGAACCGCGTGCAGGAATTTGCTGCGAAAGCGGATGCCCTCGCCGACTTACCCGAGGCTGAGTGGCACATGATCGGGCACTTGCAGACGAACAAGGCAACCAAAGCGGTGGAATTGTTTGGCGCCGTGGATTCGCTGGATTCAGTCAACCTGGCAGAGAAACTCGACGCGGCTGCACGCAAGCTTAGAGAAAAGCTCCGAGTGCTGATCGAGATTAACGTCGGCGGCGAAACAGCCAAGAGCGGCGCTGCGCCGGACTCGCGCGAGTTGGAATCCCTACTGCTGGCAGCCCCGGGTTTTGATGCGCTGGAATTTCGCGGACTGATGACCGTGCCTCCGTTCACCGACGATCCCGAAGGCGCGCGCCCTTACTTCCGCAAGCTGAGCGAGTTGCGCGATACCATTGCCGCGCGAAGGCTTCCGTCGATTCGCATGGATGTACTTTCCATGGGCATGTCCCACGACTTCGAAGTCGCGATTGAGGAGGGCTCAACCTGCGTGCGGGTAGGCACTGCAATTTTCGGCGAAAGACCAAAGCGATAGTCAGAAAGCGCCGGCGCCTCCGACTCTGTGTTACTCTGTGCCCTCTGTGGTTTGTTTTTTTTACGGCAACCGGCCGTTCATAACTGGAGTCATGCGCGAAGTCATTTCTACCAAAGACGCACCTAAAGCCATCGGACCTTACTCTCAAGCCATCAAAGCCAACGGATTCATCTTTTGCTCTGGCCAGGTCGCCATCGATCCCGCCACGCAGCAAGTCATCACGGGCGACGTGGCAGCGCAAACCGATCGAGTGCTGCGCAATTTGTCAGAAATTCTGGAGGCTGCGGGAAGCGGCCTGGGCAAAGTCGTCCGCTCGACCGTATTCTTGAAGAACATGTCTGAGTTCGTCGCGATGAACGAGGTCTACGGCAAGTACTTCAGCACTTCCCCGCCGGCCCGTTCCACGGTCGAGGTCGCGCGCCTTCCCAAAGATGTCCTGGTAGAAATTGATGTCATCGCGTTGGAATGATCTGTAGCGCCGCCATCTTGCCGGCTGAAGTTCGCCGCAACTTTCTATGGAGCACCCGATGAAAACATTCGTCCTTGCAGCAACCATCGCAACCGTACTAACCACCATTGGGGCGGCACAGACGACCGCTCACAAGCCTTCCACCGCAGCGCGCCCCAACCCCAACGCCCCGACGAAAGTCACCGGTGCCGGCGTGAAGACTGACTCCGGCCTGCAGTACTGGGACATCAGGGTCGGCCTCGGCCAAGTCGCCAAAACGGGCGACAAAGTAAAAGTGCATTACACGGGATGGCTTACTACCGGCAAGAAGTTCGACAGTTCAGTGGGAGCGGCGCCCTTCGAATTCACCATTGGCGCCAGCGAAGTGATCAAAGGCTGGGACGAAGGTGTTGCCGGGATGAAAGTCGGCGGCAAGCGGCAACTGCGCATCCCGCCGGAACTAGCCTATGGCGACGCGGGCCATCCACCTCAGATTCCACAAAACGCAACGCTGATCTTCGACGTCCGCCTGGTATCGATGGCACCCAAAACGTCGAAGTAGCGCACACCTCAGCGCTGACATGCCAGCGAAGCTCAGTGTCCTCTGTGGGTAAAACGGGCTAGGCCTTGACGACTTTACCGCTGCGCAGGCAGGACGTGCAGACGCGGATGCGCTTCCCCTGGCCTGCCACTTTGGCGTGCACCGGACGCAAGTTGATGTTCCAGCGCCGCTTGGTGACATTGTGCGCGTGGCTGATGCGGTTTCCCGCTTGCGGCTTCTTGCCGCAGATGTCGCATTGTTGTGCCATGGACTGCTCCCAAATAGTTCAGATCTGGTAGGGCAAACCTAGATTTTACAGGAGCTTGCCTGCGTTCGGCAAATCGCCGCGGCTACGTCTGCTTCACAAACCGCAGGGATGCGGAATTCATGCAATAGCGCAGATGCGTGGGCTCAGGTCCATCATCGAATACGTGACCAAGGTGAGCGCCACATTCCGTGCAGGAAACCGCCGTGCGGACCATTCCAAACGTTGAGTCTCTGGTTTCCGTGACATTCTCCGCCGCGATCGGCGCCCAGAAACTCGGCCAGCCTGTACCGGAATCGAACTTGGTAGCTGAGTCGAATACCGCGTTATCGCAGCAAATGCAACGGTAGAGTCCTTTATCGTGCAGGTTCCAATATGCGCCCGAAAAGGCCATCTCGGTATCGGCATTGCGAGTGATGTCATACGCATTGGCGGATAGCTGCTTGCGCCATTCCTCGGGACCCTTGATCACCTTAGCAATTTGAACTTTCTTCAACCGCTGCCGGGCGTCGGAGAACAAGACCACTGTGACCTCTCTGGGCCCGCTCGATTCGGCAGCCTTCAGCAGTCGTGGCCGTCTCCATTGCCAAAGGACCAAACCTGCAACCGCCGCCCCGGCGCTCACCAGGAACGCGCGACGTCGATTGGTAATTTCTTGCTGCTGCTCACAATCAAGATCGGAATCGAACATCAACAACTCCTGTCACTTTCCCGTGTAGAGCTCCGGGAATTCCTTTCGCAAGTGCTCCACTTTCGGGGCATCGTTGTAGACGATATAAGGCTGATACGGGTGCAACGCAGCATAGTTCTGGTGATAAGCCTCTGCTGGATAGAAGGCTTGCAGCGGCACAACCTGAGTCACAATGTGCCGCGGAAATACTCCGGCTTTATCGAGTTGCGCGATGTAGGCCTCGGCAATGCGCTTCTGCTCATCGCTCGAGTAGAAGATCGATGAGCGATACTGCGTCCCCTGGTCCGGACCCTGACGATTCAGTTGCGTGGGATCATGAGCCACGGAGAAGAAAACTCGCAGCAATTCACCGTAGGTGATCTGCGAGGGATCGTACACGACCTCGACTGACTCGGCGTGCCCGGTTTCGCCGGTGCTGACGGTTTCATATTCGGCGGTCTTAGCCGAACCGCCGGAGTAGCCAGAAGTCGCCTTAATCACCCCCTTCACGTGCTGAAAGACTGCCTGCACGCCCCAGAAACAGCCGCCGGAGAGCACCGCACTTTGCTGGCCCGGAGTGGCGGCGCGCGGCGCGTCAACGGCCGGCGCAGGCACAGCAGCATTCGGATTTGCTTTGGCGGTACATGCCGTGGCACTGAGCAGCGATCCCAATATCAATGCGAGCTGAGTGGATGATTGCATGATCGTTTCCCTTCTTCACTACAAATCTGATCTGGCAGATTGGAGTGCCGGTCGCGGAAAAAGTTTCAGCGCTTATGGGTGCCTTGGGAATGCACGGAAAGACGTAGTCGGCCACGTTTCTATGAATTTGGCTTGCTTTTCGCTTTATCTTCGCCAATAATGGCGCCATGGCCATCACACGCAGGCAGCGCGAAGTGTATGACTTTATCTCCCGCTTTGTCACCGAGCACGGTTATTCACCGTCATTCGAGGAAATCGGGCACGGGCTCGAACTGAACTCGCTGGCAACCGTTCACAAGCACATTTCGAACCTGGAGAAAAAGGGCCTGCTGACGCGAGATTACAACCGTAGCCGCTCGATCGATCTGTTGCCGCCGAAAGGCAAGCTCAAACAGTCGATGAGCGTGAATACGGGCGTCGTCCTCCCGCTCATGGGCCGTATCGCTGCTGGCCAGCCCATCGAGGCCGTGGAGAATCCTGAGACAATCTCTTTGGCCGACTTCGTGCGTTCGAAAGAAGTCTTCGTGCTCGAAGTGCGGGGCGACTCCATGCAGGATGAAGCGATCCTCAATGGCGACTACGTGCTGGTTGAGAAAGCGCGCACCGCGCACAATGGAGATATCGTGGTTGCCCTAGTGGATACGACCGATGCCACGCTGAAGCGTTTTTACCGCGAAGGCGACAACATCCGCCTACAACCTTCGAATGCAACAATGAAGCCCATCATCGTTCCTGCTGCCTCGGTGGATGTGCAGGGGCGGGTGATTGGGGTGCTGCGGAAGTATTAGTGGTCGTCAGTCGGCAACGGAAAGAGACGCAAAAACGCCCGGGACTCTCCCCGGGCGTTCTCTTACTGAAAGGTGTTGTCTTATCCGATGTGCTTATTCAGTGCCTGAGCGATGGCATCTTTTGGGCGATAGCCCACCAGTTGTTCGACTACCTGGCCGCCCTTGAATACCAGCAACGTGGGGATGCCGGTGACTTTGTAGCGCATCGGTGTCGCGCTGTTGGAGTCGACATCCATCTTGCCGATTTTCACTTTGCCCTGAAATTCGCTCGCCAGTTCCTCGACGATCGGCGCGATGGCGCGGCAGGGGCCGCACCAGGTTGCCCAAAAATCCACCAGCACGGGCTTATCCGATTTCAATACATCCTGATCGAAGTTCGCATCGGTCACTTCGACAATTCCGTTGCCTGCCATTTTCTTTCTCCTCGTTGTAAACGTCGCGCTGTCGGCCGACGCTCCATCGAGCGGCGTTGCCGGTCCCGGCGATCTCTATAAGTGCTTCCCCGATTGGGGTCCGAACTACTTATCCTAACACCCCGGTTAGATGCCAAGGGAGGGGGAAAGTCGCAAAGCCCTGGCCGACGTCAGGGCAGATGCTGAATGCAAGAGCGAAAGATCCATCTTGCGCCCAACTGTTCCCGGAAAATATTCGTTTTCTGTTCGCCGCGCGCCGCTGCACCCCGGAGAAGGGTAAGCCATTAGGAGAAAAGAAAAAGCGCCCTCGACTTTTCAGTCCAGGACGCCTCGGCAGCCCTCCCCCAGAACTGCCAAACCACGACTGGATATTAAGATTCAGCTCATTTTCTGTAAACGTCACTTTGGTAATCCGAGAAAAGGGCGGATGAGCAGATGTTTACAAGGGTAATGAAACGCTAGATGATCAATAGGAGAGGATCGTTTATTTCGGTTTTTTCCTCTATTGCCTTTGCCAGGTCAACCCGTCGTCGCTAGTGATCCAAACTTCCGAAGTGGAGGTGGACACCTTGCCATGCTGCGCGTCCGCGAAATCCAGCGTCACAACATCACCCGTCAAAACCGCTCCGCCGGCGGAAGGTACGACCTTGCTCCAGTGATTGCCCGAGTCGGTGGAGTGATAGAGTTGGCTCGCCGAGCCACCCGCCCAAACTTCCATGCCATTGGCGGCAACCGCGCGGAGTACCATCGCGCCATTTCCGTCCTTGTCCGCCTTGGCCGAATCTTTTGCTTTCGCCAGGGAGCTTCGGGCCATCACCTCGAAATTAGCCGCCGCTGGAGCTGGCGTAGTTTTTACATTCACGTCTTGCCAGCTATTGCCCTGGTCTAGAGAACGCTGCAAGCCGCCCGCCGACGTAATGGCCCAGCGGGTATTCGGCAAGGAATATGCCAAAGCGTCGGAGCGAACTGGACCGGCGAGAACCTTTTCAGGCTCGATATGAACGACAGTGTCGGGGGGCTCTTTCGCTCTGCCTACCTTTTCCTCGCCGTGGCCATAGTTCGAAGGCTGTTCCGAGATAGCTTCCGTCTTCAGGTCAAAATTCTGGGCCTGAGTGTTGACCCGAGCGGACAACGGCTGCATCTGCGGGGCAGCGGGAATTGGACCGTTCGCTACTAGTTGAGCACTCGGCTCCTGCTTCGCCATGGGCGGCGGAGGCACCGGCGTCGCGACATTGGCTCCCGCAAGCGCATTTGCATTTTGCTGCTGGAATTGATTCGCTTGATTCGCCATTTTCGGCCCGTGCGAAAGCACCCCGTGGCTGAACCCCGCTCCGCCCACGACTTGCGGCGAATTCACAGCTGATGCCGCTGGACCGCCGCTGTCACGCGCCGGTAACTTCTCGGTATCCGCACTTTTTCCGGCAACGAAGGCTGCGGGAAGCTTCTTGTTCCCCGCCGCATCTGGTTCTGGAATGGCAGGCGGAGTCTGATTTCTCGCCTCATTGGCGGCAGGTTGGGCCGCTTTGTACGCCATCATCGGCGATGACGATTGGCTGCGACGTTGAAGTTGCACAACTGCCAATGAAGCGATGACCGCCACTCCCGCAAGTGCGAAACCCCAGCGCAGCGCAGGCCACGTGAACCCTCTCCTCCGACTCAGGGCTACAGGCATGGATGCTGCCTCGTGAGGCGGCAACGCCAGAGCTACAATTTCGCGGCATTCCCCGCAGCGCGCCAAGTGCCCGAGCACGGTGGCTCGCTCGGCTTCTGGCAACGCCCGCTCAGCAAACGCCGTCAGCACGTCGGCATCAGGATGATCGACTGCGACCGTCACAACCCTCAGTCGCTCGCGTACGATTTTAGGGACGTTCTCCATACAGCTTCCAGCACTAGCTCCTAAGTAAATCAAACTGAGGCACTTACAACCTTGATTGAGCTATCCTTCGCCTTCCCGGACTCTGGCCTCCACTCTCTTCTCTGAGAACGCAGAAGGCGGCGAACCTTGCGCTAAACTGCGCCGAATATCTACTTGCAGGTCGCGGACATCGACCTCGAGGGCCTCCTCGGCCTGCCGCCTCGACATGCCGCGCTTCCCGAGCGCCGCAACGATCTGCTTGCGCAGGGACTTGGCCAGCTTATCCAGTTTCCGGCTGATGGTTGATTCGTGCACTCCCAGCATCCGGGCAATCTCGGCGAGCGTCCGCCCATCCAGATAATATGCGTTCAGGACCATCCGGTCCTCGCTGGAGAGGCATCCCAGCACCTCGTCGGTAGTCTCCGCCAAGCGATTATCCGAAGGCGCTACCGGTTCAGGTTCGGCAGCGCGGAATTGGACGCCTTCTTCGGATTCTTCCTCCAGGCTGACCAAACGCTTAGTACGGCGGTAGCGGTTCACGTATTCCTGCGACAGAACAGTCCGCAGCCAGCCTTCGAGCGATCCGCGGCCTGTGTAGGACGCCAGTTTGGAGACACGCTGCCCATCGCGCAGAGCAGTCCCATAAAGATCAGCGTAAAGAGTGTCCGCGAGTTCCCGCGCGGCCGAGCCTTCCCGCGCAATCCGCAAGGCCGAAAGATAAAGTTTTTCCCGAAAGCGCGTCAGAAAAATCTCCCAGGCAGCATTGCTGCCGGCCGCGCAGGCGCGGGCGAGGGCCAACTCATCGATCCGCAGGCTCAGAAAAAACGTGCGCACCTCGCCCTCAGACTTGAGAGCCGGGCAATGCTTCGCTCCAACCTCGTACAGAATCGCGGCCAACGATTCGTGACTCACGCCAAATTTCTCGCAGCCGCTTTTCGCATGCAGCTCGGCTAACAGGTCGTTCACGACGGACTGCACGACGGAGGTTGGCTTCGATAACATCATGGATGCGGTGGAGCGTCGCTATCCGGTAGCTCGCGAACCTTTACAAACCTCACACGGACAAACTTCGCGCAGGAATTTCCACGAGTAGATCCCCAAGTCGTGACTATCGTTCCAGGAAAACTTAATGGCGTACTTGCCCACGCCCTCGGCTGAGAGAGGCTTGGCAGTGGGCTTAAAGATGAGCAACGCCCCGGCAGCCGCTTTCGCAGGTTCTCCCGGCCGGCGTCCCGCCTTGCCTCGCTCTTCTTCGCACATGGCGCAGGGGCAGGCATCGCGCAGATAGACGAAGCTGTAGTGCGAAACGTGCCCATCGTTCCATTCGATGTCCATTCCCGTGCCGCTGGTGAGATTCACTTTGACCGACTTCGGGTCCGTCGCGGCCGTGGGCAATTGAAGCGGGGACTGCATAGAATAAGTATCGCACAGCGCCAACGCAATTCTGCGCGCACCTATAATCATTCGCATGACTTCCCCGCTCCCCGTTTTTCGCCAGCCCACTGCCATGGAGAGGTTCATAAACCGTGCTTTCGGATGCATTGTCGGACTTGGCTTGGGGCCATCCCACATCTATGTCCTCGAAGTTCGCGGACGCAAATCCGGCAAGATCTACTCGACTCCTGTTGATCTGCTGGAACTTGGAGGCAAGCGCTATCTGGTCGCGCCGCGCGGAAGGACGCAATGGGTGCGCAATGCGGAAGTTGCCGAAGAAATCTCACTAAAGAAAGGAAGCATGCGCCAGAAATTTCGCCTGCGCCCGATTCCAGATGCCGAGAAACCTCCGATTCTCAAAGCCTATCTCGACAATTTCAAACGCGAGGTGCAGCGCTATTTCTCGGTGCCTGCAGGGTCGCCGCCGGAAGCGTTTGTTGAGATCCTGTCAAACTATCCGGCCTTCGAATTACTGGTGTCATAAGCGTGACGATGATCGCTGATCAAGGAACATCGCCCCGGCATGCAAAGATTTACTTCTTGCCAGATCTGGCGGGTACTTCGAAACCGATCCGGCGGTTGTTGGCCGGCAGTGGAGTGAGCAGTTCGCGAATGGCGTCGACCAGATCCTGAATCTCGGCATCGTGGCTGTCCAGTCGTGCTTCGAGTTCGGACAGTTTTGATACGACGTGCTGATTAACGACTAACGACTGGCGCATCTGCACGAATGCACGTACCACGAAGACGCTCATTTCGATGGCCCGCTTCGAATTCAACACGGTCGCCGCCATGATGGCACCGTGTTCGGTAAATGCATGCGGCAAATAGCGCCGGCCACCATGGGCAGAACTTGAGGTCGCATTTTGCGACCTCAAGTGCTTGTATTCTTCACGCGTCAGGGTGAAAAGAAAATCGCGCGGAAAACGCTGAGGATTGCGTTTCAGCTGTTCGTTCAAGCGTTTGACGGGAACACCGTATAGCTCGGCCAGGTCGCTGTCCAAGATGACTTTCTGATTGCGCAGGATCAGAATCTTCGAACCCACTCTCTTGGCGAGAACGATTGTAGTCTTGTTCACGATTCACCCACCAGCTTGAGGTCACGATTTGTGACCTCAGAATAAGAATAAGAACAGGAAATCATAACAAGTCCTTAACGATAGGTGGCACACGGAAGGGCTGCATCGGAGGCATCTGTGCCAAAATGGGACCCTCACCGGCGGCTTCGCGGGATTAACGTATGAGTCGGACAGTTGGAATGAGAGCCCCTGAGTATGCCCTTCAGTCAACAATAAAAAATCATTCCCCGAAAAAGAATCGCGACTGCCGTCGGAGCGGCCGCTAAGACGGCTGAGTTATCCGCGATCAGGCTCGTGATCGGGTTGGCCAGCGCTCTTTAAGGTGACCTGGTCGTGCGACAGGGCGCCGCTTTTCGGAGTCTGGGCCTGGGGCTCCGGCTTGGGGGCTGGCGGGTGCGGGGCTTGGCGGACTTCCTCAGGTGGGCGAACGCTGCTAATCGGAGTGATCATTTGCTGGTCTCCTACGAGACAGATCGGCAGGCGCAGGCGAAACTTTAGGGAGCGACAATCAGTGCTGCTTGGTCGATGAGTGGCAACAGGTCCCGCGAGTGGTAACAGTTCCCGAGGTTACGAGCTCCCAAAAGAATTCATTCTGGAAAAAATCAAAAGAGCCCACCGTGGTTAGCAGCGGGCTCTTTTGAGATGCAGGCTAGCTAGCTTACAGACTAGCGGCTCTCAGAGGGCGTGATGTCGACCACATGCAGGGTATTGGAGCTGGGGTCCATGGTCGCCATCACTTTCACGTTCTTGCCTTCGTACTGCTTCGCTTTGTCCTGGTCGTCAAGCTTGTAAGAGGTCGAGGTCGCGTTGTCTTGCAGGACGAACTGGTCGCCAGACTTCGTGATCTTGCCTTCGAAGCTGCGAGCCGACTGGCTGGGATTCGTCGCGTCGGTCTGCTGTTTCTGAGGCGTGGAACTTGCCTGACCCGGCGTGGACGGTGTGCTCGAAGGCGTCTGCTGCGCCACGAGATTCATTCCAAAGCAAGACATTCCGAGCAGTGCAACGATCGAGAGAAGCCGCTTCATTTCTTACCTCCGAGAAAAATTAGATTTGTGAGTTTGATATGTGTGATCTCACGCTAACAACAGATGCAAGCGGCGTGCCAAGGCTCTCGAAGTCGTAAGACAAGACTTTTCAGTACCTAGTGCTCGTGGTTACTCGCCGGAGTGTGCAACGTCTCCCGCATGCTTTGCATTTTTGTCCTAATGGAATTTCGCTGAATCCCTAAGGTAAATGCTTGAGAAGCACCCGCAGGGAGGATAGCTCTTCGCAACAGCGTAACTTCGCAACCAAGAGCGGCATTTTGAAGCGAGCGAAGGAAAATGCAGACTTCCACTACCGGATTCACCCTAGTGCCCACCTTTCAGGAAGTCTATATGTTTGGACAACATCTTGCCTTAGTAGGAACTCTTCACTTGTCTTCCTGCTTCGGTCAGGAGATTCATTTATGAGCGCCACTGGAACCGCCGCCTACGGGATGTACGCCCGGCACGTCGCCTTGCCCGAGGTAGTGTGCGCACTCAGGCAAGCGGGATTCGCCAAACAAGACATTTGCATGGTGCTGTCGCCGGCTCATCCGGATGCGGCGCATCTGCGAGATGCAAGCCCGTTCGAGGTGGAGGACGCCAACTCGGGCACTTGTGCCCGCATGATTGCCTGGTATTCGGAATTTGGCGCCGTTGTGATCCCGACCGTCGGATTTTTTGTGCGGTCGACAGCGTTTTTACAGGCTTTGACGGACGAACAGAATTTCCCAGCGTTGTCGCGGTGGTCGCGAACGCTGATGGGGCTTGGCTTTTCTCCGGATGATGCGAAGCGACTAGGACATCAGCTCACCGATGTCGGAGCTCTGGTGTATGTCTCGTGCACGGGGAGCGCGAATGCCAACGGAGCCATTGAGTTGCTGCGGCGGACCGGGGCTCGCGAAGCCGCTAGCCTTGGGCTGGAGAGCACTGCGGCTTTGGCGGCGGCTGCGGCTTAACCAGCGCGACGGGTTCTAGACTTCTCGCTGAACACACAGGTACACCACAACGACTGGTAAACGGATGGGACGCACTGTCGCCAACCGGCGGGACGCTGACGCTATCCCTCGCTCACCTTGTAGCAGAGCAGGGAATTTCTTCACGGCCAGAACCTTCGAACCCATCCTGCCACTCTTAGAGAAAGCTTAGTTTCACGAGCTTAGGGCGATTTCTCGCGATTGAGGCGATGGCACCCGAGTTGCACTCCTAAACAACACTTCGTGGCAATGGCGCATACATCGCCTGTCCGCCAGTACGGGAGGCTATGTTGATAAAAGCTCAGCGCGTGTGGCTTGAGATCGTACTACTGGGAGCGGCAATCGCCTGTGCTCTGGCACTGTTAATTGCAACCCTCGGGGCTGCGGCCGGCGCCGCAGTCGACGGTCTTGCCGTGCAAGCGAAGCCAGTTCCTGCCGAGCAGGCACCGACACAAGAAGACCCTGCCGCCACAGAACACACGTATGTGGGTATGGTGACCTGCTCGCGTTGTAAGGCAAAACACTCGGCTGCGATGGGTCAGACCGCGGATGTTTGTGTGCGCGTGTGCGTTCACGGCGGAGCACATTTCGCGTTGGTGAATGCGGAGTCTGTGTATCTGCTGGAGGGGGATATGGGCGCGCTGAAGAGAGCTGCCGGGCAGCGCGTTCGCGTAATCGGCAATCTCAAAGGCGACACCATACGTGTGGCTTCGGTGATGACGCAAAGCTGACGCACGGAGGTCGATAATATGAAAGAGATTGTGAAGCGACTCGTGCTGGCGATTGCCATCACGCTCGTGGCGTTCGCCCTGGCGTCGCTGGGGCACGCGCAGCAAGCCGACGAAGATCCGACGCCCGCCACTCGGCAACAGCAGAAGCCTGAGGCTGTGCCTCAGCCCAGCGGGAAACAAGCGACTTCGAGTCCTGCTCAGCAAAATAGTCCTGCCAACAAATCTAGCGCCGACGCCAATGAAGATGAGACCCAAGATGCACTCGCGTTTACGGGCCGCATCGTGGAACAGAATGGTGAGCTGGTGCTGAACGATCCGGTCACAAAGGTCAGTTACCAACTGGACGAGCCTAGCAAGGCCAAACCGTATATCGGCAAGCAGGTAAAAATCATCGGCAAGCTTGGGATGAAAAAGAACACAATCCGCATTGACAGCATCGAGCCGGTGTCCTGAACGCCACTGATTAAACCTTCGGCTGGCCTCCAGGCTGAGATCTGCGACAAAACCCGATTGCCGACGAGAACCCGCTCCCAAACTACGTGATAACCCGGATGGCACGTGCCTCGAGAGCTCCCGATACTGGGTTCAAGTGCAAAAATCCTTAAGCGACCAAAGTTTTGGAGGTTAGGAAATGTCAATTACGAGACTTACTTTGCTGTCAGCAATTTTATGTTGCGGTAGTTGGGTGGTGGCGCAGAGTTCCCCTGCGGGCGGAACCGCTCCGGCGGGACAAACTTCCACGCCTGGAACAACGACTCAACCGGCGGGAACACCGACCTCGCCCACGGAACCAGCAACACCACAATCGGGCACTACCTCGGGAACAGCGACTCCTCAGAGCACAACTCCGTCAACGCCGGGTACAACGCAAACTCCGGGCACCACGACTCCGGGCACTGCGACACCGAGCACCACGACACCGAGTACGGCCAGCCCAAGCACAACTACTCCGAACACGACCACCCCGAACACAAGCACACCGAGCTCGACTACGCCGAACACAGTTACACCAGGCGCGCCGGGTAGCTCGACGGCAAATCCGGGAGGAACGTCTTCCACGACCCCCAGCAATTGCGGCACCTTGCCCGGCTCCGCAAACGGATCGACCAGTCCGTCCACTAGCACGCCCGGGTCCTCCGCTTCGGGAAGCACGACGAATAACAGCGGCACGGCGGGCAATGCAGGGATGAGTCCCTCTGGAACTCCGTGCCCACCGACAGCCGACAGCAGCACATCGCCCCATTGATCCGAGAAGACTGATGTGGCAAGGATGATTTCAGTACTCCGAACGAGCGGGCCCGACGGGGCCCGCCTTCGTTTTGAGGAGAAATAAATTTACCGATGTGAAGATTGGAGATTCTGCTGGCGCTAAGAATGAGAGCAGATATTCAAAGGTTCCCTCCAGCGGCTGACCGAGGAGCAGTTCCAGTTTTGCGGAACGCCTTAGCGAGCAGGTAATTACAGGCGGCTTCCCTTCAGCGCCTTCCGGCATCTGAGGTTGACATGCATCGTGCAGCGATTTTCGAATTTCCGTACCAGCTGCGGATTCCATCCGAGCCATCTCCGCCACCGATTCAGGACCCACCTAATCCGCCAGAGAATCCGGATGTGCCGGTGCGGGAGCCCGATCCGGAAGAGCCAGCACAGATCTGATCTAGCGAATCCACGCGTTTGTCCATCGTATTTCTTGCCTACAGGGAACGGCTGATTGTTTCGCGCTTATGGCGATTCGATACTCGCTAGAATGTGGCGGAATGCGAGATTTGGGCTTGAGCAGGTTTATTAAACGATACAGGACATAGGAGGAAAAGATGGCACATTACGGCATCCTGAGAGATACGCCGGTCGCCGAGTCGGGCGAAGACATTCGCGGCGCACACGTGTATGGCTTGAATGACGAGAAGTTGGGAAAGATTGAGGATGTAATTTTTGATCATTCGAGCGGTCAGATCCACTATGTGGTAGTTGATACAGGCGGCTGGTTGAAAAGCAAAAAATTTATCGTACCGGCCGAAAGACTACGCGCTTGCGCCAAGCATGAAGATGACTTCGAAGTGGATTTGAACAAGGAACAGGTAGAAAGTTTTCCGCCATACAACGAATCGGACTTGGAATCGGAAAGCAAATGGAGCGGGTACGAAGGACGCTACAAGTCGAAATGGGTGGCCAACCCGGTGATGCATCGCGCGGAAACGGACCGCAACGTGACGCCCACCACCCAGCAGGCGACTGGGAACGTTTCGTCGGAACGGGCCGAGGCGGAGGCACATGGGTTGCCGACAGGTCCGAAGCGGGGGCCAGTATCCGCGGGACTCACCAAGGCCGACGTGGACGCGGCAGCGGCTCCGACGGAGCGAGCGGTGCCGGCGGGAGTGGATTCCGTGGTGATCAGCAACAGCGCGGTGGGCATCGGCGGCCGATGGGACACATTTCAGAGCCGGCTGCGCGAGCGTCGTAAGCAAGCGGTTGCGACTTGCCACACCTGCACGGGCGAATCGGCGACGAAGCGCGGGTCTGAGAGCGCCGACACGCTACGAAAGGCGGTATAGTCCACAGCCGGACATGACAGGGCCTCCGGGAGGGTTCCCGGAGGCCTTTGGCCCTGAAACGCCAATTCCACCTGGTAGGCAAAATGATTATTGGAAATCCAAACGCCGGACGAAAGTTTGCAAGCGTAGCACTTGCTGTGTTGCTGGCAATGTTTCTGATTACGGCGATCTTAATTTCTCGAAAACGGCAATCGCCGGCAAAAGAGCCCCCAATCCTGCACCCCTCAACGGTTGTGGTCCGCTTGTTGTTCTAGATCCGCTCGCCGGTTACAACTTCAGCGGCTGGGATTGTGCGAGACCTTCCACAGCTGCGCGAGAGCTTTGGCGGCATCGGACAAAGCACGCTTTTCTTCAACAGGGCCGCTTGCGGGCAGGCTGGCGCGTTGCACGATAGGAGTGCGATACTGCGATGCTTTGCCGGTAAGCCCTGCTTGGTAGATGTCGCGCACAGCGTGTTCGAAAGAGCGCTGCAGGTTCCTGGTTACGGGAGGAGCTTGTTTAAAACTTTTGTTCGTCATTAGAGGGGAACTCCGATTCGCTTAACTTGTATCAGCACTCTAAGACGACGATGAAGGTGCAACAATACAGACTTGCACGCAAACTAGCTTGCTGCATTTCCTAAGGATATGTGGGCAAACTGAGGTGCAGCACCGTAGGGGTCAGGCCGCATTGGTTTGGGGCATGACACAACTCCGCAGTGCTCGGAGAGCATAAAGGGCGTCATCCAGGACTTGGTCTTCCTCAATGTGGTCTGTTTTGATGACGAACAATTCCTTGACACGTTCAAGGATTGCCTTTTCCGCCTCCGCGATCCGGTCCGGAATCTTGGTCTGGTCGGTTTCAAACAGTGCTGCCTGGTATAGAGAGTGCCAAACGAGATGGGAAGGAAGCGTCTTGTGTGGAGAATACTTTTTCATGATGCGAATCCTGAATTCACTGTTTATCTAGACTCGTTACAGGAACTCAGGGAGGAAATTACCTGTAGGTAGGTTCGGGGGCTATAAGGTGATTTACGTATTTTGCACAGCCTGGGGATGTCCTGCTATGAGGAAAACGGTGCTGGAAGGGCACGAAGCGCGCCCCTCCATACCTTTAGGCCGCGCGCCGGGAGGAAGTCTTGCCGGATCGGGGCCGGGTCTCGTTTCCCTCGTCCTCGACTTCGCTGGCCTGCGAGTTAATATTCTCTGCCAGTTGAGTCAGTTTTTCATCCGTCTGCTTTTCTTCTTCTAAGGTCTCTTCCAAGAGTGAGACATGCTCATTTTCACCGAGCAGTTCGGCAAACGTCCGGACCGTGCCATAACCGGCGATTTCATAGTGCTCGACGCGCTGGGCGGCGCCAATAATGGCGGCATCCATGACTGCGTCCTCGTAATCCTCTTGCATGGTCTCGGCGCCTTCCTTCACCAAGCCCTCCATGCCCAGGCACTTCTTTCCCGTAGGTTTCTCGCCCAGCATGTTAAAAATCTGTTCTAGCCGGGAAACCTGTTCGGAAGTCTGGCGCAGATGCTCTTCAAACCCTTGCCGCAACTCGGCATTGGACGACGCCTTCGCCATTTTAGGCAGGGCTTTTACCAACTGGGTCTCAGCGTTATATAGATCCCTCAGTTCATCGATATAGAGCTGCCGCAATGAATCCTTTCGCATTATGTTCCTCCCTTTACTGAATTCCAGCTATAGATGACTCTCGCTGGGGATACTTTGAAAAGTATTTTTTAGGCTAGCGCTAAACAATACACCGGATGCTGTATTGGCGATTTCGCCTATGCTGCCAGTTTGCCCAGTGCGACAGCACGCCGAGCATTTGGGTCAGCGGTCGGCGATGGAGTTCTCGGTTTTGTGGTGGAAGTCGGTGCCAAAGTGAGGCTCGTCGCGCGTGCCTGTGATCTTGAAGGGAATTTCCGTACCGGCTCCGTGCTTGGCAAAAAAAGGATCGACGGGTTTGAGCAGGATGGATTTCCAGCCTGTCGTCATTTGCGAGAGCTTAGCATCCATCTTCAACTGCCCATGGAAGTCGAAGGTATTTCCGTCGAGGCTGTACTCGCCCTTCAGATCTGCATCTGTCCCGGGCACCTCGAAGTGTAACGATGAGAAAGAAAGCATGCCGTGTTTCAACGTAAACGTCCCAATCAATTCCGAAGGAACGGTGATTTGCGCTGCATCGTGCAAGAGCTTGGGCTTTCCCAGGCCGCGGAGGCTGAGTCCGTCGATTCGGGTCTGCACCTTTTCGTTACTGAAATATCCGTCCACGACATGGAAGCGTCCCGCCAGTCTGAGTCTGTCCGCAATCTCAGCGGCGCCGGGCGGAAGGCTGAACTTGGTTCGCATCTGCACCTTGCCACTCATGATCGGTGGGGAGGTTTTGACGCCCAACAGCAGTAAATCCTCAATTCTTGCTTGACCCATCATCACGTTCAGCTCAATGTCATGCCCGTGCGGGCTCATGCGAACGACTTTCCCATTCGCAGTAAATGAGGAATGCAGCACCCGCGCCTGCACGGGGTCGAGGTAAGTATCTCCATCGGTGCCATCGACGACAGCGTGAAAGTCCGTGTGCAGGGGAACGGGATGCCCGCTGACGGCCACTCGGAAATCGGGAGTATCGGTTTGGCCGTTGACTTCTATTCGGCCTAAGGTTCCGGCATATTGGCCGGTGGAGGAGAGGATACCGCCGATGCCATGAATCGTTCCCAGATCGGCGTGAGTGAACGAGTAAGCTCCCGCAACAGCGGTATCACGTGGGCTGGTTTCGTTGAACGGTCCGAACAGGCCATTCGATCGAATGTCGCCAACGGGTTTAGGATTCACCAGCGTGGCAACAAAGCGCAATGGCTGGGCTGGGCCCATGTCAATCATCTGCAAGCTGCTGATGTCGAATTCCAGAGGAGGCTTGCCCGGATGTTCGGTGTTGATAACGAGTTTTGTCCCGGCACACACAAAATGTTCTACTGTGATACTCATTTTTCCGGAACGCCCTCGCAGATTTTTCATTTGCTGCCGATCTTTCGCGGGCGGGATGTTCATCGTGAGGCCATCGACAAAGATCGTGTCCACATACATGCGTTCACGGAAAAGATTGCGCAGAGCAGTCTGAAACCGGAATTCTCCAATCTCCAGCAGAGGCTGCACGCCGTCCTGCCACGGATTCGGGTCGGTAGCGCCGTAAATTTTCAGCCCCTTGCCGCCTACGTGGATTCCGTTGGCGATCCATACGTGAAGTTCGGCGAGTTCCACGCGGCTCTTGAAGCGGGTCGAAAGAGTTTCGATGACCCGGGCGCGGAGAATGGGCTCGGCGCGCAGGATCGCGATTCGGACGCAGATGGCGATTGTGGCAAATAGTGCAGCCACTACGCCGATGATCCATCGCCACCGCCGAGAACGGCGGGATCGCGGCTTGGGTGTCTTCGGCGCTCGAGAAAGCATCGCAGGCGCTGGGTAGAGTTCGGCCAAGCCTAACGTCTAGTCTCGGCAGATGCGAAACGGAATCGGGTCTTTCTATCAGGGGCATAGGGGACGAGCCTTAGCAAACGGCGCTTACGGAGCGAAGCCGTATCTGGCGACGATTTTCTTATCTCTCTTGCTGATCACCGCAATCGCCGCGTGTTCAGCCGGAAGGGTCATCGCGAGATCGGCACCTGTGGCATTGTCCCGAACTTGAATGGAGGCGTCATCAGCCGAGTCGGAGACGAGCACATAAAGGATGGAGTCTTCGAGAGTGGTCGGAAAAATGAGAATGCCTGGAGGTAGCGGAGTACGCGAGGTAAACATTGGAGAGAGGTTCAGCAGTGACGCGACGTAGGAGTAGAGGTCGGCGGTGGACTGGAGGTCCTCGGAGAGTTCAACCGGGTATCCAGCCCAGAAGATCCGGCCTTTGCCGTGAGGAATCTCCTTGAGCGTGGAGGCATCGTCAAAGCGGAGAGAGTCTAGCGAGTTTTGCTCAGCTTGGGGATAGTCGAGGGAAATTGTACGGGTACCCAGTCGCAGGGTCGCATTGTGGTACACGAGCGGTTCGGCGTGAGCGGCAATTCCGATTCCGGCGGCTCTATGCACAGTTTGCCAGTGCTCATCGCGATCCACCGGCCCCGTAATGAGAAGATTTCCGCCCCCTTCCACGTATTTGAGAAGAGCGCTCCAGGCCGCCTCGCCCAAGGCTTGGGGCGAAGGCAGGATGGCGAGCTTGGGCGAACCCAGTTTCTCAATCTGATTTTCGGCGATCATGTAAGCGGGTAGGTGGACAGAGTACGCGAGCGCCCGCACTGCGCGCCGCTGCGCTTCCAATTGGAAGTCGGCTACGACCGAATACTGCGCGGCCTGCGACGTGATGATCGCAATAGGAGGTAGCTGCGGGCTGCGAAGGTGCTCCGAGAGCGAAGGAGCGAATTGGGCAAAGGCGTGCATCAGGCTCGCCTCCGGCTTTTCCGTGTAGTCTGTACGCACCGCGCCGATGGGCGTCTCGTTGCTCTCGGTCATGTCGGAATTTGTATTCCAGAGCCACTCGATCGCGCCCGATCCCTCAATGAATGAGCTTGCGATTTTGCGCTCGAGGAGCGCGGCCTCGTTCTCAGGCTTGCGCCGCGCAATCTCATCCAGATTCAATTCTCTCTGCAGTCCAGTCTCTTGAATCAGCATCGCTTCGCCGGGCTGCTTGGCAGCGAGAGAATCCCACAGGATGTAGTCGTTTTGCCACCAGGAATGATTGGTGGTGAAGTCGACGGACGCGCCCCAGAATGCGGGCGAGAGACGATCTTGAATCCCGCCTTCATCCTGGCCGATTGTCACCAACTGCTGCGAGCCGCTGGCACGAATCGCACCGCGCATGGTACGCGCCCATTTGGCGAACGACTCTTGCGTGAAAAGGAAGTAGTCGTAGAGACGAAGAGAGTTGACGCCGACATACATGCCTCGCGGGGAGAATTCATCCTCCGTTGGAAGCGAGACCGTCCCGGAAACCGAGTCGGAAGGCACGTTCCACAGTGCCGCGAGCTTTTTACGATCAGGGTAGCGGGCACTGATCCAGGCGTTCCAGGCGGCGAGTTCGATGGGATCGCCATTAGGGCGGGTCTGCCATAGATGCTTGGAGAAGCTGGGCTCATTGATGAGATCCCAGGCGAGAAACGGAACATCGTGGAAGCGAGAGACGACAGCCGAAATCAAAGTTTGCTGGCGGCGGACGGCTTCCGGATCGAGAAAGGCATTCTCTCCTCCGAGGACATCGGGTAAGAAAGCGAAGAAATTGAACTGCACGGGAAGCCCGTATTTTCGAGCCGTCATTAAATAAGCCTCAAGCGTGCGTAGAGTGCGCTCGTAGGGCTGCCCGTTTTCATCGCAAAATTTGTCCCATCCGGTCCACCAGCCAGTGCGGATCATGTTGAGACCGGCGTCGTGAATCTGCCCGAGATCCTGATCCCACACATAAACATTAGGGTGGTCGAAATAGAGGCGTTGCACCTCGCTCGACATGTAGGTCGTGCCGATAACCGCCAGAGGACGGCCATCTATTTCGAAATAGTCGCGATTGACGGTGAGATGAGGGCCGGAACGGAGGAATTCTACGTCGCGCATCCAAAAGCCGGAGCGGTAGACGGCACGGACGCGGTCGCCATCGAGCAATTGCGCCTCGATGATGTAGAGGCCCTTGCCTGCTGGCGAGGGCAAGAGGATTGGCTCGTTCTGATGAAGCGCGACCGTGATGGTTGCGCGGTTCCCAGGCTGTGACTCAGGGAACGATGTGATCTTGAGAGACGAAGCAGCTGCGAGCGTGGCCGGGTGCCAATCCACTCGCAACTCAATCGGCTCCCCAGGAAGGTAGAGTGGCAAGCTTGGACGCACGGTGAATTCTTCCTGGCCGCGCAGCGCCCGTTCGGCCAGAGACTGAACGAGACTGACATTGTCGAAGAAGTCAGCCGTGAGTTCGGCATTCACGAAGATCCAGCGGCCACCGTCGAAGCCATTGCGATAGTGATCGATCTGGATGGCCGGAGCGGAGAGCTTGCGGCCATTCTGGACTCCCCATGCAAGAGTGTCTAAGCGAGCGTCAAGAGAACCGGCGGAACCGCCGCGATGGTAGAGATCGACTGAACTGAGCCGGATCACGGGACTGAACGCGCGCTTCCAGGAGAAGGCGGGAAGCTGCAACGTCGACTCGGGATTCATCTCGAACTGCAGGCCGTTGGAGCCGGGAGTTTCCTGATACTGGTCGATCATGAGCGGGCGGATGCAGCGCACGCTGTAATCCCTGAGGTGCCAGCCACCAGCATCGCGGTAAGCTGCCCGGGTGAAGGGTTTGCCGCCGAGGACCAGAAGGTTTCCACCACTGTCGAGGAAGTGTTTGATGGCGGGCCAAGCGTCTTCAGGAAAAGCAGAGCCGTAAGGGAGCACGAGAAGACGGGTTGATGAGGCAGAGAGGGCCTCGGGAAGCTGATCGGCGATGATCATCTTCGCTCCGGGGAACAGACGAGCAAGTTGGGCGGTCGAAGGGGCGACCGAATCAGACGCCGGGAAGCCAGTGCCGCTGAAGACGGCCGCGCCGGACATGTCCTGACTCAGCAGCGCCGGGTGGCTAACCAGCAAAAAAAGGGCGACAATGACAACCGCGATCAGTCTACTCATGGGAAGGCAAATCGCCTTGCGGGAAACAGTGCAGTGTCCGGCAACGGAGGATGGA
>DASTCU010000026.1:0-29193 GCA_035710825.1 Candidatus Sulfotelmatobacter sp.
ACATGAAGGAAGAAATCTTCCTCCGTCGACAAGGCGGGTGATACTTCGACTCGCCAACTGCCAGGCTCGACGTTCCTGCGGTTGGAGCTGAGAATTTTGTGGAAGTCCTCACCCCAAAACAGTTTCCACATGCGCCGAAGCTTGGGGTCTTCCGGCAGAGGAGCACCCTCCGCTGGGTCAAGGGGCCAGCTTTCTCCCGATCCCCACGCTCCTCCGCGGTCATCGCCGGGAGTATAGAACTCGTTTCCTTTCCCGCCCCTTATCGTCACTACCCGCTCCCTGGGAAGAAGCGCATGCACCAGCAACTCTCCCGATCCCTCCACAAGGCGAAACGTTTTGGCATTGCGGAAATCCTGGGCCGCCTGCGAGCTTGTCGCGACGGCGTGGTCCACCGCAGGCTGGTTCACGCCATGAAGAAGCCAGGCCTTTCGAAATGATGGGTCCGTGCTGACTACATGATCAAAGACAAACAAACTTCCATGCTCCGGAGCGTAGAGAAGTTCGCGCGTGAAGCGGCTGACTTTCGTGCGGGCATACGCGTTACTCGCATCTCCCATGGCGTAGTGATAGTGGCCAGGAAGATGATCAATCACGAGCATGGAGCCGAGGTCCCAAATGTCGCGGGTGCGATCAAAGTCCTCCGGGCTGCGTATGGTGTTCCAGTAGCGGGAGGAATCCATGCGTTGCCCGCCGTCGTTGGCGGCGGCCAAGACGTTGTCTGACCAGAAGAATTTTTCCGCGGGATCGTAAACCAGGACGGAATTATGCGCGACCGTGCGGCGGTAGTAATTCAGGTAGTGCGGACTTTCGGTGTCGGTGTAATCCGCACCGCTGTCGATTGCAAGATATCCGCCGTGATAAATCGTGAATTGATTTTGATCAAGGTGCTGGTGCTTGGCGAAGTATGGCCCGCAATCGAACTCGATCCAGGTCGATTCCGGCTTCCACCCATCCCGCATCACGAGATGCCCGACACCAGTGAAGTAACGCTGGCGCGGCAACTCTTCTTCATTGCTCAGGGCAGGATCCCGTGGGGCGACCTCCGGATCATCCCACAGAAACTCCAGGACTGGCAGCACCCACTCCTTGGCGAAAAATCCGCTCTTGCGCAGAAGCCAGGCACTGTACGGATCCTTGAAGCGGTTTACCGCGTAACCCACAACGGCTGTGTCTCGCGAATCCAGAACCGGATATTCATTGTCTCCCTCGCGCGACGGCGTCCCGTCGGGAAGAAGCTTGTAAAGGTACGTAGTCCCCATGTTGCGAAACACCGGGAACTGGTACGCAGGATCCACACCCGTGGTAGTGCGCTCCAATTCCGCGATCATCGTCATCGATGCCCACGTGATGCGCATGTAGTCCATCGATTCGTGGTAGCTGCCTTCTGGGCTCACGACATTTGTGGTTTCGAGGATGTTCGCAAGAGCCTTCTCGATCTTTTCGCGCCAGGTCCGATTCAAGTCGGAATAACCTTCAACCGCCGCAGTGGTGAAGGCGGCGAGAGCGAGGTAGCGCAAAGCATAGTTGTGATATGACATTTCGCCCGGATCGGAAAAGTCGGGAGTGGCGATCATGGCGGCTGCCCCCTCTTTCAACTCACTGGCCACTCGCTCTTTCAATGCGTGGTCAAAACCGGGGAAGGTTAACAGCCAATCGAATGCCAGCGACCACCGGGCGTAGTCAACCCACGACCGCGAGGCCTTTCCGCCGGCGGTCACGTGTTTCGCTCGCATCGCAGTCACTGCGCGTTCAGCGAATGTCTTGTTCCCCGTGAGTTGCCACGAAAGTGCCCAACCTTCCATGTCTTCCGAGGGGCGCTTCCCGGCCGCGTAGCGTGACTTTAACAGGGACAAACCGGTAAACGGATCCGATTCCGCAATCAAGAGTCGTGGATGCCGAACCGTTGCCTGCGCGCGGACGGGCCATCTCTCGGCAAGGACAGACAAGGCCAGCGCCGTGATGAAGTCACGCCTTCGCATAAAATGCTCTGCGCAAATCAAAGGTTGAAGTCATCACCGGGTAGCTTCGGACATCGCTAACCTCGTGAGGTGATATGCCAGCATGCGGTCGGGCAGCAGCAATGCCTTTCGAAATCGCACGGCTGCCTCCGCGGTCTGCCCGAGTTCCTTGGCCAAGGATGCGGCCGAGTATTCCCACCAACTCGGGTAGCCGCTAGTATCGCTACGACTTTCCGCTTGCTCCAGCGCAGCCCGCAGGCGATCGTGCCATTGCGCCTCATTGAAGCCAGGTAGCTTCCGGGCTGCCAACCACGCCCACTTGGCCTGTTCGGGGCCATCGGCGGAGGAGGCAAGCTCGAATTTTGCTTTGGCCTTGGCCGCTTCTCCGCACCTGGCAAGGACGGTGCCAAGCAGATAGCTGGTTCGTGCGGATTGAACAATAGGCTCAAGCCCGTCGCGCGTGAAGGCCAATCCCGGCACTTCTGAGCCCAGGTGTTCAGCACCCGCCAGCGCATCGCCGCAGCGCCCTTCTCTGACCGAAGCAAGTACACGCATCAACTGCACTTCGATCCACACCTGCCGGACATTGGTCCCACCCTCTTCCCGAGGAAAGAACCGGTTGTGGAAGAGTTGCGTGGCGCGTTCGAAATTTCCCGCTTCCGCCAGGTTGAGAATCAGTTCGAAGATCAGCGGCGGCGGCGCGGTGTCCATCTGCGGATATTTCTCTAACGCTTCCACCCGTTCGCGAGCCGGACGGTTCAGCAAGCTAAGAGCCTGGTCTATGCCAAGGTAGATCGCGATGTTGGAAGGATCGCTGCGCAAACCAGCGCGAAATGCAGAGAGCGCCTGTTCAGGGTCATTCTTTATATGAAGCAAGGCTGTCCCCATGCTGGCATCCAAGACGAGGGGCTCAGGGCCAGCGGCGCGAGCTTTCGACCATTCGTCGAGAGCGGGATCGGTCAATCCCCGCGAGAAATAAAACGTTCCCAGCAGATAGTGCGCAGTAACGTCGGAGGGATTCGTTTGCAGGGCCTCACGCAGCACGGCAAACTCTTCTGCAGTGCTGGGGAAAATATAGGCCGTCGAGAGCTTAGCGGCGGCGCGGTAGTCGTCCGCTCCTGACTGTCCAAGTTTCTCCCGGCAGAAACCGCGGAAGTAGGCGACCATGGGATGATCTGCCGGAGCCACGGAACCGGGCTCACTCTGATCGCTGACCAGCGCCGGGTATTGTCTTGATAGCACATTCAAGGCTTTCTGGTAGAGACCGAGCCGCATATACTCCGCAGCCACGTTTAGCACGCGGTTGGAATCGTTGGCAAGGTGGGCAAGGTCGGGGCTGCCGAGTTCTTCCCGAAGAAAGGAGCTGAGCGGAAAGCGAGTCAGCCCTTCCCGCGCCACGGATCGTGCTTCCTCGGATTCGCCTGCAACAGCCTTAACCGCAGTTAACTCCTCCAGCGTGCGAAGATCGTCCGGATTCGCACGTAGCGCGTCCGCCAGATGGCGCTCGGCGCCGCGTAGGTCTCCCTTTCGCGCTAGCCATTCGCCCAGCATGAGAGCGGCCGCAGAATAGAAAGACGGAAGGCGCTCCGCCTGTTCGAACGCGGCGCGTGCATGATCGCTTTCTCCCAAGCCATCGTAAGCGAGCCCCAGATAGTAGGAGATTTCCGTGTCGGTCGTATCCCGGGCATGGACCGGCTCCAGATACTCCTTAGCCTCCGCGAAACGTAGCAGCCCAGCCGCCAGACGCCCGGCTGCCTTCTTTGCTTCGAAGCTGTCCGGTAACTTTGCCAGCGTTTCCTTGTAGGTTTCGAGGGCGCTCAAGTTACGACCGTTCAGCTCATCGTCTTTGCCCAATTGAATCCAGTCATCGACGGTGCGCTTGTCGGGACCGGGAGCGCGGTAAGAGGGCTGGGGGCCAACCTGAACTTCCGACTCGGGAGTCCAATCATATTCGCCCTCAGTCTGCCGCAACAGAGTCGTTCCCTTGTCGTCCTGAATTGCAACCGTATATTTAGCCTGCGAGTCCGCATTCGGAAGTTCATGCATCCATGCTCGCTCTGGCGTCAGATCGGCCGTCTCGTGAAACACTTGCTGCTCGCTCTTCAGAATGGACACAGTCGCCCGTGGGATGGGATGGTTCGCATTAAATCCGATGATCAGACGGCTGTCTTTCCGGATAAGGTTCGCTACGCCGGACAGATTGGCGCGCGAGATTCCACCAATCTCGCGCACCGGCATCCAATATTCCGAGAAGTGAATTACCTGGCGAGGCTGTAGAAAAGCATAGGTTTCCTGATTGCGAAACAGGCCCGCCTGCACCTCGATATATCCGCTGTCATCGTCGGAGAGGGCTCTGCGCCAGTCGAGCCCATCGGCATCAACTCCCCAGGACCAGATTTTTCTTGCCGGAACTTCTTCGTAGTCCGCAAAATGTACGGTCCCCGTATTCGTATGGGGACTCCACACTCCCATGAAATTTTCGCGGCTTCCATAGCTGAACATCGAAACCGGGCCTTTGGTGTGATTGCGGACCACGCTGTAATCGACGCCATCCTGATCCACTGGCCAGGGGTGCACTTCGGTGAAACCGTGGGTTGCGACGAAGCGCATCGGGTACTGGATCTGCGAATCGTCCCACGCCGCAACTCCAGCATTGTTCCACCAGTAGAAACGATGTCGCACGTCGCTGCGGTTGCTGAGCGTAACGCGTTGTTCAAGCACGGTCGATTTTGGGCGGAGCATTAACTCCACTGTCCATTCCATGCCGTAGACACGGTCAACGTTGCCGACGGTCACGGAGGCGCTGTCATCATCGTGTTTCGCAAACGCAAAGTTGACGGGCGACATCGTGACCCAATTGTGCGAGACCGGAAAATTGAATTCGATTCCGAATGCGGCCCAGGCTCCTCGATAAGCGATGGCCGCCTTCTTAATCGAGGGATTGGCATAAAACATCGACTTGCCAGAAATCTTGTCGATGCAGGTGTAAAGGTGGCCGCCGATGTCGGGCAGGACGGAGCACTTCAGATATTCGTTCTCGAGATAGATCGCGCGCCAGTCATGGTCAACCCTCCTGCTGGTCAGGTTGTTGCGCAATGTGTAGGGATAGTTGAACCGCCCAGTCGTCAACTGGTCGAAGGGAGGATTGGGATCAGGCCGCCCCTCTTCGTAAGTCGGCAGGGTGAGGGTTCCTTGCCAGACGCGCACGTCCGACTGAGCGGCCCACGCAGAGGCCGCTAATCCTAAGACGGCGATTTGCCAGAAGATGGCCATCTAAAGTCGCAGGAGCCGCGCGGCGTTTTCAAAGTAGACTTTGCGCAAGATGACGTCGGGTAATTCAATGCCGTAGATTCGCCAGCGTCCCTGCGGAGGTATTTTCGCCGGAGCGTAGTCGAAATATTCGTCGTTCGTTTCGAGGAATCGGTAATAGATTTCGTACAACTGGTCGTTGAACACTTGCTGCGGATACTCGTCGCCGTGAGGCGTCGCATCCGTCGCAAACAAGATTCGGTCCTGATATTTGTCGAAGAACTTCCTGGCGGTTACGGGCTGCCGGCCAAGCTCGCCGAGACGCGCGGCGATGTCGACTGACATGTTAGGGAACCGGTCAAGATTTTCGCTTACGTTTTGCAGGTCTTCCGAGAAGTTGCCCACATGAAGCGTCACAAATTGAGTATTCGGATGCCGGGCAATCACCCGGTTGCGGGCGGCGATTAACTCCGCGTTGCTGGGAAAGTCTCCTCCATAGAACGACCAGTCGGGATGATTATTCAACTCTTCGTAGCGCTCGTTGAAGCGATCCGTCGGCGTGAAAAATGCTATCGGATCGGAAATGTGAGTTGCCACGGGAATTCTGAGTTGCCCACAAACGTCCCACATGGGATCAAAACGAGCGTCATCAATTTTAACCAGCGTGCCCGAGGTGATATTTTCACGAAGATAGAGTCCCAGTGTTTTGAGAATCTTCAAGCCGCGGGCCCCATCACGGTGGGCACGCTCGATCGCTTGCGACTGTAGCGTCGGGTAATTCTTTTCCTTGAAACGAGAGTAGGAAGGCTCGGTGAAGGTATAAAAGCGATCAGGATACGCGCGGTCGTATTTCGTCACGGCCTCGGCGAGGCCACCTTCGTAGCCACCGGTGAGGTTGACCATGGCTCGAATGTTCTTCCGGTCCATGACGGCGAGCAGTTCCTGAGGAGTTCCCAAGTATTCACGATCGGGGGAGAGTGCCACTCCCTTTTCTGATTTGGTCGAGACCGAGACGTGAGTATGGAAGTCAATGCTGGGAAATTTCGAACGCTCGACGCGGGATTCACGCACGTGGAGCATGCTTCTTGGCTCGAACTGCGAAAGCTCCAAAGGTGCGGGTTCAGTCGCAGGCGGCGCCTCTTTCTCAGCAGCCGTACCTGTGGCCCTGCCGACTTGAGTCCCACATCCTGCGATCAGGCCCATTCCATACAAACACTGGCGACGATTGATCACGCGTTAGCTCCTCCGGCTATTGTCCGGGCTCAAGCACCGGCGTAGCGATATCCACGGGTCGAGGTTGTCCGTTGATCGAACCGTGCCAGACGCTCCCGCCGAAGGTCGTGATGTAGACTTCATCTGGGTGCAGCGGATCGGGAATCACGCGATGTCCCCACTTGAAGTTGAATCCCGGAATGCGAGACCAGTGCAGCCCACGGTCGGCCGATCGCCAGGCGGATGACTCAAAACCTGCTGCATAGAGAATGTTGGGATCCTGCGGGTCAACGGTAACATCGTAAATGTGGCGATCCTTGTCGAGCACCTGCTTCCACTTCCTGCCGCCGTCCTCGGAGAGAAAGATCCCGCCGCCATCCCCGTGTTCTCCCGCCGCTCGTCCCCAGGCAGCGAGGTAGAGACGATCCGGCGATCGAGGATCGATGGCAAGGCCATTCGGTCCGTTCGTGCCCTCAGGCAACGAAACAGGCTGCCAGTGCTCTGCTCCATCGGTCGAGCGGTACAGTGCACCATCACCGGCGTTGCCGAAGCTTCCATCCTCCGACCGGCGCGCGATCACAACGTAGAGGGTGCCATTCGAAGCTCGCGCTAACCGCCACGCGAAAGGCTCTTCTTGGGTGATGCCTGTGTTCTTCAGAGTCCAAGTATGGCCGCCATCAGAACTCTTGTAAACGCCGCGGCCAAAACCGGAGACGTATAACACGCGCGCGTTCACCGGGCTGGTGGGGTCGAGAAGAATATGGGTCGCCGCGGTCTCGTCCATCCCTGTGTTTGATTTGGTCCAGTTCTTGCCGCCATCATTGCTGATGCACACGCCGCCTTTGTAACTCAGCACCGAGTTGTGCCGCCACATCTTGGGACGAGGAAGATCGTGGGTGTAGCTGTTCACGCTCCACATGCGCCCACGCACCTCAGGGTCGAAGACGATCCAATACGTTGTGTTGGTCCACTCGCTGGGCACACCGGCCGTAGAACTCGTCCAGGAGTCGCCACCGTCCTCACTGCGGAAAAGTCCGATATCGGTGTAGGTAATGAACTGGCGCTTTGGATCGAAGGGATCGAAGTGAATTCCGTAACTGGTGGTGACGTCGAGGCCCCGGCTGGTCCAGCCGGAGTCATTGACTTTGCGCGAATACACCGCTGTCCAAGTGGCGCCTCCATCGCTGGTCCGCATGGTTCGTCCGAGGTCGGTACCGTACGCTAAGTTGGCGTCCTGTTGAGCCACAGTGAGGTTCAGAGGATTTTCTGCCCAATCTGGCCCGAAGCGTGGCGTGATCCAAGCGTCATGTACGTTCGTTGCCGCTACGCCGGATTCTTTCCACACCAACTGCCAGTCAACTCCAGAATTTGTGGTTTTCGCGACGCCCAACCACGTATTTCCATCGAGTGTCAGATGATTGTAGGAGACGTACGCCGTCTCCGGATGATGCAGACTGGTAGCAATGGCACGCACTTTCGTGCCCGCGCCAGGCAGTTCGCTCTTGTGCCAGGTCGCGCCGCCATCACTGGAGGTGAAAATTCCTTTTTCCGAGGTGGCGTAGATGATCGCTTGCGAGGCACCGAAGCCCAGGGAAACGTCACTGACTTCCGCGGGAAGCGGAAGACTGCGGACGCCTCCGGCGCCTGTCACGGCGATCGTGTGATCGCTTGCTAGAAATATGGTTCGTGCATCGGCCGGGGAATGCTGGTCGACCCAGATCCGGCGGGGAAGATCGGGCAGGTTCACCTGTTTTTGCCAGCTCTTTCCATAGTCGCGCGAAACGAAGAGGGCGGGACTCTCCTTCGTCCCGGCAGCCGCATAAAGAACCTGTGAGTTGGAGGGATCAACCGCCAGCGCTGCGATCGTGCTCAAAGGATCGGGATCGGCGAGAATCCCTTCGTCGGAATGGTCCGAATCCATCTTGACGCCCTTCACCGCGGAAGGGCTTGGGTAAATCAGGTTCCAGTGTTCGCCGGCGTCCGTGCTGCGCCACAAACCCGTCGCGTGGGCGTACATGGTCTTCGCATCCAGCGGATCGAAGACAAAGAAATTCACCACACCCCGCAGATTGAACATGCGCCAGGTGCGCCCGCCATCATGAGTAATGTAAGAACCAGTCATGTCGCAGGAGATCAGCACGGTATTGGGGTCATGCGGGCTGATGGTGGGATTGAACATGGCGCCGCCGCCGCCCGGACCGATGACGCGAAAACCTCCGGGCCGCTCAGCAAAAGCGCTCGTCAAGCACACTACGACGAGAAATACGCGAAAAAGATGGAGTTTCATCGGATCATGTGGCCCACGCCTTCACGCGAGTGCAGCCACTCCAGTTCCCCAAACTCATGCCGACAACTAGAAAGTGATTCGCAGTCGCAGACGAATAGTCCGCTGGCTGAGAACGCCTTCCTGCGGAAAACTATTTGTGAGCTGGCCAAAAAGAGGATTGATATTGACGTCGGAAGCTGCAATCGGCAGTACCACTCCGGTGGTTTGGTCGACCCTAATGTTAAAGTCGCCCAGCTGTGAGAATGTACCTCCACCGCCCCCGAAGTCGGCATCCGGTGCAAACAGCGGGTGATTGAAGATGTTATCGAAATCAGCGCCGAGGGTCGCAACCACGCGTTCTCCGATGGGGAAGGCCTTGTGAATGCCCAAATTCACTCCCCAAGCGCCTGGCCCCGTCAGCATATTTCTCTTGGCAACGGCCGGATTGCTTAACAGGTCGGCTCCGACCGAGGGCAGACCGAAGGCACTGGAGTTCCAAATGATGGCGTTACTCCCTTTTTTTCCGGTATTGATGTTGTTGTTCAACACTACCGGCCGGAATGAGGGCTCGGCATTGAAATCTCCCACTGCATCGATCGATGAAACTGCGATGTTACCGGGTTCCACGGGATCACAGTCGTCGCAGATCCAGAAGGGCGTGAATCCTTGTCCAGATTTGGCGAACATATTGAAGGTTGTCTGCCAGCCGCCAATTAAAGTATCCGCCCACTTAGAAAATGAACTGCCAATTCTGTGTTTCCGTCCGATTGGCAGATCATAAATCCCATAAGCGATGAAACGGTGCTTGGATATGTAACCATCGGTGCCGTAGTCCGAGTTGGGGCTAAATGGGTTGTAGCCGATCCCGCCCAGGCTAGAGTTAGCGGTGTCCAAAGCGCTGGTCTTCTGATCGAGATACGTGTAGGACATATCCAACATGAGACCGCTCTTGTAACGCCGCGTGAATTCGGTTTGGAAGGAATTGGAATTTCCGTGCCCGAAATTTCCGTAGGTGAGTAGAAACTCACCGACCAGCGGAAAGGGCAGTCGAGCCAAGTCCGCTGGCGAGTAGGCGCAGTCTCCCTGGGTCGGATCGCAGATCGTGACACCGTCTCCCTGGGTTGTGCCAAAAGGAGTCGTGTTCGGAGGAAGTTCATCCAAGTCCTTACCTGCAATCAAGCCGTTCATGTGTGTGCCGAGATAAGAGACCCGCAAAGTTCCATCGCGAACGATCTCGCGCTCAAATGTAACGTTGTATTGCTGGATGCGTGGAGTTTGGATGCCTAACGGTATGGCGTTGGCGGTCACAGAATTGCCAAACCCTTTTAGTGTTCCACCGGTGATCGGACTGATTCCGTCTTGAGAAGGGCTTGGCCATCCCTCAAGTGTAGTTCGCGATGTAACGCCTTGGTTGAACGGATTAGTTCCGATGGCGTCCCGGATTCCTTGCGCTGCGGAGGTCGGATAAAAGACGCCCCAGCCGGCGCGCAACACCGATTTATCCCCTATCTTGTAGGCAAAGCCCAGGCGCGGCGCAATATTATTCTTGTCGGTACGGACAAGACCCCGGCCCAAACCGGCTTGCGAAGCAGTGATGTATCCATAGCTGGCGATGCGCGTGTCCACGTAGGGCAAGGTCTTTGCCGAGGGAATGATGAACACTCCTGGATTTCCGTTCGGATTCGCGCCCGTTGGGTCGAAGTTGATCAGCAGATCGCTCTTTTCGATAAAGGGAGTGGCTAGATCATAGCGAAAACCCAGATTCAACGTGAGCCTTGACGAGATTTTCCAGTCATCCTGAGCGAAGTATCCTTCCTCCCAGTTATAGACATTCATGGGAGGCCGTGCCTGCAAGACGTAACTGGCGCTGGTCGGGGGCAGACCCAGCAGGAATTCGGTGAACGGATTCGCATTGGAGCAAGGATCGTTGGCACAGGTGTCGGGCTGGGTGTAGGTCATCGAGCCTCGCGGGTTTCCACGGTTAAGAGCGAACCCGTCCACCGCTTGGTTGCGCACGAAATCCAGGCCCATTCGCAGGTTGTGTTTTCCCAATACCCATGTCAGCGTGTCTCCGAAGGTGATCAGGCCCTGGTTTTCCGGTCGATAGGTATTGCGCCCGCCGTTGGTGAAAGTAGCAAAGGTGTTGCTGAAGTTTATGGCGGGATGTCCGAAGGTGCCCAGCGCAAATTGACCTACCACCGAACCATAAGCGGCGATATCAGCTGCGTCGAAACCTATGCTGGAAAGGAAACCTTCCAATGTGGTGTTGCTATGTCTCAGTAAGTTTTCCTTGTTGAACCCGCCGCGCAGTTCATTAACGAGAGTTGGCCTGAAGATGCGAGTGTAGGAGAGTGCCACGGTTTGGTTTTGACGATTGTTTTTCGTCAGGCCGAGTCCTATGTAAGGAGACACAACCGGGCTAGTCGCGCTGGTTTCCGCTGAGGTATTGTAGCTGACATAAACGTGATCTTTTTCGCTGAAGTCATGGTCAATCCGCAGAGAGCCTGTATCCAGCGTATCTCGTCCCGGCATCTGCGTCTGATAGCTGGGAATCAGACCGCTCGAGCTATCGATCGGGGCTGCCACTCCAATGTGAGGAAAATACTTGGTGATCAAGCTTTGCACCGACGGATTCAAAAGTTCTGATGGAATCTGAATAAATTGCAGACCCAACCCGCCGACGGTATCGGTGGCCATCTCCTGCGGAGTGAGCACCGTGCCCGGGGGAACATCCGGCTTAGCGGAATCGTCGAGCATGGAAAAATCCCCCGTCCATAGTGACGGATGAGGGAGCTTGGTCGTGGAAATGTTCACCGGAGATACGTTGTAATCTCGTTCGTACGCCGCGAAAAACCAGGTGTTCTTCAATCCTTTGATCGGACCTCCGATGGCGCCCCCGAGATCGTTGATATTGAAATAGGGTGTGGGATACTTCGAGGCAAACGCGTTCGGCTCGAAATCGGCGATTCCAGCAAGGTCCTGCAGGGAAAGAGCAGCCAGAGCCGAATTGGCATTGTTATAAAAGGCCGAGCCGTGGAATTCATTCTGTCCGCGCTTGGTGGTGATACGGATGTTGGCCGTGCCAGCATATTCGGCGCTAAAACTGTTGGACAGAACGTTGACTTCGTCGACCGCCTCAAGAGAGGGCTTGCTGTCGGTTGGCTGACCGAATATGCCTCCATTGGACCGCTGCCCGTCGACGGAAAAACTGCCACCGTAACTCTGCCCGCCGATGAACTTGAAGTCTCCGTTCACGTCCGCCTGGGTTATATTCGGGTTCAAGTACAAGAAGGAGTAAATATCACGAGTATCGCGGGGCAGATCAATCACCGCCTGATGACCGACGGAGTCGCTGATGGTTGGATTCTCGGTATTGATGGTCACGGCTGCCGCCGAGACCTCAACCTTTTCCGACCCGCCGGACACACGCAGGGTTACGTTGACCCCGACGGTCGCACTGCCGTTCACAACCACATCGTTGATTTCTTGTGTGTTCATTCCGCTGGCAGTGACCGATACCTTGTAGCGACCGGACTTCAGACCGAAGACCTCAAAATCGCCCGCCCCGTTGACTTTGGTCTGCCGCGAGGCGTTCGTATCGATGTCGGTTACGATCACATTCGCGTCGGCAATGACAGCGCCGCTTGCGTCTTTGACGGTGCCTCGGATCGTGCCCAAGTCAGTTCCTTGCGCGAATAAGAAATGAACGCTTCCTAGCGCTGACAGAACGAGGAAAAAAAAGGCAGAGCGGATCACGGACTTCATGGAAATCCTCCAATAGTGGAGAGCTTGTATCGCCGAGCTTTTATCACACTTAGACACGAAAAGTAAATAAAGATCACTAAATGAAGAAATATAAGAAATGAAACGGAAGCATTCTGTTTTCGGGATTTCAATTGCCGGAGGCGGCCCGACTGCGTTAGGACGCTGAAGCGAGCGTTGCGGGACGCAGAAGCGCAGCGGAATGAGCGTCCAAGTACACGGTCGTGTCTGCGTGCGTCCGCAAGATGGAAGCAGGAGCCAGAGGGCTGATCTCCCCCTCAAAACACGCCCTCACGGCGGCGGCCTTGCGAGCGTCGGGCACCATACACAGGATTCTGTTCGCTTTCAGGATCTGCCGCACGCTCATGGAAATGGCGCGTTTAGGCACTTCTGCGAGAGCCGCGAACCACCCTTCGCCAAGTTGTTGGCGCCGGCAAGCTTCGTCTAAGTTAACGACAAGATACGGCTCCTCGGTTTCGAAATCCGCTGGCGGATCGTTGAATGCGAGGTGCCCATTCTCTCCGATCCCCACGAAAGCGACGTCAATGGGGGCAGAGAGCAGAGCCTGACCGGTGCGGCGCATGACCTCCGCCGCATCTTGTTCTCCATCGAGCAGATGGTATCTGGTAATTCCAACCTTCTGAATCAATCGCTCCTGCAGATAGCGACGGAAGCTGGCAGGGTGCGAGGCCGGGAGCCCGATGTATTCGTCCAGGTGGAACATTTCGACCTGTTGCCAGTCGATTCGCGGCAGGCTCGTCAGAACCTGCAAAAACTCAAACTGAGAGGCGCCGGTAGCTGCAATCAAACGCGCCTTTCCCTGTGCCTGTACAGTTTGGCGCAAGATCGCGGCAGCTTGTTCGGCCGCGGCCCTGGCCATTTCGAGCTTGTCGTTAAAGCACTTGATCACCACGTCGAAGACCTCCGGCATCAGGTTTTCGGCGAAACCTTGGTGCCCGCTTTCGTTTCCAAAGTCTTGGCCATCCCCCAGCACAGTTCTACGGAAGGAAACACTTCTTCAATCGAAGGCACCGCAGGCTCCATGCGAGTAAGCGCCCGGATGAATTGCGCGGCTTCGTCATAGGATCCGTTTAGCACATCTTCTG
This sequence comes from Candidatus Sulfotelmatobacter sp., assembly GCA_035710825.1. Lineage (GTDB taxonomy): Bacteria > Acidobacteriota > Terriglobia > Terriglobales > Acidobacteriaceae > Sulfotelmatobacter. Next base: position 13,554 of record DASTCU010000026.1, read on the forward strand.
GCATGTTCCCGGGTGCAGCTTCCGCCAGCGCCAAACGATTCTCGCGAAAGCAACGCAACCCTCGCTCCGGCCCGAAGGGACACGTAACCGATGCGCGAAAGCCTTGGCCAATCAGTTCGTACGTTTCTTCGAGCATCCCCGCCGTCGGCAGAACATCCAGGCGCCCGGAAACGCCACTCTCAAAGCTGAGGTCGATCGAATACCATTCTGCGGCTGCTTCGCCTTGCCCAAGCACACGGATTTTTGCGTCGGATACCTGACCGGCGATATGGCGCATTGCGTCGATCGCATGAATCGCCGTCGCCCAGAGAAATTCCGGCTCGCCCCGCTGGTGCCGCGACATCACGCAACGCACATAGCGCAGGGATCCGGCGGTGCGGGTCCATTCCAGAGCACGATTGAGAAATGGCATGAAGCGCCGGTTCACGGAAACCATGTTGATCGTATTCGTGGCCTGCGCTGCAGCCAGTAAGGCCTTCCCCTCTGCAAGCGATGCACCCAGCGGCTTCTCCACAACGCACGGAATCGACTGGGTGAGCAACTTGATGCCCAGTTCAGAAATTCTCTCCACCGGAACGACCGCGATGCAGCCGTCCAGTTTGTGCCGCGCCAGCATTTCATTCACGTCGCGGTACGGGTTCAAGAAACCATGCTGCCGGCAAAACAACTGTGCCCGTTCCAGGTTGAGATCGCAGGCCGCGGTCAATTCAATCTCGCCCGGATGCGCAGCGTTGTACCGGGCCAAGGGGACGGCATGCCCGCCCTCCGAGTGTTCTCCGCAGCCGATGAGTCCCAGTCGAATCATAAAACTTGAGACCTGCTAATTACGCCGCGACCCCACCGGCACAGCGCTTCCGTCCACAGCGGACTTTGCGACCGCAGTTTCTTGGCCTCGCACCAGATGCAACGAGAGGCCAACCCCCAGGGTCAGACCGGCAAATAACAGCACCGTCATTCGCTGGCCCGACGGAGCAGTCAGCAGCAGTAACAGGCTCAACAACCCGATGCATGAGATGGTCCGGCTCAGAAAGCGAAACACCGGCGCGGTGAAATCCGGAGAATCCTTCAATTCACGGGCGACATCGATTGGCGTATTCAGATTCCTGAAAAGTCGCGCTCGGGCGGCTGTATCGCCTCGATCGAAGAGCATGCTCAAGAAAAAAGTCCCGAACGATGCTGGGATGATATAGGCCACCTGCTGAATCAACGACCAGTGATAATGGAATGCTCCCAGCATGCCAAGAATAAGACCGATAGCGAACGACGCGAGACCCGACCATGGCGGCGTCCGGCGCACGGCCAAACCCAGCAGGGCGGGCGGCCCGTAAGCCAACGACATGAGAGTGTTGAAAGTCAGCATGATCTGGAACACGCTTTGCCCACTGCCTGCCATGACGGCGGCGATCACGGTAGTCGCTCCGCCGATGAAGAATGTAGTCACCCACCCTGCTATGAGTAACTCATGATCTCCGGCGTTCTTTCGGAGCAACGCCTGATACAAGTCTTTGGACAGAATGGCCGACTTGAGATTGAACTGGGCGGACAAGTTGGCCATGGTGGCGCTGAACATCGCCGCCAGCATCACGCCGATCAGTCCATGGGGCAGCAAGGTCAGGCTGGCAACCGCATATGCACCCTCGCTGGGATTCGCCAGAGAGGGCCAAACCGTGCGCAGGTCGGGATAGACCACGCGCATCGCCATTGGCGGAATAAACCAGAGGAACGCGCCTACAAAAAACAGGCCGCAACACAACAAAGCCACTTTGCGGGCCGAAGCTTCAGTGTCGACACTGAAGTAGCGTTGCGCCATTGCGCTGGTGTTGTATCCAAACGAAACCATGATGGTCCACGACACGATGTAGATCCATCCAAACTCCCCGGAAACGTGCAGCGTCTTCATTTCCGGGGGCAACGAATGGATCAGGCCCGTCACTCCACCCACCCGCAAGAGCGAGAGGATGCCGAGCACCAGGCAGAACGGCATCAGGATTGACGCTTGCAGAAAATCGCTGACCACCACTGCCCAAAGGCCACCCAAAACGCAATAAAAGATGATGAGCGCCCCTGCCCCTACGATTGTCCAGGTTACGGGAAATCCACACGCCGAAGACACGAACAGGCTCAGGCCATACAACGTGCTGGCACTGGTAAAAAGCTGAAATGCGATCGTTGTCCATGAGAACGTCTGATGAGTGGCCAGGTTGAAGCGGCCGGATAAGTACTCCATCACCGTGGTAATCCGGCTGCGCCGCCAGAGTTTGGCAAAGATGAAATACCCCAGCAGGAAGCTCAGCGCGTTGCCAATATATAGTCCGGTGGCGGCGATTCCCGCGCGGTAGGCAACGCCCGCCGCGCCAGTAAACGTCCACGCGCTGAAGCCAGACATGAAGCAACTCAGGCCGGCCACCAACCAGGGAACACGACTTCCTCCGCGAAAGTATTCCGCTGCCCCGCGATTGAAGCGCACCACATAAATCCCCACCAGCACCATCAGCAGCGCGTATAAGGCAATGACTGCGTAGTCCACCGAGTTTACGGTGCTCATCTCGAGGCTCCGACCCAGTTCTTATACTGTGTTCCGGGAGAAAAGAGAAGTTAATAGACACTAAACGAAATGAATCGCAAAACGATGTTAGACTGTGCGGCATGCCGCGTCGGCAACTGATCGTCTGCGCCGGAGAGGACTTGTTCGCGTCTTTTTTCCGCCCCGAGCAACAGGGACGATTGTCGCGCCTGTTTCAGTGGAGCCGGGATGGAGCCCGAATCGTAACGCCGGGGCTGAGACGCAGATTGACGACAGCAGACGCTCTGATCACCACCTGGGACTCACCACACTTTTCGGGCGACTTGCCACAATTGGCACCAAAGCTCCGGATCATCGCCCACTGCGGCGGGGAAGTGAAATCACGATTCGGGCTTTCCCTCTTCGATGATTTGACCGTCACGGCCGCGCCCGTGCCGATGGCCCGCGCCACTGCGGAACTCGGTGCTGCATTGCTCATCTACAGCGCCCGAAATCTGGATTTTTATCGAGACAAGATGCGACGGCGTTCCAATCGCATTTACGACGACCTGCACTTGCATGGTTCCACCGAATCGATGGTCGGACGCGAGGTTGCCATGATCGGTTTTGGCCGAATCGGTCGTGCGCTGGTGGACCTGATGCGCGGCTTTGATCTGCAATGGCTGGTCTATGACCCTTACGTGCCTAGATATCTCGCCAGACATTACCCTGTTCACTTCGCGAACCTCGATTCGCTCTTGCGTCACGCGCATCTGCTGGTGTTGACTGCGGCGTTGACGGACAAAACACGTGGCCTTCTAAGCGGAGATCGTCTTGCACGCTTGCCCGACGGCAGCGTCGTGATCAATATAGCCCGCGGCGGCCTGATCGATCTGGCCGCGCTGACGAAGGAAGTACGAAGCGGCCGGCTCCGCTGTGCGCTCGATGTGACCGATCCTTTGGAGCCGTTGCCTATTGGGCACGCCTTGCGCACCCTGCCGGGAGCCATCGTCACGCCGCACATCGCGGCCAGCAATCGCCACGTCCGCCACGAGATTGCCGACACCCTGATGAACGACCTGGAACAGTTTTTCAAAGGGCATGGAGTCAAAAACCGTGTAACGCGCGCCATGCTCGACCGGATGACGTAACCGTGAAATTGTCCTTCTCCACGCTCGCCTGCCCCGAATGGTCGATGCCGCAGATCATTGCGATCGCTTCGAGCGCGGGCTATGACGGCATCGAATTGCGATTTGTGGAAAACGAAGATTCATTCTGGAAGTTGCCGGCATTTCGCGGACCGCAACTTGCGTCCACGAAGCGGGCCTTATCGGATCACGGGTTAACGATTTCCTGCGTGGACACCAGTTGCCGATTTCACTCACCCGACGCACAAGAACGCGCGCGGTGGCTGGACGAAGGCGAGCGTATGGTCGACTTGGCGGCTTCCTTGAATGCTCCCGGCATCCGAGTCTTCGGCGAGAAAGTTCAAGCCGGCGCAGACCGGGCATCGACCCGCGGCTGGATTGCAGATTCCATCCGCACGCTCGGTGAACGTGTTGCCGCCAGCGGAATTGAAGTCTGGCTGGAAACTCACGGAGACTTTGCCAGCGCAGCCGAAACTGCGGAAATCTTGGCGGAATCCAGATCACTGAAAGTCGGCGCCGTGTGGGATCCGGCAAACTGTTTTGTCGAATCGGGAGAGCGGCCGCAAGAAGGCGCATCCAGCCTGGGCCCACGCATTCGCCACGTGCACGTCAAGGATCTTCGTCAGAATTCAGAGGGCTGGAAACCTGCTCTCACCGGTGATGGTAACTTCCCTCTGCCCGAGCTCCGATCCGCCCTTTGCCTACTCGATTACCACCACTTCTCCTCTTTTGAGTGGGAAAAGAAATGGCATCCCGAGATCGCCGATGCCAACATTGCACTGCCCCACTTCACACGCTGGTTCCGGGAGAATTGGAACCATGAATGATTGCGCGGGCACGATTTTGCGGAGACTGGCCGGCCCTGACGTTCCGGCAGCGCTGGAATTGTCGGAACAAGCCGGCTGGAATCAGACCGCCGACGATTGGCAGATGCTGATCGACCTGGCTCCGGAAGGCTGTCTCGCCATCGAGGTGGACGGCGAGGTGGCCGCGACGACGACCTTGCTGTGTTACGGCCGGCGTCTGGCTTGGATCGGAATGGTTCTCACGAGAAAATCCTATCGCGGACGGGGCTTCGCCCGGCGTTTGATGACGCAGGCCCTGAGCCTGGCCGATCAGAAGGCGATTGAAACCGTGAAGCTCGACGCTACCGATCAAGGCCGGCCACTCTACGAAAAGATGGGCTTCCGTGGCGAACAAGCGGTAGAACGCTGGACCAGGACTGGAACTGGACATGCAACGGGAACGACGGTCCCCGTTGGCGAGCGAACCGCGGAGAATTGGCGAATAGCAGACCATCGTGCTTTCGGAGCCGATCGCTCCGAATTGCTAGAGAGGCTCGCGCAGCGTGGGCAGCCTCCTTTCGTTATCGACGGCTCTTATTGTTTGACCCGGCCCGGGCGGCATTCTTACTACCTGGGGCCGTCGGTGTGCGATGCTCCAAGAACTGCTCGCGCACTGATCGAACGAGCGCTGCCGACCGCAGGTTCCCGAAACTGCTCATGGGATTTGCTTCCGACGAACGCCGCCGCGGCCGCGATTGCGCGCGATCTTGCATTTACGCCGACCAGACGCCTTCAACGCATGGTGCGCGGAAAGGATTTGCGCGCAAACAACGATTCGATATATGCAATCGCAGGGTTTGAGCTGGGCTAGTGACGACTATCAAGAATATCGAAGAATTAGAAGACCACCTCTCGCGGCCCACTGAGGCCGATGCCGCAGCGATGTCAGCCCTGAACGGCGACCTCTTGATTCTCGGCGCCGGGGGCAAAATGGGGCCGAGCTTGGCTCGTCTGGCGCGTCGTGCCGCCGCCCTTGCCGGCGCCCACATTCGCATCGTCGCGGTAGCTCGTTTCAGCAACGCCAGCCTGCCCGCGCATCTGGCCGCGCAAGGAATTGAAACCATATCCTGCGACCTGCTGGAACCAGGAGCATTGTCGCGCCTGCCCGAGATTCCCAACGTCATATTCATGGCTGCGCGGAAATTCGAGACCTCCGGCGCGGAACACTTGACCTGGGCGATGAATACATTTTTGTCCGGCTTGGTTGCGGAGCGCTATCGCAAGTCCCGCATCGTCGCCTTTTCGACCGGCAACGTGTATCCCTTACGTTCGCTGTCGGAGGGCGGAGCGGTAGAGTCTACTCCTGTCGGCCCCGTGGGCGAATATGCGCAATCGGCTCTGGGCCGCGAACGCATGTTCGAGAATGGCTCCCACCGGTGGGGAACACGCGTGGCCATTCTGCGTCTGAACTATGCTGTTGAGCTACGCTACGGTGTTCTGGTGGATATCGCACGCGCCGTGTTCGAGCGCCGCCCTATTTCTCTAACCATGCCTTATGTGAATGTGATCTGGCAGAGAGATGCCAATTCCTGGTGTCTGCGCTCCTTTGCTTACTGTCAGTCGCCGCCGTTTGTCTTGAACATCACCGGTCCCGAGACTCTTTCCGTGCGCGAAGTCGCGATGGAATTCGGCCAGCTTTTCGGAATCGAACCAACGTTCGTGCCTGAACCCGAAGGTTTCACCTCACTGCTCAACAACGCCGCCAAGGCTGGGACCCTTTTTGGCCAACCCACGGCAACTCCATCGGAAATGATTGGATGGATCGCCGAATGGATTCTCCAAGGCGGCGTGATGCTGAACAAGCCGACACACTTCCAAACGCGGGACGGAAGATTCTGATGCGGCTACGCGAAAAACTTCGCTCGGGTCTTGTGATTCCAGCCCATCCTCTGGCTCTCAACGGCAACCGCAAGCTGGACGAGCGCCGCCAACGCGCGCTGACGCGATATTATCTGGCTGCCGGCGCGGGAGGCATTGCCGTGGGGGTTCACACTACTCAGTTCGCGATTCGTAATCCGCAATTTGGATTGCTGCAACCAGTCTTGAGTCTGGCCCTGGAAGAGAGTCGCGGCCGTGACGTTGTCAAGATTGCCGGGGTTTGCGGCAAACGCGATCAAGCCGTGGCCGAGGCGCAACTGGCGGAAGGGTTGGGCTACGATGCCGTGCTGTTGAGTCTCGCGGCCTTGAGAGATGAGAGCATTCCCGAACTGCTTGAACACGCTCGAACTATTGCGTCCGTGATTCCGGTCATGGGCTTCTATTTGCAGCCTGCAGTCGGAGGCCGCTTACTCCCTTATGAGTTCTGGCGCCAGTTCATCGAAATCGACAACGTGGTCGCCATCAAGATCGCGCCCTTTAACCGCTATCAGACCATCGACGTGGTGCGCGCGCTGGCTGAATCGGGCCGCAGCCACGAAGTCGTGCTCTACACCGGCAACGACGACAACATCTTGAATGACCTGCTGACACCTTTTGCCTTCGCGGACCAACGGATTCGGATCGTCGGCGGCTTGCTAGGGCATTGGGCAGTGTGGACAAAGACCGCGGTTTCTCACCTGGCGATAGCAAGAAACAATTCCGACAGGATCTCCAGCGAACAACTCACACTCGCCCAGCAGATTACCGACGCGAACGCGGCGATCTTCGATCCCGCTCACCAGTTTTGTGGATGCATTCCGGGCATCCATGAGATCCTGCGGCGTCAAGGTCTGCTGGAAGGCCGCTGGTGTCTTGATCCCGACGAGGAACTTTCCCGGGGCCAAATGGAAGAAATCGACCGCGTATGCAGATCGTATCCGCACTTGCAAGATGATGCCTTCGTAGAGGAGCACGTGGATGAATGGCTTCGCTAGAACTCTTGTGGTTGTGCTTCTTAGCAGCCCTGCACTGGTCGCGGGTCAAGCCGTGTTCGAGAGCACCTTCGCGAATAAAGATGCATCTCTGCAGCTTGATCCGGCTTTGCCGTTCTGGAGCGCCGCACGTCCCGTCTTCATGGAGAAAGACTCGTTCGGAAAGGTTGTCCCTCGATATCGCACGGAAGTGCGCTCGCGCTGGACAAGAGACAACTTGTACTTCTTGTTTATTTGTCCGTATGAGCAGCTCCACCTTAAGCCCGAGCCGAACACTCGCCAGGAAACCAATCGGCTCTGGAACTGGGACGTGGCGGAAGTGTTTGTCGGTTCGGACTTCGCGGACATAAAACATTACAAGGAATTCGAAGTTTCGCCGCAAGGCGAGTGGATCGACTTGGACATAAATCTCCATAATCCTCACCACGAGGATGGCTGGACGTGGAATTCAGGTTTCGAAGCGGTTGCCAGCATCGATCCGCAAAAGCATGTCTGGTATGCGGCGATGCGGATCCCGCTAGCGGCAATCGATACGCGGTCACACGCGCCGGGAAACACATTGCGCTTAAACCTGTTCCGCAGCCAGGGACCTCCAGAGCATCCGCACGAGATAACCTGGCAACCGCCCATGAGCAAGACATTTCACGTTCCTGAAAAATTTGGCTTGCTTAAACTGGTGGCGAGTGATCGTTGAACGGCCCATATGAAAACATCGGCAATCCGATGTGAGGAGCCTTACCTATGTCCACTCTGCAGAGAAGTTTTCTGACCATCGCACTCGTAAGCCTGACGGTCGTCGCACCGGGTGCCTCCGCTGCGGAACCGTTCGCCGTGACGGTGGAACGCGGTGCAGCAGTCAAAATGCGTGATGGAGCGGTTCTTCGAGCTGACATCTATCGGCCAAAAACGGAGGGCAGCTTTCCGGTTCTCCTTGAGCGCACTCCGTACGATAAGAACAACTCGTCCGGTTTCGGTCTAAGAGCGGCAGCGCAGGGTTACGTCGTGATCGTGCAAGACGTTCGCGGACGCTACACCTCCGATGGAGAATGGTACCCGTTCAAGAATGAGTCAAATGACGGCTTCGATACGATCGAATGGGCCGCAGTCTTGCCCTACTCCGACGGCAGGGTCGGAATGTTTGGCGGCTCCTACGTAGGCGCAACGCAGATGCTAGCCGCCATTGCGCACCCGCCGCACCTTGCCGGAATCTGTCCGGTAGTGACCGCCAGTAACTACCACGACGGATGGACTTACCAGGGCGGCGCCTTCGAGCAATGGTTCAATGAATCGTGGACTTCCGGGCTGGCCCAGGACACGCTCAACCGTTCGGTGCGGACCAACACCAACGCCCTGAACGGAATCTGGAGACTTCCGCTCAATACCTATCCGCTTTTCGACGTTCCATCGAGCGCCGATACCGATTTGACCCGCTCGCTGGCTCCTTATTTCCTCGACTGGCTGGCGCATCCCAACTATGACGAATACTGGAAGCGCTGGTCCATTGAGGAACACTATTCCGATATCAAGGTTCCGATGCTGACGGTCGCTGCCTGGTACGACATTTTTCAAGGCGGCTCGCTGCGCAACTATGTTGGCGTCAAACTCCATGGTGGAAGCGATTCCGCGCGCCAGGGACAGCGACTCCTGGTCACCATCGGCGGGCATGCCGGTTCCGGCCGTAAGATTGGAGACGTCGATTTTGGTCCCACTGCCGACCTCCAGGAGGATGACGTAATTCTGATTTGGTATGACCATCTCTTCAAGAAGGCAGCCAACGAATTCGCCGCTCCGCAACCGGTGAGAATTTTTGTGATGGGCGCCAACCAGTGGCGCGACGAGGACGACTGGCCATTGTCCCGCACCCGTCAGGAACGATATTTCTTGCACTCGGGAGGAAAAGCGAATTCCCTGAGCGGAGATGGCGTTCTCTCTTCAACCGCGCCGCATGCAGAGTCGGCTGATCGTTACGTTTATGATCCGGTAAATCCGGCGCCGACCACCGGCGGTCCGCTCTGCTGTGACTCGACACATCTCGGACCGGGACCCCGCGATCAGCGCCCAGTAGAAGCTCGTAACGATGTTCTCGTTTACTCTACCCCCGCGCTCTCCGAGGATCTGGAGATTACGGGGCCAGTCACGGCAGAGCTGTTTGCCAGTTCCTCCGCGGTTGACACCGACTTCACGGCGAAGTTGGTTGATGTGTGGCCCGACGGATTCGCACAGAATCTGACGGAGGGAATTATTCGAGCGCGTTACCGCGAGTCGCAGGAGAAGCCTACCTTCCTGAATCCCGGCCAAACCTACAAATTCACGCTCGACTTGTGGTCAACCAGCAACCTGTTTCGCAAAGGACACCGTATTCGACTCGAGATCAGCAGCAGCAACTTTCCTCGTTTCGACAGAAACCTGAACACCGGCGAGGATCAGTCGTCGGCTCGAAAGCCCGTGCAAGCGACCAACTCGATTTATCACGATGCGGAACATCCCTCAGCACTGATCTTGCCTACAGTACATGGGCACTGATTTTGTCCTGGCGATTCTTCAGGGCAGCTGTTGCGAAGAGGTATCCGTGGCGTGCCGCCGCTGTTAGTGGATGTACGCCCCGCTTGGGAGCAGGTATTGGATCGGCCATAGTTCGGTTTTATGGTTCACCAATTCCGACCACGGAATGACGTGCCGATCCGGCTCAGATAGCAGCTTGATATTCGGTAGCGTTTCGGAGATCGCGCTGGCCAGCGTGAACGTGTCATTCGAACCTGCAACCGCAAATTCGGCTCGAACGTTTACCTGTGCCCGGAAAAAGCGAGTTGCGATTTCAACGTCTTCAATCATCTGCAGAAAATAGGGTCTGCCAGTCAAAATCGAGTTGTAGACATAATCCCCCAGAACCCCCGAAAGCGGACTTACGTACGTGCGATCGAAATCCAATTGCGCGAGCGCCGGATCGTCTGGCGATGCCGCCTTGTACGTCATTCGTGTTTCGCCCAGCCCGCGCGGATCCACGGAAACGATGTCATAGCCGGAATCCAGGTATTTCCTCAGACTAGTCCAGTCCTGCGCGGTCGCTTTCCCGTTCTTTCCCATCCATAACACCACCGGACGCTGGACTCCATCCGCCTTGTGGAAATAGAGAAGCGGTAGTTCGAGATACCTGCTGTGATGAAGCACGTACTTATCGATGGTAATTCCTCCGAACTGAGAAGTGCCTCGAACTTCCCATCGGATTTCTTCACGTCCAGGAATCTCTCCGTGGAACTCTGCGACAACCCATGAGTTGATTCTGGGGTAGAAATCGGAATAATAGAGTTGGCGGAGAGTCTTGGTGGGCAGACCCTTGTGCTGCACATAGTATTCTCGGATCACATCCATCAGCGAGCGCGCGTCCTCGAACTCGAGCATGACCTGGCCGGTGCGCGTACACTGCAACGTTTTCTGGTCGAGTTCATTCACTGGCGGCAATCCTCGCCGTAGCGGCAAGCCGTTGAAGTGGTCCAGAAAATTCATTGCTGCTTCCTGATTTTCGGAGGAAAACTCGTGCCCATGGTAACCCTCCGCCATTCCAATGCGGTCCGCATGCTGGAACTTGCTGTAGAGTTCGGTCACTTCACGAACCGTTTTGTGCGCGCCCTCGATAGGGAAAAAATCTAGCACTGCCGCAGCCACGAACACCGGGCGCGGATACATCATCAGCAGGAGGCCCGCATTGTCCACATGATTCGAGATCATTCCATAGAGGTCCTGCTCGGGGTCGCTGTCGGGATCCAGGAAAATGCGGTTGTACACGCGCATGGGTAAAGCGGTGATGTAACACGAAGGCGCCGCAACCTTGATGCGGCGGTCCAAGGCGGCAATGTTCGCGGCCTGAAACCCGCCGCCGCTTGTACCGGTGATACTGATGCGCTCGGGATCTACTTCAGGCCGCGTCAATAAGTAATCTACTGCCCGAATTCCATCCCATATCTCCCAGCGGGCTAAGTTCGTCCCGGCAAGATACGCCAGGTTGCCCAACACCGCATGTTCGGCGCAGATCAAGTTGTATCGGCTCTTGCCAGCTTTTGCGTCCCAGAACTGGCTGCGCTCGCCCTGCCCCACCGGATCCCACGCGATGACGACGTATCCCCGCTGTACCAAGCGCTGGCACAGGGCTTGGTAATGTACCTTCCCGTTCTCGGCATGGCCCGCCGGCACAAGGATCGCAGGATGTTTCTCGTTCCCATCCTCAGGCACATAGACCAAAGCAGAAACATAAACTCCGGGTAGACTTTCAAAAATCAGCTTCTCGATTCGAAAACCATCCATCTGAATCTTTCCCGTGATGCGGGGACGCAGCGGTGTTCTTTCACTCGGAAGGCCACCCAACATGCCGAGCAGATGCTCTTCTGCATGTCGTTGCACAGCCAGCAAATCCTGCTCGGTTTCTATTCCGCTCCACTCCTTTCGGCGCTCATCATCTTGCTGCCATGCCATTTCGGTCTGGTACTGCAGATACGGCGTTATCACGGGCGCCTCTTTTGCAACCGGCGGAAATATGCGGAAAGCGTCGGCGGGAGGCTCATCTGCAGCTGCAGCCCACGAAGCGCATGCGGCACATAATCCGAGAATGAGCACGCCTTTCATTGTCCGTTGTGCAACACCTGAAAGCCTCATTGGTTGATGCCCCTCGCTAAGACTCCGCAGTCCACCAGATGGTGCCGCGAACGCTGACGAGTTATAAGTCGTGGCTGCGGTAAGCCTGAGAATCCAGGGAGCATTCGCAATGTTACCGCCCTTCGTTGTGCTCTCTTTCGAATATACGTCGTTTTATAGGACATCCGGAACGAATAGCAAATAAAAACAACCAATCGCTGATTTTCGATGGTAAACTTCTCGAACTGTTCTTACGCCGGCAGCGGACCCGGTTGTTTTTTTTTAATGCGCCATCGCGTCCTTCTCGCGGTCCCAACCTTCTGGGAGCGCAAACTTAATCCCAAACTGCTGCTCAGCAGCGCTTGAAGGAGACGTTATGAGACACCACTTGCATCGGTCGTTCGGGTCGTTCGCCCTCACGTTCACCATCATCTTATTCCTCTGCGGCGCCGCCTTTTCTCAAGCCGGAACCTGCGCTGGTATGACAGTGGGCCAGCTCACCAGTTTGAATGGCTTTGTACCGTTCCCGTCCAATAGTTTGTGGAATACCGACATATCGACCTCGCCGGTCGATCCCAATTCGGCCAATTACATCAACTTCATCGGAAGCACTGTAACCCTCCATCCTGATTTCGGGGCGGGCACCTTTCACAACCAGACGATTGGTATTCCCTATCAGGTCGTAGCGGGAACTCAGGCGAAAGTAACGGTAACCCTTGGAACGTTCGCAAGTGAAAGCGATCCCGGGCCCGAGCCAATTCCCTCCAACGCCCTCATCGAAGGCTATCCCAAACCTGGCAACGGTGATCGTCATGTGTTGGTGTTCGAAAAAGATGGCTGCTGGCTTTATGAGCTTTATCATGCCACCTTGAAAAGTGGGCAATGGAGCGCCGACTCCACAGCTATTTGGGATATGACCATTAACGAGCAGCGTCCCTACACCTGGACTTCCGCTGACGCGGCGGGCTTGCCGATCTTCGTCGGACTCGCCCGATATGATGAGGTCGCCGCAGGCGCCATTAACCATGCCTTGCGATTCACGATACCCACTACGCAGAAGGCGTTCGTCCTTCCCGCCACTCACTGGGCATCCACCACGACGGATCCGAATGCTCCGCCCATGGGCCTTCGCCTCCGCCTTAAGGCATCTTTTGATATTTCCAGTTATCCCGCGGATGATCAGGTGATTCTGACCGCCATGAAGAAGTACGGGTTGATTCTGGCCGACAACGGCAGCGGAATCTTCATCAGCGGAGCACCCGACAATCGCTGGAACAATACCGACCTGAATCTCTTGAAGCAGATTACTGCCTCGAACTTCGAAGTGGTGCAGACTGGCACAATCTATACACCTGCAAACGTTCCGACCGGTCCATCGCCCACGATCAGCAGCTTCACCGCCAATCCATCGACAGTTACGGCTGGCCAGTCAACAACCCTAAGCTGGAGCGTAACCAACAGCACCTACAACATCATTGATCCCCAGGCCGGACCCGTGCGAGGCACAAGTGTCATTGTCACGCCATCGGCTTCGACCACATACACTCTCTATTCAACCAATCCATTCGGGCGCACGACAGCTACCGTTGCCGTGACCGTACACTAACGAAGCATCTTAAACAGGAAAACCAGCGGCAGGAGTGGAACAATCATTCCTGCCGCTTCAGAAAGAAAAAGGCGACGAGGCAAGGCGGTTCAGAACAGAGACAAATGGCGGGCGCAGTCCGCCATGATTTCCGACTCCCAAGCGGAACGGCGTGGATTCTTGGCGTGCGTCCGATCGCTGGGAATCCTGCCGATCAGGTTTAGGAAGACTGCGGCAGAATGCTTGTACGCGGGAACGGGTGAGCGAAAGGCGACGTTTCCCAAATACTGCAGGGCGTCGGATAGGGCGTAGTACGCGGGGTCTCCGGCCTCCCAAAGCCGGTCTCGCTCGGCGAACTTCTCCGGCGCAAAGGTGGCAAGTCCCAGCAGGTAGTCCGACCCGTACTCGATCATGTTGATTCCCAGGTCGTTCCCTGTGTAGATGCGAAAGTCGGGCCGGTGTGCGTCGCGAAGGGCAAGCCGTTCGAGTTCCACAAGGCGGCTGAGAGAAGAGTGCTTCATGCCCTTAATCTCCGGGATGTCCATCAGGCGCCGCACACTCTCCGAGTCATAGATTTCTCCGTTTGGAGCGAACATAGAACCTAATTCGAATGCCAGTACGTGTGGATAGTCTTTACATATATCTCGATAGATCTCAGCTATCCTTGCTGGAGACTTACCGTGCAACCGAGCGGTCTGGAACAGGATCGGCATGCCGTCGAAACGAATGATGGTGTCGATTTGCCCCCGATAGAGCGCGACGATGTCATTGCCCGCGAGATGTTCGATATAAGCGCCAGCCACAAACGGGACGTTCGCTCCGAGAGCCTGCCGTGTCCAGCCCAGCACCTCTTCCTTTTCCGTATCGCTCAAGTAGTTCACGTACCCGGTGTCCATGTTGACAGCGTTCATCAGTCCGACTCGATGTGTGGAAACGAGCTGCTTGGCAAACGCGTCGACAGCGACGCGGCCATCTGCCTCGTAAGGCAACAAGGCGGCGGCGATGCCCTGTACCTTGCGTCGTGGTTTCTGGCGCTTGAGCAACTCGTCAATTGTCATCGTGAATCGACCATGGGCTCGGGTATTGCGCGCGAGAACATCGCTGTCAGCGTTTCTTAGCCTCTTTCAGTTTTTCGGCCAAGTCACAGTCTTTGTAATATTCGTCCAGCGGGTAGCAACCGGACGGCAGTCCGTTGCGTGGGGCCGTGGTGCAATCGCTGAAGGTCCTACAAATACGCTTGCGTTCGATCTGGGCACACTCGGATGCTTCCCAGAGGAACTCGGGATAGGTCAATACCATCCGTCCGAGCCCGACGAAGTCGACCCATCCTTCGCGCACAGCAGCCTGCGCTACATGAGGCAAGAAGTCCTGCAAATAGGTATACCCTGATCCAACGATCAGCAAGTTTGGGAAGCGGCGCTTCAACTGACGGGTCACCTCCATCTGCCGGGCAACTCCAATCAAAGGATCCTCTGGCGGAAGATATCCGTCGGAAGGTGGGTACAGGGCCGGGCGCTGGATGTGAGGGTTGTAATAAGGGCTGCCGGCGGTGATGTTCACCAGCTGAATTCCAAGGTCTTCTAATAAGGATAGAAAACGCTCCGGCTCACTCAAGTCGCTATCCGTAGGGTTGAGCGGATTCACGCCAAAACCCCAACGATAAGGAAGTAAGTCGGGGCGCGTTTCCGCAATGCCGATCGCAGATTTGCCGTTAGCGCTCTGATTGGGGTCGCTGTGAAAGGGCAGTGTGTCGATCGCCGACAGCCGCACTCCAATATGCAATCCAGGGGCGAGCGAGCGGATGCCTTGTACGACCTCTCGAAGAAAGCGGGTGCGATTTACAAAGCTGCCGCCGTAACGTCCCTCCCGTGTGTGCGCGCTCAGAAATTCATGACCCAGGTAACCGTGGCAATGCTTGATGTCCACGAAATCAAAACCTGATTGCCAAGCCATGAAGGCCGCCCGATGGAAGTCTTCGATGATCAACTCGATTTCCCCATCGGTGAGCAGAGGGTAATCGGGAGGCAGTTTCAGGCGCTGGTCCAGAATGGGGTGATGATAGAGAATGCGAGGTTCCGGGCGGG
>DASTCU010000027.1:0-1064 GCA_035710825.1 Candidatus Sulfotelmatobacter sp.
GATTGCGCCTGCCCCGTGCGCTGCGCCCGGGAGTCCCCCGGCCGCGGAGGCGCGGCGGTCTTTGAAAACTCAACAGCATGCGCACTTGGATCGGATGTATTCGATCTGGTGTGCGTCCAGGTTCGAACCGTCCGGCATCGACGTTGATGCCGGCGGCCAGAATTGACCCGTCTAGACCGTGGCGCCCGTGTACCGGCGCCACAACTCAGGTCTCGACGAACTCTTTGTGACGGTCTGCGGAGCCTCGGCTTCGCCGGCCAGCAGTTCTTCACGGAGAGTTTGATCCTGGCTCAGGACGAACGCTGGCGGCGTGCTTAACACATGCAAGTGGAGCGACGAACCGGACTTCGGTCCGGGGCAAAGCCGCGAACGGGTGAGTAACACGTGGGTAACCTGCCCCGATGATTGGGACAACCTCGGGAAACCGAGGCTAATACCAAATGTGCTCGCGTCTCATGAGGGACGTGAGGAAAGGAAGCTTCGGCCTCCGCATCGGGATGGGCCCGCGGCGCATTAGCTTGTTGGTGAGGTAACGGCTCACCAAGGCTTCGATGCGTAGCTGGTCTGAGAGGACGATCAGCCACACTGGGACTGAGACACGGCCCAGACTCCTACGGGAGGCAGCAGTGGGGAATCTTGCGCAATGCGCGAAAGCGTGACGCAGCAACGCCGCGTGCGGGAAGACGGCCTTCGGGTTGTAAACCGCTTTCAGTTGGGACGAAGCTTCGCCGGTGAATAGCCGGCCGGAGTGACGGTACCTTCAGAAGAAGCCCCGGCTAACTACGTGCCAGCAGCCGCGGTAATACGTAGGGGGCAAGCGTTGTCCGGAATCATTGGGCGTAAAGAGCGTGTAGGCGGCCCGGTAAGTCCGCTGTGAAAGTCCAGGGCTCAACCCTGGGATGCCGGTGGATACTGTCGGGCTCGAGTCCGGAAGAGGCGAGTGGAATTCCTGGTGTAGCGGTGAAATGCGCAGATATCAGGAGGAACACCAATGGCGAAGGCAGCTCGCTGGGACGGTACTGACGCTGAGACGCGAAAGCGTGGGGAGCAAACAGGATTAGATA
>DASTCU010000028.1:0-12857 GCA_035710825.1 Candidatus Sulfotelmatobacter sp.
GGGGCGCATTCCCGCAACGGGCCATTATCCTCCCTCGGGCGGGCCGTTCGCGCTGATTGGAGTGGTGGGCCCGATGGCGCGCACGGTTGCAGATTTGAAGCTGCTCTTCGAGATTATGCAGGGACCGGATAATGGTGACACGTGCGCTGCGCCCGTTCCCTTGTGTTGGCCAGGCGAGGACGAGCTCAAGCGTCTGCGTGTCGGCTACTTCGAGGAGGACGGACGCACTCCGGTGGCGCCGGAAATTCGCCAAGCGGTGCGTACCGCGGCGGACGCGCTGAGCCGCGCCGGATTTCAGGTTGAACCGTTTCATCCGGAAGGTCTCGAAGAAGCGCGTGTGCTCTGGAAAAAATTCTTCGTGAAGATGGGCGGCATGCTCATTGGCCCAATGTTTCATGGACGCGAGCACGACGAAAGCCCCATCATGCAGGAGTTCCTCCAATGGTCCGCGGCCGAACCGGAACTCACTGCGGCATCGCTGCTCGATGCGTGGATCGAGCGCGATTCGTTGCGCGCAAGTTTTCTGGAGCAGATGCAGAAATACCCCATCCTGCTGTGCCCGCCGGCTGCGATTCCGGCGTTTCGCCATAGCGAGCGAAGCTGGATGATTGAGGCAAAGCCGGTGCACTATCTTGATGCCTGGAGCTACACCGAATGGTTCAACCTGCTGGGAAATCCGGCGGCGGTCGTTCCCGTGAGCCATTCGGCAGAAGGATTGCCCATCGGGGTGCAGATCGTAGGACGCCCATGGGAAGAAGAAAAGGTCTTGGCCGTGGCTGCGCTGATCGAGAACGAATGCAGCGCGTGGAAGGCGCCGCCAATCCACTGACGCTGGTGAAGAATCCGCCGCTAATGTTTTTGTATTATTTCGCCGTCCTGCCGCTCTGTATAACGTTATCTACGCCGAATTTCAGCCACTGTGGGGCTGAATCGTTCATTCGTTGTTCACGCCGCCGTCCATGCGCGAAAAGCCATCTTCCGGAGGTTTATTGAGTCGGGCTCTGTCTGGGCTCATGGTGTTTCTGGTCCTCTCCGCGGCCTATCTCTACACCTTTCCCCAGCCGAACGTTCCTTACGCGGGCGTGGTGTTGCTGCACGCGTTAGCAGGCATGCTGGCTGCCATCCTCCTGGTGCCGGCGCTGCTTAAGCTGCTGCGGACCGGGAGCATGAGTTCGCGAGCCGGATGGCTGCTCATCGCCGCCGGAGCACTGCTTGGTCTGGTGCTGATCAAGACCGGAACGCCCCGCTCGGAGTGGAACAAGCTTTATCTGCACATCGCAATCTCACTGGCAGGTGTTGGCCTGCTGTTGGCCGATTGGGTGGGCCGACGAGGCGCGCCGGAAGCCGAGCAGCGCGAAGCCGGTATGTTACGCGGGATGGCGCGCGTCGCAGTCTGTCTTGCCGTGCTCGCCGCGCTCGGCTATGGCGCGCGGTACGTGCGTGAGAGCTGGCAGGCTCGCAATCGCATTCAGAATCCCGTCATGCCGCCTGACACCATGAATGGGGAGGGCGACGGCCCCGAAGGGCCGTTTTTCCCCAGTTCGGCACAGGTGTACGGCAAGCAAAAAATTCCCAGCAAGTTTTTCATGGAGTCCGACTCCTGCAAGCGCTGCCACGAAGATATTTACAACCAGTGGTTCAGCTCGGCGCACCATTTTTCGTCTTTCAACAACCAGTGGTATCGCAAATCGATCGAGTACATGCAGGACACGATCGGCACCAAACCGTCGAAATGGTGCGGCGGCTGCCATGATCCGGCGGTGCTGTATGCCGGGATGATGGATACGCCCATCAAGCAGATCGTGCATCGCCCGGAAGCGCAGGCGGGCCTGGGTTGCATGATGTGCCACTCCATCGCCGACGTGAAGAGCACGATGGGCCAGGGAGATTTTTATCTGGAATATCCCAAGCTGCACGAACTCGCTGCGACCAAGAATCCCATCGCGCGCGAGCTGCATGATTTCCTGATCAAACTCAATCCTGAGCCGCACCGGCGCGTCTTCCTCAAGCCCTTTATGCGCGACCAGACGGCGGAGTTCTGCTCGTCGTGCCACAAAGTGCACTTGGACGTGCCCGTGAACAGCTATCGCTGGTTCCGCGGCTTTAACGAATACGACAACTGGCAGGCCAGCGGCGTGTCGGGGCAGGGAGCACGGTCGTTCTACTATCCGGCCAAGCCGCAGCAGTGCGCCGACTGCCACATGCCGGCCGAAGCTTCGAAGGACATGGGGAACATTAACGGATTCGTGCACTCGCACCGCTTTCCAGCGGCGAATACGGCAGTCCCGACTGCCAATGAAGACGCGGCGCAGTTGAAGCTCACCGAAGACTTCCTGAAGAATGGCCAGCTTACGGTGGACATCTTTGCAGTCTCTCCTGCGCAGGCGCCGCTGAAAGCTGGCGCGACCACGCAGTCCGATCTTTCGACCACCTTCGCGGTTGGAGAAGAAGCCGAGAGCAAAGTGAGCGGAGAGTCGCCAGGAGAAGCCGCTCCTATTACGGCGCCGCTGAACCGTGCGCTACCGCCGCTGCGGCGTGGCGATACGGTCCGCGTGGACGTGGTCGTGCGTACGAAAAAGGTCGGCCACTTTTTCCCCGGCGGTACGGTGGATGCCTACGATACCTGGCTCGAACTGAAGGCCACCGACGATAAAGGCCAGACCATCTTCTGGAGCGGCATGGCCGAGGACAATGGGCACGGCCCGGTAGAGAAAGGAGCGCACTTCTACCGCTCGCTGCAGATTGATGCGCACGGCAATCCCATCAACAAGCGCAACGCCTGGGCGACGCGCGCCGTGGTCTATGTACGGTTGATTCCTCCGGGGGCAGCCGACACGGTTCACTACCGCATGCACATTCCCGAAAACGCGGGCAGCAAGATCACGCTGCATGCGCGTCTGTGCTACCGCAAGTTCGCCTGGTATGGAACGCAGGAGGCCTTTGCCGGCCTGCCAGACCCCACCAAAACAAATGCGGTTGCGCCTGACTACGACGACCGCCCCACAGTGTTTACGGCGTCACTCAAAGGCGTTTCGGCGAAAGAGGAAAAAATTCCTGACCTGCCAATCGTGCCGGTCGCCGAAGATGAAGTCACACTTCCCGTCGTCGCACACAGTGCGCCTGCAACCGAGCCCAAGACAGTCGTCCGCAAAGAAGAGTGGCAGCGCTGGAACGATTACGGCATAGGATTGTTCCTGCAGGGAGATTTGAAAGGCGCGGCCGCGGCTTTCGAGAAGGTCACCGAGGCGGATCCAAAAAATCCCGACGGTTGGGTCAACATCGGCCGTTGCGCGGTGCAGGAAGGCGACATGGCGCGCGCCCGCACCGTGCTGGAGAAGGCTCTATCATTGTCTCCGAATCTTGCGCGAACGAATTTCTTCTACGCAAAAGTGCTGCGCTCGGACGGCAACTATGACGGAGCGGCGGCCCGCTTGCAGACTGTTCTGGCGCAATACCCGCGAGACCGGGTTGCGCTCAACGATCTGGGACGCATCCTCTTTTTGCAGCGTAAGTACGATGAGGCGGTGAAAGTTCTGCAATCGGTGCTGGCCATTGATCCCGAAGACTTGCAGGCGCACTACAACCTGATGCTCTGTTACAACGGACTGGGCAACCAGAAATTAGCGAAAGAGCACCAAGCGCGCTACATGCGATTCAAAGCCGACGAATCCTCGCAAGCCATCACCGGGCCGTATCGCCAGCTTCATCCAGAGGACAATAACGAACGGCAGGCGGTGCATGAGCACGTCTCAGTCCCTTTGCCCGTCTCGAACCATGTGGGGACCGCAGCTCGCGCTGTCCGTCCGAACAGAACCCAGCCATCTTCTTCGACCGGGGCCTCCAGATAAATGTTCTTCTCACGCAGAAAGGTCACCACAGAGTCACAGAGCCACGGAGAACCCCACAGGATTTTTTTTCTGAGCTTTCTCCGTGCCTCCGTGGCTCCGTGGTTAATGATCTGGCTGGCCGGCACACTGAGTTTTGCCCAGTCCGTGCACTTCCGCGACATCACCGCCCAAGCCGGCATTCACTTTACCCATAACAACGGAGCCTTCGGCAAGAAGTGGCTGCCTGAGACCATGGGCCCGGGGTGCGCATTCATCGATTACGACAATGACGGTTATCCTGACATTGTCCTGATCAACGGCAATGATTTTGCCGGGCATTCCCACGCCGGGGCGACCACGCTGAAGCTGTATCACAACAATCATGACGGCACGTTCACGGATGTCACGCGCAAAGCCGCGCTTGCCATTCCGATCTATGGCTTGGGCGTGGCCATTGGCGATTACGATAACGACGGCTTCGACGACATCTTCGTCTCCGCGCTCGGGCAGAGCCATCTGTTCCACAACAACGGCAATGGCACGTTCAGCGACGCCACGAAATCCGCCGGGATATGGGGTCCGAACGAGTTTTCCACCAGCGCGGCGTGGGTTGACTATGATCGCGACGGCAAGCTCGATCTGGTAGTCGCGAACTATGTGCAATGGAGCGAGCAAGGCGATCTTTACTGCACCATCGACGGCGCGCATAAATCCTATTGCACGCCGGAATCGTACAAAGGGACGTCGGTTCGCCTATGGCACAACCTGGGCGGCGGCAAGTTCGAAGACACAACGCAGAAATCGGGGATGGGCGACCCAACGTCCAAGAGCCTGGGCATTACGATTCTCGACTACAACGGCGACAGTTGGCCGGACATACTGATCGCGAACGATACACAGCCGAACAAGCTTTACCTGAACAAGAAAGACGGAACGTTCGAAGAGCGCGGTGTGGCGGCCGGGATCGGATTCAGCGAGGACGGAGTCGCGCGCGCGGGCATGGGCGCAGATGCCGCCGACTACGACCGCAGCGGACACGCCAGCGTGCTGATCAGCAACTTCGCCAACCAGATGGTTTCGCTCTACCACAACGAGGGCAATGGCCTATTCGTCGACGAAGCTCCGCAATCGGAGGTCGGACGGGCAACGCTGGTGACGCTCGGGTTTGGCTGCTTCTTTTTCGATTACGACAATGACGGCTGGCCCGATATTTTCGTCGCCGACGGCCACATTGAAGACCAGATTGAGCGCGTGCAGAAGCGCGTGAGCTACGCCGAGCCTCCGCACCTGTTCCGCAACCTGGGCGGAGGAAAGTTCACCGAGGTCACGGCGCAGATGGGAAAGACTTTCGCCGCGCCGAAAGTGGCTCGGTCCGCGGCCTATGGCGACATCGACAACGACGGCTTTCCGGACGTTCTGCTCACCACCAATGCCGGCCCCGCGTATTTGTTTCACAACGAAGGTGGGACGAATCACAGCCTGCGCATCAAACTGGTCGGCACCAAGTCCAATCGCGACGGCATCGGCGCGGTGGTCCGGGTGAGCGCCGGGGCCGACAAGCAGTGGAAGATGCTGCGCTCCGGATCGAGCTACCTGGCGCAAAGCGAGCTGGTGCTCACCTTCGGCCTGGCCGCGCAAGCGAAAGCCGACAGTGTTGAAATTCAGTGGCCCAGCGGGCAGGTCGACAAGCTTTCCAATGTGAATGCGGGACAGACGGTCACGGTGCAGGAAGGGAAGGGAATTGTGGGTAACCGCGCGTATTCTGCCACGAAAATGTATGGGAGCAGGCAGCAATTAGCTCTTAGCCATTAGCATTTAGCCAGACCCAGGTGCCCCTGTGTTCCTCGGTGCCCTCTGTGGTTAAATCGTTAGCGAATGAATCTCAAGATTTCAGCCGTTCTCTTCGCTGCGCTCCTTGCGGCGTTCGGACTGTTCGCGCCAGTGTCACAGCCCAATCCCATCGAGGCCGCTCGCCTGAACAACCTGGGCTGTGCCTACATGAACCAGCAACTCTTCGAGAAGGGGTTGAAATCGTTTCAGCAGGCGCTGCAGGCCGATCCTAAGTTCGCGATTGCGCGTCTCAATGAAGGTGTTGCCTATCTGAACCTGCAAAAGGTCGAAGAAGCGAAGGCAGCGCTGGAGGACGCGCTCAAGCAAGATCCGAAGAATCCGAACGCCTGGTATAGTCTCGGCCTGTTGGCGAAGAACTCGGGCGATGCGCAGGATTCAATCGATGCGTTCAAGCACGTCATCGAGATCGATTCGGGCGATGCCGACACCTGGTATTTCCTGGGCACCGCCTACGCACAAGCCAAGGAATTCCCGCAAGCAATCGAATCGTTCCAGCACGCGCTGAAGATCAATCCGCTGCACGCTTCAGCGGAGTTCGGGTTGTCGCGTGCCTACCAGCAATCGGGAGAGACGGAACAGGCCCGCGAGCAGCTGAAACGTTTTCAATACATCACGCAAAACAAGATCGGCGCGCCCATGAGCCTGGCCTACGGCGAGCAGGGCCAGTACTCGCGGGCGGTAGAATCGCCGCAAGCGCAGCTGAAGCCGCCCGCGCAGATCAAGGTGCGTTTTGTGGATGTGACGAAGGAAGCAGGGCTTGTGTCCAACCCTAAGCCCGCGGTTTATGGCAGCAAACCCTTTTTCGAGCCCGGACCAGGCGCCTGTTTTGTCGACTTTGACAACGACGGCAAGATCGATATTTTCTTTGCGGATAACGGTGCCCAAGGTGGGATGGCGCTTTACCGCAATCTCGGGGATGGCAAGTTTGAGGACGTGACAGTGAAGGCTGGACTCGATCTCAATCGACGAGCGAAGAGTTGTACTGCAGGCGACTATGACAACGATGGTTTCACCGATCTGGCGGTCAGTCTCGGAGAAGGGATTTCGCTCCTCCACAACGAAAAGAACGGTACGTTCATGGATATGGCCGCGGCGGCTGGAATTAAGGACGTAGGCATCGACGTCTTAACCTTCATCGACTATGACCACGACGGAGACTTAGACCTGTATGCCGCCAGTGGAATGCGGATAATAGTCGGTGCCGGCAAAAGTGGCACGAGCGCAATGTGGCGAAACAACGGGAATGGCACCTTCACGAATGTCGACATCGGTGTCTCAATCTTTACTTCTGCGGCCAATTCGATTGGCACAGACTACAACAATGATCGAGCGGTCGACCTTGTTGTGGCTGACTGGACGGGAGGGACGGTATTCCAAAATCCGCGTGAAGGGAACTTCCTTGCCCTTCACCCGTTCTCGCCCGTCGTACCGGGCGACGCAAAGTCCGCTTCCAGTCCTTACGAGAACCCGACCGTAGGCGTTGTTGCCCTCGATTTCGATCATGACGGGTGGATGGATATTGCGTTGACTCGACTTACCCCACCCGCGCTTACTCTCTGGCACAACAACCACGGCAAGAGCGTCGATCAGGTAAAGCTGCCGGAGACCAACTGGGTCAAGGCCTACGGCGTCGCCGCCTTCGATTACGACAACGACGGCTGGGTCGATCTCGTCGCCGTCGGCGAAACGAAAGATGGCAAGGGCGAAGTTCGTCTCTTCCGCAATCTCGGTCCCGACGGCTTCAAAGACGTCACCGCCGACGTCGGCCTCGACAAGATTCAGTTGAAGGATCCGCGCGCCATCATCACCGGCGACTACGACAACGATGGCGCCACCGACCTGCTCATCACCCAGGATCACGGACCTGCGGTGCTGCTGCGCAACGAGGGCGGCAATCAGAATCACTGGCTGCGGCTTGCGCTCAAGGGATTGAACGACAACAAGTCCGCCATCGGAACCAAGGTTGAAGTGTTCTCTGGAGGCAACCGGCAGAAATTTGAAATCTACGGTTCGAACGGTTACCTCGGCCAGAACTCACCTTATCTCACGGTCGGCCTCGGCGACGCCAAGGAGGCCGACATCGTCCGCATGCTTTGGCCCACTGGTGTCCTGCAAGACGAAATCCAGGTCGCCGGCGGCAAGCAGCAGGATTTCCTCGAAATCGATCGCCGCGGCAGCTCCTGCCCCACGCTGTTTGCGTGGAACGGCGACCGCTACGAATTTGTCGCCGACACCCTTGGAGCCGCAGTAGTGGGGCACTGGGTGGGGCCGAACCAGCGCGACATTCCGCGGCCGGTCGAGTACATCAAGATTCCTCGCGACGTAATTCGCATAAAGAATGAAGCTGTCAGCCTTCAGCCGTCAGCCCTCAGCCAAACCCAGACCACCGACGCCGGCAGCCGGCAGCCGGCAGCCGGCCTTTTGAGCTTCCGCTTCATGGAGCCGCTGGAGGAGGCCGTGTACCTCGACCAGGTGCGGCTGTTTGCCGTTGATCATCCGGCGGACATGGACGTGTATCCCAATGAATATTTCGCGTCGAACCCACCGTATCCAGAATTCAAAGTAGTGGTGAGCCGTGATGCGCGTCCTCCAGCGGGTGCCCGGGACGAGCACGGCCACGATCTGCTGCCTGATTTGCTCGCGCATCGTTACGTCGGCGATTTCGCGCTGACGCAGTTTCAGGGATTCGCCAAGCCGCACGGCCTAACGCTCGACTTAGGCGAAGCATACAGCGGCGGTCCGCTTTGGCTGCTGATGCATGGCGAAATTGAGTACTTCACTGCGAACAGCATGTATGCCGCAGCGCAAGCCGGGCTCGAGCCAGAAGCACCTTATATCGAAGCCCTCGGCGCCGATGGAAATTGGAAGCGAGTAGTTGAAGATATGGGCTTTCCCGCCGGTGGCCCGCGCACCATGACGGCCAACTTAACCCACAAACTGCCGCAGGGCACCCGCAAGATTCGGATTAGCACGAACCTGCAAGTCTACTGGGACAGCATTCTCATCAACCGCACAGAGCAGCCCGTATCGCCGTCGGAACCGCCGCGCCAGGCCTACAGCTTGACGACCGTACCTCTCATTTACGCCGATCTCGAATTTCACGGATACCCCTTCAAGATCGAGGGCACGCCCCCGGGCAATGTGCAGTACATCTACGAGAAGGCGAGCGCCACCGGCCCTTACACGCGCCCAGCAGGAACCTACACGCGCTACGGCGACGTGCTGCCGCTGCTGACGGCAACCGACGACAAGCTGGCAGTCTTTGGCTCGGGAGATGAAGTGCGCCTCGACTTCGATCCTGCGAATCTTCCCGCACTGCCGCAAGGATGGGTGCGCGACTATTTCTTTGCCGCCAACGGCTACGAGAAAGACATGGACTTCTACGCCGCCGAAGGCAACTTCGTCGCGCCGCTGCCTTTCCTGAGTATGGGCGAGTATCCCTATTCGCCGAAAAAGGCGTTTCCCCTCGACGACGCGCACCTGAAGTATCTGCTGGAATACAACACGCGCCACATGTCAGGAAACGAGCAGCGGGGATACTGGTTCAATTACGAGGAGAAACGATAAGGGAGTTGCTTTGGATTCGGAACACCAGAGAATCGTTTTAATATTGACATTTTCCTGTCATCCATAATTCAATAACCGTTCTCATGGAAACCTCGAGTGCCGCTGCTTCTCCCGGTTCACCTGCCGTACCGCGCCTGCGCCGTACGTTGACCCTTTGGGATCTGATTTTCTACGGAATCGTTCTCATCCAGCCCATCGCGCCCGTTCCGCTCTACGGCGTGGCGCAGAAACTTTCCGACGGCCATTTCGTCACCATCATTCTGATCGCCTTATTCGCCATGCTGATCACGGCGGTCAGTTACGGACGCATGGGCACGCTCTATCCGACCGCGGGGTCCGCCTACACATATGTGGGCAAGGGATTAAACCCGCATCTCGGCTTTCTCGCCGGCTGGGCGATGATTCTTGATTACCTGCTGCAGCCGCTAATCAATACCGTGTGGATCGCGACGGCGTTGCATGAGCGCTACATGCACCAGGTGCCCTATGTGATTTGGGCGCTGATCATCGTCGGAGTCATGACACTCCTCAATCTGGCTGGCGTAAAGTCATCGGCACGTACCAATAAAGTGTTGCTGGCCGTGATGTCGGTCGTGGTGGTGGCTTTCGTCGTGCTGGCAATCCGTTATCTCTACACCGGTCAGGGATGGGCAGGGCTGTTCTCCACGCAGCCGCTCTACGACCCGAAGACTTTCAATTGGGGAAAAATCAAGGTCGCGACGTCGTTCGCCGCTCTGACCTACATCGGCTTCGACGGCGTGACCACGCTCGCCGAAGATGTCGAAAACCCCAAGCGCAATGTGCTACTGGCGGTGGTGCTCACTTGTATTTTCGCCGGCGTATGCAGCGCGTTCGAGTCTTACCTGGGCGCGCGTGTGTGGCCTGATTGGCGCTCCTTTCCTGAGGAAACCACCGCGTTCATGGATATCTGCCGCCGGGTCGGCGGTCTGGTTTTGTTCAATGCCATGGGAGCGATCTTGATCGTGGCCGCATTCGGCAGCGGTCTGACCGGGACTCTCGGCGCGGCTCGCTTGCTGTTCGGCATGGGCCGCGATGGTGTGCTGCCAAAAAAATTCTTCGGCTATCTCAAGCCCGGCAGCGGCACTCCGACCTACAACATCCTGCTGATCGGCGCACTCGCTTTCGGTGGGGCCGAGTTGCTCTACCACATTGGCAACGCATATGAGCATGCCGGCGAGTTATTGAATTTCGGAGCGTTCCTCGCGTTCAGCGGCGTAAACCTGGCCTGCTTCTGGCAATTCACCGTACAGGCTCAGAAGAAGGGAGTAAAGTGGCGCCTGCTGCAAGATGCAGTCCTTCCTCTGATTGGATTTCTCGTAACCGGCTACATCTGGTGGAATCTGAATCACCTGGCCAAGACGGTTGGAGGAATCTGGTTCGCAATCGGAATCCTTTACGTCGGCTACAAGACGAACTGGTTCCGCTCGGCTCCGGTGATGATCGACTTCAGCGACTCGTAAAAGCATTGAGTAATTGAGAAATTTGGTAATTGAGTAATTTAATTTAAAAACCCCAGAGCATTGGTCGATGCTTTGGGGTTTCAATTTCTCAATTACTAAATTTCTCAATTACTCAATTACGCGATTACTCAATCCCTCTCACTCCACATTCCAGCCCTTCACCTCAACGTATGGTTTGGTTGCTCCTAACTCCCTGGCCCGATAGGTCGCGGTGACGGTCCGTTTTTCTCCGGGCAGGAGGGACATGTAATTGTCTTCCCACACGACAGGCAGAATCTCTTCTCCCTTTGCTCCCTTGTTAACTTTCAGACGCACGAAGAACGCCAGGTTCCTGCTGGGATTGTCCAGTGTGACGTGGGTGATGGCGTCTTCGCCCTTATGCTCGGTGCGTTCCGTGACTCTCAGCTTCACTTTTTCAAGCTGCGTGATGGCTGTGTAGTCGGCATATGACTCAGTGGGGGTCATCCACCAGGTAGTCTTCGCCCAATCCAGCGTTTCGGGCTTCGTAGAGAGCCAGTAGAAATTCGAGCCGACGAGCTTGCCGGTCGAATCCTCCAGCCGCAAAACTAAGAAATATGTTGGACTAAGCCCGGACACATCCGGCAGCGTGAAGATCTTGGCTGTGCTGTCGGCCGCGGCGTCGACCGGATTGTCCTGCGTGAATTTCTCGGTCATGTCGAGGTTGTAGATTTTTGTCGTCAGCTTCAATCCTTTGGCGTCGGTGTACTGGCTGCTGACCACCCAGATCGAATGATCGTCGTATCCATAAATCGGATGCAGCGCTTCCATTGCGACCTTGGCGCCGAAGTATCCGCCACCGGGACGCAGGTAGTAGTCGTACAAATGCCAGATCATCGAAGGCCAGGCATTGTTGAGCATCCACTGGATCACGCCCGTGGCTTCGTACTTGTTGCGGCTGTAGGCCTCGTACATGGCGCGCACGCCCTCGTAGGTCTGCATCTGCGACTTGATGGCGAAGTCTTCCACGTTTTCGGACTTGCCGTAGCGATTGGCGAGCGCATCGCTGAACACGCCGATGGTCTTGAATTCGCCGCCGCCCGCGTGATAGTTCCACGCGTCGTCGATGGGCCACAGATGATCCTTGCCGACCATGGCGCGAATGCTCTCAACTGGCGGAACGGCGGGTCCCATGCTGGTTTCGGTATTGAAGCCATAAGCGCCGCCGCAGCCTCCGGGGTTGCATTGCTTACGGCCTGGTTGGCCTTGAGGGGTGTCTTGTTCCCAGTAGCCGGGCGCGACGTATTCGTACGGGCCGGTCATCTTGACGCCGCTGTCTCCAGTGACGCTTGTCTTCTTGCCTGTTGCTGACGACACCACCGGATTTGGCCAGAACAGATCTTTCTCCACGTCAAGATACATTTGCTCCACATCGGGCGGCGGAGCATTGTCGCTGCCATTCAGCCACATGACGAGGCTGGGATGGCTGCGCAGGCGGAAAATCTGATCGCGCAGCGACTGCTTGGCGATTTCGAAATCCGCGGGTTTCCAGCGCGGCCAGCGCTCCCAGAAATCGCAGCAGCACCATCCCGCCATGACCAGAATGCCCTGCTTGTCCGCCAGATCGAAAAATTCCTTCGTTTCCAGCTTGCCCTCGAGGCGAATCGTGTTAAGCCCCATGTCGCGCACGTAGCGGACCTCGTCGTGCAGTCGCTCGGAGTTCTCACGCAGCATCATGTCCGGAGTCCAGCCGCCGCCGCGAATCAGAATATTCTTGCCGTTAATGTGGAAGGCCCGCCCGCCCACCGAGTTGAGATCGGAAGTGATTTCGCGGATGCCAAACTCGGAGGTGGAGTGATCGCTGACTGCTCCCGCTACAGTGAATTCCATGGCGAGCTTGTACAGATTGGGTGTGCCCATCTGCACCGGCCACCAGAGCCGGGGATTCGCGAAGACGAGCTGGCTGAATTTGTCGGGAGTGAAGGTGACGTCTTTCGCCTCGTTCGCTGCCAGGTCCACGTCTTGCTCGAAACTTACATCTCCAATTTCGCCTTTCAGCTTGCCTTTCACCGGCTGGTTGGTGCCGTTTTTCACCTGGGCCGTCACCGTGAGCTGTGCACTGTCGTTGGTCGGAGGGTTCAGCTTCGAGACGACGGTCGGATAGCGGAGGGCG
>DASTCU010000029.1:0-12786 GCA_035710825.1 Candidatus Sulfotelmatobacter sp.
GGCGCTTCTTATCCGGCCGATTGGCCGCAGATTCAAACGCCGGACGGCAGCGTCGATCTGCGCCGCGTCACGCCTGAGGATCACCGCCAATTGTACTTTTTTTATGGAACGCAAATGCAAGGCAACTGGTGCGCGCTCACCAATGCCGCCACCAGCTTGGCATGCGCTCTGCAATTCGACTCAGCAGTCTTCCCCTGTTGCTGGCTTTTCGCCACGTACGGTGGTTGGCGGAACTACAACGTCGCAGTGCTTGAGCCTTGTACGGGCTATCCGCTCAACTTCGATGCCATGAAGACGGCAGGAAGGCATCGCACGCTCAGTCCCGGGGAGACGCTGCAAACCGAGGTCCGGTTTCTGGTGCAGGAAGGATTGCGGTGTGTTGGGTCCGTCGACGCAACAGGGAAAATGAGCGAGAGCCAATAGCGTCTACGCTTTGCTATCCGGCGCTTTCGGTTCCAGCGAAAGCAGGATCGCGGCAATGATTGCCAGCCCCACTCCGACTGCCTGAGTCACGGTGAGTCGCTCATGTAGGACCATGACCGCGAATGCCACCGTAACCAGCGGGTAAAGCGAGATTAGCGAGATGACCACCGACGCTTTCCCACCTGACTCCAGCGCGGTAAAACTCGTTAGTGCTCCGAGGCCATTCAAAGTTCCTCCAGCGACCGCTGCCCAAAAAATCAAAGGCCTCACGTGCCAGTGGATGGGCACAAACAACACCAGTGTCGCCGAGATGGCGATCATGGCATAGGCAAACCATATAAAGGAGAGTTCGCTCGAGACGCGGTTGGTCGCCAGCTTTTGGGTCACTCCGGTAACGCCCCAGAAGACCAGAGCAATCGCCGCAAACCACAGCCATCCGGGTAGCAAAGCCATAAAGCTCCGATTACATGCTCAACAGATAAATGGCAACCAACGCCAGGGCCAGTCCGATCTTCTGGGCGTTGCCCACGCGTTCGTGGAGTAGCGTCACCGCGAGAATCACCGTGACCAGGGGGAACAATGCGGTGACCGGAGAAACAATGGAAGCTTTCCCGCCCATCACCAGCGCGTGGAAGAAGGCTATGTTTCCCGTTCCGCCAAGAATTCCAGTGAGAAAAGCCCAACCGATTCCGATGCGGCGACCGGCGCCTCCACCCGCATTCCGCGGTGAGCGCCAGACCAGGACAATCAGCGGCAACAGGCCGAAAGTAAAGAACACCTGGTTGGTGTCGGCGTCTACGCCCTGCGACGCGACTTTTGAAACCGCGCCCCACGCTCCCCAGACCAGAATGGTGAGCAGCGAAAAGGCCAGCCAACGCGGCATCCCTAAAATTCTGGGGAGGGCGGCTCGCGACGATGTGGCGGTATCTGACATTGGGTCCTAGGAGCCCGCCACTTCCAGCATCATCTTGAGCGCGACTCCCGGATCGCGGCTCATGCGTTCCATGGCCTCCTGACCCTGTTCCAGCGGCATCCGAACGGTCCAGGGAGTCAGATCGATTTCGCCCGCAATCAGCAGGTCGAGCGACCGACGGAAGTCAACCGGGGTATAGGCAAACGACATGACTACCCGGTGTTCCTTGCGAATGCTGGCCACGAAATTGACTTCGCTGCGTTGAGTTCCCATTCCAAGCAGCACGACCTGACCTCCGGGGCGGCAGAGATCGAAGGCTAACTGGCGAGCCGGAGCGCTGCCGCTGGCATCGAGTACAACATCGTATCCGCGTCCGGCGAGGCGCTGTGCTTCCGCGAGCGCTTCCGGATTCGCAGCGTTCACGGTTGCAGAAGAGCCAAGCTTCCGCATGGTGGCAAGCCTCTGATCGTTCACGTCCGCGGCCAGTATGTCCCGCGCTCCGATGCGGAGGGCAGCTAACAATGCCAGCGCGCCCATTGTTCCGGCTCCAACAATCGCGAAGCGGAAGAATGGCGGCGGTGAGACGATCCGAAACAGGTGAACAATGTTGGCCAGAGGCTCGGCCAGGACCGCCTGCTCAGCACTGAGCGAGTCAGGCACGTCATAAACCTGGCGCGAAGGAAGTGCTACAAATTCCGAGAACGTTCCGGGAGTCGTGCCAAGCCCTAGCAATTTCCAGGATTCACACAAGTTCTGCGCGCCTGAGAGGCAAGCGTCACAATGACCGCAACTCACGAGGGGATTGGCGACCACTCGACGCCCGTCACGACGGCGTCCAACCAACTCATGTCCCAGCACGAGGCCCGGACGCCGCAGGGCGCTGTGACCCAGGAATCCCGAAATGTCGGAACCGCAAACTCCTGCGACCTCAATGGCAATCTCTTCCTCGCCAGATGAAGCGGTCGGGCGCGGCCGTTCTTCCAGTTCAACTTTGCCCGGTCCGGTGTATACCAAGGCACGCATCGCCCGGAGTATAAGCCAGGCACTCGCATCGAAACATCGGTTTAATGATCTTTTTAACCGGGTTCCGAGTTAGAAGAGTGCACGAACGGGTATAAAAGATGAGATTGGGTTGACTAAACTGTGCGAGGGTGCACGCGGAGTTCCCGTGAAAATTGAAGCGGTTGACTTCTTCTATCTCTCCATGCCGGAGGTAACGACCGAGGGAGACGGCAGCCAGGACGCGCTCCTGGTGCGGGTTACGGCCGGGGGCTATGTGGGCTGGGGAGAGTGCGAGGCATCTCCGCTGGTTTCAATCGCAGCTTTTGTGTGCCCGATGTCGCACGGAGCTTGCCGTCCCGTAGGCGCTTCCGTTCTCGGCCGGCGGCTGGATAGCCCCGAAGATATTCAAAGAATCGCGGCGCAGATCGAACTCGACAGCATGGACCTGCTGCAAGCGCCGCACACCTGGTCTGGCGTCGAGATCGCTCTATGGGATCTTTTGGGAAAAATGCGCGGACAGCCGGTCTGGAAACTCCTGGGATACCGGGCAACTTACGGCAAGCTTCCGTATGCGTCGCAGTTGTTCGGAGATACTCCCGCCGAAACCTATCAACTTGCAGTGGCGGCGCGAGCGCAAAATTTTGGCGCGGTCAAGTTCGGATGGGGACCGATCGGTCGAGGGGATCTGCAGACCGATGTTGAGCACTTTCGTGCGGCTCGCGAAGGTTTAGGCAAAGATTGTCTTCTGATGGTCGACGTTGGACAGATCTTCGGCCACGATGTTGAAGCCGCGGCCGCCCGCCTGCCCATTCTCACTGAGGTCGGCGCCATGTGGCTGGAGGAGCCTTTCCACACGAGCGCGTTAGATTCCTATGCAGCTCTGTCGCGGAGAGGAACGGTCAAGGTCGCCGGAGGAGAAGGGGCACATAATTTCTACATGGCCCAACATCTCATCGACTACGGCCTCGTAGGGTTTATTCAAATCGATACCGGACGAATCGGCGGAATTGGTCCAGCGAAGCGTGTCGCGGACTACGCAGTCTCAAAGGGAGTACGCTTCGTGAACCACACCTTCACGTCGCACTTGGCTCTGAGTGCTTCCCTGCAGCCTTACGCGGGCGTCCGCACCGATGAAATTTGCGAGTACCCATTCGCTCCCAAACCGCTGGCGCGCGAACTCACGTCTAATCATCTGTCGCGTGATAGCGATGGCCGGGTCGTGCCCCCGGATGCGCCGGGTTTGGGAATTGAGATTAACCATGAGGCGGCTCGCCGCTACTTGGTTGAAGTGGAAATCAAAGCGAAGAACAAGGTGCTTTTTTCTTCAAACGCGCAGACCGACAAGTGCATGTAATCGCGATCTAGATCAACTAGTCTAGAGAACGGTGCGCGGTGCCGCGCCGTGCCAACTGTTTTTCCATCTTTGAAAGCGAAGTCCAGTAAAATACTGGTCAGAACATCACGCTCTCCGCGACGAAACTTGAAAACCGTTCCCAAAACAACCGGGTTGAGCTATTGGATGGTGCGCGTGCTCGAAGAGAGCGAGCAGGTCTCCGCTAATTTCAGCGCCGATCCGGTGCACGATTTGCGCGTCGCGCTGCGGCGCTGCCGCTCCAT
This sequence comes from Candidatus Sulfotelmatobacter sp., assembly GCA_035710825.1. Classification (GTDB taxonomy): domain Bacteria; phylum Acidobacteriota; class Terriglobia; order Terriglobales; family Acidobacteriaceae; genus Sulfotelmatobacter. Next base: position 3,956 of record DASTCU010000029.1, read on the forward strand.
GGCAGACGGCATGATGGCGATGGATCCCGATCGCGAGTGGAAGGCGATGAAGAAGGCCGGCAAGCAGCTCTTCCAGCGGCTGGGAGCATTGCGAGATGTCCAGATCATGATGGAGTGGATTGACAGGCTCGAGTTCGAGCCGCCGAATCTAGCTCGGACGCCCTCCCCGGCGTTGCCGCATGCGGCAGACGTCCCTCAAGGATTACATGAAGTAGCTCTCCCGTCGCCGCAACCCGCAGAAACCAATCCTTCCAGTCCAGCGACAATTCTCGTACGCAACCTCAAAGCCCGCGAGGTTCAGCACAAGCATGAAGCTCGTGTGGCACTTGAAGAATTCGATCGCAAGCAATGGCGGCAGTGGAGCAAATCGCTGCCGCAGAGGGCGCGAATTCGCCCGGGGAACGCCGTATTCAAGCATCTGGCGCTGGAACGCTGGACCGCGGCCCGCGAGTTGCACAGGCGGGCCATGCTCAACCGGTCGCAGATCGCGCTGCACACCTTGCGCATCGGCATCAAGCGTTTCCGCTACATTGTCGAGAATTTCCTGCCCGTCGAGCACAAGGCCTGGAGCAACGACCTGAAGCACGTGCAGGATCTTCTCGGAGAAGTCCACGATCTTGACGTGCTGTGGGCGACCGCGCTGGCGTGCCGCATTTTTTCGGATGAGTCTTCGCGCAAGATCTGGCACGAGCGCATTGAACACGAGCGCAGCAAACGACTTGCGGAGTATCGATCCAGAACAGTGGGGCCGGACTCTCTGTGGGACACGTGGCGTGCGGGACTGCCACAAGGCCAACAAATTCAAGAGATTGCCACGCGACGCCTGAAGTTGTGGGCGAAGGCGCTGGATCCGGACTTTGCGCATTCAGAACGTGTGGCGCGGCTGGCTGTGGAACTCTACGATGGGCTCGTCGCCCGAGGGTTATTCGTCGTGCCAGGTCCGTTGCCGGGTTCGAACAATGGGATTGTAGCCGAGGAGCGGGCTAGTCTGTACGCCGCCGCGCTGCTGCACGATGTCGGTAAGTCGAAAGGCAATAAAGGGCATCACAAGGAATCTTTGGAACTGATCAAAGCGCACGGCACCCCGCTCGGCTGGAAACCGGAAGCAATGACGCGGGCGGCGATCGTGGCACGCTTCCATTGCGGGGCACTGCCCAGCCGCACACATAAGGCATTGCGCGACCTTTTTCCAGACGAACAGAAGACGCTGATTCGTCTGTCGGCGATCCTTCGGTTGGCGAATGCTTTCGATTCCGCCCATGACGGGCATATCCGAAGCGTGAAGATTGAGAATGTGGCCGCCGATCAGAAGCGCCGAACGAATGGATTTCTTCGTAAGCCCCCGCCGCTCGCAAGGTATGAAGGACTGGTCATTGCGGCCGATGGGTATGCAGATGGAACACCGACGGCTCGGGCCATTGCCGCAGAACGGTACTTGCTTGAAACCGTGTTGCGAAGGCCAATCGTTGTTCGTGCGGCAACCAAAGTTCGGCGCACGGTTTCCGGCCTTCGGCTTCCTGCCAGTTAAGAACCGCTCCATTTCCAGCCGAAGCTGGCAAGTTACTTTCACCTGCAGTACTCCCCGGAGTACAAATTGGCAGCGCTCTCTTGATCCTGTCTTCGGAAGCCGGAAAGCAAAGGTCGGAAGCCCACATTTATGACTCATGCGCAACTGGTAGAACGAGCGGTGCGGTGGCTGCGTGCATACCGCTGCGGGGTGGTGCTCTCGGAGCAGGCTTGCGTCAGCGGCGAGATGCCCGACGCAATTGGGTGGAAGCAGGCCTGCCATTCAGTGCTGGTGGAATGCAAGGTCACGCGTGGGGATTTTCTCGCGGATCGCGCGAAGCCTTTCCGCTCGAAACCGGAAAAAGGGGTGGGAAGCGAGCGGTTCTATCTGACTCCGCCGGGCTTGTTAAAGATTCACGAATTGCCCCCAAGTTGGGGACTGCTGGAATTGCGCCGCGGACGAATTGAGATGCTGCATCCCTCGGCGAAGAGCATGCGTACCGCCATCGGATTTCGCTATGAGATGAATCTCCTGCTGGCCAGTTTGCGGCGTGTCGAGGTGCGCATCGAGCCACAGAGCATCACTGACTTCCTCAAATGGAAAAATCGAATGGCGGAATACAATCGCGGCACCCTGCCGGAAGGATTAACAGCCACAGAAGAGGAAATGAATGTCTTCCTTGAAGCCGAACTGCCTGCTCAGTGAGAATCGGCAACCGTGATCGGGTCTCCCGTCTGATGATCCGAGATTTGGAAGCGAAGAAAGTCGTGCACGGCCGCAACCGCAGCCGGATTGCTTGATTCGATATTCAAGCGCGCTCCCGTGGGAAGCTCCTCAAAACGATAGCGAATCGCGGCCTTCAAAAGCCGCATGGTCTCGATCCCTGGCGGGATGGTGTCGTGGATGAACATCGGGGTCGAGAAGTCTCCTTGACTGAATAATCCGGCAACGTGCGAAAGATGGGCGCGGATTGCGGCCGTGTTGGTTTTGTCGTTGGAGTCATTGGCCGTGATCTCGATGGCACCGCCGTCCGACCTCAACCGAAAATGATGCGTGGTCTTGTCGTGAGGAAAACCCATGGCCAGATCGCCATGCCTGTTCACATCCGCATGATGCGGATATTGAGTCTCCTTCTGTGCATGCATTGAGCAGTTCGCCATGTCCTCGTGCTTCGTGTCCTGAGCGCTGACTGAGGCGGTAAGCGTCAGAGAAACGGCGGCAGCTATAAACAACGGGTGTCTCATGGTTTCTTTCTCCTCCCATTCGGGAATGCTCGGGGCGTTGCAGTCAAAGCCGGTTTCGCCTTAAGCGCCTGCAAGAGGAGCGCGCTTTTCCCCGGCTCGGTGTGCGCCAGCCTCTTACGCCACTCGCGCACCAGTTGACGCATATAGCGTTGAGTTCGGCGGAGCTCCTGAATTTGCTGGCCTAGGGATCGCAACTTCTCTTCTGTAAGCCGCAGCACGCGATGGCACGGCGCCCCACCGCTGTCACGCACTCGAAGAATCTCGGACAGCTCTGCGAGAGTAAAACCAAGTTGGAGCGCGCGGCGCACAAGCTGTACTCGATGAACCGCGTCCGGAGAATAATTACGATACCCCGCCGTTGAGCGCAGTGCTTTCGGCAGAATGCCGATTCGCTCATAGTGCCGCAGGGTATCGGCGCTCACGCCCGTCAGGCGGGCCAATTGTCCGGAGTGCAGGCTCCTGGGATCCGCGTTCATGCCTGCAGTATGAACCCTGGAACCGATTCCAAGGTCAAGCGTTTTTCCACCTGCAGTGAGGGCAGGCTGGTCAAAAAGAAAACCGGGCTGGTTGGCCCGGCTTTTCCTGCGTCGAGTGGATGCGGTTACATCACGCACGGCGCGACTGGCATCTCTGCATAGGCCAGTCAAGAATCGCCGCTAACACACCAAAAGGACTGGAGTGCGAAATGCAACTTTCGCTCCAACCACGCACTCCAGGAAACACTTCCACTAACCGCCCCTAAACTACTGAATAAATGTGGCTTGTTCGAACTGATCGAAGTCGCGCCTGGGTCTCGGAAACTGCCCTTTGCAGGCGCGACGGCAAAGTGTTGCACATTCTGCACAGGATTTTGTGCAGGACGACACAGAAAGATTTCTCGCTCGAAATGACAACTGCACTGGAGGGGAGTGACTTGGCTCCCGGCATGACTTACATATCCCTGCGGCCTTCCATGGCTTTCAGCATCGTGATTTCGTCGGTGTATTCGATGTCGCTGCCGACCGGGATGCCCATGGCGATGCGGGTAACTTTCACCCCCGCCCGCTTGAGTTGCTGCGAAAGATAGACCGCCGTGGCTTCGCCTTCGACGGTGGGATTAGTGGCAAGGATGACCTCGTCGACATTTCCCTCTTCCACGCGGGAGATCAGATTGCCGATGCGCAGCTGCTCCGGACCGATTCCATGCAGCGGGGAGATCGCCCCGTGCAGGACGTGGAAGACTCCGTTAAAGTGCTTGGTCTTTTCGATGGCGGCGATATTGGTGGGTTCTTCGACTACGCAGACCAGTCGCTGGTTGCGCGTGGCACTGGTGCAGTAGACACAGGGATCAACGTCGGTGATGTTGTTGCAGACGGAGCAGAGGCGGAGATTGGCCTTCACATCGCGCACCGCAACCGCCAGGGCTTCGGCGTCTTCATCGCTCGAGCGCAGGATGTGGAAGGCGAGACGCTGGGCGCTTTTGGCGCCCACGCCGGGAAGCTTCTTCAGCTCATCGATCAAGCGCGACATGGGTTCAGCGAACTTGGACATGTTGGAATTTCGTAATCGGGTAATTTTGAAATTTGGTAATTGAAAACCTCAGAGCATTTTAGCCCGGCTGGAGTCTCCCGAGCCCAAATTACACAATTACCAAATTACACAATTACTCAATCCTCATTGGGCAGCGTGTACTCAAAATCGTAGGAGTGCTTTCCGCCGGCGGCGATGGCGATGGTCATTTTCCCGGTGATGCCCTTCAGTTGGCCAGTGCCGGAGTCGGGGACGACAGTAATTGCCAGTTGGGGCGCGTTGTTGGTCATCGTTCCACTATGTTGCACAACGAAGGTCCCGGCGCGGCCTTTGAGGGTTCCGCTGACTTTTTCGATAGCGACGTAGGCGCCGGAGCCTTTGACATCCGTGCCAGCGGTGAGCATCTGGCCTTTTCCCGTGCCCTCAAGATCGCCATGGTATTGTTTGTCAACCGTCATGCGGGCGAGGAGCGGGTCTTCGGATTTGTCATCCTGGGGAGTCACTTTAGCGTCAAACGGTCCAGAAGCGTGGTTGGTCACGAGGGCCTCTTTCGATATGGAAGATTGGGCCTGCGCTGTGAACTGACAGACGAGCGCGAGCGAAATTGGTGCTAACGTTGCCGTCAACAGACGTTTAACGGCCAATTCAAGACGTGATGGGCTCATTTTTCTGGAAGCTTGGTTGGTGAGAACACGGTGGCGAGGGCAAATATCAGCAGCCCGTAAACAATGACATTGACGGCCCAGGTAACGACTCCAGCCGTTCCAACTGAAGCTGTAATGCTGATCAAGCAATCAAAGAATCCTCTGCAAGACTGTGGACGAATGGCGAAAACTCCCATCAATAATCCAGGCGAGATCGCAAAGCGCAACCAATCGGGAACGGTGGTTGTATTGGAAATTACGTATGCCACCATCGCGGCTGGCATTGACAGCAATATGGAAACAAGCGCTCGCTTGCCGGTTGTACTCCGCATCGTCCTAAAGGCCTGGGATGCCCATCCCGCCTAGCATACCCCCGACGGTGGATTGCATTTGAGCGTCGATTTTGCGAGCGGCTTCATTGACGGCGGCGAGGATCAAGTCCTGGAGCATTTCGACGTCGCCGGATTTCACCGCTTCGGGATCGATGCGGAGGCTGAGAAGCTGCTTACGGCCGTCCATTTTCGCGGTGATGGCGCCACCGCCGGACGTGGCCTCGACGACAGTCTCCCGCATTTTTTTCTGCAGAGCCTCGTACTGCGTTTTGGCTTTGGACATCAGCTCTTGAAGATTGAAGCCACCCATGGAAATTGAGTAATTGGGAAATTTGGAAATTGGGTAATCGGGTAATTTTGTAATCTGAAAAGCAGGCGCTTCAAGATGTCTGCTTGCGCGTGTTTCAATCACTCAATTACTAAGCTTCCCAATCGCTCAGTTTTTCCCGCTCCTTTCATCGTTTGTCTCGATAATCGATCACGGTGCGAATTTCAGCGCCGAATTTTTCTTGCATGCGGCGGACGATCGGGTCTTGCTCGGCCCGACCGCGGCCGCCGGGTCCCGGTGTCAGGCGCGAACCGCCATTGCGCTTGTTTTCACCCGCAGGTGGCGTCGCGCCGGGAACCACTTTGAGTTTTACCGCCCGGCCCAGCACTCCGCTCGCGGAGGCGATGGCCAGGCGCTTCCCTTCTCGCCCAAGCGACATGTCCACGACAGTTTGCGACTCGGCAACTTTGATCACCAACTCGTTGCCTTGCACGCTCCATTCGCCAGCGGAAAGCATCGAAACGAGGATGCGCTGGTTCGCGTCTGTCAGCGCCTGGAGCACGGCAGATTGCAGCTTTTCTATTTCGTCAGGCCCATCCGAGGACATCGGCTTGGTTTGGTGTGCCTCATCTTGCGGTTGTGCCTCACGCTCGGCAACTTCAATTGCGCCAGCAGGGACGCTGCGGGCAACATCTCTACGATCGCTGTCGAGGTCGCGATCGGGTGCGGGAGCGGCCGATCCCATGATTATCGGTTCGGGTTGGCTGGCGGCAGCCACGATGCGCGGACCTGGTGGAGCAACCGAGGAGGAAGAGTCCTCCTGGCGCGGCGTACCCTTGCGGGCCGAGTCGGCGGCAAAAGGGCTCACATAATTGGAACGCGCGGCGGGAGGCTCGGGGCGGCGCGTTTCCGAGTTCGATGCAGCGCTTAAGATTGCCGGCCTGGCTTGCGGCCTTTGCGAGCCGGCGCCGGGCGTTGCAGCCACATCACTCAGCAGTTGCTCAATTGGGATGAGCCGCTGCGCATGAGCCATCTTCAGCAGGCCTAGTTCGAGATGAAAGCGCTGCTCCTGCTTGTATCCGAGCTCGCTATGTGTGCGCAGCATGATCTGCAGATGGCGCGTGAGATCCTCTTCCGCGAATAATTCGGCAACGCGTGCCACCCGTTCGCGCTCTTCGCTGGAAATTTGCAGGAGCGCGGAATCTTTCCCAGCGATTTTGGCCACGGTGGCGTTGCGCAGAAATCGCACCATCTGACGCGCGAAGTGAGTGGGGCTATGCCCTTCACTGATAAGGTGGTCGACATGGCGAAGAATCTCTTCGCTCTTCGATTCAGAGACCGCCTGCATCACCTGTTCGAGAATGTGTGCGGGCGCGGCGCCGACCAGATTGCGCACCGAATCGGCGGTGAGCTTGCCAGTTGAGGACGCAATCGCCTGATCGAGAATGGAAAGCGCGTCGCGCATGGAACCATCCCCAGCCTCGGCCAGCAAGGCGAGGGCATCATCGTCGGCTTCGATTTTTTCGCGGGTAAGCAGATCGCGAAGCTGGCCCACGATGTCGTCGAACTTGACCGCGCGAAAGCTGAAGTGTTGGCAGCGGGAGCGGATGGTCTGCGGGATGTCCTCAGGCTGCGTGGTGGCAAGCATGAAGACAATGTGGTCGGGTGGCTCTTCCAGCGTTTTCAGGAGCGCGTTGAAGGCGGCGTCGGTAATCTGGTGCGCTTCGTCGAGAATGTAGATTTTAAAGCGGTCGCGCGCAGGACGGTAGCGGGCAGCCTCTCGAAGCTCCCGGATCTCGTCAATGCCGCGGTTGGTGGCGGCATCGATTTCCATGACGTCAACCGAGTTTCCGGCGCGGATTTCAGTGCACGACTCACAGACTCCGCAAGGCTCGGGGACAGGGTGATCTTTGGAGCGGCAGTTCAGAGCCGCGGCGAGGATGCGCGCGACCGTGGTCTTGCCGATGCCGCGATGCCCACTGAAAATGTAGCCGTGGGCGGTGCGTCCCTGCTCAATGGCGTTCTGCAGGGTGCGGGTGACGTGCTCTTGTCCGATGACCTCAGAGAACTTCTGCGGACGATATTTGCGGGCCAGGACGGTATAACTCATGAGGGCGAAGTATCGATTATACGGGATGAGTTTCGGTTCGAACACAGGATGAAAAAGCAAAACCGCAAAGAGGTGCGGAAAACGCAGAGAATCTGGGGTTGCGAAGGTTAAGCGCAAGCGGTACGCTGTTTTACCAAGGATTTGTGCGGATGCGGCTGAGGCAAACAGACTCGGGCGGCCGCAAAGGAGATTCTCATGCAACTGAAACTTACGAAACGAACCGTGGACGGAATTATCGCCGTTAGTTGCAGCGGGCGGATTGTGTTTGGCGAGGAATCGTCACTGCTGCGAGAAGAAGTGAAGAAAGCGATCGCCGAGGGTGCCAAGCGGATTGTGCTCAACCTGGGCGAAGTAAACTACATCGATTCGGGCGGGCTGGGAACGCTGGTGGCGCTGCATACGACCGCCCACAACGCCGGCGCGAATATTAAACTGGCGAATCTGACCAAGCGCGTTGGCGACCTGCTGCAGGTCACGAAGTTGCTGACCGTGTTTGAGGTGCATCCGTCGGAGTATGAGGCCCTGGAATCGTTTCGGACGGCAGCATAACGATTCCTTCGATAGCAGACCTCTTCAATACTTAAATACTTACTTTGAAATCAAAATCCCCACCCTGTCGCAAAAAGCGTGACAAGGGTGGGCCTCCGCACTACCCATGAAAAAATCCAAGAAAGATTCTGAGGAATTGGGGCAAACCCGGCTTCGGATCGAGCGCGCGATTCGCGCGATTCCCCCGGGGAAAGTTTCGACCTATGGCGGAGTGGCGCGCGCGGCGGGAATGCCCGGAGCGGCGCGGCTTGTGGCGCGGGTGCTGCGGCGAGGGTTCGGATTACCGTGGCAACGTGTGCTCGGCGCGGGCGGCGCCATCAAACTGACCGGAGATTCGGCAATCGAGCAGCGACTCCGACTGGAGGCGGAAGGCGTGCGGTTCCGCGGTAGAAAAGTGGACATGAAGGCGCACGAATTTAAGGGCCGGCTATCTAAACGGCCGGGCGCGCGTCCAACCAAGCGGTCTTGAAGTGAGAATCTTTCACGCTCCTCTGCCAAGATCACCACATCCAGAACTAGCAGCCGTAGGATTGGTACGCTACCGGGCCGTCCAGCCGCCATCGATGAGAATCGTCTCGCCGGTGATCAGCGCGGCTGCTTTCGATGCCAGAAACACCACCGCGCCAGCTACATCCATCGGTTCTCCGATGCGATGCAGGGCAGCAATC
>DASTCU010000030.1:0-25944 GCA_035710825.1 Candidatus Sulfotelmatobacter sp.
CTGCGGAGCGATCCGCCGGACTTTTGGCTGCCCCTGCAACAGGAGATTCTGTTCGACGGCCAGAGTGCAAACATGAGTACGAATCAGCGCCAATGGCTCTATGCCATTGGCAGGTTGAGGCCGGGTGCGAGCGTGCAAGCACTTCCTGCCCGGCTAACGCCGGTGCTTCAACGCTGGCTCCGTGACGAAGATGAGGTGCCGGCCGAATTCAAACCGCAGGTTGAGCCTTCAATTCCGCAGAAATTTATCCGGCTGGCTCCGGCCGGAGGCGGTGTCACTTCCTTACGGGAAAACTACGGCGCGAGTCTGCGTATCCTCTTAATAATTTGTGGAACCTTACTCCTCATCGCCTGCGCCAACCTGGCCAATCTGCTACTGGCACGCGCAGCCGCCCGCCGCTCCCACACTGCGGTGCGCCTGGCTCTGGGGGCTGCGCGAACAAGACTGATTCGCCAGCAGTTGACGGAGGCTGTACTGCTCTCTGTGTTAGGCGGCATTGCAGGATTAGGGATTGCATACGTGGGAGCGCGTCTGATGCTGGCGCTGGCATTTCACAGCGCCACCTTTACGCCCATCAGTGCCACACCTTCGTTGCCGGTTCTCGGATTTGCGTTCGTGCTTTCACTCCTCACCGGTGTGATGTTTGGCGTTGTGCCCGCGTGGCTTGCTTCGCGTTCCGATCCGGCAGAGGCCCTGCACGGAGCAGGCCGCGGCACTCGCGGCGGGGCAGCGCTGCCGCAGAAGATACTGGTGGTTAGCCAAGCGGCGCTTTCCCTGGTTCTGCTTGCCTGCGCCGGATTACTGACCGCGAGCTTGCGGAATCTGGAGAGTCAGGATTTTGGGTTCGACATCCAAAATCGCATCAGTGTTCAGATCAATCCTCCTCTGGACAGTTACGCCCCGGAACGCCTCGACGCGCTTTATCGCACAATCGAAGATGGACTGGTGCGGTTGCCGAATGTGCAGAGCGCGAGCCTGGCGGGCTACAGTCCGCTCAGCGGCAATAACTGGGGTGAATTGATTGCGATAGAAGGGAGGGGTGATCCAAAGGCTGATATGGCGGAGGGTGTCTCTTGGGACCGAGTGAGTCGCCAGTATTTTTCGACCGTCGGACAGCGCATCGTCCACGGACGCGAATTCGCGGAAAGTGATTCCAGCGCCTCGCGCCCAGTGGCGATTGTGAATGAATCGCTCGTCAGGAAGTACTTCCCCAACGAAGATCCCCTCGGCAAGCACTTTGGCATGGACAGCTCCCGATATGCCGGCACGTTTGAAATCGTCGGCGTAGCGCGTGACGCCAAGTACACCGATCCAGACCAGCCCGCAAGGCCCATGTTTTTTCTGCCGCTTGAGCAGGGTGTCCACTATTCCAACGCTGATCTACAGCGCAACGAAATACAAACGCATTTCGTAAACAGTATCCAACTGCTGGTACGCGGCCATGCCCTCAATCTTGAGCCGCAGCTTCATAAGGTTCTCGCCGATATCGATCCCAACCTTACTATCATTACCGTGCAGAGTATGAACGAGCAGGTGGCCTCAAATTTTGACCAACAACGCATGGTCGCGCGCTTGGCCGGGACATTCGGCGTCATCGCCATGCTGCTGGCGGCCATCGGCCTCTATGGGCTGATGGCCTACATGGTTGCCTGCCGAACCGGCGAGATCGGAGTGCGCATGGCTCTCGGAGCCGACCGGCTGAACATTGTGCGACTGGTCCTGCGGGGGGCATTTCTGCTAATGGCTATTGGTTTATTGCTTGGAATCCCTCTGGCCATCGGCGCGGGACGCCTCATGGCCGCGCAGCTATTCCAGATCCGCAGCTGGGATCCGCAGGTGTTCGGTTTTTCAATTCTTGTGCTCGGGGTTTGCGCCGCGGCCGCCAGTATTCTCCCGGCACGTCGAGCCGCTTCGACGGATCCACTGAAGGCGCTGCGCGCAGACTGAGATTATCTGGGTGATTGTCGCGAGCGGGACCATCGTCACCGAAGCACAACATACAGGTTCAGGTGCTGGAGAGGCGTGCGGATCCCTATCCCCTAAGCCACGGCGCGTCCGGATCAAAGCTGCGCCGGATCACCCCTGCGATCTCTCCCATGCGCGCCGCCGAAAGAATGCTGCGCTCCTGCCTCAACAACGCGCGCTTGGGAACAATCTGTGGCAAATGTCCCTTCACATACAATGCCTCTGGCAAACCGGTTTCTTCCGGCGGAAGCTGCACCACGGTCGTCCCTTCCGGCCCGCTGCTGCTGAGCGGCACCACCAGCACCGATTCGGTCCGGTCGCTTAAATTTCTTTGATCCAGCGAGACCACAAGCACCCAATGCCGCGTGGGCGGATTTCCCAGGTTCGCCGACCAGATCTCCCCGCGGCGCGGCCGTGGATTATCGCTCACTGTCGTTCTCCGCACTCTGCGTCAGCGCCGCCTCCAGGCGGCGTTCTTCCTCCGCTTCTTCGTCGGTCATATTCGCAAAATATGCAGCCGTATCCTTCTCCAGCCGCTCACGATTCTCGTAGACCAGCAATTTTCCGATCGCCGCATCCATCGCCACCGCCAGCGTCCCAGCTTCGCCCTTTGCAATCAACCGCTCCAGGTACTCCAGCGTCTCCGGCGCGATCGTGGTTGAGATCTTCTGCCGCCCCCTTCGGGAAGGGTTGACCATTCGGCCCCCTAGATGTCGGACAATTTATCAGACAATCAGAGGACAGTCGAGAGCGCTCGCTCTATGTTATTTTTCAATGAGATACACGGAGCATAGGACTCCAGAAAAGTGACAATGTGTTCCTGCAGGAACACTTTTTCCACAGCTCAGACCCGCAACTCCACCACCGTCGCCCCGCCGCCCCCCTCGTTCTGCGGAGGCTCAGCGACCGACGCCACATGAGGGTGCTGCTGCAGCAGCTGGCGCAGGGCTTTGCGCAGGATGCCCATGCCGCTGCCATGGACCACGCGGACGCGAGGCAGTCCGGCCAGGAACGCGCGGTCGACAAACTTTTCCACTTCGCGCGAGGCGTCGTCCACATTTTGGCCGATGACGTTGATCTCGCTGGGTACGTTCGCGCCTTCGCTTTCCAGCGACACAGAGATGCCGCGGGCGCGCGCCGCTTTGACCGGCGACTCCACCGCCCGCGCGCCCGCCAGCACTTCGGCGATGTCGTCGCGCGCGATCTTCATCTTCAGCGCGCCCATTTCGACTTCGAAGTGATTGTCGTCAATCTTGCGCGCGACTCGCGCCGGACGCCCGGTGGACTTCAGCTTGACCGTATCGCCTTCGGAGACGTGCTTCACCAGTTGCGGCTGCGCGTGAGGATCGCCGCGGTCAGCTCCGGTCGAGTGGGCAACGATGGTCGAGTCGAATTGCTCGCGGAATTCGCGGCGCAGCTTGGCGATGCGGCGCTCGGCGTCTTTCGAGAGCTTCTGCGCCGCGGCGCGATCCTGCACCGCACTCACGGCCTCGCGAGCGTGGTATTCGAAGTCGCGCAGCAGGGTTTCGAGCTTCTGCTCCATCTCGCGGATCTTAACCTGCTGATCTTTCTTTCCTTCAACTGCTAAGCGGTTCTTCTCTCGCTCGAGCTCCTGCTCGCGGGTTTTGAGGCGCAGCCGCTCTTGCTCGGCTGCGCGCAGATCGGCATGCAGCTTGTCGAGAAACTGCCCGACATCGCGGGCCTGCGTACCGAGACGCGAGCGGGCGCCCTCGATGATTGCGGGATTGAGCCCGAGGCGCTGGGCGATGTTGATGCCCGCCGACGCACCGGGCACTCCGATCTTCAGCTCGTACGTCGGCTGCAGCGTGGCTTCGTCGAATCCGACCGAAGCGTTCAGCACCCCGGGAGTGTTCGCGCCGTAAACCTTGAGCGAAGTGTGATGGGTAGAGATCACAGTCATGCAGCCGATGCGGCCGAAGTGCCCTGCAATGGCGACGGCGAGAGCAGCGCCTTCCTCGGGATCGGTGGCGGAGCCCAATTCATCGAGCAGCACCAGCGACCGCGCGGTGGCGGTGCGCGAGATGAAATCGATATTGGTGACGTGTGCGGAGAACGTAGAAAGATTCTGCTCGATCGACTGGTAGTCGCCGATGTCGGCGAGGACAGCGTCGAACACGGGCAGTTCGGCGCGGTCGGCAGGAACTGGCAGGCCGGATTGCGCCATCAGCGCGAGCAGGCCGACCGTCTTGAGCGTGACGGTTTTGCCGCCGGTGTTTGGCCCGGTGATGATGAGCTGGCGGCGCTCGCCTTCGAGTTCAACCGAGACCGGGACGACGCTGGCCCCTTTCGCTTTAAGATTCCGCTCCAGCAATGGATGGCGCGCGTTCTGCAAGAGCAGCCGCGCCTCGGCTTCCGCCTTCCCGCTCTCGGGCCGCGCGCTGCCGCTCAGCTGAACGGCTACACAGTTGTAGTCTTCGGCAAAGTGGGCTTTCGCAAATTGCAGCTCCAACTCTGCCAGGGCATCGACTGCCGCCAGAATCTGATCCGCATTCGCTCCAATACGCTGCGTCATCTCGATGAGGATGCGATGGATCTCCACCAGTTCTTCTTCCAGCAGGCGCACCAATTCGTTGTTCTGCTCGATCGTTTCCAAGGGCTCGATGAAGACAGTCTGGCCGCTCGAACTGGCCCCGTGGACGACCCCCTGGACGCGCCGCTTCTGCTCGATCTTGACGGGGATGACGAAGCGCTCGCCGCGGATGGTGATCAGCTCATCCTGCACGGTGCCGCCTTCGGCGAGGCGGCGCAGATAGCCTCGCAAGGATTCCTGGATGGCGCGGCGCTGCTTTTCGATTTCGCGGCGGATGCGGGCGAGTTCAGGCGAGGCTTTGTCGTCGAGCGTTCCGTCGGGCTGAATCTTGTTGCGGAAAGAACGCAGGAAGTCGGTGAAGTCGGCGATGCGGGATGAAAGTGAGCGAACGTTGGTCCACTCCGAGCGCATGGCTGCGGGGGGCTGCAAGGCAATCTGGCGCCATTCGGCGGCGCGATCGACAACCAGAATCACGTCGCGAATCTCGGTGGTCTCCAGGGCGGCGCCAGCGATGCGGGATTTATCGAGCAGAGAACCGATCTCGACGAGCGCGGAAAAATCAAAGCGCCCCCCAACGCGGCGAAACTCGCGAATTTCGCTGGTGAGGGCTTGCTGGCTTTCAATCCAGGCTCGATCCGTGGAGGGCGCGAGCGCCGCGATGCGGCCCTGGCCCAGCGGGGAAGAGGCGTATCCGCGGAGAAGGTCGCGCAGCGATTCGAACTCCAGCACGCGGGCCGAGCTGTGGGCCAAAGCAGAGGACATCGCAATTTATGGTACAGGAGTGCGGTGGGCGGTGCTGGGTCAGACAAGAATCAAACCGCAGAGGACACTGGGGATCACGGAGAAGTTATCTTTGATGACAGTTAGCCGGCTGCGCCTGCGCCTTGGGCTACCGGTTCAGCAGTGGCGGGGAGCGTAACGATGAACAACGCGCCGCCTTCGGGACGGTTGCGGCAGGTGATCTGGCCGTTGTGATCCTGAATGACGCCATACACCGCGCTCAGGCCCAGGCCGGTGCCTTTGCCGACGGGCTTGGTGGTGTAGAAGGGATCGAATACGCGCTCCGGATCGCGAAGGCCAGGACCAGTATCGGAGAAATGCAGCACGACGTCGGCCTGGTGACGCATGGCGGTAATTTGCAGGGAGCCGCCGCCGGATTCTTCGAGGGCATCGATAGCGTTCTCGATGATCTCGATGAAGGCTTGGAACAACTGGTTCGCATTGGCAAAGACGGGTGGAAAATCGGCTTCAATCGCGAGGCGGATCTCAACCGCGACGGACGGACGCCGAGCCTCAAGCATCTGGGTGGCGCGCTTCAACAACACGCCAAGATCGACAAGAGTCTTTTCTCCGGGAGCCTGCTGGGCGAAGCTCAACAGATTGGCGACCAGGTCGCCGGTGCGGCGGGCCTGGTTGACAATCTTGCGAAGCAGCTTGTTCTGTTCCTCGGTGAGGCGCGCGCTGCTCCAGAGTTCCTCGGAATAACTCATGATGGCATTGAGAGGATGGTTGATTTCGTGGGCGGCTCCGGCGACCAGGTTGCCGAGTGAGGCGAGTTTCTCTTTTTGCACGAGCTGGTTCTGCAGCTCTCTCTGGCTTTCATAGGCGCGGCGGGAATCCCGCAGCACGGCGATGAGAGTTTGATCCTGTAAATACTGGCGCAGGAAAACGAAGGTGCCGAGCAGCACCATGGCAGCCAGGACCGCGAAAATGCGGAACGCCCGCGAGGGGCCGGGAGAGCGGTCGAACAGCGCGGCCCAGATGCCGATCACGGGCAAAGACAAGATGGCCAGCATGGCCGTGCGCGGAACGACTTTTTTCCATTTGGGATGAAGATTGAATTGGACGCTTTGCAGGTCTTCATTTCGCGCAGAGAGAGAGGCCGCGGCCAACCACGTGATGGTCGCAACCAGCGGCACATCATACAGGCTTCCGGAATAGTACGTGCTGTTGGCAGTGGCGCGGTCGAGAAATTGGGAGTTGACGGAGTACACCGCCAGCGGGACAAGATAGTGGAGATAGAGCCGGCGCCATCCTCCGGAACTGGTGACCGCGGCGATTGCCAAGACGGCCAGGAGCAGCCCATTTTCCAAGCCGTAGAGACGATCATAATAAATGTCGTAGCTCTTCACGTTGAGCACGACGTACTGATGCGGGAAGACGATAAAGGCGTAGAGAAAAACCCACCAGCCCAACACCATCAGAAAATTGAGCACGCCAAGACGGACTTTGCCTTCGTTACTGACCAGGTCGGGACGCCAGGCGACGGCGGCGAACATGGGCACGGCGTGAAAAAAGAGAACGATGTCGAAGACAAAGGGATCAGGAATGGGGCGGCGTAGCACGATTTCCCAAACGATCCAGGCGGTGCCGTTGACCGCCCACAACAGGAACCCAAGGGACATCAGCACCCAGAAAGTGCGCTGCTGGCGAGGACCAGTCCACGCATTGAGTACAGCAATAGCAGTAACACCCAGCAGCACGGCCCACTCGGTCAGGTCGGCAAAAGCGGTGAGCGCAGGGCCACGATGAGCCGTCAACGACACGACGGTAAAGGCCAGAGTAATTCCGGCCGCCGCAGCAAACCAGCGGTAGCGTCGAAGCAGACTCATCCGGCTCTCATTCTATGGGAGTCAATATGGGATTCCGAGGAACTGGGGGAATGGCGGTGGTTACTTCGGTCACCAGCAGCAGGGGTCAGGGGCCAGTGATCGGTGATCAGTGGTCAGTGATTAGTGGTCAGTCGTTCGTGGTCCGCTCCTGCTGAAGGTTCCGGGATGGACTAGAATTAACGGGTACGGGTGTTGGTCAAATCGCTCCTATTGGTGATCTGCTATGGCATTTCCTACTACGCGCCTTCGGCGCCTTCGCCGCACGGCGGAGATGCGCAACCTGGTCACGGAGACTCGCCTGACTCCGGACGCTTTTGTGTATCCGATGTTCGTGTGTCCGGGCGAGGGTGTGCGGAAAGAAGTGCGCTCCATGCCGGGCGTGTGCAATCTCTCGGTGGATCAGGCGGTGAAGGAAGCGCGGGAAGTGCATTCGCTGGGCGTGCCTTCAGTGATTCTGTTTGGCCTGCCGGATAAGAAGGATGAGGTTGCCACGGGGGCGTGGACTGAGAACGGTATCGTGCAGCAGGCGGCGCGGGCCATCAAGCGAGAAGTTCCGGGATTGTTGCTGATGGGAGACGTGTGCTTGTGCGAGTACATGTCGCACGGGCATTGCGGGATCGTGAAGGCGACTCCGCAGTCGCTGGGAGCGGCGGTAGCAGCGCCGCCGGCCGCGACGACGGAATACGAGATCGTCAACGACGCATCGCTGGAGTTGCTGGCGCGTACTTCCGTATCGCTGGCCCGGGCGGGAATCGACATTATTGCGCCCTCGGACATGATGGACGGACGGGTGGCGGCGATCCGGCGGGCGCTCGATGACGCTGGACTGATCAACATTCCGATTCTTTCCTATGCGGCCAAGTTTGCGTCGGGGTTCTACGGGCCGTTCCGCGAGGCGGCGGATTCGGCGCCGCAATTCGGAGACCGGCGCTCTTATCAGATGGATGGCGCCAACCTGCTCGAGGCGATGCGCGAGATCGAAGCCGACATTGAAGAAGGCGCGGACATGATCATGGTGAAGCCGGCGATGCCATATCTGGACGTGATTGCGGCGGCACGGCAGCGGTTCGACCTGCCGCTCGCGGCTTATCAAGTCTCGGGCGAGTTCGCGATGATCGAGGCGGCAGCACGCAATGGATGGATCGAGCGCGATCGCGTCATGATGGAATCGCTGCTGAGTATCCGGCGGGCAGGGGCGAGCATTATCCTGACTTATTACGCGAAGGATGCGGCACGGCTGCTGGCATAGGGGCAGGTTTCAAAGTTTCCAAGGACTCTTCAAACTGTCCAAGAGTGAGTAGTTTTCTTTGCGGACTCTGCGGCTTTTCTCCGCGACCTCAGCGGTTTAAGATTTTGGAAACAAGCTTTTGAGCGCAGAGCACGCCGAGCTCTCGCAGAGGACGCAGAGCAAGCCCGAATTCAGAGGGCTGAGGTCTATGGGCTGAAGAATGAAAATCTGCAATTGTCTGCTCTGAAATAATCTCAAATCTAAGATCTGCAATCTGAAATCCACTCTTACGCGCCCGTGCCCGCGAACTTCACTTCCACTTGCCGGCGGTCGTCGTCGGAAACTTTGAACATTTCGCGCGGCTTCAGAGACATGAAGCTGGCTACGAAGACGTCGGGGATCTGGCCGATGCGGGTGTTGTAGGTGTTGACGTCGTCGTTGAAGAACTCGCGGCGATCGGCGATGCGCTCTTCCAGTTCGGTGATGCGGTTCTGCAGCTTGAGAAAATTTTCGTTGGCTTTGAGCTGTGGGTAATTTTCGGCCACGGCAAAAAGACCGCGCAGAGCGCTGGTCACCTGCAGTTCGGCCACCGCTTTCTGGGGAATGCTGGAGGCGCTCATCGATGCGGATCGAGCCTGGGTGACGGCGAGCAACGTCTGCTGCTCGTGCTGCATGTATCCCTTGACGGTCTCGACCAGGTTGGGAATTTCGTCGTGACGCTGTTTGAGCAGCACGTCGATGTTGGCCCAGGCGCGGTCGTTTTCGTTGCGCAGGCGCACCAGGCCGTTATACAGAATGACTGCGTAGATAAGGACTCCGACTACGAATAGCAAAAACGCCAGGCCGGAAACCATGCTGCTGTCCATTGCCACCTCGGGTGATTATGTTCCAAGGTGCCAGCAGATGGGGTCGGCTGGCAAGTGACGGTGGAGTGGCGGGATTTGATGGAAACCTACGGCCTTACCTTAGCGTCTGGTGTGGCGGCGAGGACGACGCCACGACAGCCGCCGGGACGGCGCCGCTACGGAGCCGGACCGGCACTTTACGCATATAAACCTCAAGCGAAAAACCCCACTTCTCGCGCAAAGGACGCGTGAGAAGTGGGGCGCGATTGTTCCCAGATACTTCGTTAATCTTTACTTGGCTTTTTGGGAGTGATGTCGCAGGCGTGGCGGACCTGGTCTACGTCCAGACCGGCCGGGGAGAACTCGGCGATCTGGCGGCCGCTGCGCGTGCGCAGGGCCACTTTGAAAATCTGTGCGCCGAGCAGGCCGCGGACTGTGCCCTTGTCCATCGAGAGAAAGTGGCCGCGCACCCAGTTCCATCCATGGCGAGCGTGGAAGTCGTCGATGCGGACTTCGACTTCGAGTTGAGGCTGGCCCCAGAAGCCAGGACGATTCGGGGGAGGCAGGCGGACGCCGGGATTGAAGTCGGCCAGCTTGAGCTTGCCGTCCTCACAGAAAAGTTCGACTCGGGGCTTGTAATTGGGATCTTCGCGGAAATAATTGTCGGACACGAGTTCGAAGCGCACTTTCTTGGCTCCGGTCATCTTGTCTTCGGATTGAAACTCCGTCCATTTGCCGCCGGCGCTGACGCCATCCTGCTCGCCCTGATAAGGGCTCATCGTTCCCCCTTGCGCGAACGACGAGGCAGCCCAGAGCAGCACGGACGCTAAAATAGCGCCTGCCGCAAAGGTATTGCGAGGAAAGAATTGAGAAGAGCGCGTAACGTTCACAATGACCCTCCAGACAGATATCAGTATTATCTAGAACCCGGATGCAGAGTGAAAAGTTGCGGGATTGGTGCTGCCAGCAGGGTCAGCGGGTATCGATCTTGAGGTCCAGATAGACCTGGGGACGATCGTCGAACTGGCTGACGGACTTGGTGTCGCTTTTATGTCCCTTGAACTGGGCATAGACCTCGTAGTCGACGGCGGTGGAGAGCGCGGGAAAGCGGTAGGTTCCGTCGGGGCCGACGATGTAGGTTTTCACGGCGCGAGAGCGGGTGTTGGTGATGTAGACAACGGCGTCGGAGAGAGGATTATCCTGCGTGTCGAGAACCTTGCCGAGCAGCAGGCGCCCGGAGGCTTTCTCCTTTTTGTCGGGAGCGGCCAGGGCCAGCGCACAAAAGACGGTTAACCAGGCGCAGAGGATAGCCGTAACTTGGATCACCGAGCGGGTGTGATTCATGTTGTCATTATTGTCTCACGATTTGGGGGGACGGGAATCTAGTGCGTCAGGTGGACTCCGGTGTCTTCGCGCTCATCGTTATAAATGTGAACCGTGACCTCCTGGGCATGGAGGGGCTTGCCGTCGGCGGATTTGATGCCCTTGAGATCGGCGGTCATGATGTAGTCGGCCTCGCCGGCTGGAACGCGTTGGGCGAACTCGCCATTGTGGTCGGAGAAAACCTCCCAGCGGACTTTCTTGGGCTTGTCGGTGGAGCGGCGGATCTTCACCCGGACGCCGTAGGCCGGGCGGTCGTCAGGCCCCCAGACGGTGCCGGCGATGAGGGCATAGGGCTTGTCCCTATCCTTATCCTTGCTCTTGGACTTCTGGGCCGCGGCCATGGGCGGAGAAACCAGCGTCGCGAGGAGAAGCACAACCAGGAAAAACCGGACGGGAGAAACTTTCGCGGATGATGATGGCAGGCGGAGGCTAGGAGTAGTCACCGTCTTCGGTTTCCTCCTCTTCATCGTCTACTTCTTCGTAGCCTTCTTCAACCGCTTTCAGTTCGAGCGGACTGGTAGTGACGACTTCGAAGTCAGTGCCGCACTCAGGGCAGGAAATCACTTCACCCTCGTCGACTTCTTCCTCTTCGACATCCAGGTGGTTTTCGCATTCGGGACAAAGCACCATAAAGCCTCCCAAGGCCATAAGAACCCTCCTGTTAATATTTAGATTCTCCCCGGCGGTTGGTCAAGTGGGGTAGGGCGGAAGCAAGAGATTTTTCTGGCAAACCGGGGTGTTGTCGGCCTACGGGATTCGCCCGATGGGGATTGGGGAAGAAATGATAGCGAATCTCTCGAAGGTGGCGGGCTGCACATTTGTGCTGTGGGCGACGCTGGGGACGAATGCTGTGGCGCAGGCTGCAGCAGAGCCGGCGATGGGCGCCGATCCGAAGATCGCAGCGGCGTTGCAGCAGATTTCTGCGCAACGGATCCAGGCAAACATCGAAAAGCTGGTGAGCTTTGGCACGCGGTTGACGCTTTCGGCGCAGGATCCGGCTGCGATTGCCAGCGGGCACGGAATTGGGGCGGCGCGGGAGTGGATCAAGTCGGAGTTCGAACGCTATTCGAAAGATTGCGGAGGATGCCTGGAGGTGAAGACCGACAGCTTCACCGAAGGACCGGTCGAGCGCATTCCCAAGCCTACCGAAATCACCAATGTTTATGCGGTGTTGAAGGGCACGGAGCCGGCTGACGCGAAACGCATCGTGTTGGTGACGGGGCATTACGATTCGCGGAATAGCGACACATTAGATGTGAGTGGCGATGCGCCCGGGGCGAATGACGATGGCAGCGGAACAGCCGTCAGCCTGGAGTGCGCGCGGGTGCTGAGCAAGCTGAAATTCCGAGCGACGATTATCTTCCTGACGGTGGCGGGTGAGGAGCAGGGGCTGAACGGCAGCCATCATTTCGCGAAGATGGCGAAGGATGAGGGATGGGAACTGGAGGCGGTCCTCAACAACGATATTGTGGGCGGGGACAAGAGTGCGGAGCAGGATCACTCGGTGGTGCGGGTGTTTTCCGAGGGCGTGCCGGTGGCGGCCACGGAGCAGGACATTCGACGCATTCGCGGCTTGGGCGGGGAGAACGATTCCGGGTCGCGGGAAGTAGCGCGGTATATCGCCGAAGTGGGACGGACCTATGATGCGGGCGTGAAGCCGATGCTGGTGTTCCGGCTGGACCGATATTTGCGCGGGGGGGATCATTATTCGTTCAACCAGCAGGGATTCGCGGCGGTGCGGCTGACGGAATTTCGCGAGGACTTTCATCACCAGCATCAGAATGTGCGCATCGAAAACGGCGTGCAATATGGCGATCTGCCGAGATTTGTGGACTACGAGTACGTGGCGCATGTGGCGCGGCTGAACGCGGCGACACTGGCGTCGTTGGCGGGGGCTCCGGCGCCTCCCGCGAATGTGCATCTGCTGACCAAAGACCTGGAGAACGATTCGACGCTGACGTGGGAAGCTTCGACCGGTGCGGCCGCGTACGAAGTGGTGTGGCGGGCGACGTCGAGTCCGGAGTGGGAACACGCGCAGAACGTGGGCAATGCGACTCGCGCCACCATGAAGATGTCGAAAGATAATGTGATCTTTGGGGTGCGGGCGGTGGACGGGACGGGACATCGCAGCCTGGCGATCGTACCTGTGCCCGAGCGGTAACTTCCCCGTGTCAGAGTAGAATGTACGAGAGGCCATTCGGTGCGACGATCGCGCGAACCCATGATGTTGAGCTTTCCGCCCTTCACCCGGGCGGTGACGTGGCTGCTGGGAATCAACACGGGCATTTTTCTTCTGATGGCGCTGCTGGGAGTCGCCCGGATTTCCGTGGAGAGCTTCGTCAACTTGTACTTCGGCCTGATGCCTGCGCTCGTGGTGCAGCATGGCTGGATCTGGCAGATTGTCACCTATAGCTTCATTCATTTCGGGTTCATGCACTGGTTCGGCAACATGCTGGGTCTGTGGATGTTTGGAGCCGCGATCGAACAGGCTTGGGGATCACGGCGCTTTCTTGAGCTTTATTTCATTGGAGTGATTGGGGCGGCGGTGACCACGGTCGCGATTTCCTACGCGCACGTGCTGGGCAGTCCTTTACAGACGACGGTGGGCGCGTCGGGCGGAGTGTTTGCCATCCTGATGGCGTTCGGGATGCTGTTTGCGGACAACGAAATCATGATGATTCCGTTTCCGTTCCTCATTAAGGCGAAGTATTTTGTGGGCATCCTGATTGTGGCGACACTGGCTCTGGCCATGGCGGGCGGCGGGAACGTGGCCTATGTCGCGCATCTTGGCGGATTGCTGTTTGGATATCTGTATGTGAAGCGCGGGTTGAAACCGGCGATGGTGAACGTCAATTTCTCGGAGCGCTATTACGGGATCCGCAATGCGTACTATCGCTGGAAGCGGCGGCGGGCGGCGAAGAAATTTGAAGTGTACATGCGGCAGCATGACCGCGACGTGCACTTCGACGAGCACGGGAACTACATTCCTCCGGAGAACGAACCTCGCAAGGGGAACGGCGGGGGGAAGTCGGGGTGGGTGAATTAGGATTGCATGGCGGGCTGTCGAAGGCAGATTGCAGAAGTCAGATTGCAGAATGAAAGCTGTGCATGCGATATTTAATCTGCAATCTAAAATCTACAATCTGAAATTCGCCGTTTTCATTGCACGAATTTTTGGAAGTCTTCCGACACTCTGGCAAGTAGTTCTTCCTTTCTGGTTTTTCCTTTAAATCCCAGGTCGTGACCGGCTCCTTCTGCTGGGAGCAGCTTGGTTTTTGCGGGGATCATTTTGATGGCGCGCTCGAGTTCGGCGATGGAGCCGAAGGGATCGCGGGTGCCGTGGACGAAGAGCGTGGGTGTGCGCAGGTCTGGGAGATGCTGCGTGCGTTGCTGCTCGGGGCGGCGCGGCGGATGCAGCGGGTAGGAGAGCAGCAGGAGGGCGGCGGCGAGGTCTGGCTGTTCGGCGCAGAGCATGCTCGCCTGGCGCCCGCCATAGGAGTGGCCTCCGAGGAAGATGCGACTGGCCGGGAACTTTTTTACAGCAGCGACTGCAGTGGCGAGACCGGCACGGTCGCGGGCGGCGTCTCCGGGGCCGGGAGGGCCGAAGGGCCGCACCTGACGAAAGGGCAGGTCACAGCGCAGCACGGTGAAGCCGGCGGCGGCAAAAGTTTCGGCCAGCGCACGAAGGAGCGGGGCTTGTGCATTTGCGCCGGCGCCATGGGTGAGGATCAGGCCGTCGCCGTTGGCATTTTCCGGGAGGTGCAGGAATCCGCGGACGGCGGGATCGGCGGATGGGTCGAGAAATTCGCGTATGGATATTTCGGGCAAGGAATGATTGTAAATCCCGCGCGGCAGGATGCTGGGGGGCCGGCGTGGGCAAACGCGATTTCGCCGCGGAAAAAGCGCGGGCCGCTATGGATTTAGAAGCCCGTAGATGTCTAGCTCGGTCGCGGTGGGAACGAAAACTCTTCCGTTGGCAATGGTGGGGACGGTAAACTTCAGCGCCAGTCCAGCCTGATCGCGGCTGCCCGAATCGGCGCTGTTGTAAAGCTCGTTGGCGATGTCGCCGGCGTCGTAGGCATGCAGCACAGCGGCTCCGCTGGCGGTCGGATCGGTGTGGTTATAACTGGAGTTGTCGATATCCCAGATGATGCCATTGTTGTTGCCGTTGGCCGACAGTGAGGGGGTTGCGCCGTGCTGCCCGAAATACGCTTTGCCGGTGGCCACAGGATTGGACGAAAGCTGCTGTCCTCCATTGGCACCCGCATTCCAATTGAAAGCCCGCAACACATCGTTGTCGCAGTGGAAGTAGACCGTCCCGTTCCAGTAGACAGGAGTGGAAAAGATATTGTCGAACTGGGTCGTGCCGGTGTGAACAACCTGGAGGACATTGTTCGAAGAATTGTTGTAGCCGCCCATGCTGTCGCGGTTAAGCACATAGACGCGACCGTCTTTCCCACCGCCGAGCAGTTCGTGCGGAAACGAGGACGATCCGGGAACCAGCACGTTGCCGCCGCTGCCCAGATCGGCGTCGTTCGACGAGAGATAGGCGTTATCGTCGGGCGCGAAGTAATCGAGCACGGATAAATCGGTGGCGTTGATGCGCAGGAAGGAATCGTTGTAACCAGTCATGGACTGCGCATAGATCCATTGCTCGTCGCCGGCATCGGTGCCGTTCATGACGTAGAGGTCGCCGGTGAAGTCATCAATGGCTGGAGCAGCGCCGCTGCCCCAGAAGCCGCCGCCGCCGGCGCCGGGAGTGGCTTCAAAGACGGCTTTTTGCTGAAGCGTGGTTTTGTCGTAGGCGAATATCCAGCCGTTGGGACAGCTGCCGAAAGGAACGTAAATCCAGTTGGTGAGGGGATCAAGCGCCAGCCCCATTCGCTGATAGCAGCCATTCCCCAAATGGTCGCTTCCATTCGAGCCGGCGATTGCGACCGGAGAAACCCTGTCTTTGCCGGTGGTCACATCCAGGGCATGCAGCCAGTATTCAGGGTTCGAGTTGGCGAGATGAGCCACGACGTAGATGGTATTGCTGGTCGCGTCGATGACGGGAGTGGAGAGAATTCCGACGACCGGCCAGGGACCTGCACTATCGTAAGCGCTCTTGGGCACGCCGAAATTGATCTGCCAGAATGTGGCGCCGCTGCCGGAAGTGGCGCCGGCATCGAAGGCATAAACGGTATTGTTCTGGGTTGCGACGAAGACCACATCGTGGGCGGCGCCGTTGATATTCAACTGCGGCAGGTAGAGCGGCTGGCCGTAAATCTGGCCGTCGACGGGATAGGAAATCAGCTTGCCGAACTGGCTGGGATTGACGTTGGAGGGAGTCAGCGTAACTTCCTCGAGGAAAGCGCCGTCGCGGGCGTCGTCGTTGTGGTAGGTCAAGACCGCGGACGGTGCCGCATTGATGACGGTGACGCGGCCGTTGACTGTGTCCGATGGAAATGCCGCGCTCGCGGCGGTAACTGTGTGAGGGCCGATCGCGTTGGGCGCGGTGTAGAGTCCACCGGTACTGACGGTTCCGACCGAGTTGTTCCCGCCGGCGACGCCGTCTACCGACCAGGTCACGGCGGTGTTGGTCAATCCCTGAATGGTTGCGGTGAACTGCTGGGTCGCGCCGGGAGAGATGGCTGCTCCGTCGGGTGAGATTGCGAGAGAGAAGACAGTGATCTGCGTGCTCGCATTGTTCCCGGCCCCAGTGCCGGCGCTGGCGCTGACGGTGTGATTTCCCGCCTGCGACGGCGCCGTGTAAAGGCCTGCGCTGCTGATTGTGCCGGTGCTGGAGTTGCCGCCGCTCACCCCGTCCACGGCCCATGTGACGCTGGAACTGGTGTTCCCATTCACGGTTGCCTGGAATTGCTGCGTGGCGCCGGTGACGATGGTCGAGGTCGACGGACTGATCGAGACACTGGCGCTCACCGTGACGGTGGCGCTCGCGCTCTTGGTAGTGTCGGCTGCGCTGGTTGCGGTCACCACGTGGGTGCCCGACTGCTGTGGAGCGCTGTAGAGACCGGTGTTCGCGATCGTGCCGTCGGTGGAATTTCCTCCGCGTACGCTGTCGACGGACCAAGTCACGGCAAGGTTGTCAGTTCCGGTAACCGTGGCGGTGAACTGCTGAGTTCCACCGGTAAATACATTCGCAGTCGATTGGTTTAACCGAACGTTGACCTGTGGGGGAGGGGGGGTAGCGGCAGTCTTCATTCCGCTGCAACCAGCCATTGGAAGAGCAACAGACACTAGTACCAGACACTTAGAAAAACCTGAACTCCAGGTAGCCATACCCCCCGAATGCCGACACAACGATTCACCGACGACGATCAGCTAATAGATGCCGCGCGCGGCTTGGGAGGTTGTCGGATGGGGCGGAAACGGGCGTGGCGGGAGGTCGCTCGGGCTGAAGAACGGCCCGGAATGACTCATCAGAAGAACCTTTAGGGTAAAACTTCGCTGAGTGTCTCGTAGACCTTCAGGATCTGAATTTCATTTCCCAGGCGGGCCCAGCAGCGGAGCATGTCGGGGTCTTCCTGTGCGATGCGGCGGGCCTCTTCGGACTTCCAGTAGCGCAGAAAAACGTAGTGCGATTCGCGGTCGCGGTAGAGCAGATCGCGTCCGTAACCTTTCGAAGCGACGATCGCCGACAGTTCTCGAAGCGTATTGAGGGAGGCGGCTTCCATCTGCGGGACGGGTTCCCAGACAGCCACCGAGAGTATCTCTTGCGGCATAAGGTGGGATTATAGCTTGCGCTGGCGCGCGGGGCGCGCTTTCTTGGAAGCCGTGCCCGCATGGCCGATGCGGTCGGCTTCTTCGGCGGTGACGGTGTGCAGGCGCATCAGATTCGTGGAACCGGAGGCCTGGCGCGTACCCGCAACGACTCCCAACACATCTCCGGGCTTGAGTTGACCGCCGCGGACCAGAGCCTGCTCCGCCATGCTCACCATTTGCTCGGCCGAATTGGCCTGGCGGCAGCGCACGGGATGAACTCCCCAATAAAGGTTCACGCGATTCACCACCGGGGCAATGTGGGTGAAGGCATAAATGGGAACTTTCGGACGGTACTTCGAGATCATGCGCGCGGTGTTGCCGGTTTCGGTAAAGATAGCGATCGCGCCCATGGGCAAATCTTCGGCGGCGTGGGCGATGGATTCGCAGATGGTTTCGGCGACTGAAAGGCCGCGATGGTCGCGGCGGCGGCGGGTCTGGCCGAGGTCGCCGACGTTGCATTCAGCTTCGACCACGATACGCGCCATGATGGAGACGGACTCGCGCGGGTACTGGCCGCTGGCGGTTTCGGCGGAGAGCATGACGGCGTCGGTGCCGTCGAAGATTGCGTTGGCGACATCGCTGGCCTCGGCGCGCGTGGGGCGGGGA
Organism: Candidatus Sulfotelmatobacter sp.; assembly: GCA_035710825.1. Taxonomy (GTDB): domain Bacteria; phylum Acidobacteriota; class Terriglobia; order Terriglobales; family Acidobacteriaceae; genus Sulfotelmatobacter. The sequence goes on from DASTCU010000030.1 coordinate 17,956, forward strand.
TTTTCGATCATGGATTCGAGCATCTGCGTGGCGGTGATCACCGGCTTGCGCCAGGCGGCGGCGCGGCGGATAACGTGCTTCTGAATGACGGGAACCTTTTCGGGAGCCATCTCAACGCCGAGATCGCCGCGGGCGACCATGACTCCGTCGGCGGCTTCGAGAATTTCTTCCAGATGATCGATGGCTTGGGGCTTCTCGAGCTTGGCAATCACGGGGACATCGCTGGCGTGTGAGGCGATGATCTGCTTCACCATGCTGATGTCGGCGGCGGTGCGGACGAACGAGAGGGCGACCACATCAATGCCGTGATCGACTCCGAACTCGAGATCCTTGCGGTCTTTCTCGGTCAGCGCGGGAATGGAGAGAGCGACCCCGGGCAGGTTGATACCTTTGTGCTCGCCCAGCATGCCTCCGTTGAGCACATCGCAGAGGACGTCTTTACGGCGGACGGTCCGGACGCGCAACTCGATGAGGCCATCACTGAGCAGGATGCGGGCGCCGGGAGCGAGTTCACGCGCCAGGTCGGGGAACGTCGTGGAAATGCGGGTCGAGTTGCCCAGGACATTCTGAGGCGTGATGGTCACGACCGAGCCGGTCTTCAGCAGAACGGGTTCGTGCCGCTCGAGTTGTCCGGTGCGGATTTTGGGGCCCTGCAGGTCCTGGAGGATGCAGATGGTGCGCCGTTCACGCTCGGCGGCGCGGCGCAGGCGATGAATGTGCTGCGCGTGATCTTCATGCGTGCCGTGCGAGAAGTTCAGGCGGGCGATGTCCATGCCGAGACGTAGCAGGTCGCGCATGGCGAGTTCAGTGTTGCAGGCGGGGCCGATGGTGCAGATGATCTTGGCGCGGCGCAGGGCGGGGCTTGCTGGGGTAGACGGGTCCTCCGGCTTGGTATCGCTTTTTGACAATTTATTCCTCGACGAGGTTGGTGGCCCACAGGGGCTAAAGCCCGGTTGATTCGCGCGTCTTACGCGGCCCTAAAGGGCCGCTCTTCCACTATGAGTTCTGCTCCGACACGTTTCTTCCACAACTCTTCGACCCAAGATGTCTCTACGGCTTGATGGCTGTTAGTTCTTTGCCCAACATGGCGCGCGGAAAGAGCAGGGCATTGAATTCGGCACCGATCAGAACGACAAGAGAAATCATGTACATCCACACCAATAGCGCCATGCCGGCGGCCAGCGATCCGTAGATCGTGCCGAAGTCGCCGAAATGTTGCAGGTAGGCACGGAAACCTACCGTCACCGAGAACCACAGGCCGGTCGCCAGGATGGAGCCGGGAATCACGCTGTGCCAGGGCTGAGTCCGCGGGACCGCATGGTGGTAAATCAATGCGATCACCGAGATGCTGGTCAAGGTGGCGATCACCCAACGAATGCCGCCCCACATCAGCAGAACGTAGGCGCTGAAGTCAGGGTCGAGATAGGGAAGAAGGCGGGTCTCAAACTTGCTGCCGACGGCGACCAGGGTCGTGGCGAAGGCCATCGGAATCAGGGCAAAGATGACGAGCAAAAATGCGACCAGGCGTTCCTTCACCAGACCCCAGGCCTTGGGCAACTCGTAGCAGCGGCGGAAGCCTTCCATCCAGGAGATCATCACGCCGGAGGCGGTCCACAGCGTAATCAGAGAGGTCGTCAGCAAAAATCCTAAAGGATGTTTGGGCGCTCCCTTCAGGTAGTTCAGCGCAGTATTGCCTCCAGCGGGAAGGATGCTGCCAAGGGCGTAGGAAATCTCGCGCAAGTAAGGTGCACCTTTGCGCCAATTCGCTAATACAGATCCGACAAGCACCAGGACCGGGAAGAAAGTGAAGATGGAGGAATAGGCGGACGCTTTGGCGATAGCGAAGGCATCGTGCACGAACGCCCGCCAAAAAGCTATTCGGAGGAGACGAAGGAAACGTAACATGCCCTGACTTAGCTTAGGGCGTGGAGACGCCGCCTGCAAAGAAGGAAGTGGGGCAGGTTCCTCAATACGCAATCGCTGGGGGCTAGCGTGCATTGGTTGTCATTAGATGATAGTAGAAGCAAGTTCGGGGGCGATTTCTCGCCCCCGAGATTACTTCCGTTTCAACTACTCGGCCGCGGGTAATTCCGCAGTCAGGTCTTCGTTTTCGCCCTCGTGGCGCATCATCTCGAGAGCGCGCTCGGCTTCTTCGTACGCAGCTGAGACTTCGGCCTGGACCTTGGCGGCAGCCTCTTCCATCTCTGGCGAGAGGCGGACGTTGCGGTAGTACTCCATGCCGGTGCCAGCCGGGATGAGGCGCCCGACGATGACGTTCTCTTTCAGGCCGCGCAGGTGATCGACCTTGCCGTTGATCGAGGCTTCGGTGAGCACGCGCGTGGTCTCCTGGAACGACGCCGCCGAGATGAACGAGTCGGTGGAGAGCGATGCTTTGGTGATGCCGAGGAGCAGCGGACGTCCGGTGGCCGGCTTGCCGCCCTGCGCAATCACGCGCTCGTTCTCTTCGCGGAAGGCGAACTTGTCGGTCTGCTCTTCCAGCAGGAACCGCGTATCGCCCACGTCTTCGACCTTCACCCAGCGCATCATCTGCCGCACAATCACTTCGATGTGCTTGTCGGAGATGTTGACGCCCTGCAGCCGGTAGACTTCCTGGATTTCGTTCACCAGGTAAGCCTGCAGCTCTTTTTCGCCGAGGACGGCGAGGATGTCGTGCGGGTTGAGCGGGCCGTCCATAAGCGGTTCGCCCGCCTTGACGCGCTCGCCTTCCTGCACGTTGATGTGAACGCCGCGCGGTACCGAGTATTCCTTTTCGGTGCCGTTGTCGGCGACCACGTAGATTTTGCGCTGGCCCTTGGAGACCTCGCCGAATTTGACCGTGCCATCAATTTCGCTGATGACGGCGGTTTCATGCGGCTTGCGGGCCTCGAACAGCTCGACCACGCGCGGCAGACCACCGGTGATGTCTTTGGTTTTGGTGGTTTCGCGCGGGATCTTTGCCAGCACATCGCCCGGGGTAACGGTGTCGCCATCCTGAATCATCAGGTGGGCTCGCGAAGGCATCAGGTAGCGCTTGCTGCTCTTGCCCTTGATGACGATCGCAGGCTGGCGCTTCTCGTCAGGAGAATCGCCGACCACATGGCGCGACAGTCCGGTGACTTCGTCCACTTCTTCGTGGAGCGTGACGCCTTCCTGCAAGTCTTTGAACTGCACGGTGCCGCCGATTTCAGTCAGGATGGCGAAGGTGTAAGGATCCCACTCGACCATAACCTGGCCGAGGGTAACCGGATCGCCTTCGTTGACTTTCAGCTTGGCGCCGTACACGACCGAGTAGCGCTCGCGTTCGCGGTTCTTCTCGTCGACCACCGCGATCGAGCCCTGGCGGTTCATCACGACCAGATCGCCGGACTTGGCTTTGACGGTCTGCAATCCGATGAAGCGCACGGTGCCGTTGTTCTTGGCATCGAGGCGCGACTGCTCGGAAACTCGCGATGCGGTACCGCCGATGTGGAAGGTACGCATGGTGAGCTGGGTTCCGGGTTCGCCGATGGACTGTGCCGCGATGACACCGGTAGCTTCGCCGAGTTCGACGAGGCGCCCGGAAGCCAGGTTGCGGCCGTAGCACATGACGCAGACGCCGCGCTTGGATTCGCAGGTCAGCACGGAGCGGATTTTCACGCGCTCGATGCCGGCGGCCTGGATCGCTCCCGCGAGGTCTTCGGTAATTTCATGGTTGATGTCGACTACGACGTTGCCGTCATAATCTTTGATCTTCTCGAGCGAGACGCGGCCGACGATGCGGTCGCGCAGCGGCTCGATAATCTCGCCGGCTTCCACGATACCTTGCACGTAGATGCCGTCGACGGTGCCGCAATCGTATTCGCTGATGATGACGTCTTGCGCGACGTCGACCAGGCGGCGAGTCAGGTAGCCGGAATCGGCGGTCTTGAGCGCCGTGTCGGCCAATCCCTTGCGGGCGCCGTGGGTCGAGACGAAATATTCGAGCACGGTCAGCCCTTCACGGAAGTTGGCCGTGATGGGAGACTCGATGATTTCGCCGGAAGGCTTGGCCATCAATCCACGCATGCCGGAGAGCTGGCGAATCTGCTGTTTCGATCCGCGAGCGCCGGAGTCGGCCATGACGTAAATCGGATTGAGTTCGCCTTCCTTGTCGCGGCGCTGCATTTCACCGAACATTTCGTCGGCAACTTTTTCTGTAATCGCCGACCAGATTTCGATGACCTTGTTGTAGCGCTCGCCGTTGGTGATGGCGCCATCCAGATACTGCTGCTGGACGTTGACCACCTGCTTCTCGGCGTCCTTGACCAGGACTTTCTTGCTGTCGGGGATGACCATGTCATCGATGCCGATCGACAAGCCGGCGCGGGTCGCAAATTTGAAACCGAGCTGCTTGACTTCATCGAGCATCTTGACCGTGACTTCGAGCCCGAAGCGCAGGTATCCGTAGTTGACCAGCGCGCCAATGCCCTTCTTCTTGAGCAGGCCGTTAATGAAAGGCATGCCCTCAGGCAGCTGGTCGTTCAGAATCGCGCGGCCCACCGTGGTGTTGATGAAAGCACGCTCCACCTGCACCGGTTCCGTGTGGATGATGTCCTGATCGTCGTAGGCCGTGGTCAGGTCGATGAGTTCACCCGAGTAGCGCAGGCGGATCGGGCTGAGCGTTTCCACTTCGCCCGCGTCGAGCGCCATCAGGACTTCTTCAATGTTGGCAAAGGCGCGGCCTTCACCCTTCGCACCCGGCTTGGCTTTGGTCAGGTAGTAGAGACCAAGCACCATGTCTTGCGTGGGCACGGTGATGGGCTGACCGGACGCCGGCGAAAGAATGTTGTGCGAGGCCAGCATCAGCACGCTGGCTTCGACCTGGGCTTCCGGAGACAGCGGAATGTGAACCGCCATCTGGTCGCCGTCGAAGTCGGCGTTGAACGCGGTGCAGACCAGCGGGTGAATCTTGATGGCCTTGCCTTCGACGAGCACCGGCTCAAACGCCTGAATGCCGAGACGGTGAAGCGTAGGAGCGCGGTTCAGCAGCACCGGGTGGTCCTTGATAACTTCTTCGAGGATGTCCCACACGATGGGTTCCTGCTGCTCGACCATTTCCTTGGCTTGCTTGATGGTGGTGACGTTGCCCGTCTGCTCGAGCCGATGATAGATGAACGGCTTGAACAGTTCGAGCGCCATCTTCTTGGGCAAGCCGCACTGGTGCAGCTTGAGTTCGGGGCCGACCACGATGACGGAACGTCCGGAGTAGTCGACGCGCTTGCCGAGCAGGTTCTGGCGGAAACGTCCCTGCTTGCCTTTGAGCGTGTCGGACAGCGACTTCAGCGGACGGTTGTTGGCACCACGCAGCACGCGGCCACGACGCCCGTTATCGAACAGGGCGTCGACGGCTTCCTGCAACATGCGCTTTTCGTTGCGCACGATGACTTCAGGAGCGTGCAGGTCCATCAGCTTCTTCAACCGGTTGTTGCGGTTGATGACGCGGCGATACAGGTCGTTCAGATCGGACGTGGCAAAGCGGCCGCCATCGAGTGGAACCAGCGGGCGAAGCTCCGGCGGAATGACCGGAATGACGTCGAGGATCATCCAGTGCGGCTTGTTGCCGCTCTTGCGGAAGGCATCGACGACTTTCAGGCGCTTGGCGTACTTGAGCCGCTTCTGCAGCGAGCTCTCGTTCTTCATCTTCTCGCGCAGTTCGGTGGCCAGGCCCTCGGTATCGACGCGCTTGAGCAGTTCCTTGATCGCCTCAGCTCCCATCATCGCCTTGAAACCGGCAGGACGGTATTGCTGGTCGAGTTCGCGGAACTTGGCTTCGTCCTTGATGACCTCGCGATCTTTCACCGGAGCGTCGCCGGGCTCAACCACGACGTAGGCTTCGAAATAGAGCACGGACTCAAGGTCGCGCAACGAAATGTCGAGCAGGTGCCCGATGCGGCTGGGCAGTCCTTTAAAGAACCACACGTGGGAGCAGGGCGAAGCCAGCTCGATGTGGCCGAGGCGCTCGCGGCGCACTTTGGAAAGGGTAACTTCGACGCCGCACTTGTCGCAGATCACGCCGCGGTGCTTCATGCGCTTGTACTTGCCGCAGAGGCACTCCCAGTCGGTGACCGGGCCAAAGATGCGGGCGCAGAACAATCCATCGCGCTCCGGTTTGAAGGTGCGGTAGTTGATGGTCTCGGGCTTGGTGACTTCGCCGTGCGACCAGCTCCGGATTTTTTCCGGAGAGGCCAGACTGATGCGAATGGCATCGAAGTCCGCGATCACATTTGCCATTTCGAATGGGCTCGAACGAAACAAGGTGTTCCTCCGCTTTTCTCAGCGTTACGCCGCCGATTACGGCACCTGGAAACAAGTGGCCAGTGCTCAGTGATCAGTGGCCAGTATCTCTTTGGCCCGGGCTGCGCAGGTGCTTCGCAGCTGGCCCCGATTTATTTCAAACTCTCAACTTACTGAACTGCTTCGCAGATCCGATTCGGTTCTTACTCCGTTCTCGTCGATTCGCAATGCCCACCGCGAACCGCGACACTGAAGCCAGTCCGGCGAACGCTGAACTGTGCCGGACGCAATCAGATCATCGCGCTTACCGTCCTCATAGTTCTCTTCGAAGGCCGTTACTTGCATTCCCTCTACAAGGTTGACGGTGTTGCCGTACTCGTCGAGTGCAGTGTCTTTGTGCGACAGGCACAGCAATTTGCTGAAGAGTCCGTTGAAGTCGGCTTGTAGTTTGAGCGATACCATTTCAGTTTCTCTAAACCCAGTCGTCAGTGTCAGCTGCGGACTTGCAACTGATCACTGACCACTGCCCTTAATCCGCTGCCGCGCTGGCGGTCGGCTTCTTCTCGGACGCCTTGATCAACTCGACGTCGAGACAGAGCGACTGCAATTCGCGGATCAGCACGTTGAACGATTCCGGAACGCCCGGCTCCATGGCGGCTTCACCCTTGACGATGGCCTCGTAGATCTTGGTACGGCCATAAACGTCGTCGGACTTCGCCGTCAGTAGCTCCTGCAGGATGAACGCCGCACCGTAAGCTTCCAGCGCCCAGACTTCCATTTCTCCGAAGCGCTGTCCGCCGAACTGCGCCTTGCCGCCCAGCGGCTGCTGGGTGATGAGCGAGTACGGGCCGATGGAACGCGCGTGAATCTTGTCGTCCACCAGGTGCGACAGCTTCAGCATGTAGATGTAGCCCACGGTGACCGGCTGTTCGAACTTCTCTCCGGTCATGCCGTCGCGCAGATTCGTCTTGCCCGAGGTCGGCAGACCGGCATGTTCGAGCAATGCCTTGATCTCGCCTTCCTTGGAACCGTCGAATACCGGCGATCCCATGAACACGCCCTTAGCGAGCGTCGGAGCCACGGATTCCAGCTCTTCATCGCTCATGTCGGAGATGATGTCCGCCAGTTGCGAGTCTTTGAACAGCGCCTTCAACTCGCGGCGAATGGCTTCGGTTCGCGTGTTCTCCTGGAGCAGTTTCGTGATTTTCTCGCCCAGCACGAAGCCGGCCCATCCGAGGTGGGTTTCGAGAATCTGGCCCACGTTCATACGGGAAGGCACTCCGAGCGGATTGAGGACGATTTCCACCGGCGTTCCGTCTTCGAGGTACGGCATATCCTCTTCGGGCAGAATGCGGGCGATGACGCCCTTGTTGCCGTGACGGCCGGCCATCTTGTCACCGACACTCAGCTTGCGCTTCATGGCGATGTAGACCTTGACCAGCTTGATCACGCCCGGCGGCAGTTCGTCGCCCTTGGTGAGCTTGTCCTTCTTCTCGTTGACGATCTTTTTGAGCACGTCGATCTGGCGCGAGGTCATTTCCTCGATCTCGTCGATCTGCTCGTTGACCCGTGGATCCTTGTCTGCATACTTGATGCGCTTCAGGTTGCGGGTCGAAATGCGCTCGATCTCTTCGCGCGTGAGCATCGTGCCCTTGGTCAGCAGGCGCTTGTTGGTGCGCTCGTCGTGCAGGTCGGCCTGCACTTCCTTGCCGCCGAGGATATTGTCGAGACGCTTCA
>DASTCU010000031.1:0-1396 GCA_035710825.1 Candidatus Sulfotelmatobacter sp.
GGTAGGTCCCATCGACGATGTCATACGAGAATTTTGCGATCTCCGCAATGTTGCTGCGGAAGGGAAGCGCGCGAGCGCCGGCAGGAGAAATCGTGTCGGTTGAGATGTTGTCACCGAGCTTCAACAGGATCGGTAGCTCAAGGACATCTGGAGGCGGTGTGAGATCAGGCAGTGAGGCAATGTTCGGTCCTTTCACGATCTTCACCTTGCGTGCCTCTTCAAGACGCAACGGTGGCAGGAGCATTTCCGTGTTGATGATGATGTTGTCCGGCTCACTGACGCGTGGGTATTCAATTCCCAGTGTACCTGGATCAGTAATGACTCCCTTCAGTGCCGATGCCGCAGCCGTTTCGGGGCTGACAAGACACACTTTGTCCTCGCGTGTCCCCGACCGTCCCGGAAAATTGCGAGGGACTGTCCGTAAGCTGATTGTATCAGTCGCCGGGGCCTGGCCCATGCCGATGCATCCGTTGCAACCCGCCTGATGTAGGCGCGCCCCAGCATGGATGAGCGGCCCGATATACCCATCACGAATCAGATTCTCTAGGATCTGTCGCGATGATGGATTGATGTCCAAGGAGACCCGCGGGTGAGCTGTCCTTCCACGCACCATTTCAGCGACGATCGCGAAATCCCGGTAACCGGGATTGGCCGATGAGCCGATATAGGTCTGATAGACTTCAGTGCCCGCGACCTCACGCACCGGCACGACATTGTCCGGATTTGATGGCATCGCAATGAGCGGCTCGAGTTTGGACAAACCGATCTCGTCTTGAAGGTCATAGCTTGCGTCCGCATCGGCTTTGAGTTCGATCCAGTCCTGTTCGCGCTTCTGGCGTTTCAGGAAGCGGCGTATCTCGTCGTCTGAGGGAAATACCGAGGTCGTGGCACCAAGTTCTGCGCCCATGTTTGCGATAACATGGCGGTCCATCGCCGACAGGCACGTCAGTCCGGGTCCATAGTACTCGATGATTCTGCCTTTGCCGCCGTCGGTCTTGTGACGGCGCAGCATCTCCAGGATGACATCTTTGGCTGATACCCAATCGGGAAGCGTTCCCGTGAGTCTGATCCCCCAGACCGATGGCATTTCGACATAGAAGGGCTCTCCCGCGATGGCCATAGCGACTTCCAAGCCGCCGGCGCCGATGGCGAGCATTCCGATCGCTCCTGCTGCCGGTGTATGGCTGTCGGAGCCGAGCATTGTCTTCCCTGGTTTGCCGAATCGTTCCTGATGTACCGGATGGCTAACGCCGTTGCCAGCACGGCTATACCAGATCCCGAACCGCTGACATGCACTCAGAAGGAAGAGATGATCATCGGGATTCTTATAATCTTCCTGAATGAGATTGTGGTCAACATACTGGCAGGACAGTTCCGTTCGCGCGCTGTCCAATCC
>DASTCU010000032.1:0-24468 GCA_035710825.1 Candidatus Sulfotelmatobacter sp.
TTCCATAAGAATAGCCTCCCGGTGACTCAACCTCTCGTCCCAGGAGGCGCCTCGTGACTCCACTCTCTGCCCTTTGGCTGCCCATCGTACTCTCAGCAGTCATCGTGTTCGTAGCCAGTTCCATCATGCACATGCTCCTGCCTTATCATCGCGGCGACTATCGCCAGCTGCCCGACGAAGACCGCGTAATCCCCGCCCTCCGCGCCGCCGGTCTCAAGCGCGGACTCTATATTTTTCCCTACACCACGCACAAAGAAATGAAGTCGCCCGCAGTGATCGAGAAATACAATCTGGGCCCGGTCGGCATGATGACCATCTTTCCCAGTGGCCCGCCGGTCATGCCGAAGTTCCTCGGCCTGTGGTTCGGCTATTGCCTGATCATCGGATTTTTCGTGGCCTATCTCGCCGCGCACACCATCGCCCCGGGCACCTACTATCTAGCCGTATTTCGTATTGTGGGGACCGCCGCATTCCTCGGCTATGGCCTCAGCACGATCAGCAATGGCATCTGGAAGGGACAGACCTGGGGTTTCACCATCAAAGAAGTGATCGACGGCCTGATCTACGCCCTATTGACCGCCGGAACCTTCGGCTGGCTCTGGCCCCGATAATTAAGTTCGAATGGCGTGCCCCACTTCTCCCAGCTTTTAGGAGAAGTGGGGCTGTTGACCTGCAGTTCAATCTCACGTGACCCTAAGAATCTAATTCTGTCTAAGAGCCGGCATCGGAATCGGAATATTAAACGCCGTCGCCGCGCCTCCCATCCCGTTCTCGCAAGTGTTCGGCGGGAAAGTACACCCCGTGCCGTTCCCCTGACACCCGGCAGCCCAGAACATATAACCCAGCATGCCAGTGGTCGTTCCCGCACCCGCCGGTGCAAGATTCTCCACGAAACTGAAAGCCGTATTCTGATCCGAGTTGCTGAAATTGTCGCAATTCGGCTGGCCGCCAACGAGCCACAAGCTTCCGGTTAGCTTGGCTGGCGCCATGGGTGGCACCGACGACCCGTACCCATCCACGTGCTGCTGCCAACCCGACTCCAGCGTGGCCACACTCGTCTTTTGCGAACCCACCATGGCATTCGCATAATCGAGCACCGGGGCGCTGGTTTTCAGCCAATTGGTCACAGCATAGTTGGCTAACTTGGTGAGATAAGTGTCCCCATCGCCCAAATCGATCGTTAGCCGGGCTGCGAAGTTCGCACCCGTGGCGTCGTAAGGCACGACCGATCGGTAGGCGCTCACGAACTGCTGCAATCCGCCCAGATTCGGTTGGCTGCTGTTCTCGTAATCAATTTCCATGCCCACATTGAATTGCTTGGCAGCATTCGCAGCGTTGATCCCCAGTTGCGTTGGGTTACTCCCCAGCGCCTTATTCCAATGCGACGTGAAGCTGGCCCCGCCAATCGACATCATCACCCGCACACCGTGGCTCTGGAAATAATTCACTACCGCCGTATTCATCCCGATCGGAATTCCATTCACCGTAGTCGAGTCATTGGTCAGGTTCATTAACTTCACCGGGTCCACAAAACTCAGCACCACTACATTCACGGACGGGTGATAGGTCCCATTCACGTCCCGGTCAACCAACCAGCGGTTATCGGTATCGAACGTCGTCATGTTGGGGACCGAAGCCCAACTACACGCGTCCGAATAGCAATGCCACGCGCCATACACCTGCATCTGCGCGTTCGCGGTCATACCTGCGAACAGAATCAGCCCCGCCACAGCCCAAAGCAGCACTGAAGTATTCCGAGTCATAGGTCTCTCCTTATTGAGTTCCGAGGGGGTGCCCCACCCTTCTCGCGTCCTTTGCGAGAGGGTGGGGACTTTGACTTGGTTCCTTGATGTGAAGCTACGGAGTCCCTGACGGCGCTCCTGCCATCTGCCACGAGAAAGCCAGGAACGACGAAGCCGTCAGATCAATCGCCGGTTCTACGGTCGAATACGACTGCACGAAATCCTTGTACACAGCTTTGCCGTTGAATTGCGCGAACACGTCCACGCCATTCGGCGGACACGTCACCATGCCACTCAAAGTGCCTTTGGTGGCGATCGAATTCGGGCCCTCTACCGCCGCTCCCGACAAGAATGGCGGGCCATTCGGCGGTGTCGGCACAAGGTTCGTGACCTGGTGCTGCATGCACAGCGGGAACGTTGTGCCATTGTTCACGATCAGCGACGTTCCCCACGCGTTCGTTCCCAGCACATTCGCCAGCTGCCGGTTGGCATAAGTCGCCGGCGAGGTGTTGCTACTCAATGTGCAATTCGCGCCTTGCGTGACCAGGTAATTGCACTCCGCCGCCATTACGGAAAGGCCGCCGCCATGCGATGTCGTGTCATAGGCCGCCCATGGAAACCCAAAGCCAAACGGATCCGTTCCGCTCTGGGTGATGGCCTTGTTGAGCTGCTTCACCAGATCGGCGACCAGTGCCGTCTGATTCGTCGCCAGCCCCGTGCCGTTCGGATTGCCCGCCAGCAGCAATGCCCGCCAGAGCTCGAAGTGCGCCAGCCCGCTCACGTCATAAAGATTCAGCGTGTCAGCCGCATCGTTCGGTCCGGTGATGTAGGCATTCGCCCACACCGCTGCCTGCTGCAGGTAGTAGGACGCCGGATGCAGATTCACGGGACAGCTCGCCCCGCATCCCTGCACCGCGAAATACAGTTCCGTTGCTCCCAGTTCCAGGTCATCACGCCACTCCGTTTCCGGGTAGAAGCTGAAAGGAACGACCGTGAGTAGATTGCCGCTGGGAGTCGTGTTGGCCCGATCAAAGATGTGCTCGGCTGAGCTCAGACACTGGTTGGCGTAAGTTGGATTGCTGGTCTGGTAGATGTGATAGCAGAGCGCCAACGCCGCCGCCATCCGGCCCGCCAGGTTCGGACTGATCGGCGCCCCGGTGTTGATGGCAGACCCGCTCAGCGCCGCCGGATTTACGAACACGGGGCGATGGCAGATGTATCGATACTGAGAGGTGCATCCGCCGTAAGTATCGTCCGCCTGCGGCAGCCGCCAGATGTCATGATCGCTGATGGTCTGCGCATTGCCGTTCCCAATCGCCATCTGGTAGTACAAAATCTGGTTGGTGTCGTCCCACATTTCCTGCAGCCAGTCGAGTCCGAATTTCCCTTCGTCTGTAAAGTGCAGGTTATTTTGCGTTACGCCAGTGCTCCCCATCTGGCTCGGAAAATCCCGAACTCCTACCAGCATCATCGCCACCGTGTACGAAGTGGTCTGGACGAACTTCATATAGTCGCCCGCGTCCCACCACCCTCCGGCGCCATTAATCACCGGTTGCGTTCCATTGAGCGTCGCCGGTGTCAGGTCTCCTGAAAAGCGTCCATTATTGTTCACGTTGGGTGTGACGTACACCTTCGCACTCTGATCGTTCAGGTGGCCCGCCGCCGTGCGCAGCGCGGTGCTGACAAAATTCGGACCATCCCGCTCATTCTGGTAATAGAACAAGCTGTTCGAGAGCGCTCCGCTATAAACATTCGCAGCCGTGTCCACCTTGAAACTCGGCGACGACGCCGTAATCGGTCCGCTCACGCTGACGGTGTACGTGCCCGAAGTCACCAAGCTGTCGAAGTCCAACGCGTAGATGTCCGGATAGGCATTGCTCCACGACCCCAGATTCGCGCCGATTGCTGCAGGTCCAAACACGGTCGTGCCGCTGGAATTTTTCACCACAAACGTCGCGCCAGTTTCCGCTCCTGACGCCATCAGGTACGCGCGCTTGGGCGCACCCGAAACATATCCCACTTGATTGACCCGGACAAACGCGGTCTGTGCCATTGCCGCGCCCGCCAGCATGCAAAATACGAACAGGGAAGTGAGGTTGGATCGAAGAGAGTGGGGGCGATTCGATCCGCAAGCGTCGAGGCTTGGTCGCATCGGGATTCTCCTATTGAAACCGTTTAATAAAACGCATGAATGCTCCCCCTTCACTCAATGGCTGTCAATAGGGAAAACAGCGTACTGTGGATTTCGAGCCGGAAGAGGCTCGCCTCGATAAAGCATGGAGTCCAAAGACTCTACTGGTTCTGCAGTTCCGACTACCAATACTTGGGAAGCGAACTGACGTCTGAAAACTGCGCACGCTAGCACTGACCACTGACCACCGACCACTGACCACTGACCACTGACCACTGACCACTAGCTCTCTTCCCTCGGCCGCATATTCCCGCTGCGCAGATATCGATTATGCCAGCTCAACGATTCCGTCAGCAGATGCGGCGTGTGCTTTCCGTACGACAGTTGTTCCGATCTCGCCAGATAATCCGCCAGCAGCGGCTTGTACTCCGGCGATGCGCACTTCTCGATGATCAGCTTCGCCCTCTGCCGCGGCGAAAGCCCCCGCAAATCCGCCAAACCGTTCTCCGTCACCAGCACTTGCACATCATGTTCGGTATGATCCACGTGCGATACCATCGGCACGATCGTCGAAATGGTCCCCTTTTTCGCCGATGACGGCGCCATAAAAATGGACAAATACCCATTCCGCGCAAAGTCTCCCGAGCCCCCAATGCCGTTCTGAATCCGCGATCCCATCACGTGCGTCGAGTTCACGTTGCCATAAATATCGGCCTCGATCATGCCATTCATCGCGATCACTCCCAGCCGCCGAATAATCCCCGGATTATTCGAAATCTCCTGCGGCCGCAGCACAATCCGTTTGCGATACGCAGCCATATCGGCATTCACTTCGGTGAGCATCTCCGGACTCAGCGAGAATGCCGTCGCCGAAGCGCACGTCAGCTTGCCCGACTTCAGCAGCCGGATCATCCCATCCTGAATCACTTCCGTGTACGAAGTGAGTCCCTCAAAGGGCCCTTCCTCCAGGCCGAACAAAACCGCATTCGCGATGTTGCCCACGCCCGATTGCAGCGGCAGCAGATTCTCCGGCATCCGCCCCTTCTTTACTTCCCAACTCAGAAATTCCAGAATGTGTCCGGCAATCCGTTTCGAACCCTCGTCCGGCGCCTTGAAGGGACTGTTCCGGTCGGGCGAATCCGTTATCACAATTCCCGCGATCTTTTCCGCCGGCACTTTTAGATACGGTGTCCCAATTCGCTGTCCAGGTTTCGTCAGCGGAATCGGAACTCGATTCGGAGGCGGCTCCAGCCCGTGGTAAATGTCGTGCATCCCCTCCAGCGCCGCCGGTTGCCACGAATTCACTTCCAGGATGATCCGCTCCGCCTGATCCACCCACGTCTTGTTATTCCCGATCGACGAACTCGGCACCACTCGCCCATCTTCCAGAATCGCGGTCACCTCGATCAGCGCCACATCCAGCTTGCCCAAGAATCCATACTCCACAAACTGCGCCACATGGCTGAGGTGAATATCCATGTAATCCATCTCGCCCGCGTTGATCCGCTTCCGCGTCTCCGGATCCGACTGGTACGGCAGCCGCAGATGTATTCCTCCTGCCATGGCCAGTGCCCCATCCAACTCCGGCCCGGTCGAAGCCCCAGTGAACACGCTCACCTGAAATTTCTGTCCGCGAAAATGCGCGTCGGCAATGCGATGCGCCAGCTGAATCGGAACCGCCTTGGGATATCCCGACCCGGTGAACCCGCTCATCCCAATCTGATCCCCCGACCGGATCAGCGCCGCCGCCTCCTCGGCGCTCATAATCTTCTGCTCAAGTTGGGCGTTCAAAACGCGCGCGGCCGGCGATGCAATCGACATAGAAATCCCTCACGAAATGGATTCACACTGGACCCGTTCTTAACGGTATGAGGCGCGCTCGGACCGGTCTGTGATTTCAATCACACTCGGCTGTGTAGCCGCAAGTTGTAAGCGCCCACGCGTCCTTTCGTAATCCTCGGCCGTGATGTCAGTTCATGAATCCAGACAACTCGCCGATATATCCCTTGACATCGTCTGATCGAAAACGACATGGTCCAACACCTAAGGAAGGGACTCGCTGTCTTCATCCTGCTCTGGCCTCTGGCTTTGCGAGCTCAAAACAGCGCTGAGATTCAAGGTAGAGTATTCGACTCCACTCATCATCCGGTAGTTAGCGCCTTCGTCATCATCACCGGGCAAAACATCTCCTGCATTCGCGCCGCCACCACCGACGAGCAAGGTTCCTTTGTCTTCCCCTCGCTCCCGGTCGGCAGCTACCAGCTCCAGGTCAACGTGGATGGCTACTCTCCCTATTCCGCCAAGGACGTCAGAGCCAGCATCGGCGAGGTCGTGAAGCTCGAGATCACCCTGGGCCAGCAGGCTGCTCCCGGTTCAAACCGGCCCTCATCCGGCTCGATGGTGGAATCCGACAATGCTCAACTCGGCGTGGTGATGGGCGAACAGGAGGTCGTCGAACTTCCTCTCAAATCCCGCGACACCTTCGATCTTTTGCAACTCCAGCCCGGCGTGCAAAGCACGCTTGGCGCCGACCTGTTTTACGGCAGCGACCAGCCCGGCGTGGTTTCAGTCAGCGGCGGCCGTGCCCGCTCCAATAACTACAGCGTCAATGGCGGCGCTTCCGGCGACCAGATGATCAACTTTCCTTCCGTCCAGCCCTCGCCTGATTCGATCAGCGAGTTCCGCGTCCTCTCGCATAATTACGACGCCACTTCGGGCCGCAATTCCGCCTCCGTCCTCGACGTCATCACCCGGTCTGGCGGCAGCGCGCTGCACGGCAGCGTCTTCGAATTCCTTCGCAACAATATTCTGAACTCCAAAGGCTATTTCGATTCCAGCGTGCCCGATTTCAAGCAGAATGAGTTTGGCGCAACTCTCGGTGGGCCGCTCCGCCGCGGCAAGACATTCTTCTTTGCCTCCTACGAAGGCCGCCGCACCATCCAGGGCATCTCGTCCAGCCCCGTAATCGTGCCTACCTCCCAGGAACGTTCCGGAGACTTTTCTGCCGGTCCACCGTTCACTGGAGTTCTGAAGGCCGCGCCGGTTGCGCAGGCCCTCACCACCCGTCCGGGTTGTTCCGCCGCAGTTGCGGCCAATGGTGGAGTCGCAATCGCCGCGGGCACCCCTTATAACGCCATTTTCCCCGGCAATATCATTCCTGCATCATGCTTCGATGCCACCGCCGCCGACTTGCTGAACCAGTTCGTTCCGCTGCCCAACACCGCAAGCAATATTTTTCTCGCCACGCCCAACGCCAACGTGCGCAACGACCAGGCAACGTTCCGCGTGGATCACAATCTCACTTCCCAGCAGCAGTTGAGCCTCTACTATTACGGCGACGACGGTTACGAGAAACACCCCTTCGATACTTTTCTGGCCAGCGGCGCCAGCCTGCCCGGCTTTGGATATCGCACCCGCGATCGCTTCCAGCAGCTGAATCTATCCCACGCCTGGACGATCGCTGCCAAAACCATTAACGAATCCCGCTTTGTCTATTACCGCCAGGGACAGGGCCAGTTGCTGGCTCCAGCGCGCACCAATCTCGTGCAGGACTCCTGCGCCACCGTTCCGTCAACCCAATGCTTTTTCGATCCTTCCAATCCTTCCCTCGGCATCAATCCGGGTTACGGGGCGCGGTACGAGGGCGTTCCGCTCGTCAGCCTCTCTGGTGGCTTTTCGTTTGGCAATAATTCCAGTGGAAATTTCTCTCAGACCGGAAACGTCTATCAGGCCGCCGACACCTTCAGCAAGATTATCGGGAATCACACCCTCAAGGTTGGCGGTGAATGGCGCAATCAGCGCCTTCATCAACACTATTTCTACGCCGTCAGCGGACAGTTCTCGTTCTATGGCGAAGGACCCAACGATGTCGGATTCAGCTCGCTCATCCCCAACTACCTGCTCGGCCTGCCCGACTCCTTCAACCAAGGTTCCGCCAATTCCGTGGACGTGCGCAGCACCCAGTTCGCTCCCTTTGCCCAAGACTCCTGGAGACTCAGGCCTAACCTCGTCCTTAGCTCTGGATTACGCTGGGAGTGGAACACGCCCATGGCGGACGCCAGCCGCAGAGTCCAGGCCTTCCGTCCCGGACAATCCACCCGCATCTATCCCTGCGTCTTAAGTCCCTCTGACCCGCTCGCCGCCATGTACGGCAGCTCCGATTGCTCTCCCACTGGGCCGGCGCGCGCCGTCTTTCCTTTGGGATTAGTTGTGCCCGGAGATCCAGGCGTGTCCGACAGCCTGACCCATAATTATCTGCATTCGTTTGCCCCGCGAATTGGACTCACCTGGTCTCCCGACTGGAGCACAGGCTGGCTCTCTGCTTTATCCGGCGGGCCCGGACGCACCAGCCTTCGCGGCGGCTGGGGTATCTTCTATGACAGCAACGAAGAGCTGATGTTCGGAGAAAACCTCGCGGCCCAGCCCCCTTTTGGGGGCAGCACCAGCATCAGCAACATCTTCTTCAACACGCCGTTCCTTAGCCAAAATGGCTCGGTCACTCCCAATCCCTTTCACGGCTTCCTCGATCCCCGTCCTGGTTCGCCGGTAGACTTCGCCCTGTTCCGGCCGATCACTTTTTACGGTATGCTGCCGCCGACTCTCCGCAGCCAGTACTCCGAGCATTATCATCTGACGCTGCAGCGCGAGCTGCCCCACGATACTCTTCTGCAATTCGGATACGTTGGCAGCCAGGGACACCGCCTGACCGCGACCATTGACCTGAACTACGGAAACGCCCAACCTTGTCTCGACCTCAATCAGATTCCCGGCATGGCTTGCGGCCCGTTTCAAGAGGATTCCGATTTTCATGTCCCCGCCGGCGCAATTCCTCCCGGCGTCACTCTTCATCTTCCTTATGGCTCAGTCTCCAGCGTGACCGGGCCCAATGCCAATCCCATCACGCTTGTCGGTTTGCGCAAATACTCCTCGCCCTTCTGTGAGCCGAGCACCGGAGTCGGCTGCCCACTCGACGGCGTTCCGGTTTTTGCCAGCATCTTCTCCACCCAGCCGGTCGGGAACTCCTCTTACAACTCGCTGCAGGCTCTTCTTAGCAAGCGTTTCTCTCATGGACTCCAATTCTTGACGTCCTACACCTGGAGCAAATCCATCGACAACGCCTCTACTTTTGAGGAGTCCGTCAATCCTGTCGACCCCGCGCGATCGCGCTCGCTCTCCCTTTACGACGCGCGCCACCGCTTCGTCTTCAGCGAATACTGGACCATTCCCACCCCTCGTGTCGCCAACTGGAGTCGTCACCTCATCACTGGATGGAACATTGCCGGCATCTTCACCCTGCAATCGGGTTTCCCCATCCGCTTGACCTCGACCGACGACGAGGAATTGATGGGTAGTTACAATTTTGAAACGGTAGGAGAACCCAACCAAATCGCGCCCTTCCGGCGTCTCCACCCGCAATCTTCCGGCGGCTATTTCTTCGACCCTGCTTCCTTCGCCCAAGCCCCCGTCGGCCAAATGGGAAACGCCCCCCGCACCATTTGTTGTGGTCCCGGCATTGCCAATCTCGACCTTGGCCTTCATAAGACATTCCGCGTGGGCGAGGCTAGAACTCTGGAATTCCGTACCGAATTTTTCAACGTCATGAACCACACCCAATTCTTCAATCCCGACGGCAATATCACCGACGGACCAAACTTCGGCCAAATCAGTCGCGCTCGCGACCCGAGGCTGATTCAGTTGGCTCTGAGGCTAAACTTTTGAGACGAGCGAAACACATCCTGCTTTCCGCATCCCTTCTACTGGGTGGCCTCTATGCAGCGGCTCCTCCCGCCCGCAAGCTCCTTGACCACCAGAATCCTGAATATCCCGCGATTGCCCTTCAAATGTCCCTCCATGGAACGGTGAGGCTACGCGTCTGGGTCACTCCCCAGGGCTCTGTGCGGAAGGTGGAGTATCTCGGCGGTCACCCGCTGTTAGCCGAGTCCGCTGTCAAGGCTGTCAAGAACTGGAAATTTGAACCAGCTTCCGGGGAAACGATCGAACTTCTTGAAATCAAGTTCTAATCCGCTACCACCTCCGCTAGACCCTCCCTCTCTCATCCGCGTCCCCGAAACTGGATAATCCTCTTCCGGTCCCGCTTCGACGGCCTACCCGGCGGCAGAATCTCGAACTCCCGCATCGCCTTTCTCTCCGCCGCAGCCTTTGCGCGCGCCTCGCGGCTGGCTTCCGTCTCTCGATACAACGTCTGGGCCACGGAGGCCGGGCCTCGCACGTCGCTCAACTCAAGCACCTCGACCTCAAAGTCGCCGCCCGGGCTCGTGATCCGCAACATATCCCCGATCCGCACTTCCCGAGCGGCCTTGGCGTTATGCCCGTTGGCCACAATCCTGCCCAGATCGCACGCCTTCTTGGCCAGCGTCCGCGTCTTGAAAAACCGCGCCGCCCACAGCCACGCATCCATCCTTACTCCATTCATCGGCCCGTCTCCGTAAAAAGCTCCTTTATCTAACCCTCAGCGTGCAAACTACCCTGGTTCGCTGTCCCAGTGCTTTCATTCCATTCAGGTTACGCGGTTTTTTCAAAGTAGAATAAGTCATTGTTTCGCTGGCCATGCGTTCCCAGCCGTACACTTAACGTAACCTTACGAAAAATTATGCTACCTACAGTGTGTAGTGTATCCAACACTGTCGTGACTTATGCCATCTTAGGGATGCCTACTCGTCCTATGCCGTCCGCTATGCCCGCGCGCCGTCTCGAAGATCGCATTCGCGAATTGTGTGCCCGAGCCCTCTACGAAAAGGGACCGGAATGGGTGTCCACCGTTCATGAATTGCAGCTTGCCATCCAGGAGCATGCCCTGCGTGTGGCCAATCTCGCCACTGCCGCCACCGTCGTCGGCCAGCCCCAACTGGTGCGCGAACGCCGCGGCTCCTAGTGGCTTAATCCCGCATTGGTGCCGCCTTTCTCCAGCCCAGAATTTAATACTTGACCTCCTCTCATATTGTCGCTACATTATCCAGTTCCAGGGAACATCCGGATTTGCCGCGCTTTTTCCGATTCAGGCGCCTGCGAAGCTTAACCCGCAAAATCAAGCATCTTCGGCACCCTGTCACGCATCTATCACAAAGAGTGAGTTTTTACGCTTAATCCTTTATAACCTACTCGGAATCAGTGACTTAGCTCGGTCCCTGGGGTTACCGGTCACCCTCCCGTGGAGGGAAGGACAAGGCGAAAGGCCACAATCATAAGGTAAGGAGATACACAAAACATGCGCTCTGATCGTGTGTTTGACGCTTTACAGACTCTTCGGAATCGTTATATGCTGTGTCAGCTTGCCTCCAAGGCCACGCGGAAGTTCCATCGGCCCAGCACCAGAATCCAGGAAACTATGAACGGCGTGCTGGACCGGATCGCTGACTCGGAGCGGCAAGAAGTTTTGTCGG
Source organism: Candidatus Sulfotelmatobacter sp. (assembly GCA_035710825.1). Classification (GTDB taxonomy): domain Bacteria; phylum Acidobacteriota; class Terriglobia; order Terriglobales; family Acidobacteriaceae; genus Sulfotelmatobacter. The sequence continues at coordinate 11,274 of DASTCU010000032.1, forward strand.
AACCAGAGAACGTTGCCGAGGCACAACGGCGGGCTGCTTAACCCAGCCTGCCTTCCTGCCCGGCGTAGTAATTAATCTTTCCTGAGTCCCCTCCTCAAAAAAATCTCCCGCTGACACTACCGAATACGCTCTAGTGCACGGGTTTAGGTGAATCATGACCATTGCTGAACTGAAAGAAAAGAACATCACCGAGCTGACCAAGATCGCAAGGACCTTGGATCTGCCCGGTGCCAGCGGTATGCGCAAGCAGGACCTCATTTTCAAAATCCTGCAGGCGCAGAGCGAAAAAGAAGGCCACATCTTTGCCGAGGGCGTCCTCGAAATTCTGCCCGACGGCTACGGCTTCCTCCGCTCTCCCGATTACAACTACCTTCCGGGCCCCGACGACATCTACGTCTCCCCGTCCCAGATCCGCAAATTCGACCTCAAGACCGGCGACACCATTAGCGGCCAGGTGCGCCCTCCTCACGAAGGCGAAAAATATTTCGCGCTCGTCAAGATTGAAGCCGTCAATTTCGAGTCTCCCGACGAAGCCCGCAACAAGATCCTGTTCGACAACCTGACGCCGCTGTATCCGCAGGAGCGCATCAAGCTCGAAACCACCCGCGAAAACTCCAGCGCCCGCGTCATGGACTTGCTTACCCCTCTTGGCAAAGGCCAGCGCGGCCTGATCGTTTCGCCTCCCCGCGCCGGCAAGACCATGCTGCTCCAGAATGTCGCCAACTCCATTACCGCCAATCATCCCGAAGTCGTCCTGATGGTTCTGTTGATCGACGAGCGTCCCGAAGAAGTCACCGACATGCAGCGCTCCGTTAAGGGCGAAGTCATTTCCTCTACCTTCGACGAACCGGCCGCCCGCCACGTCCAGGTTGCTGAAATGGTGATTGAGAAAGCCAAGAGGCTAGTCGAGCACAAGCGCGATGTCGTGATCTTGCTTGATTCCATCACCCGTCTGGCCCGCGCTTACAACACCATCGTTCCGCCCTCGGGCAAAGTGCTCTCCGGCGGCGTCGACTCCAACGCGTTGCAGCGTCCTAAGCGTTTCTTCGGATCCGCACGCAACATCGAAGAAGGCGGCTCGCTCACCATCATCGCCACCGCCCTGATCGACACCGGCTCCCGCATGGACGACGTGATCTTTGAAGAATTCAAAGGCACCGGCAACAGCGAAATTATCCTCGAGCGCAAGCTCGTCGATAAGCGCGTTTTCCCGGCCATCGACATCCAGCGTTCCGGCACCCGAAAAGAAGAACTCCTGATCCCGAAAGAAGATCTGTCGCGTATCTGGGTTCTCCGTAAAGTGCTCAACCCTCTCTCCCCGGTGGAAGCGATGGAATTGCTGATCGACAAACTGAGCAAGACCAGATCGAACAGCGAATTCCTGGCCAACATGAGCGCCCTGTAAGTTGGTCTCGCGCCGGTTCTTGTAGCGCCGCCGTCTCGGCGGCTGTCGTGGCGGCGTCCTCGCCGCCACCCCAGCGGTCTGCACCAGGCCGGGAAGTTCCTCAGTGTCCTCTGTGGTTAGCTTCTTCCTTCACCGGACGTATAATTTTCCCAGAGGAGTGCCACTCCGCTCTCGGAGGTCCCAGTGCAAGCCAAATTTTCTGTCTTCATCATCTTCCTGTTCCTGCTTCTCCCGGCCCTCGCGCAAACACCAAGCTCGCGCCAACTTCCCCCTGCCACGCCCGACAATCCAACCATGAACGATGAAGACGAAGCTCGCGCCCGCCTTACCAACGACATGGCCAAGAAGGCCGCCAAAGAGCGCGTCGCCGCTCTCAAGAACGATACCGACAAGCTCCTCAAGCTCTCGATCGAACTAAAAACCTACGTCGACAAGTCTGACGAAAATGTGCTCTCTGTCGATGTCATCAAGCGAGCCGAAGCCATCGAAAAACTCGCCCGCAGCGTCAAAGACAAAATGAAGGGTCCAAACTAGACCACTCCCCTCCACCCTGTTTTTCTCCGCGTCCTCTGCGTTGTTTCTCTGCGTCCTCAGCGGTTAGCTTTTTCCCGAAGCCGAAAACGTCCCCCCAACGCTGGTGAGCCCGCAGCGTCAAAGACAAAATGAAAGGCTCAAACTAGACCACTCCCCTCCACCCTGTTTTTCTCCGCGTCCTCAGCGTTGTTTCTCTGCGTCCTCAGCGGTTAGCTTTTTTCTCGAAGCCGAAAACGCCCCCCCCAGCGTGATGAATTTCGCAACACCCTCCCCACGCCTAGCCCCACATTTTCCCGCGTGAACCCTATTGTTTCTCTGCCTGTTTCGGCGCATAATCCCCAAACTTGTCGGTACCTGGGGATCTTGGGGATCTCATCTAAAGGGGGTTCGTCATGTTGAGGGCAACTTTGTTGAGCGCTGTACTGTGCACATTGTTTGCAGTCGCAGCGCCCGTTTCAGCGCAGCAAATCCACCTTCCCCCCTCGGTCTCACAAAGCCAAAGTATGGGAAGCGTCCCCGTCACCGTCGGCGACACGGTCCAAAAACAACAGGCCGAAGCCGCTAGCCTGCAGCGTCAGGTCGAAATTAAGCGCGACACCGAAAAAATGTTTGAGCTCACGCAGGAATTGAAAGACTATCTCCTGAAGACCGACCAAAGCACAATGTCCGTCGACGCGATCAAGAAAGCAGAGCAGATCGAGAAACTCGCCAAAAGCGTGAAGTCAAAAATGAAGCAGTCCTACTAAGCACAGAGCACATGTGGCGACAGCCGCCCTCGGCTGTCCGTCGAGCGCCGCTCGACTACGATACAAAGTAAAACGCCATCCGGCCTCCCGGATGGCGTCTTGCTTTTGGTACCGCCGGCATCCTGCCGGCTGTCGCGGAGACGTCCCGCCCCCGCATCTGCAGTTCTACTCCGCCGTCTGCTTGATCCGCATCCCGTAGAACGACCGGTACACAAATGTAAACGACACCATGAAAAAGACCAGCGCCAATATTCGAGTCAACGTCGTGCTTTGGTCAGTAGCCAGCTTCACCGCCAATTCCACTGCCAGCAGTCCAAACAGCGTCGTGAATTTAATCACCGGATTCATCGCCACCGACGACGTGTCCTTGAATGGATCGCCCACCGTGTCGCCGATGACCGTGGCATCGTGCAGTGGCGTACCTTTTTGCTTTAGTTCCACTTCGACAATCTTCTTGGCATTGTCCCAGGCAGCCCCGGCGTTCGCCATGAAGATGGCCTGATACAAGCCGAAGATTGCGATCGAGATCAGGTAGCCGACGAAGAAGAACGGATCGACGAAGGCGAAGGCCAGTGTCCCGAAGAACACCGCAATAAAAATGTTCAGCATCCCCTTCTGCGCATATTGCGTGCAGATTGCGACCACCTTCTTGCTGTCCGCGACCGAAGCCTTCTCCACTCCTTCGAGTTTGATATTAGCTTTGATGAACTCGACCGCGCGGTAAGCGCCTGTGGTCACGGCCTGCGTCGATGCGCCCGTGAACCAATAGATCATCGCGCCGCCGGTGATCAGTCCGAGAAAGAATGGAGCGTACAGCAACGAGAGCTTGCCCACGCCCTCGGTGTCGGTCAGTCCATTGGTCAGCGCCATGATGATGGAAAAAATCATGGTAGTTGCGCCCACCACAGCCGTCCCGATCAGCACCGGTTTGGCCGTTGCCTTGAACGTGTTTCCCGCGCCATCATTCGCTTCGAGCAAGTGCTTGGCGCGGTCGAACTTTACATCCATATTGAAGTCCTTCTTAAGTTCGCCCGCCACGTTTGGCACCGCCTCGATCAACGACAGTTCGTAGACGGATTGCGCGTTGTCTGTCACCGGACCGTAAGAGTCGACCGCGATCGTCACTGGTCCCATGCCCAGGAATCCGAATGCCACCAGCCCGAACGCGAATACCGCCGGAGCCAGCATTCCCGCAGCCGCCGCCAGGCCCATCGTGCTCATGTAATAAGCAACCGCCATTAGCATCATCATCGACAGGCCGAGGTAGTATCCCGAGAAATTGCCCGCTACGAATCCCGACAAAATGCCCAGTGACGCCCCGCCTTCCTCCGCCGACGTCACGACTTCCTTTACGTGCCGCGACTCCACCGACGTGAACACCTTCACCAGTTCCGGAATCAGAGCCCCCGCCAGCGTGCCGCACGAAATAATGGTCGACAGCTTCCACCACTGCGATCCGTCGCTGCCCAGCGTCGGAATCACGAAGTAGGAAATCAGGTAGGTCAATGCAATCGAAACCAGCGACGTGATCCATACCAGCGACGTCAGCGGCGCCTCGAAATTCATCTCGTTCGCCGATCCGTACTTCGCCTTGGCAATCGCCCCATTCAGGAAATATGAGAACGAGCTCGACACCAGCATCATCACGCGCATCACGAAAATCCACACCAGCAACTGCACCTGCACGTCGGCGTCTTTCACGCCCAGCAGGATGAACGTGATCAGCGCCACGCCGGTCACGCCGTAAGTCTCGAACCCGTCGGCCGAAGGTCCCACCGAGTCGCCCGCATTGTCGCCCGTGCAATCGGCGATCACGCCAGGGTTCCGTGCGTCGTCTTCTTTAATCTTGAACACGATCTTCATCAAGTCCGACCCGATGTCGGCAATCTTGGTGAAGATGCCGCCCGCAATTCGCAGCGCCGCCGCGCCCAGCGACTCGCCGATGGCAAATCCGATGAAGCACGGCCCGGCATAGTCTCCGGGCACGAAAAGCAAGATGAACAGCATGATCAGCAGTTCCACCGAGATCAGCATCATGCCGATGCTCATGCCGGCCTCGAGCGGAATCTGGTACACGGGATACGGCTTGCCGGGCAGGGAAGCGAATGCCGTCCGCGAATTCGCAAACGTGTTCACCCGGATTCCAAACCACGCCACGCCATAACTGCCCGCGATCCCCACCAGGCTGAATGCCAGAATAATCGCAACCCGCGCAGCTTCCATGTGCTGCAGCACGCCGAAATAAAGCAGAATGATGACGGCAATAAAAACCCACAGCAGCAGAATGAACTTGCCCTGCGTCACCAGATACGTTTTGCAAGTCTCGTAAATCAGTTCCGAGATCTCCCGCATCGCCCGGTGCACTGGCAGGTTCTTCAGCCGCATGTAGATCCACATGCCGAAGCCCAGTCCGCCCAGGCAGAACAGGATTCCGATCAACAGCAGTTTGTGCCCATCAATCCCCCAAGGCAAAAAGCTGACTCTCGACAGATCAGGCAGCTTTAGCGAAGCCTCTCCGCCGGCTTCGCTGGCCGGTTGCGCGAAAGCCGTTGCCGCGCCGACGGTAAGCAGCGCAGCTACAGCCGAGATTTTCATGGCCACGCTGCGGCTAACGAGCGCAGCAGTGGCGAGCCAGGTACGCATAATGAGTCCTCCGAATTCGAAACGGTTTTTAGGAATTACAAACGTGTTTTTCTGGAATTTCCGAACACGCTTCCACCGCAAGACCGGAAAGGCGGGTTGAGCTTGGCCGCGTCGGATTTTGCGCCAGGATTCGACTCTTACAACGCCCCGTAAATAGAGACTGGAGAAATAAGACTCCAGCTCCGGCATTCCTGAGCAAAACGGGCATTTATAACACGTTGGATGGGTCGGGTCAAACCCATAACGCAGGTTCAACTCCCCGCCTTCCCACATCGGGCAAAGAATCGTTTTTCTATGAACTTGCGCTAACCGCGGCAAAAAAGAGCAGGGCTTCGTGCCTGACGCGGGAGCGCTCGTGGAAGAGCGGCCCTTTAGGGCCGCGTCCGAAGGTGAAAAGATCGGGCTTTAGCCCCCGTGTACCGCTCTCGCCGTTTTCATTCAACAATCAAAAATCAACAATCAAAAATTTCCTCACCGCAAACCCACATTCATCCCCAAATTATGCGCCACAAACGCCCATTCATCCGCTGTCTCGTCGATGATTTTCGAGATCGGTTTCCCCCCGCCATGCCCCGCCTTGGTTTCAATTCGAATGAGCACCGGAGCCGTCCCCGCCTGGTCCGCCTGCATCGTCGCCGCAAACTTGAAGCTATGTCCCGGCACCACCCGATCGTCGTGATCCGCGGTCGAAATCATGGTTGGCGGATACTTCGTCCCCGGCTTCAAATTATGCAGCGGCGAGTACGCGTACAAAGCCTTGAAGTCCTCCGGATTGTCCGAAGACCCGTAATCCGAAGTCCACGCCCACCCAATCGTGAACTTCTGAAACCGCAGCATGTCCATCACTCCAACCTCCGGCAGCGCCGCTCCAAATAATTCCGGATGTTGCGTCAACGACGCCCCCATCAGCAACCCGCCATTGCTCGCTCCGCGGATGGCCAGCTTCGGCGTCGACGTGTACTTGTTCGCAATCAGCCATTGCGCCGCCGCAAAATAGTCGTCAAACACATTCTGCTTCTTCGCGTGCGTCCCGGCTAGGTGCCAATCTTCTCCATATTCGCCGCCCCCGCGCAAGTTCGGCTGAGCGTAGATTCCTCCCATCTCCAGCCACACCAGATTCGGCACCGAAAAGAAAGGCGACAATGAAATATCGAATCCCCCATAGGCATACAACAACGTAGGATTTTCCCCGTCCAGCTTCAATCCCTTCTTGGCAGTAATAAACATCGGAACCCGCGTCCCATCCTTGCTGTTGTAAAACACCTGCTTGGTCTCATACTGCGTAGGACCGAAATCCACCTTCGGCTTGCGGAACACCGAACTCTTTCCCGCCGCTGGCTCGTATCGGTAAATCGTCGTCGGCGAAATGAAGCTGGTGAAACTGTAAAACGTCTCCTTATCCTTACGCTTCCCTCCAAAGCCCCCTGCCGTCCCAATCCCCGGCAAGTCCACATTGCGCACGAACTTTCCTTTCAAGTCATAGACTCGAACGTCGGTGCGCGCGTCCTGCAAATAACTCAGCAGAAAAACATCGTCTACCAATCCCACGCCTTCCAACTTGTCCGGTCCCTGCGGCACCACCGTCTTCCAATTCGCCCGCTCCGGATGTCGCGTATCAATCGCAATCAACTTTCCCCGCGACGCATCCAGATCCGTCTGAATCCAGAACACCGGCCCATCGTTGTCCACAAACTGGTACCGCGCGTCGAAATCGTCCAGCAGTTTCACCACGGGCGCATCCGCCTGCGTCAGATCCTTGTAATACAGCCGGTTCTTTGGCGACGTCCCCTGCCACACCGTGATCACCAGATAGCGCCCGTCATCCGTAACTCCCCCCCCAAATCCCATCTCCTTATTATCCGGACGTTCATAAATCAGCTTGTCTTCCGCCTGGTCTGTCCCCAATTTGTGGTAATAGAGCTTCTGAAAATAGTTCGCCTCGCGCAACCCCGCGCCCTTCGGCTCATCGTACCGGCTATAGAAAAATCCCTTCCCATCTTTCGCCCACGATGCCCCTGAGAACTTGACCCACTTAATCAGATCAGGCAGATCTTTCCCCGTACCCACATCGCGCACATGCCACTCCATCCAATCTGATCCCGAAGTCGCCGTCCCATATGCCATCAGCTTTCCGTCATCGGTGATCGCCGTCCCCGCCAGCGCCACCGTCCCATCCGACGACAGCGTATTCGGATCCAGCAGCACCCGCGGCTCCGCATTCAACGACTCGGCCACCAGCAGCACATTCTGATTTTGCAACCCGTCATTGTGCTGATAAAAATATCGACCGCCCTGCAACTCCGGCGCCGTGAACCGCTCGTAGTTCCACAGCTTCAGCAACCGTTCCCGGATCGCCCCGCGATACGGAATCTGATCCAGATATCCAAACGTGACTTTGTTCTCCTCTTCCACCCACGCCTTCGTATCCGCGGAATCGGTATCTTCCAGCCAGCGGTACGGATCGGCTACCTTGACGCCGTGATAATCGTCCACCTGATCCACGGTCTTCGCCTTGGGATAAGCCAGCGGCGCCCCATCCGTCTGCGCCATCGCCAACCCGAGGGACAACACCGACATCGTCAAACCAAGAAAAATGCGCATCACGCGTTTCATCAAGAACTCCTCGCCAGGGATCATATCCAACAAACAAGCCCTTTTACTCACCCCCCACACCACCGTCAAGCACAAAATCGCTTGCCACGCACTCCAAACCCATAACAAATGTCTCCGACCGTCGCGCCGCCGTCCCGGCGGCTGTAGTGGCGGCGTCCTCGCCGCCACTGCCGGTCTCACCCATGCCGTATCTGGTTTTGGTTGTCCGGCAAACCGCGAGCATTTCTCCGCGCTCTCAGCGAGCTTTCTCCGCGAACTCTGCGGTTAAGCGAAATCTGAAGCTGAAATCGCGCCATTAACGGAAGAGGCGCCCCACCCTTCTCGCGTTTTATGCGAGAGGGTGGGGTCTTTGACTTTGCAAGATAGAAGAAAGGAAGCGAATGGGGGACCCGAAGCTCCGCCTGTAAACGCCCGTTACCGCCTCAGCTCAAAAGATAAAGTGCGTATCGTGCTCGCACGACTCGCTCAGGCTCGGATCGCAGTGCGTATGGTAGACCCACGTCCCGATCCCCATCCCGAGCGCCGTCCCCACCCACATGTCCGATGCCCAGTGATCCCGCGCCAGGAACCGGCTCGCCGTGACCGCGAACGCCGCCGTATACGACAGCACCTGCACCCATTTCTGGGAATACTCATGCGCCACTACCGTTGCCATCGCCCACGTAAACATCGCGTGCCCTCCTGGGAACGAGGTGTTGATGGCTCGGTGTTTGAAAAAATCTCCGTGCCCGTTTCCTTCTCCCGGGCGTTGCCTGCCGGCAATGAACTGCATCGGCGTGTAAATCAAAAACGTGTCCGCCAGAGTTTCCAGTTCCAGGAATCCCGTTTCCCGTGCGTGATGATGCTCCGTCTTGATCCCATACAACCAGACTCCCGCCAAGGTCGCCGAGAGCCCTCCGATCGCAATGTTCGATGTGTCCTGATAAAGCTGGTAGTGTCCCCCCGGCAGATTGTTTTCGATATGCCGGTCCTCGATCAGAAACAGCGCAGTCCCCGCCAGCACCGGCAGGTCCCACTTGAAATTCGATGGCTTGAAGGGCGCTGCATACAACCCTTTCTGATCTTCCAGCCCCCGCTTGATCGATCGCATGAAGAATCCATGGTGCTCCGAATCCGCAGGCGCAGCCGCTACTCCGCCATGCTGACCCGCCGCCGCACTGCCGTTTGCGTCCTGCTGGAACGTTCCCGCGGGAAACGCGGACACGTCAAAATTCGATGCCGTGAATGTAGGCACAGCGGCCTGCGGTTCGGGGAGCGAGGGCAGGGCTGCAAAGGATTCTTCTTGGCAAAAAGCGCTGCCTGAAAGCAGCGCCCCACCTAGTATCCACACCGAGATTTTGCAGAAATCCATCGTGCGTTTTTGCAAGCTAGTTTCTCCGGAGCGCCCGTTTGGATGCAATCCCCGGCAAAAGGTTAGCCTCCCAATTATTTTGTTTTATCGCCGCCGCCCGTCCTCGGTACAAATGTCCAAATATTTTTACCCGAATCCCTGTAATCCAGCGTGCAAGAAACCTGAACCAACCCATGCTCCATCCCTCACCCGCCAACCTGCCAAATTCCGCCTCGCATCTGATTTCTCGCGATACGGATATCCGCTCGCTTTCCCGATTCCGGTCGCTGGGAGGCTTTTCGGCCCTATGTGTTTCTGGTGGCTTCCGTGCGCTTCTCCTCGCTGGCATCGTAACTTTTACAAGCTAAGCACCGCCGCCTCTCTCTATCTTCATACCTACTGCTATCAAACACGCCACCGCGTCCCCCGCCGATCATCCCGCGCCAAAATGTTCTGCATAAAAAAGTGAGAGTAAGAATTGTGAGGTAAAGAAAAAAAGACGGCAAAGGGAGAAGGCTGAGGGGGGGTGGGGTTTTTGACTTCCCGTGTTGCAATCAAATCTTTAATGAATCCCGCAACGGGTGGAATCCCTACTTCCGCTGCACCGTCGAGGCCGTCACGCGCAGCAACATCTTTCGCTCGCTGCTATGCGCATCATGACACTCCACGCACGTCCCTTTCACGCCAGGCACATGCTGGCGCAACGCCGCCGGTTCGTCATGGCACGCAGAACAGATTTTCTCCTTCGGCATCGACAGGCTCATCAAGGTCATGTCCCCCTTGGTCGTCGTCACATGACACACGCTGCACGACGCGGTCATCACAGAATGCACCGACCTCCCGCTGATCTTGGAGGCATGACACGACGAGCACTCCGCCTCACTCGGCAAAACTCCCGGATGCTCCACCGTCCCCGCGCGCATTGCCCCAGGTAACGCGAAAAAGGTCACCAGCACCTCAAGCGCGGCCACGCGCATACCGATTGCAAGATACCTGCGCGGCCCCGCGCTAAGAGATTTCGCATTCATAAGCAATGTTGCGCATTCTACGAACCTCCCGGCTCCGAATCATTACTAGGAATCAACTATCAGCCTCGCCAACCGCACCCGGCTCACAATCCGACCTGCCTAACTCGTTTGAAACGAATCCCCAGCCCATCCTTGGTGATCCCAATCACGCCTCCCTGCGACCCTACTCACATTCCTCCAACGCCGTTCGCATTTTTAGGGGTGCCCCATTTCTCGCGCGCAGTCTGCGCGAGAAGTGGGGCTTTCCCCTCGAACCTCTCCGTGTCTCCGTCGTGAAGCCGCCCCCATACAGCCCTTTCACAACTTCAATACACGAGTCGACGGATAGCACCGCCCATTCACCGCGACTATAGATGGTCTTATCACCCAGCGCCCCGCCGCGCGGAAAGAAGTTCCTATGCGTGCATTGAACAAACGCAATAAAAGCACCAATTGGGTCCGATTCTTCTTCAAACTCGGTCTTCTTGCCACGGATGCTACCGTGTGGGCTTCGATGAACCACCTGCTCACCGAACGCGAAGACGCCAGCGACCCCCAGCGCCTTAGACAAAAAGTTTCCGCCAACCTCGCCCCGCGCCGCGGCCGCTCCCATTTTTCGACCCTCCTGACCGGCATCGGCATCGGCGTCGGCATTGGCATGCTTTTCGCTCCCGTTTCTGGCGAAGAGGCCCGCACCGTTATTCGCGACAAAGCCTCCGACGTCAGAGATAAATGGGACGATGTAGCCGCCTGGGCTGGTTTGGGTTCCTCTCAAATGCCCCGCCGTTCCACCGGAACTTACGCGGACTGATTTCACTTTCTCATTCGGAGGTGAGCGCCGCTTCCCACTGGCCATCTACGCGCCAAACTTGCGCGAATTCAAACTCGAGGGATACGCCCATGAAAGCTCCTTTCCTGATCGGTCGAATTCTTTTCGGCGGGTTCTTCCTCTATAACGGCATCAACCACCTTCGCCAGCGCAAGAACATGGCGACCTACACCGCCACGAAGGGAGTGCCCTCTCCTGAAGTAGCCGTCGCCGCTTCCGCCGTTCCACTCATTATTGGCGGTACCAGCATGTTGTTGGGTGTCAAGCCGAAATGGGGAGCCATGGCCCTTCTCGGATTCCTCGCCGGCGTTACTCCCATCATGCACGACTTCTGGCGCAACCAGGATCCCAACGAGCGCACGAACAACCTGGCCAATTTCGCCAAGAATCTCGCCCTCGCCGGCGGTGCGCTCGCCCTGATGGGAGTCGACGAACCCTGGGAGGGAAGCGTCCCCGTCGCCAGGCCGTCTATCGCCCAGCGCGTCAAAAATATCGGCCGTCGTCTGGCCGCATAAACCGTAGCGCCGGCGTCTCGCCGGCTGTGGCGGCGGGCATCCTTGCCCGCCGCTGCCGGCACAACCGACGGTCCCGGGCCGTCTTTAAACCAAATCCCCGCTCGCAGCCCGCATCCAATCTCAGCCAATGTCTCTACCACTGAAAACCACCTACGCCCCCATGGAGGCTCTCCCCGCCACCGACCTTCCCGTCGGCCCCGACTGGCAATACGAGCCCAAGTGGGACGGCTTCCGCTGCCTCGCCTTTCGCGATCAATCCCGCGTCGACCTCATGTCCAAAGCCGCCAAGCCGCTCACCCGCTATTTCCCCGAGTTGGCCGCGAAACTCTCCGCCCTCGCCGCCAAAAAATTCGTTCTCGACGGCGAGATCGTCATTCCGCAAGACGGACAACTCTCCTTCGACGCCCTGCTGATGCGCATTCATCCCGCCGCCAGCCGCATCAAGAAACTGAGCGAAGCCACGCCCTCCGTTCTCATCGTCTTCGATCTCCTGGTAGATGATCGCGGCCAATCCCTCGTCGAGCTTCCCCTCAAGACCCGTCGACAAAAACTCGAGCAATTTGCCAAAAAATACTTCAAGCACAACGAATCCATTCGCCTCTCTCCTGTCACCCCAGACTTATCCGTCGCGAAAAAATGGTTTCACATGGGAGTCGCTCTTGACGGTGTCGTCGCCAAGCGCCGCGACCTCCCCTACCAATCCGGAGAGCGTACCGGCATGCACAAGATCAAGAAAGAACGCATTGCCGATTGCGTTGTCGGAGGCTTCCGCTATCTCGAAGGCAAGCCCCAGGTCGGCTCTTTGCTATTAGGTCTGTACAACCAGCAAGGCAAACTCGATCACGTCGGCTTCACATCGTCCATCCATCAGAAAGACCGTCCAGATCTCACCCAAAAATTAAAGAAGCTGATCAAGCCTCCGGGCTTCACCGGCAAAGCTCCCGGAGGCCCTAGCCGCTGGAGCACGAAACGCTCCACCGAATGGCAGCCCCTCGATCCCAAGCTAGTCGTCGAAGTCCAGTTCGATCACTTCACAGGAGGCCGCTTCCGCCACGGCACCAAGTTCCTCCGCTGGCGCCCCGAAAAATCCCCCAAACAATGCACCCTCGGTCAGGTCAAACGCGAATCCCGCTCCGCCCTGAACCTCCTCTGATGCCCGTCAAAGCGCCGGCAGTCCGAAACGTAGCGCCGGCAGTTTTGAAACCGTAGCGCAGGCAGTCTGAACCGTAGCGCCGGCGTCCCGCCGGCGTCTCGCCGCCGCTCCCAGGCACGACCTCCGACCTATCTTGTTCTCACGTTCCTCCGCGCTCTCTGCGGCCTTCCTCAGCGATCTCTGCGGTTGAAATCACGCAAACGACCGCCCTCCGATCCACTATCGGGCCATCCCGCCTAGCCAATCGGGCCATTCTCACCACTCCAGCGCTGCCCTACACTGACAACTTGCGGCGTAGGTATTTTTTGGAGTTGGCACAACCCCAGGGATTCCCGCCCATGTTTCCCCCGCCAGATCACCCCCGAGGCCGACGCCTCAGGTTCGACACTGGCGCCCCAGACAAAGAAGAAGAGAAGTCAA
>DASTCU010000033.1:0-1782 GCA_035710825.1 Candidatus Sulfotelmatobacter sp.
ATCTATATGACTCTCCTGCACGGCAAATGCGCTCGCCAACACCTTCTGCAAATATTCCCAATCTGCGCTGGAGTGGCTACTCATGAGGGTACTGCGATTCTGCGGCTGCAGAACTGGGTGGGCTTTGGCGGGCGAACGGGCGAACCAGTTTCGCAGCCAGCGACCGCAGTCTGCCACCAAGCGAATGCAGTGTCAAGTGGATGATACTTGGACTGTCGGTAGCACATGATATGTCCGGTTGAGATAGCACATGAAATGTCCGCTTTGCGGGCGGCGAGGGTAGGAGACCATGCGAAGCATGGATTCCTACCCGAAGGCCGCGATGGAGCGGGCGATGAAAGTACAGGATGTGATGTTGCAGGCGATGGCGAAGAAGATCACCTGGTGGCAGGCAGCGGAGATACTGGGGATCAGCGACCGGCACATGCGGCGGTGGCGAGAGCGCTACGTCGAAGAAGGCTACAACGGGCTGTTCGATCGGCGCCGCGGCAAGCCGTCGCGGCGTCGCGTAGCGCTAGCCACGGTGGAGAAAGTGTTCGCGCTGTACCGGGAGAAGTATTTCGATCTGAACGTACAGCACTTCCACGAGAAGTTGCAATCCGAGCACGGGATCGAACTGAGTTACAGCTGGGTGAAGCAGGCGCTGCAGGGAGCCGGATTGGTGGCGCGGGGACGCCAGCGCGGGGCGCATCGCAAACGGCGGGAGCGGCGGCCGTTGCCGGGGATGCTGTTGCATATCGACGGCAGCCGCCATCAGTGGTTTCAGGACGAACGCTGGTACGACCTTATCGTGATTCTGGACGATGCCAGCAGCGAGATTTATTACGCGCAGCTGGTGGAGGAGGAATCGACGGGGACGGTGATGGCAGCCTTGAAGGAAGTGATCGAGCGCAAAGGCTTGTTCTGCGCGCTGTACAGCGACCGTGGGAGCCATTTCTGGCTGACGCCGAAGGTGGGCGGCAAGGTGGACTACCATCGGCGAACGCAGGTGGGACGGGCATTGCACGAGTTGGGGATACAGATGATCCCGGCCTACTCGCCGCAAGCGCGCGGCCGTAGCGAACGCAACTTCTCGACCTGGCAAGGCCGCTTGCCGCAGGAGTTGCGGCTGCGCCAGCTGGGGACGCTGGAGGCGGCGAACCGGTTTCTGCGGGAGGACTACATCGCCGCGTTCAACCGCCGTTTTCAGGTCGCGCCCAGACAGCGGGGGAACGCTTTTGTGCCCTGTCGGAGTCGTGACCTGGAGCGGATCTTCTCGCTGCAGTTTGAGCGCAGCGTGAACCGCGACAACACGGTGAGCTTTCAGAATCTGAGCTTACAGATCGAGCGGGTGCGCTGGCGAGCGACCTTGGCGGGCTGCCAGGTGGTGGTGCATCAACACCTGGACGGAACACTGAGCATCACGCATGGGCCGCATTTGCTGGGCCGATACACGGCCGAGGGTGCGGCATTGACGACGAAAATGCCAGCGCGACGGACTGTGGAAAAGACGCAAAGCGGAAAAGTCCAAAAGCCGACTTTCCCGCTTTGCTTGGAAATCCCGCCAACCCCGCGGGATTCCCACTTTCCCACAGCCCCGACGGCTGCTGGTTGATTTGTAAAACCGGACATGTCACGTGCTACAAAAACCGGACATTTTAACTTGCTACCGACAGTGGATGATACTTGGATGTCGGTAGCACATGATATGTCCGGTTGAGATAGCACAAGAGATGTCCGCTTTGCGGGCGGTGAGGGTGAGAGAGCATGCCAAGCATGGACTCTTACCCGAAGGCCGCGATG
>DASTCU010000034.1:0-2383 GCA_035710825.1 Candidatus Sulfotelmatobacter sp.
ACGAAGCCGCAGACCTATTTAATAGGGGATTGAACCTCGCTGGCCGCGAGAAGGTATGGGAAGGAAGGTCGGAGAGGATCGAATAGAACGCTTCAGAAGAGGCTGGGTAATTGGCGGATTTGTGAAGCCAGAGCGTCTGCAAGGAACAACATCTATGATTTGGTCGCGCAGGTAGGCACACGTGGGGCATTGGTGTGACGCACAAACGAATCCGGATGAGGTTTGCGATCGATCTGTTCTCATGAGGTGTTGAAGTTGGCAAGTGAAAGCGGTCGGTGGGTGGAAGCCGCAGCCGGGATTCTTTCGATGACGCGCACGATCCCGATTCTGCATGCCGGGCACTTTCGTTCCGGAGCTGGTAGTTGCAGGTCTGCGGCTGCGTGCTGCTGACCGGTTTCGCGGAAAAGTGTGCGGCACAAGGCGAGAGCTTCGCGTCGGTTGCGGTTGGCCAGAAACCCGAAGTGCCGGATCTTAACGAATCCACGAGGCAACACGTGTAGCAGGAATCGACGAATGAACTCCACCGCATCGATGGTCATCAGCTTTTGCCGGTTCCCGTCGGCGGAATCCCTCCACCGGAATGTCACCTGGCCCTCTTGCACGCTGATCAGGCGGCCATTGGAGATGGCCACGCGGTGCGTGTAGCGGGCCAGGTATTGGATCACGTGTTGCGGGCCACGAAAGGGCCGCCGTGCATACACGACCCAGTTCCGGCTGCGCAGTTGGCGGACGAGTCGGTGGAACTCGGTGGGGTTGCGAAGCTCTTGGATGGTGCCCCAAAAGCGTAGCTTTCCCTGGCGGAATGCGGCCGTCAGGAAGGCCAGGAATTTACCGCGGAACATGCGGCGTAGCACCTTTAGGGGTAGGAAAAAGCGCTTCCGACAGGAAATCCAACGGGACTTGTTGGGGCAGATTCCGCCGGCGGGAATCACGCAATGCACATGAGGGTGTGCCAGGAGCTGTTGATTCCAGGTGTGTAGGACCGCGAGCACTCCCATCTGGGCGCCCAGATGGCGTGGGTCTGCGGCGATGGTGAGCAAGGTCTCAGAGACCGCGCGAAACAGGATGCCGTAGATAGTCTGTGGATTCTGGAGAGCCAGCACCGCCAGGTCGTGGGGCAAGGTGAACACGACATGGCAGTAGGGTACCGGCAACAGATCACGGCTCTGGGAGGCAAGCCATTTCTCACGAGCTGCGGACTGGCACTTCGGACAATGTCGATTGCGACAGGAGTTGAATACTTCGGTCTCATGCGAACAGTTGTCACAGCGTTCGATGCGCGTGCCCAGCGCTGCGGTTTGGCATGCGCAGATGTCTCGGAATACTCTCAGCTGCTGGGGAGAAAGGACCGACCCCCAACGCTGAAGAAATTCCTGTTCGTGCTGGCGAAAGACATCGGCGACTTCGAGCCCATGTGGGTTCACCTTTGCCGGCGGTCCTCCGACGCGGAGATAGCTTTCAGCGGCAGGGTATCGAGAGGGCTGGTGATCCCGCGCAGGTGCGCAGTCGACACGCGCAGATACCGGGCGGTCGTCTGAATGTCCGCATGTCCGAGCAGGACCTGAATGCTGCGCAAATCCGTACCCGCTTCCAGCAGGTGCGTGGCGCAGCTATGTCGAAACACATGGGGACTGACCCGCCTGCCAATGCCGGCCCGCTGAGAGGCCTCATTACAGGCCAGGCGAATGGTTTTGTCGTGCAGGGGACGATCGGGATATTGTTTGGAAGGGAACAGCCAATCCTTGGGCTTCAGCCGGCGCCAGTAGACGCGCAGCCGCTCTAGCAAAACTGGCGATAAGTTGATATCCCGAGGAACACGGCCTTTGCCATGGCGGACATGAATGAGCATCCGCTGGCTATCAATATCGGTGACTTTCAGGTGCCGAAGCTCGTTACAGCGCAAGCCCGTTGCATACAACGTGGCAAAAATGGTCCAGTGCTTCAGATTGGTGGTTCGATCCAGGATGCGCGTCACCTCGTCGGCGCTCAGCACCGTTGGCAACTTCGGCCGATGTTTGATGTGAGCGACGTCCTCCTCGAACCACAATCGCTTTAACATGGTCACGTAGAGGAAACGGAGTGCCGAGCGGTACAGCTGAATGGTACTCGGAGTGGCTTTCCGATCGTAGATCAGATGCAGCAGAAACTCGCGAATCTGTTCCGGTCCCAACTGCTCGGGCGACTTGCCGAAGTACCGTGAAAACCGCTCCACGCTGCCGATGTACAAGCGCACCGTGACCTCGGACAAATTGCGCAGCCGCAACTCGTCCAGCATTCTTTTTCGTAGAGATGTCAAACCAACGACCTCCTTTCGATCGTTGGTTTACTCCTATACAACGGAAAATGCTACTGGCTTGCCCCTGCCGCGCGGCGGCTTCGTTCA
>DASTCU010000035.1:0-37507 GCA_035710825.1 Candidatus Sulfotelmatobacter sp.
GCGGGCGAACCGACTGGGATCGGAGGAGTGGAGTTGGCCCTGGTCGAGGGACAAATTTCGGGGCTGGCAGCGTGCGGGAAAGAGCGGGAAGCGAGAGAATTATTCGGCCAGCGGCGGAAAGCACGGCGGTTCGCGCATCTGCTGGAAAAAACATTCCGCTTGCGACCGGAGCTGAGAAGTTTGCCGCAGCTTGAGACGTTGGTGTGCCGGTGCGAAGATGTGGCGTACACGCGGCTTCGTCAGCATACGTCATGGCGTAGCGCGAAGTTGCACACGCGGTGCGGGATGGGTCCGTGTCAGGGAAGGGTGTGCGGGCCAGCGGTACAGTTTCTATTGAACTGGAAGCCGGAGTCGGTGCGGCCACCGGTGTTTCCGGTGCGAGTGGAAAGTTTGGCGGGAATTGCGGAGACTGGTTAGCGGCCAGCGTTGGGACGCTGATGACTGACCACTGCTTACAGCCAGGAGGCTTGCGATGAACTGGAAGGGCGTGATGCCCGCGGTCACAACGTGCTTCAACCGGGATCTGAGCGTAGATCACGGTTTCATGGCGGAGCACTGCGGCTGGCTGCTCGATAACGGGTGCGCGGGGATAGTTGCGCTTGGGTCGCTGGGCGAGGGAGCGACGTTAACGTTCGATGAGAAGCGCGAGATTTTGCGGACGTGCGTGAAGGCAGTCCGCGGGCGTGGGCCGGTGCTGGGATCGGTATCGGCACTGTCGACTGCGGAAGCCGTGGCGCTGGCGAAGATGGCGACGGATGTGGGTTGTGACGGGCTCATGGTTTTGCCTCCGTATGTCTACCAGGGGAACTGGCGCGAGATGAAGGCGCATGTCGCAGCGGTGTTTACGGCTACGACTCTGCCGTGCATGTTGTACAACAATCCGATCGCGTACGGGACCGATTTTCTGCCGGAGCAGATTCAGGAATTAGCGGGGGAGCACCTCAATCTCGAGGCAGTGAAGGAGTCGAGTGCCGACGTGCGACGGGTTTCTGCGATTCGTGCACTGCTTGACCGGCGGCTGGAGATTTGTGTGGGCGTCGACGATGCGGTGCTGGAGGCGATCAGTGCGGGAGCAACGGGATGGATTGCCGGACTGGCGAATGCACTGCCGCGCGAGTCGGTGGAACTTTTCGTTTGCAGGCGGCACGGCGAGAACGAGAAAGCATTCGAGTTGTATCGCTGGTTTTTGCCATTGCTGCGCATGGACACGGTTCCGAATTTCGTACAGCTTATCAAATTGGTGCAGGCGGAAGTGGGGATTGGAAACGCGCGAGTGCGGCCGCCGCGGCTGGAATTGACGGGCGAAGAACTCGAGCAGAACAGGAAAATTATCTTCGATGCGTTGCATGCACGGCCACAGTCGGTGGTCAGCTACGCGTTGCCGAATGGAAAGTAAATGCAGTCATTGAAAACGAATTTAGCAGGACGATCGCTGGTTGGATCTCGGGAAGGCACGAACCGCGGCGACATTTTTCATGCCGCCGACCCGCTCACAGGTGAAACTCTGCAGCCGCAATTCATTTCTGCGAGCGTCGAGGAAGTTGATCAAGCTGTCCGGCTGGCATCAGATGCGTTTGCCACTTATGGCCATACTTCAGGGCGCGAACGAGGAAGGCTGCTGCGTAAGATTGCGGAAAACCTCGAAGCGCTGGCCGCTGAGGTAATCGAGCGCGCACAGCGCGAGACGGCGTTGCCGCAAACACGGTTGCAATCGGAGATGGCGCGCACCTGCGGGCAGTTGCGCATGTTTGCGGAAGTGGCCGAAGAAGGCTCGTGGGTGCAGGCTCGCGTTGACCCCGCCCAGCCGGAGCGAAAGCCGCAGCCCAAGCCAGATCTCCGCTCGATGTTGCGTCCGTTGGGACCGGTCGTGGTGTTTGGCGCCAGCAATTTTCCGCTGGCATTTTCGGTTGCCGGAGGAGACACGGCATCCGCACTGGCGGCGGGAAATTCAGTGATCGTGAAGGCACACCCGGCGCATCCAGGAACCAGCGAACTGGTGGGACGTGCCATTCAGGAGAGTGTGCGCGAGTGCGGGCTTCCCGAAGGAGTCTTCTCGCTTCTGTTTGATGCGGGCACGCGCATTGGGATGGAACTGCTTCAGCATCCGCTGGTGAAGGCTGGCGGATTTACTGGCTCCCACAGGGCCGGACGAATTCTGATGGATGTGGCGGCGGCGCGACCGGAACCGATTCCCTTCTTTGCGGAGATGAGCAGCACGAATCCGGTTTTTATTCTGCCGGGGGCGTTGAAGGAGAGGGGCGATAACATCGCGACCGGACTGCATACCTCATTCACCATGGGTGCGGGGCAGTTCTGCACCAAGCCGGGAATGGTGTTCCTGCCGCAAGGCGACGAAGCGCAAGGGTTTGTGCAGAAATTGCAGCAGTTGATGAAAGCAACTGGCTCCTTCCATCTTCTGACGAAAGGAATCTGCTCGTCTTACGGTTCGGCGATTAAGGATCGCGGGACGAACCAAGCCGTCAAACTGCTCGCCGAAGCTCCGCCAGGCGGCGAAGGCGGTGGTTTCGGCGCGCAGGCAGCGCTGTTTCAGACCGATGCGGAAGCGTTTCTCAGTTCGAATCTGGCAGACGAGATCTTCGGCCCCACGACGTTGCTGGTGAATCATTCGAGTCGCGATCAAGTGCTCGCCATTGCGAAGGCGCTGGAAGGACATCTCACGGCCACGATTCACGGCACCGAGGACGATCTTCGCGACTTCGCGGACCTGATCGCTATTCTGGAGAGCAAAGTTGGCAGGCTGATCTTCAACGGCTTTCCCACTGGAGTGGAAGTCACGCACGCCATGGTGCACGGAGGCCCGTATCCGGCAACGTCGGATGGGCGCTCGACTTCGGTCGGCAACCTGGCAATCTTCCGGTTCGCGCGCCCGGTGTGCTATCAAGGCTTCCCTGATAGCGTTCTGCCAGATGCGCTGAAGAATGCAAATCCGCTCGGAATCTGGCGAATGGTGGACGGGCAAATGTCTCGCGACCCGATCGCGTAGCCACGAACGCTTGCTGCTCAAGCCCAGGTGCGCAGTCCGATGATGTCGCAGTAAGCGAGGTACAGCGCAGCAATGAGCAGCGCCAGAATGACGACCCGGGAGAACTTGCGAACGCCGGGACGGACGCCCGCTTGCGACGCCCGCAACCAACTCACCAGGCTTACCAGCACCGCCGCGGCATAGACAATTGTCGTCAGGAATAAAGCTTCCGACCAGACTGTCCGGTTCCCCAAACGATCGATGAGATCGCTGCTGCACACGATGAATATGCCCACGAACGCGACCAGGTTGAGCACTGCCACCAGGGGCCAGAGCCGCATGCCGCGCTCGGCGGGGCGCCGCCGACGTTTGCTCAGCCCGCCCAGAATCCAGAAGGGCGCATAGATCACGATCGCGAGGATGGATAGGAAAACGAATATTGTCAGGAGGATTTCTGTAAACGCCAACCAGGCAGGAATCTGCTTCATCGTGACGCCCACTTCAATAAACCGTCCTTCCGGATTGGGCGTCAGCAATTCGAGACTGGCTACCGGGTCCGGCGGGTCTTTTTTCGAAACATGACGGAATTGCGTGCCGGCGACGGGAATATACGTGTCGTTCCATGATCCCAACCCGGTTCGCATTAACTTGCCGTCTTCGAAGTGAAAGCGGGTAAGCCCGGCCAGGCGCTCCAGAAAATGCGTCATCTCAACGCGAGGCGAGTCGGGCTCATACCATCCGGCATAGTCAGCGGCATTTGCCGGTAACGGGGCGGCTGCGGGCACTTCGGGTTTCTGCAATTTGTTGGTTAGATAGGCGCGGATGGCTTTGGCAATTTTTTCGAAGGCGCCTCCGTTTCCGGCATTGATGCTGAAGAAATATCCGACGCCAAAGTTCGGCATGTACGCCATCTCGGTTAAGCCGCCCTCTACGCCTCCATCGTGTCCGTGATAGACGAAGCCGTCTTCGATGCTCCAGTAATTGCTCAGGCCGTAGCCGGTTTTCATTCCGTCTTTCGCGGCCCAAGTCGACTCCGGAATCTCCATGCGGTCGATGTCGGATGCGGGAACAATTTGCTTTCCACCCACGGCGCCCCGATTCAAATAAAACTGAACGTAAGCGGCCATATCATTCGCTGAAGCATTGATGGAACCGGCCGGACGCAGCAGGATGTGCCAGTAGGGATACGGAGTCTTGCCATCTTCGTGGTACAGCGTGGTGGCCGTCCCCGGCGACGACTCGAGGTATGTGGCGGTCTTCATGCCGATCGGGAGAAACAAATTCTGTTGCACAAAGTCTTCGAAGCGCTGGCCGGTGAGCTTTTCGACGATGAAGGCGGCCACGGGCGGCCCGGAGTTGCAGTAGGCCATGCGCGTACCCGGACGCCAGCGCGAGGTGCGCGAGTGGTGATCGTAATCGAGGCCTTCGCGCAACGTCATTGTGTCGGGCGCTTGCTTTGCGTACTCCCGCAAATGCAGGTCGTCCCAGCCGGTAGTGTGCTCGAGCACATTCACGACGCGGATGGGATCAGTGGCTTCCCACGGGTTTTCAAACCAGACTTCCGGAACCAACTTATGGACGGAGTCGGTCAAAGAGACTTTCCCTTGATCGGCAAGCATGAGGATGGACAATGAAGAGAAGGCCTTCGACGTGGAACCGATGCGGAATAGGGTTTCCGGCGTCACCGGGCGGCCGCTGGCAACATCGGCCTGGCCAATTCCAGTCACCCATTCCGGCCCGTCTTTGTGAACGATGGCGACCGAGACTCCCGGTGTGTGCGTATCTTTGAGAATTTTTTCCAGTTGCTGGCGGAGTTCGTCGGTGGATTGGGCAGGCTTCGGCTTCTCTTCCTTTTTTTCTGCAGCCAGGCAGACGGGAATCGACAGGAATAGAAAAAGGGTAGGAACGATCCATTTCATTGGGGCGAACCTCCGTCGAGAACGGGCCTCGGACCGCGGACCTTAGCGAAGTCGACCTGATTGGAACGGACACACTAAGACCTGAAGCCTGAAGTCCGAGGTCTGAATCTGGGACGGACCATCATACGCGGGCTAAATCTGGTAGTCGACATCTTCCATAATTCTTTGCAGCGAGGCAGAGAGCGGTTCTCCCTGGGAGCCTTCCAGTTGTTGCACGCGATCGCAAAGCTTGCTGACTTCGGTCGCCACGGCGGCCAGGGCTTCCGATAGCGGATCATTAATCTGCTTGGGATCGGTGATCACCACGCGCTTGCCTTCCCGGAAGATAATGTGGCCAGGAACTCCGACGACGGTGGAATGTTCCGGAACATTGCGCAGCACCACGGAACCAGCGCCGATGCGGCAGTTCTTGCCGATCACGATGTTGCCGAGAATTTTTGCTCCGCCGCCAATGACCACGTTGTCTTCGATGGTGGGATGCCGTTTCCCGTGCTCTTTTCCCGTGCCTCCGAGGGTCACGCCCTGGTAGAGGGTCACATCGTCGCCGACGATACTGGTCTCGCCGATCACGACGCCCATTCCGTGGTCGATGAAGAAGCGGCGGCCGATTTTTGCGCCGGGGTGAATTTCAATTCCGGTCAGCAAGCGCGCAACTTGCGAAAGCCAGCGCCCGAGGAGAAAGAGACGGCGGTTCCAGAGCCAATGATTGATGCGGTAGAACCAGACGGCATGCAGGCCGGAGTAGCAGAGAAGAATTTCCAGACGAGACTTGGCCGCGGGATCGCGATCGAGCACCGTGGCAACGTCTTCGCGAACTAGCGAGAGCAGGTGCGGCATGCATCAGGCGGGAAGCGCCGCAGTGGGAATTTGCAGCGCCTTGTCCCGCAACTCCTGAAACAGAATACTGCTGAGATAGCGCTCGCCAAACGAGGGCAGAATAACGACGATCAGTTTGCCTTTGTTCTCTGGACGACGCGCCACCTGCAACGCGGCGACGACCGCGGCGCCGGAAGAAATGCCCACAAACAATCCTTCTTCGCGGGGCAACCTGCGCGCCATGGCGATGGCTTCATCATTCGTAACTGTGACGACCTCGTCAATGTAATCGCGGCGCAAGATGCTGGGAATGAATCCCGCTCCGATTCCCTGGATTTTGTGCGGAGATGGTTTGCCGCCGGAAAGGACGGCGCTATCGGCGGGTTCAACCGCAATCGCCTTGAACGCCGGATTTTTCGGTTTGATGTACTCGCAGATGCCGGTGATCGTTCCGCCGGTGCCTACGCCGGAAATCAGAATGTCAGCGCGGCCATCGGTGTCATTCCAGATTTCAGGGCCGGTAGTCTCGAGATGAATTTTCGGGTTCGCCGGATTGTCGAACTGCTGCAGCATGTAACCCTCGGGCACGCTGGCGAGAATCTCTTTGGCCTTCATGATCGCGCCCGTCATGCCGCGCGGCCCAGGCGTGAGCACGATCTCGGCTCCGAAGGCCAGCAACAACACGCGGCGCTCCAGGCTCATGGTGTCGGGCATGGTCAGGATCAGCCTGTAGCCTTTCACCGCGGCCACGAAAGCGAGGCCGATCCCTGTGTTGCCGCTGGTCGGTTCGATGAGCACGGTCTTGCCGGGACGAATCTTGCCCGCTCGCTCCGCATCGGCGATCATGCTGACGCCAATGCGGTCTTTTACGCTGGACAGTGGATTCTGGCTCTCCAGTTTCGCCACAACTTCGGCGACGCAGCCTTCCGTGACTTTATTCAGCCGCACCAGTGGCGTGCGCCCAATCAGTTCCGTAACGTCTCTTGCAATTTGCATAATCGCTTTCTGCCCACTGCCGCCGGGGAAGTGAGATATGGGTCGAAGATTGCGGTAACACCAGCAAACTACTGGACTTTTTCCACGAACACAAGATTTAAAAATCCTGCTGGTTCGCGACCTGGAAAGCGTCTTTAGGTGCAGAACGGTTGAATTTCTCTGCCCACATTTCAGGACTTGTGGGCAGGCCGATCTGTGGTCTAGAACGCTCGATCTGAGATTACACCGCCGGTTGAGTGAGATCGAATCGCCCGCGATGTACTTCTGAGTATTTCTTTTCTAAGACACGTGTATAGAATCACCCAAGTCACCGCTTTGTCGTCCCGGAAGTCGTAGTCAAAATCCCACATATGGCGACTGTACGCCTCCGCTCGGGCTGCAGATGTCGAGAGGAGTCTTTGTGCATTTCCATCTCAACCATCTAATCCCATCCCGCCCTTTCTTTGCGTCCGTAGCACTGCTCGCTTTAATCATTTCCACCGGATGCGGCTCATCGAACTGGACAGCATCCCAGCATCCGACACCACCTTCCGTCGTGGATGCCGCTCGTGCGATGTCCGCCGGTGCTTCTGTTCCACTTGTGCTGCTGTTTGTAGGAACCGGAACTTCGGCAGGCGACGTTTCCGCCGTCAAAACCATTCTCGGCAATTTGAGCCTTACCTACGCAACTGCCACGTCCAGCCAACTGAACGCGATGAGCGAGAGCACACTCAAGACCTACAAACTCTTTCTCATGCCCGGTGGCGACGCAATTACCATCAGCAAGAATCTCTCGAGTACAACAATTACCAATCTCCACAATGCGATTGTCAACGACGGCCTGCATTATCTCGGCATCTGTGCCGGAGCTTTCTTTGCCGGTAGCTCGGGCATCTATCACTATTTGGGTCTCACCCCAAGCGGCGTCTGGTTCAACTACTACGCCGATGAATTCAAGGGCATCCACAAGGAAGCAGTCGAAATCAAGGGTGCCAATGGGACGACGCTGGATCAGTATTGGCAGGACGGTCCCCAGCTGAGCGGGTGGGGCAGTGTCGTAGGCAAATATCCGGACGGGACGCCAGCGACGGTGGAAGGCTATTCCGGAAAAGGCTGGGTCATCCTGTGCGCTGTTCATCCCGAAGCCCCGCAGAGCTGGAGAACTGGGATGACGTTCACGACCTCGGTAACGGTGGATAATGCCTACGCCCAAACCCTGGTCACAGACGCGCTCAACGCCATCTCGCTAACTCATTTCTGAGCTGTCATCGAGATTGGCAAGTGTGCCCGGAGGAGCTAACGGCCCCCGGGCTCTTTTTTTATGGGCATCTCAGTCCGCGCAGCGGCAACCCTCGCCGCGAAGTCCGTCCAGCCCTTCCTTGGCGATAATGGGCACCATAACCAGCGCCGCCACGGGGTCGGCCCACCACAATCCGAATAGAGCGTTCAGCAACAGTCCAACCAGAAGGATGGCCGACAGGTAGACACAAAAATCAGTCTGCTTGGCGTCAGCGTGCATCGCCGCACTGCCGAGCGCGGTTCCCACCTTTCGTTTGGCGCGGGAAAGCAGCGGCATTACGAGCAAAGATGCACAGGCGAGAACAATCCCGGGGAGACTGTGTTCCGGCGCTTGCCGTCGGACGAGATCTGCAACCGATTCATAGCCAATGTACGCAGATAGCGCAAGGAAGGAACCGCCGACAATCTTCAAGGCCAGGCGCTCGTTCGGTTCGCGGCGCGCGATGTCCGCATCCACGCTCATCCGCCACAGCAAGACCGATGCGGACGTAACCTCGATAAAGCTATCGATGCCAAAGCCGACAAGTGAGATGCTTCCCGCCATCAAGCCGGCAATGACCGCAATTAGCCCCTCCAATACGTTCCATAGGATGGAGAAGTATTCGAGCCTGCGCCCGTGGCGAGCGATGGAAGCGCGGTCGGTTAGTTGTGCGTCTGGCACTGGGTCAGCTTACGTTTTCAGGCGCTAATCCGAAAGATGAATTTCCCCCAGAGACGGCCCGACAAGCCTGCGGGGCAAACGATTATACTTTCGGCCTATGCGAAAGCTACCCTTTCAATACCTGCTCCTCCCGTCGGTCGTTCTGGGATTGATCTCCGCCAGCGGTAGCGCTCAAACCTTGCTGGTCGTCAACCAAGTCGATACGACGGTGAGCTTCGTCGATCCTGCCTCTGCGAAACAGATTGCGACCATTGCAGAAAAAACTGTTGGCGTGCATGGCCATGAAATCGCCGCCTCTGCCGACGGACGCACCGCCTTTGTGCCGATCTATGGCAGCACCGGCGTGGGGAAGCCCGGCATCGATGGACACGAGATGCTGGTGATCGATCTGCCGTCGCGCGCGATCGTCGCAGATATCGATTTCGGGCATGGTGTGCGGCCGCATTATCCCCTGCTGGATCCGGTAAGCGGGATGCTGTATGTGACGACGGAATTAGACAAGACGGTGACAGTCGTCGATCCGCGCACCCGCAAAATCGTGGGCACGATTCCTACCGGGGCGGAGCAGTCGCACATGCTGGCCGTCTCACATGACGGAAAACGCGGCTACACGGCGAATGTGGGGCCGGGGAGCGTCTCTGTGCTCGATCTGGAAGGGCGTAAGACCATTGCGGTGATTCCGGTCTCGGGAGAGGTGCAGCGCATTGCAGTCTCAGCCGACGACAGGTTGGTCTTTACCGCGGACCAAACCAAGCCGCAGCTTGCCGTGATCGATACCGCGACCAACAAAGTCAAAAACTGGGTGCCGCTGCCCGGTCTGGGTTACGGCACGGCGGCAACGCCAGACGGCCGATGGCTACTGGTCGCGGTTCCATCTGCCAATCAGGTTGCAGTCGTGGATCTGGGAAGCATGCAAGTAGCGCGCCGCATCGACGTTGCGAAAGCTCCACAGGAAATTCTGATTCGTCCTGACGGCAAAGTGGCCTACGTCTCGTGTGCCGGCAGCGGACAGGTGGCGGCCATCGATCTGGCGCAGTGGAACGTTCAAAAAGAGATTGATGCCGGCAAGTTTGCGGATGGACTCGCCTGGGCGAAATGACTGGAATCGCGCGTGAGGAGTTTACCGGCGCTGGGCGGTATTGGGGATCTCCAGTCCGCCCTCGATCCTGGGAATGCCGAAGTGCCCGCACAAATGCGATAAATCGAGGGGGCTGATTGATCCGGCAATTTTGATAAATGTGACCTCATTCGAGCGGGCCAGCAGAATCGCGATGTTGCTGATCGCATTATGCTCAAAGTGCACCCATAGCCCGGACATTCCTGTGTCCCCGTTGCGGTCGTGTCTATTGACCAATTGTTTCCAACCTTCGGCCTGGTATTCCTGTCTGACCGAGCCCAGTGCATCCGGATCGTACGTCCATAGTCCGGGAAAGTGATAGTTGTGGACAGAGAGCCCGCTGATGCCGGCGATCACACGCCGGAAGTCCTGGTTGTCGGACTCCAGCTTGGAGGCAAAAACCAACATGGAGTGGTCGAAAGTAAACTCGGTCTTCGACGCAGCATTCTGGCGCAATGCTTCTAGACCCTGAGGAATCTGGTCAAGGGGGGGCTGTGGCTGAACGAAAGGTTGCTGTTCCTGCTCAGCCGGTTGCTGCGCCAAGGTGAGCCTAGCGGCAAAAAGGGAAAGTAGGATTAATACTGCAATGTGGGTAAGCTTCATGAGACGTCTCCGCCGTTAGATGCGGCGTCGAGGCATTTTTTAACCCGCCCGCTCATTATTGGCAATGCACGGCGGGTAAATACCGCCTCATTCGCTAAGTACTTGAATTAAAGGAGGCTGAAGGCCCAAGTCAATCGCCTTTGGGCGGTCAATGAGGCTCCTGGAAAGAGTTTTATCGCGGCGCGCCTTCCATTTCTTCGGCGATGGCGAGCATCTGGGTCACGCTGTTCCAGTTGCGGGCGGTGCCCGTAATCCCCAAGTATTTCTCTACTTGCGACCAAGGCAGTTTCGACCGGCCTGCACCGTTGGGAAAGTAGATATACAGTTCGCGGCCTTTCAGGTGCACCTCTTCGGGGTACTTGTCGAACGCGGCCAGGGCGCTCTTCGCTTCTCGGGCCGGGTCGCCCGCCAGGAATGTGACCAGGATCTTGCCAGGATGGAGCTCGCGTCCTGCGAAGGGGTTCGCGGCGATTACCTTCTTCAACTCGCCGCTGGTGCGCAGAACAACCGCCGGACAGCAGTCGAACATCTTTTCGATCGCTTTTTGAATTTTGCTGGCAAGCTTGACCAGATCTTTCTCATTTGTTCGAAAGATGACATTGCCGCTTTGGACGTAGGTGCGAGGGTCTTCGAGCCTCAGCGATTGGTACATCTCGCGCAGGGCATCCATCTTGATCCTGTTATGCGGGCCAAGATTGACACCACGCAGCATGGAGATCATTACGGACATGTGAGCTTCGTCTCAGTCTTGTGGACGCTGATGCGGCGGTAGAGCGTTTTTTCCGGGCCGATCTTAAGCGTGCCTGACATGGTATCGCCGGAGACGTGGAATTCCCATTCGTCCTGGCGGGCGGTGTGGCCCGTGCAGGTAAGCAACGATTGGTCTGGGTGAGATTCGCAGCTCAGAGTTCCCATAAACTGCGATTTTTCATCCACCACTTTGCAGCCGTCCATTTTCAATATCGCGGGATTTTTCGCATCCGCAGAAATCTGATACAAAGCGTGCTCATTGTGGCAGGGCGAGTTCGCGTCAGTGCATTTGGATTCGCCTTCCCAATATCCGGCGAGATTCCCAGTGTCACTGGCTGCTAACGACCATCCAGCCATGCAGACCATCGCGGATAGTAAAAGTGACAGGCTTCGTCCAATCGAATTCATCTCTGCATGATAGCCGAACAAAAAACACCGCCACAGAAGGCACAGAGGCATGCCCAGGTTCCACACCCGGCCCAGGATGGCCTACCGAGTTTCCGGGAACCAAGAGAATCACTTTGACGGAAGGGCGGAGGCTCGGACAATCAGGGGAAAGTTCCATCCGCGCCCAGCCCGTCGAAGCGCTTTGGTCTTGATCTTTCCGAGTCAGCCTTTGCAGGTTTCGGGGCCCTCCGCCCCAGGGAGATGTCATTTATGTCCGGACAAGTCGTTCTTTATTTTGAAGATCAGGCGGATGCTCTGCGCTTCGCTCTGGCCGCTGGTTCGGTAATGGCCGGGGAAGTCAGCAAGTTTACCAGCAGTCTGGTGGAAGGAACGGCGCGCGTCACCCGCATCCGGCTCGACGCCGTTAATGCTGGAAACGGGAAGAAGGTGAGTTCCGGGCGCGTCGCGTAGTTGACAGGCCCTCCTCCACTCTCAATCGCCGGCGACGCCGGTCACCGGCGCATATTTCTTCGACTGGAATAACCGATCTACGCGCTGCCCGCGTTGGTGAGAGCTTCAATCGCGTCGCCGAGCGTGGGAAACATCAAGAAGATCTGTTCCACCTTGGTAATTTCGAAAACTTTCAGCACCCGCCGGTTCACGCCCGTTAAGGCAATGCGCCGTCCCGCCTTCGCGCAAGTCGTGCAGGCGCTGACCAGCGATCCCAGCCCGGAAGAGTCGAGATAAGGCACGCCCGTCAAATCCAGAATCATCGTCGGAGCACTCTCGCGCCGCACCGCATTCATGAATAGCGGTGTGTTCTCCATCGTAAGCGGACCGCGAAAGCTCAGCACTCCCCGGTCCAGACGCTCGATCTCCAACGGCTCGGTTGACATAGCGCAGCGATTCTAGGCTAGATGGCACGCGCGGTTCAAGTTACGGTGCACTCTCGGTTCGACGTTCGTTACGTTAGGACGTGTATTTCCCTTTGTAATCTTTTTGTGTTTTCTCTCTCCGGATGTTTCGCGCGCCCTCCCCTACCACTACCATTAAATCAACGGCATGTGGGGAGAATGGATGATGAGAAGAATTGGAAATCCAATCCAGCGGTGTTCATGCCGGCCAGCCTAGCGGCAGCTCCACCATTTTTGAAAAGCATCCCAAAGGCACGCAGGCCCGCGTTCTGCTGAGCTCGGTCTTCGGTCCGTACGCGCAGGACGACGAATTCGGCAGCCGCTCCATCAACCCGATGGAGCTTTATCACAATCAGGTCACACGCGCTCAGGGCAGCTTTTCACTGCGCATGTTTCATCGCTCCTGGGGCATCATGATGATCCAGGCAAATATCTCCGCACCTTGCACGGTGCTCGATTTCCCCACGCGCCAAGACTTCGCGCGCGAAATTACCCGGAATCACTACGACATCATCGGCCTCTCCTCGATCATCGTGAACCTCGGCAAGGTGCGCGAAATGTGCCGCATAATTCGCCAGCGCTCGCCCGCCTCGACCATCGTGATCGGCGGGCACGTGGCCGCAATTCCCGGAATCGAAACCATGATCGATGCCGATCACATTGTGAAGGGCGAAGGCATCGCGTGGATGCGGCGCTATCTCGGCGAGGACGAAAACGCACCGATTCGGCATCCGGCGATCGTTTCCGGCATGCGCACGCGCATCATGGGAATCCGCCTGCCCGGGCGCAAGGGCGCGACCGCCGCTACGATTATTCCGTCCGTCGGCTGCCCCATGGGCTGCAACTTCTGTACTACCTCGGCCTTCTTCGGCGGCAAAGGGAAGTTCGTAAACTTTTTCGAAACCGGAGACGAGCTGTTCGAAGTCATGAGCCAGATGGAAGACGAGCTCAAAGTAAGTTCTTTCTTCATCATGGACGAAAATTTCCTGCTGCATCGCGAGCGCGCCATGCGCTTGCTAGACCTCATGAAGCAGGGTCACAAAAGCTGGACCATGTCGGTCTTCGCCTCGGCCAATGCGATCCGCAAATACACCATGCAGGAGTTGGTGGAATTGGGCGTGTCGTGGCTGTGGATGGGCCTCGAATCTCCGCGCGCCGGGTACAGTAAGCTGCAGGGCACCGACACGCGGGAACTCACGCGTGAATTGCGCGAGCACGGCATTCGGGTTCAGGGCTCGAGCATCATCGGGCTCGAACACCATACGCCGGACAACATCGTGGCTGAGATCGAGCACGCCGTCTCGCACGATACCGACTTTCATCAGTTCATGTTGTACACCCCCGTACCCGGCACTCCGCTCTATCAGCAGATCGCCCAGGAAGGGCGTCTGCTAAACGATGTCGATTACGCCGACGTTCACGGCCAGTTCAAATTCAATTTCAAGCACGCGGCCATCTCGCGGGACGACTCCAAGCGTTTCCTCGACTGGGCCTTCTGGCGCGACTTCCAACTCAACGGCCCCAGCCTCTACCGTATCTCTCGCACCTTGCTCGCGGGCTGGAAGCGCTACAAAGATTCGCCCGACCCGCGCGTGCGCAAACGCTTCGAGCGCGAAATGCACCGCCTCAGCGGCATCTATGCCTCGGCGCTGTGGGCGATGGAGCGTCAATTCCGGAAGGTGGATCACCGAGTCAGCGAACAAATTCGCGAACTGCGCCAGGAATTTAAACACGAGTCTGGATGGATATCGCGAATGATGCCGGCAATACTTGGCCCCGTGTTGTTGTGGACTACGCGGCACGAAGAAAAACGGCTGGCGCGAGGCAAGACCTATGAGCCTCCGACAATCCTGGAGCGTACGAATTGGGTGGAGGCGTAGCTATCCGGTACGGCGCGTCGAGAGCAGGTCCAGAATTTCCCGCAGCCCCCGGCGGATATGCTGTATTTCGGGCGCCGAGTGCGATGGGAACGGAATTGCAGGCTGGGTCTTGTCTGACTTGATCTCTGCACGCAACTGCTGGCGCGCGCCCGAGATGGTGAATCCCTGCTCGTAGAGCAGTTGCTTGATGCGCAGCACACTCTCCACGTCGCGCTTGCGGTACATGCGCTGCCCGGTGCTGCTCTTGACCGGCTTCAGCTGCGGAAATTCCGACTCCCAAAAGCGCAGCACGTACGCGGGCAGGTGGCACAGCGTGGCCACTTCCCCGATGCGGAAGTAGAGCTTGTCGGGGATGACGATCTCATCCGTCTTGTGCTTCACTGCGCTTTTCTTTCTCGGGGCCATGCAAAGTTCGGAGCAAAAGCCTTGCTGCTTGCCTATTGTGACACAGGTTTGGCGACGGATTGCACAATTTCATGCCGGAAGTTCATGGACAGGTGAACTGCGCCGAACCGTAAATCTTGTTGTGGGCCAGAGTCTGGCATGGGAGACATGTGTATCCCGCGTGCCCGCACCCTCACACAGAAAAGCCTCTTAAGAGGTGCTTCTCTTAAGAGGCTCAGTGAAACCCTTGGGATTTGCGAGTATCGTCTCGCCGACGGTTAGTGTTTCTTCTTTTTTGCCTTCTTCTTCGTTGCCATGAAGGTGCCTCCGTTAACGATTTTCCCTTGCAGGGGTAACGACCTTGGGCCCTTAGCTTGAAAGACCAACCCCACTTATAGTAGGAGAAGGCCCTATGCTCCAAGATATTGCGGCACGATTGTGAAACTGTCAACAGAATTCTGCAAGGAAACCGCTGTTCGGTCTTCGGTTCTTCGGTCATAGGTGTTAGGTGTTAGGTCTTGGGCGTCGGTCAGGATTCGACAGCATTCCCTCACCCCGCGACGTGGTCTCCTCAAACCGAACACCCAAGACCGAAGACCTATTCACCGATCGCAGCTTCCAGTACACTGCGCCTCATGCCGCGCCGCGATCCGATCGAACTGGAAATCTTCAAGAATCTTTACCACTCGATCGCCGAGGAAATGGGCGCCGCCCTGCGCCGCACCGCATTTTCTCCGAACATAAAAGAGCGACGCGATTACTCGTGCGCTGTCTTCGACAGTGCGGGCCAGGTCATCGCCATGGGCGACCACATGCCGGTTCACCTGGGCTCGATGCCGATGTCGGTGCGAGCCGCTATTGATGCGGGTCCCATGCAGCCCAGCGATGTAGTCATGCTGAATGACCCATTTCGCGGCGGCACACATCTTCCCGACATCACTCTGGTCGCGCCGGTGTTCATGTGGCGCGGGCGCCCTCGCCCGCGTAGGCCAACGCCGCGATCCGATTTCTACGTGGCCTCACGCGCGCACCATGCGGATGTCGGCGGGGCCTATCCCGGTTCGATGGGACTCTGCCGCGAAATCTACCAGGAAGGAGTGCGCATTGCTCCCGTGAAACTGGTGCGTGCAGGAGCGACGGATCGTAACGTCCTTGCCATGCTGCTGAACAATGTGCGCACGCCCGAGGAGCGCGAAGGCGACCTGGGCGCGCAGATCGCTGCCTGTCACACCGGAGCGGACCGACTGCGTGAAGTTTGTGCGCGCTACGGCCTGGGGCGGGCTAAACGTGCAGCCGCAGAGTTGCTCGAATACGCGGAAGAATTGATGCGGGCGTTTTTGCTGCGAGTGCCGTCAGGAGAATATCGGGCGGAAGATTTTCTCGATAGCGATGGGATCACCGAGCGCCCGGTAAAGATCGCCGTGACGGTGCGAGTTCATTCCCGCGGGCGCTACATGGTCAGCGTCGACTTCACGGGAAGCGATCCACAGGTGGAGGGCAGCGTCAACGCAGTCGCGGCCATTACTTACTCGGCGTGCTTCTATGTCTTCCGTTGCCTGCTCGCCGAAGACGTTCCCGCTGCGGCTGGACTGATGCGGCCCATCGAGGTCATCGCGCCTGAGGGCACCATCGTGAATGCACGCCCTCCGGCAGCGGTTGCTGGCGGCAATGTCGAGACCTCGCAGCGCATCGTGGATGTGCTGCTACGGGCACTAGCGCAGGCAATCCCCGATCGCATTCCCGCGGCGGCCTCTGGCACCATGAACAATCTGACCATCGGCGGCATCGACCCGCGCACCGGAAGCCCGTTCACTTATTACGAGACCATTGCCGGAGGCATGGGCGCGCGTCCGGGCAAGCCCGGCGTTTCCGGCGTGCACACCCACATGACCAATTCGCTGAATACTCCCGCCGAAGCGCTGGAGTATGCGTGTCCGCTGCGCGTACGCTCGTATTCGCTGCGACCTGATAGCGGT
This sequence comes from Candidatus Sulfotelmatobacter sp., assembly GCA_035710825.1. Lineage (GTDB taxonomy): Bacteria > Acidobacteriota > Terriglobia > Terriglobales > Acidobacteriaceae > Sulfotelmatobacter. The sequence goes on from DASTCU010000035.1 coordinate 16,665, forward strand.
GGCCAGGGGAAGTACCGTGGCGGGGATGGAATCGTGCGCGAGATCGAAGTCCTCACCGACTGCGAGGTGACGCTCCTCGCCGACCGCCGCTCGCGCGGACCGTGGGGACTATCAGGAGGCAGGGAAGGCGCCCCTGGCAGCGCGTCCATCCAGCGCCGCGACGGTTCGATCGAACCAATGCCCGGAAAATTCAGCACGCGCCTCCACAAAGGCGAACGAATTAGGATTGAGACACCGGGCGGCGGAGGCTGGGGAAAGTAGTGCCGGCGTCCCGCCGGCTGTCGCGGGGCCGTCCCGGCCGCGCGAAGTCCACGTAAGAGATTGAAGTCATAAAATGGTTCAGCCGCATCTGTACGAAAGGCGTATTTGAAATGACTGACGCAGCCACTCACTATCTCGAAGAAGCGCGGCGCCAGCTGCGCGGCCACAAGCGCATGGGTGAAGGCGCGATGGCCCAACTCCGCGACGAAGATTTCTTTGTCACGCTCGACCCCGAGGCCAACTCAGTCGCGATCCTGGTCAAGCACCTGGCAGGCAATATGCGGTCGCGCTTCACCGACTTTCTCACCAGCGACGGTGAAAAGCCCGACCGCTTCCGCGACCAGGAATTTGAGCTGACTCCTCGAACCAAACGCGCCGAAGTCATAAAGTGGTGGGAAGAAGGCTGGACGTGCGTCTTTGCCGCCATCGATCCTCTTCAACCGGAAGACGTCATGCGCACGGTTACCATTCGCGGACAGTCGCACACCGTGCTGCAGGCCATCAATCGCCAGATCGCGCACTACGCGCAGCATATCGGGCAGATCGTGTTTCTGGCCAAGCATCTCCGCTCGAGCGAATGGAAGACGCTGAGCATCGCGCGCGGCAAGTCGGAGGAGTTTAAGCAGCACAAGGCGATGTCGGGGAAGTTCGAACGGGGCGTGCCAAAAGCAAAGTAGATCTCAACTCATGGCTTGCCTTCGCTCATACCTTTTTTTTCGGGCTCGGCTGCTTTCGGCCAAACCGGGCATGTTAGCTCGGTGCGCCACACCGGGCCGCCGAAATATGCAAGTGACTCCGACTTGACGAAGGTTGGCGCCTCCCCACTGGTAATCCAGATATGCGCATCGGGTGGTTCCTTGCCCAGCAACTCCGCTAGCACTCCGGTTACGCCGCCAAGCTCCACCTTAAGAACGTAATGAATGGCCCGGCGCCCAGCGCCAACCAGGGAGTAAGGATCGGTTCCGGGGGAACTGACCGAGAGTTTCACGATGCGCGGCTTGGGCGTCGCCACCACAAACGACAATTTCGGAAGCGGACCGTCGGGACGAACATTCTTGAGCAGCGTGAGGACCATACCGTTGGCGAGATCGGGCGGGAGCTTCATATGCTCGCTCTCTTCCTTCTCATTACCCTTATCGTCGGTGTATCGCACCGTAACCTGCCCGCTCGCCATCTCGACTGAAATCTCGGTTGGATGCTTGAATGCCGGTCCTTTCTGAATGAGGTGATAGCGGATCAGGGAGAAAGTCGCGCGTTGCGAGAAGACTGTGGTCTCATCCTGCAAGGAACCGTCTTTGAAGTGATGGACCAGGTGACTCGTCACCTGACTCCCGCGAACGACTTCAGCGAGATCGCCTTCTGCGATAGGAGTGCCATCCAGACTGTTGAGCACCAGAAAGCCGTGGGTCAATCCCTCTTTGTAATGCACAGCGATATTCGAAGCCAGGGCACCGGAAATGGAGCAACCCATCATCAGGAGAGCTGTAAGGAATCGTAAGGTCACAGGCTTATAAGACCTCCATCAGGACTGCACCGCCTTTCGATGCAGTTCCGAAATGATGGTGCTGGCCAAAAGTTGAGTTTTTGCAATTCCTTGACAAGCCCAGAGCCATGTAGCGACAGGCGCTTTCGGCTGTCCGGTGGAGCGAAGTTCGACAGCTCTCTTTCCATAGGCACACTCGAGGCAATGCCCGACCGCCTGCTCAGGGAACACAACTGTCTTACGGTGCTAAAATCATACGTTTTGGGTTTGGGCCCGTTTTTCGCATCCAATTCTTTAGGTGGCAATCATGGCTGGAACAATGCTGGCGGTGGTCAAGCCGGAGGCGGCTCCGGGCGCAGACGTTCGCGAAGTAAAGATCCCCGCCTTCGGACGCACCGACGTCCTGGTCAAGGTGAAGGTCGCGTCCATCTGCGGCACTGACCTGCACATTTACAACTGGGACCGCTGGGCGCAGAACCGCATCCATCCGCCGCTGATTCCCGGACACGAGTTCTGCGGCGAAGTTGCGGCCTTTGGCGACGAAGTCACGAGCGTTAAGGAAGGCGACTTTGTTTCCGCCGAGATGCACGTGGCTTGCGGCAAGTGCCTGCAGTGCCGTACCGGCGAAGCCCACATCTGCCAGAACGTGAAAATTATCGGGGTGGATGCGAACGGCGCCTTCGCCGAATACGTCGTCATCCCCGAATCGAATATCTGGAAGCTCGATCCGGCCATCCCCCTCGAGTACGCCTCGATTCTCGATCCGCTGGGCAACGCCGTGCATACCGTGCTGGCCGGGGAGATTGCCGCCAAGACGGTGGCCATTACCGGCTGCGGGCCCATCGGACTCTTTTCTATCGCCGTGGCCAAGGCGGTGGGAGCCACGTCGGTTTTCGCGATCGAAGTCAACGAGCATCGCGCCCGCGTCGCCCGCGAGATGCAAGCCGACTACGTGCTCAATCCTTCAAAAGAGAATGTGAACGCGATCGTCATGGAAAAGACCGGAGGCCTGGGAGTCGACGTCGTGCTAGAAATGGCTGGCCATCCCGACTCGATTCGCACCGCCTTCGACATCGTGCGCCGTGGCGGCAGAATTTCGCTGCTTGGCCTGACCTCAAAGCCGATCTCGCTGAACTTTTCCGAAGACATTATTTTCAAAGGCATCACCATTCAGGGCATCAACGGCCGCCGCATGTATCAGACCTGGTATCAGATGACCGCGCTGCTTAAGGCCGGCAAACTCAACCTGCACCCGGTGATCACCGACCGCATTTCGATGAAAGATTTTGGCAAGGCGATGGAACGATTGAAGACCGGAGAGGCCAGCAAGATTCTGGTTTATCCGAATGGCGTGCGATAAATGAGTCTCGATGGCTACGTCCGCTGCACCTGCATTCGCGAAGGCAAGCTGAAGAAACCGCATCCGTTTCCCGCACGGCTCACCTGGGACGAATCCAATGCGCCTTCGCTCAGCGGCGATCCCAGCGAAGAAGAATGGGAGGCGCACGATCAGTGGGTGCAGAACTCGTGCGAACACGAAGGATTCCTCGTCTCCGAGTTCCTCGGCAATATCACGCGAATTCAAAATGTGCGCGAATTCCTGCGCGGCCTGCAGGGCAATCCCGGCCCCAAGTTTCCCATCCTGCTGAAGAAAGTCGTTTACGATGGCACGCACACCGGCGACTGGGTTCCCATCAAACAAACCCCGGCGCTGTTGAAGGAAGTCAATCTCGTGCTCGGCTCCAGCGACATTCTTACCCAGGGAGAGAAAGAGTTTTTCGAAAGCATGCAGCGCCTGTGCGAAGCCAGCATCGCGACGGGCAATCCGATCATGTTTTGAGCTGAGAACTTCACCTCCGAGAAATTTTAGAGGCGACCATGACTACCGCAACCCGCACCAACCCGCTCTCCTACCTCACTGACCAGATCAACGAACTCAAGGCCAAGGGCACGCACTTCAAGCTTCGCGTGCTCGAAGATGAGCAGGCGCCCGTCTGCACCTTCGACGGCAAGAAGGTCATCAATATCGCCTCGAATAACTATCTGGGACTGACCTCGCATCCCAAACTGCGTGAAGCCGCGCTCGATGCGATTCGCAGGTTCGGCGTGGGTTCCGGTGCGGTGCGAACCGTGGCCGGCACCATGAAGATTCACATGGAACTGGAAGAAAAGATCGCCCGTTTCAAGAATGTTGAAGCGTGCGTCGTCTTCCAGTCTGGCTTTGCTGCGAACGCCGGCACCGTCTCGGCGGTCCTCGGCAAAGACGACTTCATCATCTCCGACGCGCTCAATCACGCCTCAATCATCGACGGCGCCCGCCTCTCGAAGGCGAAGATTCTGGTTTTCCGCCACAAAGACATCGCGCACGCCGAAGAGCAGTTAGCCAGCGTCAAAAACGAGCCCGGGAAAAAGCTGCTGATCACCGACGGCGTCTTCTCCATGGACGGCGACATTGGCCCGCTGCCTGCGCTCTGCGATCTGGCCGAGAAATACGCCGCCATCATGATGGTCGATGACGCGCATGCGTCCGGCGTGCTTGGCCGCAACGGCCGCGGCACTGTGGATCACTTCGGTATGCACGGGCGTGTGGATATCCAGGTCGGCACGCTCTCGAAGGCCATCGGCGCGCTGGGCGGATATGTCTGCGGCACTCGCGACCTCATCGATTTTCTCTATCATCGCGCGCGTCCTTTCTTGTTTTCGACTTCGCACCCGCCCTCGGTAGCGGCAACATGCATTGCTGCTTTCGAGGTTCTGGAAAATGAACCTGAGCGCATGGAACGACTCTGGGAGAACACGCGCTTCTGGAAGAAAGAGCTTGGCGCTCTCGGGTTCGACATCGGCGGCAAGGCCACTCCAGCCAGCGAGACTCCGATCACGCCAATCATCATCGGCGACGGCAAGCTCACCATGGACTTCTCGCGCGAGCTTTTCAAAGAAGGCGTGCTCGGCACTGGCATCGCCTTCCCGACGGTGCCCGAGGGCAAGGCCCGCATCCGCACCATCATGAGCGCCACGCACACGAAAGAGGAATTGGAGCAGGCTCTGGAAGTGCTGAACCGAGTAGGGAAGAGGATGGGGATCCTAGCAAATTGACACCGAAGGTATATGAAATAGACGGAAGCCGATTTTCCACCGTTGAAGGATTCTACTACCAGGTGACTCGTGCGCTGGGTCTTCCCTCCCAATGTGGCAGTAATCTCGATGCCTTTGAAGACGTGCTTCAGGGCGGCTTCGGTACGCCGGAAGAAGGCTTTGTTATCCGCTGGAAGGACTACGAGATTTCTAAGCGCCGACTGGGCTATTCCGAAACCACCCGGCAGCTAGCAATGCGGCTTGAGAAGTGCGACGCCACCGCAAGGGACGAAGTGTCGAAACGATTGGAATTGGCTAGACTGGGCCAGGGACCAAGGGCTTTCGATTGGCTGGTTGAGATTATTCGAGACCACGGACCAGGAGGCAGGCAGGAAGGCGATCACGTCGACCTGATACTGGATTAAAGGCGTCGTGCAGGCACACACGTCACTCCTCCACCACCTCTATCGCCGTGACGGTCGCGTACCCAGTCACCGGCACGAATTCCAGCAGCAGTTTGCCCTGGGCGTTCGGCTCCAGGCCTTTGATCTTGCGCACCAGCGGACGATTCTCTCCCACCTCATCGACAATGTTCAGGTTCGCGAGGATAGTCTTCCCATTGCAAAAAACGTTGAATACGCGATCCGCCGATTCAATCTCTGGGCCCGGTGCACCGCCCCGACTGCGGCTCTCGGCCGGATTATGTTCGATGAAATGCAACGTGACCGTGTATTTCCCCGGCGCAACCGGAATCGCGTACGAGAAGTGTCCCCAGCGTTCCGTCTCATAGAACTCCGGATCATCGGTTCCCAGGGAGGCTTCCTGGCTGCTGCTCAGCTGCCCGCCTTTAAAATACGCGTCAGGACTCCACCACCGGCTGTCGTTCGAGTAATAGGGCACATCACGCGCAACAATCCGCACCGGGCGAAGCTGCCCATGCATCCCAGGCAGAATCTGGATCGCCGATAGCATCGCGCTCCCACTCTTCCCCGGCGAAAAGCTCAAATGAAGCTGTCCATCGCTCGCCGGAGAAATGTCGGGGAATACTTTCACCTCTGCCGTGCGCTCGCCTCCAGCGTCGGCCAGCACGTCGAAGTCATGCAGCAGAGGCTGGCCGTTCGCCAACACGGACATCGTGCGGCTACCCTCGCCCCCACCCGCCGCGCTCTCCGGCCCGTAAAAGTTCTCCGCAAAGTGCAGCCGCAGCTCATACGTCCCTGGCTTGAGAGGAATATTGTAGGCAAACTCTCCCTGCCGGCTGCTGCGGTAAATGATCGGATCCTGCGTCCTCCAGATATGCTGCACCGAACTCTGGACTGCATTGCCACCGTCGAAATAAGCGTCGGGATCCCAGACCTTACCCGCGTGGTCGATATACTTTCTGGCGGCGCCGGAAAGAATGTGAACTTCATCTCCCACCGGCAGGCCCACGGTGGGCTCAGCCGGTTGTTGAGCAACGGAAGAAACGTTCACCTGAGGCTTGGGCCTGGGGCGCGCCAGGAGCAACGCAAATACTAGGGCTCCCACCGCGATCACCACACCACCCACCACCCAAATCTCGCCATACCGACCGCTTCGAGTCTGCGCTTGGGGCGTTGCCTGCACCGGGGCGGTCCCCTGATCCGGAGCGGTCACCTGCTGAAACGAAGGCACATACTGTCCCACCGGAATCGTGAGACGAATCGCATGCCCCGCTCCTTCCGCCGCGTAATACTCACTCAGCCGCTTCCGCAGCCGGTTGGCCTGCACCCGCACAATCGAATCCGTGTCCTGATCGAAGGCGTCGCTGCGGTCAAACACATCGAGCGCAACCGAATATTCTTTGATCTGGTCAGTTTCTCCCGCGAAGGTTTTCTCGCAGAGATATGAAAGCAGGTGGCTTAGCGCGGGAGACCGGGCAAAAATAGGGGAGTGCAAGACGGCCTGCAACTCAGCCCGTTCCGCTTCCCAAGTACGCGGTTCTGCCGTGGTCGAAGGCACCTGGGGCCTCCATCTCTTACACTTGCGCGCCTTCTACTTCCTTATACGCTTGTTCAGAACATTCCGTTCATGCAACCGGTTACGTAACCCCTGTAACCCTCTGGTGATCTCTTGCTACGTTGAAATCTTAATCACCTCTCATTCCCTCCGAAATGATTGCAATCACCAAAGATGTGTCCGCGCTCACCGGTAACTGCCGCAACTTAACCCCCAAGTAGCGGCTATAGCGTTGTGGCCAGCATCCATCGGCGCGATAACTGGGGCAGTCGCGGAGAGCAAATCGCCGGACACGGGCAAAGCCCCGACCGGATTGAGGCGCTCCGGAAAAGGAGGCTGTTTATGCGAAACATCACGCTCAGGATCGTGCTGCTGGCGATGCTGGTGACGCTGTCGAGCTACGGCAGCGCCACGCCTGCTCCGCAGCAGGGCACCGTGAAGATGGACTCCATGACCGTATCCGAATTGGAGAAGGCTGGAGACTTGGCGCGCGCGCAGAAAGACTACAACCTGGCAATTGAGTACTTCCAGACTGCGTTGCGCAAAGACCGCAAGAATGCCGTGCTCTACAACAAGCTTGGGCTCGCCGAGTTGAAAAGCAATGACCTGCGCTCGGCGCGCTCACACTTCGAAAAGGCCTCGAAGCTGAATTCGAAGTACGTCGAAGCCGTCAACAACATCGGTGCCGTCGAGTACATGAAGAAGAATTATGGTGGGGCGGCAAAGTACTTCAAAAAGGCCGTCGCCCTCGACGAGACGCGTGCCACCTACCACGTGAACCTGGGCGCGGCATGGTTCAGCCAGAAGAAAATGGATCGCGCCATCGCAGAATACACGCGGGCCATGGAACTCGATCCTGACGCCTTCCGCACTGAAACGCGAACTGGCATTGCAGCTCAGATCGCCAGTCCCGAAGAACGCGCCCAGTATTCCTACCTGCTGGCCAAAGCCTACGCCAAGCGCGGAGATGTGGAAGGATGCCTGCAATGCTTGCGCAAAGCGAAAGAAGATGGATACCGCAACCTGGCAAATGTCTACAAAGACGAAGAGTTCAGCCGGATGCGTGACAATCCCAGGCTGCAGGAGGTCGTGCCTCCGCCGGTCGCAAAGTGAAATTGCTTCCTGAAGGTTGAGTTCTAGACCATGGCCACGGATTCTCACGGATCGCAGAGATCATTCTTTTCGGTTATAGGTGATGATCCGTGTTATCCGTGGCTCCTTTTAGTCCGCGCGGTAAACGATCTTTCCCCCCACAATTGTCGCCACAACCTTCCCCGTAAACTGCCATCCATCAAACGGCGTGTTGCGCGACATGGATCGTGACTTACCCGCATCGAACGTCCATCTCTTCTTCGGATCAAAAATTGTCACATCCGCGTGGCTACCCTTCGCCAGCGAACCGCGCCCGGGCAGATCGAACACCCGCGCCGGGCCCGAGGTGAACAATTCCACAATCCGCGCCAGGGGTATCTTGTACTCGCGATGCAGTTGCGTGATGGCCAGTGCCAGCGCGGTTTCCAGCCCGGTAATCCCGAATGCAGCCCGCTCGAATTCCACTTGCTTCTCATGTGGGGCATGGGGCGCGTGGTCGGTCGCAATTGCATCCACCGTACCATCGGCCAGCGCAACCAGAATCGCTTCCCGGTCACTCGCCGAGCGCAGCGGAGGGTTCATTTTGAAATTCGTATCGTACTCGCCGACATTCTCATCGATCAGCGTGAAGTGATGCGGCGTAACCTCGCAGGTCACACGAGCTTTGGCGCGCTTGCCGCGGCGCACCGCCTTGAGCGCATCGGAAGTCGAAAGATGCGCCACGTGCAGGCGCGATTCCCGAATCTGCTGCGCCAGGCTCACATCGCGATCGACAATCGCGGCTTCCGCCGCAGCCGGCATGGCGCGCAGCCCCAGCCGGAAGCTCGTCGCGCCTGCATGCATCGAGCAGTTCTCGGTCATGCGCGTGTCTTCCGCGTGTTGCACGACCGGAAAATTCAGCTCCGCCCCCAGCCGCAGCGCCATGCGCATCACGTCATCGTCGAGGATGGGCTTGCCGTCGTCGGTGACGGCCACCGCCCCCGCTCGCTGCAGAGCGTTGAAGTCAGTGAGGGTTCCTCCCTTGCTGCCCCGCGTCGCGGCCGCGATGGGAAATACATGCACCACGGCTCCGCGCTCCGGATTGCGCAGCCATGTCACCCATTCAGCCGTATCGACCACGGGAGCGGTATTAGGCATGGTGCAGACGGAAGTGAATCCCCCAGCCGCGGCAGCGGCAGTCCCGCTGGCGATCGTTTCCTTATAGCCCTGCCCCGGTTCGCGCAGGTGAACGTGCAAATCGATGAACCCAGGGCTAACGATCAGCCCACGCGCATCAAACTTTTCGTCGGCGCTACCCCGAGTCTTGTTGGGCAAAGCAACCTCCGCCACGCGCCCCTCGCGCAGCAGAATATCCCTCGGCGCATCGACCTTCGCCGCCGGATCAATAAGATACCCGCCCTTGATCAGCAAACTCGCGTTTTGGCTCTTAGTCGGCATTCAGCACTCGGCGGTCAGCACCAGTCCGTTGGTGTTTGATCCGTGTTGACCGGTGTAGATCCGTGGCTCATCGTGCCTTTCCCAACGCCCGCACCAGGATCGCCATGCGCGTCGGTACGCCGTTGTGCACTTCGTCCACGATCACCGATTGCGGCCCGTCCGCCACTTCGGCCGTCAGCTCCAGCCCTCGAATGATCGGCCCGGGATGCATGACAATCGCATCGTGTTTGGCCAGCTTCAGCCGCGCTGCCGTCATCTGGTAGCGCGCAATGTAATCCTGCAACTGAATCTTCTGTCCTGCCAGGCGCTCGGTTTGCACGCGCAGCAGCATGATCACATCCGTGCCGCGCAACGCGTCCTCGATGTGGCGCGTGATCCGCAGGCCCGGAGCCAGCGTGCTCGCCACTTCGGGCACGAACTCCGGCGGACCGCACAGCGTCAGCTTTACTCCAAACCGGGTCAGCAGATGGCAGGCACTCCGCGCTACGCGGCTATGAAAAATGTCGCCAATAATGGTCGCCTGCAGTCCCTTCAACGTCTTCTTGTACTTGAGAATTGTGACCGCATCGAGCAGAGCCTGCGACGGATGCTCGTGCATGCCGTCTCCGGCATTGATCACCGGGATGTCGAGATGCCGGGCCATCAAATGCGGCGCCCCTGCCGAAGGATGCCGCATCACAATGCAGTCGGCGCCAACCGCCCGCAACGTGTAGCCGGTATCCAGCACCGACTCGCCCTTCTCGATGCTCGATCCTGAGGACTGCACCAGCGTCGTCGTCGCGCCCAAAGATTTCGCGGCGAATTCAAACGAAGAGCGCGTCCGCGTGGACGCTTCATAAAACAGAAGCACGATGCGCTTGCCGCGCAGCAGCGGCCGGGCCTTCTGCGGATTCATGCGGCGGGCCAGTTTGAGCAGGCCCAGGATTTCCTTCGTGTCGAGATGCTCGATCCCGAGCAGCGAACCGCGCGCTGGCTTGTTCATTGGGAAAAGTGCAAACCCCGCATCATACGCGGCACGCGCCGCGCGCTGCAAGGGCTCATCGGATGCTAAAGAAAAAGCTAGAAATCAGGATTTATTCCGCCGCCCCAGGATCGCTCCACACAACGCGCCTCCGATCGCAGCCAGAATGATTGCGGTGAAAAAAACCATCACGAGGAAGAACAGGATCAGGAACTCATGCCCTTGCGGCGTCTTGAATGTCTCAAACATCGCCAGTGTCTGCGGATCGCTGGTCCGTTTCGACGCTTGCTCAATCGCGTCCGAAAGAAATTTTTGCACCTCCGGTCCTTTGTGCAAGACAAGCACAGCCAGCACTTCAAGGACGGCTGACATTGCAAACCACAGCAGGCCGCTCAAAGCACCCAATCGGGCGCCGCTAGCCGCTCGGATGGCGTCGGTAGGGTGTCCCTGGCGATGAAAGATGACCGCCAGAAATCCCACGCTGACCATCGCCACGAGAGGGTTCAGTCCCAAACCCATCAGCACTGAGGCCACCACCGCCGCCAGCGCGCACGGCTTTAAAGCTTGCGACCAGCCCATGGGAACCGCCAGCACAGGAACTGTCTCCGACGCCGGGAGAGAGTCGGCATGGGCTGCCAAGGCCGGTTCGGAGAGGGGAGTCGCAGCCATCACCGGTTCCTCCACCAGCACGCGGATCTGCGGTGCCATGCAATGGGGACAGAACGGCCGGCCTTCTTCTAACGATTGGCCGCATTTATAGCAGGCTCGCTCCATTCAGTATTGAGACCGGGAAGGGTGTTTCTTTGAAAGTATCGCACGCCGCGGCTAGTGAGCAAACACCGAGCAGAATTCACAGCCCAAAATCGCAAGCTTTCCTTCGTGTTCCTTCGTGCTCTTCGTGGTTGATGAACTTGATCTTTAGATATCGCCGCTCTTCCCGCGGCTGCGCAGATACACGATCGCGAAAGTCGTTCCCTTGCCCTTGTCGCTGGACTCGATGGACACGATGCGCGCGTTCCCCTCAGTTCCGACCTTCAATTCCCGCACCGGACCGGTGTTGCCCCCTTCGCACTTGAGCGGCCGGTTGCGGTCCTCATTCTTATCCGAGTGGACCCCGCTGTTGTCATTTGTGTTGTGACATTCGAGCACCGTGCCGTACTTTTTCATCTTGTCTTTGTAGTAGGCGAGGATCTTTTCTGCGGGGTCATCCGACTCGTACTTTGCCACGACGAGCTTAAACCCAAAACTTTCCGTCAGGATTCCGAAATTAAGAGGATCATTGTCCGGCTCATGTTTCGGCCTTGCGCCCGGATAGAGCGGCAATCCGGCTTTCTTGGCATCCGCATCCTTACCCACATGCAGATCGCCGACCGAACTGGTCACATCCAGAGGTTTATCGGACTGGTCGGAATTCTGTGCCGCCGCCGGCCAAGCCAGAAGCGCAGACAAGACGAGCGCTGCCATCACATATCGAATCATAAAATTCTCCTGCAGGCTAAATCTCCGCATCTTTGCCATGCGTGCGGACATACACCAGTGAAAACTTAGACCCGCTTCCTTCCGGCTCTACTTCCACGATGTGTTGGTTTTCTTTCGTGCCTACCTTCAATTCCACATTGACGCCGCTCGTGCCCTCGCACGTGAGTTCATGCGAGCTGTGATCGTCATCCACTTTCGTATTCATATCCAGATGGCTGGTGTGGCATACCAGCACGTTCCCGTACTTCTTGAGCTGATCTTTGTAATAGGCCAGAACCTTGTCAGGCGAGTCCTTCGATTCGTACTCCAGGGCCACCACCTTCAGGCCAAAGCCGAATCCGGAAATATTTACGTTGGCACTCTTGTCGTCGCCGTCAGAATCTTTCTCCCTCAAATGCGCCCCGGGGTACACCGCAATTCCGGTGTCCTCAGGATTTGCCCCCTTGCTGACGTGAATACCGCCGACCGGAGTTGTGATATCCACCTGCTTCTCCTGGTCGTTCTTATCCTTCTTCACATTCACGCTGCAGGCAGGGAGCAGGGCCAGCACAATCACGGCCGCCCCAAAAACAATACTGCACATACCCAAACTATTTCTGCGCATGTGGAGCCTCTCCTATCGCCACTTGAGCGGGGCGCTCGATTCCCGCGCCGCGCTGCGCGATGTTGGGAATCGTAACCGGCAAATGTCCGCGAATCGGAATCTCCCCAAACAGCGCCTTTACCGCCGCGATTTCAGAAACCGTCGCGCTCGAAAATGTACACATGTAGTTTTCGATCTTCGGAAAATCGCCGGCCAGATATGGATTCCCCATCGCAACCACCGCGGTCTTGGCCGACGCATGATCCAGCACTTGCTGTAGCAGAGTGCCGGTCGCATCGGCCATCGCCATTGAATTTCCTATCTTCCCCGCCGTCGGGATCACGTATACCGCGGTCACGACCGTCTGCGCTGCGTCCACCGCCTTCAGCACCTCGTCGTTCATTCCCGCCGCGCTCCGCGGATCGACATAGATTACCCGCGAATCCGGAATGCGCGCATGGAACTCTCTCCCGAACGCGCGCCCCGACTCCGTGCGCATATCGTCAGAGAAGAGCACGGCCACAACCTCGTTATGCGTCTCCTCCTTAGTCATGTACGGAAGTCCGGCCTTGGCGGTTCCCTTGGATTTCAGGGGCAGAACCTTGCCGTTATCCCGCACAAGCGTGATGGCGTCATCTGCCACCTGCTGGCCGAAAATGATGTCCTGGGGTTTGCCCACTGAGGTTGCAATCGTGCTCAGGTCGACCATGCGCGACTCGTTCAATCCCAGAGAAGCCTTTATTTTCAGGATCTTGAGCACCGACCGGTCCAGCCGCTGCCGGGAAATTTCCCCCGACGAAACCGCGTTCATCATCGACTGATATGACGCCCCCAGATCCGCCGGAATGATCAGCAAATCATTGCCCGCCTTAAACGCTTCGACCGCCGCCCGTCCAATATCATTCATGAAGAGCTTGGTCAGCCCTGCCATGTCGAGCGCGTCTGTCACGATCAGCCCGTTAAATCCCATCTGCTTTTCCAGCAGATCGGAAACCACCGCCGGCGAGATCGTGGCCACGTGGTTGGGATCGGAGTCGAGCGCGGGAACCGTCACATGCGACACCATCACCGAATCCACGCCCGCCGCAATCGCCTCGCGAAAGGGAGGCAGTTCGATGGAATCCAGGTGCGCGCGGTCCCCATTCACGCTGGCCACACCCAGATGCGAGTCCGTTGCCGTGTCTCCGTGACCGGGAAAATGCTTCACCGTAGTTAACATCCCGCCCTCGTGCGCGCCCTTGATGTACGCCGTCGCCAGATCTCCCACCTGCTTGGGATCTTCTCCGAATGATCGCGTATTGATGATGGGGTTGGCAGGATTCGAATTCACATCCGCATCGGGAAAGAAATTCCAGTGCACCCCGATAGCTCGCGCTTCCTCCGCCGTGATGTAGCCGAAAGCATGAGCATCTTCCGTCTTGCCGTCTGCGCCAAAGGCCATCGCCGCCGGAAAATTCGCCACTCCCATTAAGCGCGTGGCCACGCCCCGCTCAAAATCCGCCGCAAAGAGCAACGGAAGCTTCGATTCGTGTTGCAACCGATTCAGAAGTTCAGCCGCCTCGTACGGCTCGCTGCGCAAAAGAAACGGGCCATCCACATGGACGGTCATGGCAAACGAGCCCACGTGATATTTCTGCATCGCGTCGCGCAACTGCAGATATTCCGGACTCTCGACGTTGAGAAAGCTGGCGCGGCACCAGATCATGAACACCTGCCCGACCTTCTCTTCCAGCGTCATCTTGCGCAACGTCTTTTCGGCCCACTTGTCGCCGGAACTGGTATGGCGAATCGGCCCTGGCCGAAGATATTTTTCTTTGGCAAATGCAGGCGAGGCAAGAACGAGTGCGAGCAGAGTAAGACCCAGAATTTTCGGCATGCAGGAACGATAGCAGAAGATCGGGATTCCGGCTTCCGGCTTTCGATAGCAACCGGGTGCCCCATTTCTCGCGCGTTCTTTGCACGAGAAGTGGGGCTTTTCCTAACGCTTAGTCCGACCGGTTCAACAGGAAAGAAGTCTGAACTCGATCGACAGCCGCGTGCTGAGTCTCCTGTTCGTCGCCGAACCCCTTCAGCCAAGTCACTTCAGGTTCTCTCCGGAACCACGTCATCTGCCGCTTTGCATAGTTGCGGTGCGCCTGCTGCGCCGCTTCAATCGCCTGAGTAAGACTCATCTCTCTACGACATAGCTGAACTGCTTGTTTGTAGCCGAGCGATGCCAGTGGGCGGGCACTAGTCCCGTATTTCTCGATGAGTTCGCCAGTTTCCTCGATCAGCCCGTTTTCAAACATCTGCCGCGCCCGCAAGTTGATTCGGTCATAGAGTGCCCCACGTTCCGGATCGAGCCCCAGCCGCAGAATGCGAAATCCCTGCAGCGGATCGCGCCCCTGCTGCCACAATTTCGACATCTTTTGCCTCGCCGCCAGGCACACTTCAATGGCCCGAATCAATTTCGGAGCATCGTTGGGATGAACCTTCTCGGCCGACACGCGATCCAGCCGCTTCAAAATCCTATGCAGATAATCCGAGCCGCGCTCCTCGACTCGCGCCCGCAACCGCTCGCGCAACTCCTCCGATCGCTGCGGCCCGGCAAATAGCCCCTCGAGCAGCGCCCGCAAATACAGCCCGGTGCCTCCGACCACAATCGGCAAACGTTGGCGGGAACTGATCTCCGCCAGCACCCGCCTCGCCTGCCGCGCATACTCGCCTGCCGTCACCTCTTGCGTGGGTTCGACGAAATCAAACAAATGATGCGGAGCTTGTGCCCGTTCCTCCAGGCTGGGCTTGGCCGTCCCGATGTCGAACTCGCGGTACATCGCGACCGAATCGCAATTCACAATCTCGCCGCGAAATTCCTGGGCCAGCCGCAGTGACAGCGCCGTCTTCCCGCTGCCGGTTGGACCCAGAATCACTACCAGTAACGGCTCGGCGTTGTGGTGGCGCTCCAACGTCAGCGCAGGCTCCAGTGAATTTCGTGCCAGTAGCGAACCAGTATGAGGATGAGCAGAACAAACGCAATCAGCAGCAGGCCGGTGGTCTCCGACGCATACACTGCGTGCCGGTGATGCTTGTGGGCAGAATCCTCTGGGGCGGACACGCGCATATTGTAGCGCTTGATCCCAGTTGTGGGCTTGATTTCGCTTCTTGGGTCTTTGGTGTCAGGTCTTGGGTCGTGCATCTCGCGTTTTCAAATTGACTTTCAAGCCAAAACCTAAGACCTAACGCCCAAACCTAACACCGACGCACGCACTATCCTTTGAATCCCAGTGCTAAACTACCCCGTCGTCCATGCCCGGTCCGCCAAACAACCGTCCCACGCGCTTTGGAGTTTTCGAACTCGATCTCAGCGCCGGAGAACTCCGCAAAAATGGTGCAAAACTGCGCCTGCAAGGTCAGCCATTCCAGGTGCTGGCCCTGCTGCTCGAGCGTGCCGGCGAAGTGGTCACGCGCGAGGAATTACAGCAGAAACTCTGGCCCTCCGACACCTTCGTCGATTTCGACCACAGCCTCAATACGGCCATCAATAAAGTCCGCGAGGCGCTGGGCGACTCCGCCTCCAGCCCGCGCTATGTCGAGACACTGGCCCGCCGCGGATACCGTTTCATCGCTCCCGTTCGCACCGAAGCGCCTCCGCCACCGCCCGAGCCCGCGCCCGCTCCCACTCCCAAAGTGGAAGCCGCGCGGCCGATCCAACTTCATCCTGACCTCAACGTTCCCATCCCTCACCGCGGCTTCACGCGCGGCCTGTTTGCCCTGATTCAGGTGATGTACCTGGTCTTTTATCTCGCCGCTCTTTTCCGCCTCCGCGCCATCCAGAACATCGCCGATTCTTTCCTCCCCCCCTGGGGATCCACCACGTTGACCGCCGCCGTGATGGTCACGGCAGGCGTAGGCATTCCCCTTCGCTTCTACTTGATTTCCGGAGCGGGTTTCGACTACCAGGGTCTGGGACAGAAATTTCGCCAGCTCTTCCCCGCGGTCCTGGCCCTGGACCAGCTCTGGGCGGTCGCCCCATTTCTGCTGATGGAAAAAATCGGCTTCGGCATGGCATTTGCCGCCACCGCCGCCCTCTTATACTTGCCCTTCTCGGAGCGCACCCTCATTCGGATGGCATATATTGACCGGCGCCCCACCTGATTTTCATGGAACCAACCTCACTCATTTCCCGTAACCACGTCTAAGAGGGCGGGCCAAGGTGTGCTTGCCCGCGGAGGATCGTAT
Source organism: Candidatus Sulfotelmatobacter sp. (assembly GCA_035710825.1). GTDB lineage: Bacteria > Acidobacteriota > Terriglobia > Terriglobales > Acidobacteriaceae > Sulfotelmatobacter. The sequence continues at coordinate 33,231 of DASTCU010000035.1, forward strand.
GAAACCAGTCGTCCTGAAGCGCGCATTGCTTGTCATGGTGGCGGCCACCGTAGTTGCGGTTTTGCCGGCCCGTGCCGATGAATGGTCGAAGACCTACAAGCTCACCGGAAAGCCTGACCTTCACGTCGAGACCTCCGACGCCAACATCCGCGTCACCACCTGGGATCAGAACACGATCGAAGCCAAGGTCATCACCAGCCGCTACAAGATCGGTGAAGGTGGCATCCACATTGACGAGCGCCAGACCGGCGACTCCGTCGAAATCGATGTGCGCTATCCCCGCCACTACGTCGCCTTCGAGTGGGGAGGTCATCGCGTCGAGATCATCATCCAGATGCCGCGCGAAGGCAACGTCAACCTGCGCACCGGAGACGGCAGAATCGAGCTTGCAGGACTCAAGGGCCAGATGGACCTGCACAGCGGCGATGGCTCCGAAAGCCTCGACCACGTCGATGGCAAGCTGCACGCCACTACCGGCGACGGTCACATCCAAGCCAACGGTCGTTTCGATGAACTCGAACTCAAGACAGGTGACGGTCACGTCGACGTTCGCGCCGGAGCAGGCTCCTCGCTTTCCTCGAACTGGCGGCTCGAAACCGGTGACGGCAGTGTCTCTCTCGAAGTGCCCGGCAATCTGGCCGCAGACGTCGACCTTCACACCAGCGACGGCCACATCGATCTCGACATGCCCGTATCCACCGAGGGCAAAATTCGCCAGAACGAAGTGCACGGCAAGATCAACGGCGGTGGCAGCCTGCTCACCATCCGTACCGGCGACGGCTCCATTCATCTGCGAAAAGGCTGATCGTAGCGCCGCCGTCCCGGTGGCTCTCGCGAGGCGTCACGCTCTCGCGCTTGGGACAGTTCGACGACTTTAATAATTCCTCCCTGGTACGCCTCGTCACAACTGCCTGCTACACGTCGAGCCCGATCGATCGCATTAATTCGAGCCCGTTGCTTTTTGTGACTACGCCGTCTCGCAATTTGTAATCGAACGTCATCTTGCCATTCGCTAGCTCGTCCTCGAAGTGGACATTGCGCAGGTGTCCGTGCAAAGCTCCGCCAATATCGGTAAGTGCAAGGTCGTGTGTGCTCACCAGTCCAATGGCACCGCGGTCGACCAGCGCGCGCACGATTCCTTCTCCGCCAATGCGCCGGTCTTTCGAATTGGTGCCTTGTAATAGTTCGTCGAGCAGAAAAAGCAGCGAGGGGTCCCGCTGCGCGAAATCGAGAATCTGCCGCAGCCGCGTGATCTCCGCATAGAAACGCGAGCTGCCTTCCTGCAGGGAGTCGTTGATGCGAATGTTGGCGCCCACGCGCAATGCCGTGAGCCGCAGCCTGCGGGCGCGCACCGGAGCGCCCGCCATGGCAAGCACGGTGTTGATTCCCACGGCACGCAGCAGCGTGCTTTTGCCCGACATGTTCGAACCGCTTACCAGCAGCACGCGCGTCTCTCCGCCGATGGCAAGGTCGTTGCGTACGCAGAGTGCCGGCGGCAGCAGCGGATGTCCCAGTTCTTGCCCTTCGAATGCTGCCTCGCCATCGATGAATTCCGGAAATGTGTCACTCGGATGTTCGAAATCGTACGCTGCCAGCGAGAGCAACGCCTCCATCTCGCCCACGGCGGCGATCCAACTCCGCACCGCGCTGCCATGTGCCCGGCGCCACCGTTCCGCCGCAAACACGACTTGCACCGAGTACATCATCGGGGCATCAATCAGACGCACAAAGAAGTTGTGCCGCGAATTCACCAGATCGACTAGCGTCCGCAAGCGTTTGAGTGCCTGGAAGGCAGTTACGCCGCTCGACAACAACCCGCTCTGCAGCTCCTGCAGCCCGGGGTCGCGGAACGAGTGCGCCTCGATGCGCCCCAACACGCCCGACAGAAGATCCAGGTCGCGAAACGCGTGCTCGGTCCCGTGCAGCACAGCATCCAGCTTTTTGCGCAATCCATACGTAAGCGCCGCCTCGACAACCACCACGACGACCAGCGGTGTGGCCACATCCCACGCCGCCCACGAGATTGCGCCCATGACTGCTCCGGCGGCCAGCACCGGCGCCGCCCATACCATCCACCGCGAGTTCATCTGGTTGGGCGACTCCGCCCAAGCGGTCAGCGCCTCCGGATGGACGCCTACCCTCACATCCTGCCCCATGACCGCCAGATCTTCGCGCAGATCAAGCTCGTTGCGAAGTTCGCGGGCCGCTGCGTGCCGCCCGCGGATCTCATCCACTTTCGCCGGAGAAAGCAACCACTGTGCCAGCGTGTCTTCCCCCATGCGCGTGCGCGCCGCCGAGAGCAGTTGGAACAAGCTCGCATCCCCGAACAAGTCCAAGTCCGCCGCGTACACGTGATGAGGATCGCTGAACCGCTCCCCGGTTTCTCCCGTTCCCGCCCAGCGATCTTCAATCCGTGCCAGTCCCCGGTCATAAAACGCCACCGCGCGCTGCCCCAACTCGCGGGAACGAAGAACCCGCGAGTGCCAGAACGCGATGCCCGCAAATGCCGCCACGGGAGCAAGCAGCCACCACAACGAGAGAAGATGGGATCGGAGTGAAAGCCAACCGAGGATTACAACGGATGCAGCCAGAAAAAGCCGGAGGTTCCCCAGCCGTATATGAATTTCTTCCAGGCGAGCAACCTGCGCCTCGCGGGCACCTCGCCGCTCACCGTATTCTTCCGCAGGAAGCACTGCCCAAAATTTAGCAGGTAAACCGCGCCGCCCGGTAGCGTTCTATTCAGTTGGACGGATTCACCGTCGGACGACTGGCGCTAGTGCCGAACAGAATCGCGCGCATCGAGATGCTGCCGAAATCAAATCCTTCGTAGGGATACGAGACCGCGTCCCGCTCGCCGGTACTGCCTATGCAATACAGCAGCGGCAGGTAATGCTCCACAGTCGGATGCGCCGTCGCCAGCAGAGTGTCGCCCCATTTCTGCGGCTCAGCCAATGCGGACGCGTCGTGTGCTTCCACCGCGGCCTTCACTTTGGAATCGAACTCCACTGCCCAGTCGTAAGCGCCCAGAGAATTGTTCCAGTCGATCCTCTGCAGATTGTGCACGATGTTCCCGCTGCCCAGAATCAGAACCCCGCGCTCCCGCAACGTCTGAATCTCGCGCCCCAGCTCGAGATGATCTTTGAAACTGCGCCTCTCGTCCAGGCTTAACTGAAACGCCGGCACATCCGCCTTCGGATACATGTGCCGCAGCACGCTCCATGACCCGTGATCGAGCCCCCACGTTTGGTCAGGCGTAATCTCCGGATTCTCTGCCACCTTCTCCGCCTCCTGCGGGGCTCCCGGTGCGGGATACTGCACCTCGTACAGCGGCCGCGGAAATCCGTAGAAATCGTGAATGGTTTTCGGATGCGCCGACGCCATCACGTGCGATCCCGAGGTCACCCAGTGCGCCGACACCACGCACACCGCCTCAGGCCTGGGCAGCCGCGCGCTCAACCCGCTGAGCGCCTTCGTGAAGGCGTTGTCTTCAATCGCGTTCATCGGCGATCCATGCCCGACGAACAACACCGGCATCTTTTCCGCCATAGCCCTCTTCCGAAACGAAGCGCACCGCCACCTTCTGCACGTTTTTCTCCGCGTCCTCTGCGGTCTTCCTCTGCGTTCTCCGCGCTTTAGTCTTTGGGTTTCTCTCGTCCAGCACGCGAGTCACGACGGCTAGATCGAAGCCAAGCCGCAACAGCGCTCAAAACAACCGCAAACACAGTCTGGGTTTTTGATTATCTTGAGAAGAAAAAGGATTCGTTCCGCGGGACCGGGCCCTACTCCAGATCCGCCTTATCCGGGTTGTAGTAGAACCGGAACCGCAGCGATAAATATGACCCGGTAAAATCGGTGGGCAACGGCGGAAACGGATTCGAAGCGGTGATGCCGCCCCACGCCGCGCGATCAAGGGCGACGTCTCCAGAACTCGCAGCGTAATGCATATCCGCCACCTTGCCATCCTTAGTGATGGCAAACTCTATCGCGAGTTTCCCCTTCTTCATCTCCGCCGATTCCGGAATCAAGTGATACCAGTTCTCTCGCACGTTTTGCAGAACCCGCTGCAAGTATGGAGCGAAATCAACGCCCTGAGTATCGCTCAGAATCTCGTAATCATTTAACTGCCGTCCGTGCGCACCCGTGCCCAGCCCAAAGTCACCTTCCTGCCCACCACTGCCGACCCCCGCCGCGCGCCGCTCCGCAGCCGCTTGCGCTGCCTGCTGGATCGCTGACCCCGCACTCATGCCGCTCGCATACTTGCGGAAGCTGTTGTTCGG
>DASTCU010000036.1:0-4553 GCA_035710825.1 Candidatus Sulfotelmatobacter sp.
CTCATGGCATGAAGCCGAGAAATATTGCGAATGGTTGAGCGGCCTAACCGGCAAGTTCTATCGCTTGCCAACCGAAGCCGAGTGGGAACGTGCGGCTCGCGGTGGCGTCGAAGGCGCGCTGTACTCGTGGGGAAATGAACCGCCCGAGACAATTCCTGATTACGCCAGGCGTTGGAGGCATGGACCTGAACAAGTAGGCTTGTATCCGCCCAATGCCTACGGCTTCTACAATCTCGGAGACAACGTGCACGAATGGTGTGCTGACTGGTTCGGCGCTGATTATTACGGTTGCTCTCCAGAACGAAACCCGCGAGGCCCAGATATTGCCAGCCGTCGAGCTTCGCGAGGCGGCTCATGGCGTCACCACATCAAGGTCAGCCGTGCGGCTGCGCGCTCAAGTATCCCGCCAGAATTCAAATATGCTGACTACGGCTTCCGGGTAGCCCGTTCCCTGGATACTTGACGCCACCGTCGAAACCCTGCCGGAATGCTACTGCGCCGGCTTGCACAGCGCAGCGTATTCCGCTTTGGCTTCCCTATATATGGGTAGGTCGGGGTCGGCGTTTTTCCAGAGCGTCAGGAAATCTTCATAGGATTTTCGTGCTGCCTCCGCATCGTGCATCAGTACCTGGGCACGCGCCAACTGCAGGATGGAAAGAGCGCCAGTGACGAATCCGCGAACCATTCCGGAATGATCGAGGACTCTTCTAAACTCGCCGGCCGCAAGGCTCCCTTCCTTAAGTTGGAGATAAGCAAGACCTCGAAGGTACGCGGGATATACATTGTCGAAGCCGTCGCTGATAGCCAGATCGTATGGCGTTACTGGCCGCAGAATCTCTACGGCAGCTGCAGGATCATGTTCAGCGAGCTTGATCGCGGCTCGTGTCACAGGCAAGCTGAACACCTGGATTGTGAAATCGTTGGGGAACAACTGATTCAGTTTTTCCACCAGTTTCTGGGACTGTTCTTTATTTCCGGCGCGAGCAAACGCTAATGCAGCCCACATCAGAACTTTGCGATCCTGGGTTTTCCGGAGTGCGTCCGCAGCCCATGTCTGACTCTCGCGTAGATTACCAATCTCGGCCTCCCTTAAAGCATCCTCGCCCTCAAAACCGGCGGCATCCGCCAAGAACCCCGCTTTCGTGGAGGAGTCGACATCCGTTTCCACCAAGCGATGAGCGTTACGGGAATGCCCATAGAAACCTTCGGCCATCGATTCGCGATAAAGGACGACGCGGCCCCGGACAGGATCCTGTGATGCCCAGGCCCACTCCTTCTCCATTCCGGGTTTGTCATTTTGAAGGAACGCCAGTCGCGCGTGCTCAAGGTGCAGGGCGGCTGAATCGAACCCACGCGAGACCGCTTCATCGTAGGTCTGTCTCGCTTCGTCGAGTCGCTGCGCAAGCATTGCGGCAAACAGCAGGTGCATCAGAGTAGGCGCGCTGGGAAGCAGCCTCGCTGCCTCGCGAGCTTGAACTAACTCCTCGTCGTGCCGTCCCATATACTGGAGGGAGGAGGATAAGTTGATTCGCGCGATAACGTCGCGTGAAAAGGTTTGCGCCCATTCCTGGGCGATACGGCACTCTTTATCCCACTCGTTTCGGCCATCTCCGTAATACATCGTCTCCACCTGATATCGGGAGGGGATGGTGAGCCGGTTGCGTAGTTCGAAGGCCTTGGTGAAACTGATCAAGGCTTGCGCGGGTCTACCAAGCCATTGATTCCCGCTGCCCTCGGCCGCATACGCCAGTGCGAAGTTCGGGTCCTTCTCGACGGCGCGTTCGTAGGAGTAGAGGGCGCTGGGGACATCTCCGCCCAGGTGCTTCTTGTAACCCAACGCCAGAAATTGCAGAGCGTCTGGCGAAGAACTTGTCGCCTGATCCAGAGGCTGATTAAACATGCGTAGAGAGTCTCTCGATTCGCCCAACTCTAAACGCAGTTGGTAAGCAGACAAACCGAGAGTGCGAACTATATCTTCCCGAGTTTCCGCTTCACGAACTACTTGCTCCAGAGTCCTGTCTGATCGGCAGTCTGTTACAACCAGCCCGACACGGAAACGGTTACCCGCGTCGCTAAGGGAAGCGGAAATGACGCCGCGACTATTCGTTTTCCGGCAGATCTCGAAAGCCACATCCGGCGTGATCCGCGTATTTTCGCTCACTCGAAGCAGCGCACGGGTCTCACGAACCTTATCGCTGGCCAGAAGATTCAGATATGGAGTTTGCTGCAAGGCGATCTGCAGAGCCAAGTTCATGCCGTCACCCAAGGCAGCGTCGCCGGTTCGATTGTCCATGTCGGCAAGAACGAGCGTGTCTGAGGAAGAAAGCTCAATGCTGCTGTGGAAACGCCCGTAAAGGACCCCAGCGGAAAACAGAACCACAACCGCTGCAGCCATCGCGAACCAACCTCGGGCCCGATAATCGGAAACGCGTTTGCCGGTAGGTTCACCACCCAGACTTGCCTGAGGGGCCGCCGAGTTTTGCGGCTCTTCTTCTACGTTCGAGGCTTCAGTGGCGCTCTCCTGCCATTGGACCGGGACGAGGAGCCGATATCCGCGGCGCGCGAGCGTCTCAATATATTGAGGATGGTCCGCAGAGTCGCCGAGGGTTCGCCGGAGAATCCCGATAGCCACATTGATGCTGTGGTCAAAATCGACGACGGTGTCATTTGGCCAAAGCGTTTTTCTTATTTCCTCACGGCTTACAACTCTGTCTCCCCCTTCGATGAGCATTCGCAGAACCTGAAATGGCTGCTCCCGGAGAAGGATTTTGCGATCGCCATTTACCATCCCTGCCGGGCAGAGCTCACCGGAACGGAGATCGACCTCGAACGCTCCGAGCCGAACACGACCTGCGCGATGATCCTTAATTGTCATCCTGAACTCTGGGTCTAAGTGCGCTCGTGGGCTGAACAGCCCCCAAAGAAGCTAATCATAGGAGGCCGAACGCCCGCAAGGTTGGGGCTTTATCGGTTAGGAATCAATTTCTTACAAGGAGAGCGCGAAGAATGACCCAGAAATGACCGGGAGTGAATTTACTTGTTGGCCCGCTAAGCGCTATTCACGCCGGGGCGACACACTGCTTGGCCGCCCACTCGCGCTGAGGATTGGTAGCGCTTAACTTGGTGACACAGCGTGGCGAACAAACTGGATGGGTTGGCTCTCGATCAATTGTTCAGAACAGCCCGCACGCGTAACGCATGGACCGAGCAGCCCGTGACCGAACAGCAGTTGCGCGAGCTTTACGATCTAATGAAATTCGGTCCAACCTCGTCCAATTCTTGCCCGGCGCGTTTTGTCTGGGTCCGGAGCGCCGAGAGTAAGAGCAGGCTTGCAGCGCATGCTGCGCCCAACAATGCGCCAAAGATCCTGGCGGCGCCAGTCACAGTGATCGTCGGCTATGATCTGGACTTCGCCGAACAATTGCCGAAGTTGTTTCCCGCCCGCGGCAAGGACATGCAGACGTATTATTCCGACCCGCTGGTTGCGCAAACCACTGCTTTTCGCAACAGCAGCCTTCAGGGCGCTTATCTGATTATCGCCGCGCGCGCAATGGGACTGGACTGCGGTCCGATGTCCGGCTTCCGCAACGAGGCCGTGGATTCAGAGTTTTTTGCCAATACACGCATCAAATCCAATTTCATTTGCTCCATCGGCTACGGATCGAATGAAAACCTTTTCCCGCGCAACCCGAGATTGACTTTCGAGGAAGCGGGACGCTTTGCCTGAAGGAGCGGCAAAATGAATAGTAGCAAAAGGTCGAGGTCTGACACCGAGCAAGTCGTGACTGCAAATTCACCGGTGGTCAAGCACGAGATTCCCGAAAGGGTGGGCGGCTCGCGACATTGGTTGGGCCTTCGATGCCGCTATTGGAGAACCCAGATTACGCAAAATTCAAGCACCAACATGGAGACGTATCATGAACAATGACAATGTGGCCGCTGTTCGTAACGCCTATGCGGTTGCCGAGCGGAAAGATCTGGAGGGCTGGATCAACTTGTTCACGCTCGATGGGGTGTTCGTCGACAATTCGGTGGGCGTGACCTACCGTCGTCGCGCCCTCGCCGACCCAGTCCGCAATTACGGCACGGCGTTTTCCAACATGCATCGCGAGCTATATCGCATCTATGTCGATGGCACTGTCGTCGTGGTGCAACTGGCCCTGCAGGGCACCCATGATGGCCCGCTGCAGCTTCCCTTTGGCGAACTGCCTCCCACGGGTAAGCAAATGGACGCCCCGTGCTGCGACGTGTTCGAACTCGAACACGGCAAGATCAAACGCTTCGACTGCTATCCAGAGGGGTCGGTCATCTTTGCCCAGCTTGGGGTCTTGAACAATCTCGACGCCGCCTTGCGTCATTGAGAATCGTCTGAGATGGGCAACAGACCTATGGTCGATCGAATTAGTGAGCTTCTACACCGCCACCTTCAGGAGGTCTTTGGCGAAGGTGACGCGGCCCGCCGCCGCGCCGCCATTGAGGACTTCTATGCGGAAGATTGCGTGCTGTACGTCCCGCCCGGTGTCTTTGTTGGACGCGACGCTCTGAATAAGTTC
>DASTCU010000037.1:0-7806 GCA_035710825.1 Candidatus Sulfotelmatobacter sp.
ACCGGAAACGAACCGATGAATCGATTCTGAGTACTGAGTACTAGGTACCGAGTACTAGGTACTGAGTACTAGGTACTGAGTACTAGGTACTGAGTACTGAATACCGAGTACTGAGTACTGACTGCTGCCTAGTCCGACCACAGCGTCGGCTTCCGGTCCCACCGATGCTTCTTCAGTTCCGCCAGCAGCCCCTTATCCAGCGGCCCCGCATCGCTGGCCGCAATGTTCTGCCGCACGTGTTCGGCTTTACGCATGCCCGGGATCGTCGTGCTCACCGCCGGATGCGACAGAATGAACCGCAGCGCCATCTCCGGCAACGTCATCCCCGCTGGCACGACTTTTTTCAGCTTCTCCACCCGCTCCACCGTCTTTGGCAGATTCTCCGGGCCAAAATATCCCGCCCGCCAATCGCCTTTCGGGAAGCGCGTTTCCAGCGTCAGCTTTCCGCCCAGGCTGCCTTCATCGAAGGGGACCCGCGCAATCACGCCAATATTCAATTCCTGGCAAACCGGAAACAGTTCGTCTTCCGGCGCCTGGTCGAAGATGTTGTAGATCACCTGCACCACGTCCACCAATCCCGTGCGCAGCGCCTTGATCGCGTTCTCCGGTTCCCAGCGGTTAATGCTCAGCCCAAAGGAGCGAATCCATTTATCTTTCTTGAGCTTCTCCACCGTCGAGCGGAACTCCGGCTCGTTGGTCCAGCTATCGTCCCACACGTGGAATTGCAGCACGTCAATCGTGTCCACGCGAAGCTGCTGGCGAATCTTGTCGGCATACTTGAAAACATGCTTCGCCGAAAACACATCCTCGTACTTGTATTCCGGCAGCGCCGGCCACCGGTCATTCGCCGGAGGAATCTTCGACGCCGCGTACAGCCGCTTCCCCCCATTGCGCTGCATGATCTCGCCCAGCAGCCCGTCGCTTTTGCCTTCGCCATAGGCCCACGCCGTGTCGAAGAAATTGCACCCCAGGTCCACCGCCATTTGCATCGAGCTCAGCGACTCTTCGTCGTTCGATCCCGTCCATCCCCCCATACCCCAGAGCCCATCGCCCATTTCGCTGACATCAAAGCCTGTCCGGCCAAGTTTGCGGTATCTCATGATTGCGTCCTCACAAAAGGGGAAATATCCATTCTGAAACGGCGCTCAGAAACGGAACTGAACAGCATATATCGAAGCCCGGATCTTTGGCTGAACTCGGCTCCATTCGCCGATTTCCCGAATAGAGACTGCTGCAGTTTTTTTGATAGCTGTCATCAAAATTATTGTGGCCGCAGCTGCCTCTCGCGGGTGTTTAATGAAACTAGATCATAAAGATCGAGGAGTCTCAGCCATGAAATCTGAACATCCTTTTATTCCAATGCCCGGTAAGAAAGACGAATTGGCCGGACCACCGCCGCCACCGCCGTCCCGCTTCATTGATGAGAAGATTTCCGATGAGTCGGGCACGGAGACTAAGGCCGACAGCGCATTGGCGCCTGCAGGTCTCAAGAATCCTTTCTGGAACTAATTCGACCCAGCGCCGGTGCGGAGCGGCACTCTCGTCCGCAAAAACCCGCCGCGCTGAGCTTTTCACCCAAATCTAACGAAGAATCGGCAGGCACAGGCATGGCCGGATTGCGAAGTCCAGCGTCGCCATTTCCTCGAGCGCCGGGTGTAGCGCTGAATCCCGGCACGGCTCCAGCGTAATTACAAACGGCAGAGAAGATTTTTCAAAGCCCGGCTTCTGCAGCAGCGAATCAATGTTCAGCCGGTGCGCCGCCATGATCTGCGCCAGCCGCGCCACAATCCCGGGTTGATCGCGCACAAAAAACCGCAGATACCACGGCGTCTCGAAATCATGACTCACGCTCGGCGTCGAGACGTTGCTGGCAACATCTCGTTTTCCTCCGGCCATCCCCTGCGCCACGAACATAACATCAGAAACCACCGCGACCGCCGTCGGATCGCCCCCCGCTCCGGCGCCCAGGAACGCCATGTCGCCGCCGTACTGTCCTGAAGTCAGCACCAGATTCAGATTCCGCTGCACCCGGCCGAAGGGCGAGTCCGTCGGAACCAGGCATGGCCCCACTTCCGCAAACAGCGTATCGTCCTTCAGGTCAGCCCGCGAAATCTGCCGGATCGTGCACTCCAGTTCCGCCGCGTAGTCAAAATCCACCGCATCCACTGCGCGGATCGTGCGGGCACGCACCGACTCCGGCACCACCCGCGTGTGCAGTCCCGCCAGCGCCAGAATCGCCAGCTTAGCCCGGGCATCGCCGCCATCAAGATCTTCGGAAGCGTCGGCCTCCGCGTACCCGCGCGCTTGCGCCTCCTCCAGCGCCTCGCTGAACGGGACTCGCGCGTTCTCGATTCGGCTCAAAATATAGTTGCACGTTCCATTCAGAATGCCCGCGATCCCGTGCAGCCGGTCGCCCGACAACCCTGTCCGCAGCGCAGGCAGCACCGGAACTCCTCCCGCTACCGAAGCGCCAAATTCCAGCTGAACTCCATGCTTGGTCGAGAGTTCCAATAGATCAGGCCCGTGCCGCGCGATCAGTTGCTTGTTGGCCGTGACCACCGACTTCCCGGAACTCAGAGCGCTGCGCACAATCTGCTCCGCCGGAGTAAGCCCGCCGATCAGCTCGATCACGATGTCCACATCAGACCTCAGCACCGACTCCACATCGTCGGTCCAGACCACATCGCTCGGAACCCACGGCTGCTTCTTTCGTTCCACATTCCGGTTGCAGATGTGCGTCAGGCGAATGGATTCCTGGCCGCGATCGCACAATATCTTCGCCACCGCGCGCCCCACCGTGCCAAAGCCAATCAGCGCCACGCGGCACGCAGACGCCTTTTCGCCGCCGTGAGCCGCTCGTTTCATCGCCGGTTTGGAAATGGTCTTCGGCAAGAGATTGGGTTGAACAAAATTGAATTCCATATCATACGTGCGGGATGTCGTTCTCGGAAACTGCAAAGCGCAACGATCGGGCGGCGTTACGACCTAAGTTCGCATCGAAGTTGGTAATATGGTGTCTGCCTGCTGCGAGCGCATTCACGGCGGGAGCATCGCGGACTCGCTCTTTTACAAGCGCCTCTCGGTTCGAGCGCGGCGAATCCGCTACCCCGGCAGCGGGAGGAGAATGAATGATTCGAAAGTTCGCAACGGTTCCCGGCCTTAACCTTCTTTCATCCGCAATCTTGATGGCATTGCTGGCAGGAACCGCAACTCTTTACGCCCAACAGGCCCCGGAGCAACAACCACCCGCCCCACCACAGGCCCAACAACCCGCCGACCAGCAGTCCAGCAGCAGCCAGGAAGCGTCTGCGGAAGAGACCACCAAAGCAAAGAAGGTAAAGGACTACAAGAACTGGACCTATAATGTCGGGGGCGGCGCCAGCCTGACCAACGGAACAACTGCGAACTTCGTGCGCGGCGGAGGCGGCATCGTGGCCGCCGGCGTTGCCCGCAACACCAGCAAGTATTTCGGACTGCGCCTCGATTTCCAGTTCGACAATCTGCCCCTGCGTAACTCCGCACTGGAACTCGCTCAGGCGCGCAGCGCAACCAGTCACGCCTACTCGCTCACGCTCGATCCCATCATCAATATTCCTGCTTCGAAAAACTGGGGTGGATACATCGTGTTCGGGCCTTCGTTTATCCGCCGCACGGGCAAACTCGATTCCTCGACCGCCATTCCGGGATCGGCCTGCAACCCCTTCTTCACCTGGTGGGGAAACTGTTATGCCGGCAGCTTGCCGGTGAGCGGGAAATTCCTCGACGCCAGCCAGAATGAATTCGGCTACAACTTCGGCGGCGCCATCACCCGCAAGATTCGTCCCAACGTCGACTTCTACGCCGAATTCCGCTACATGCACGGCAAGCACAACGGCATCAGCACCGACTTCCGCCCGATCACGATAGGAATACGCTGGTGAGAAATTTCAGATTTCAGATTTCAGATTTCAGATTGGAAGATTTTCAATCTGCAATCTAAAATCTTCAATCACTTTTCTACTCCGGGTTCGTGCGGTAGCTCCACAGATCCGCGGCCAGTTTCTGCAACTGCACGAACGACGACGCCGTCGTCGGTTGAGCCGCTTCAGAATCTGCATTCGCCTCGCGCACTGCCGCTTCCACAATCGAATGCGCGGGCGCGAGCGAGCACGCGGGATCGGTGGCCGCGGCATCTCCGCTAAGCAAGAACGCCTGGCAGCGGCAGCCGCCGAAATCTTCCGTGCGGCGATCGCAACTGCGGCAGGGCTCGGGCATCCAGTCTTCCCCGCGGAATCGCTGGAACGATGACGACTCCCGCCAGATCCACTCTAACGATTTCTCCCGTACGTTCTCGAAGGTGAATCCCGGCAGCACTTCTGCCGCATGACACGGCAGGACTTTCCCGGAAGGATTGATGAGCATCAATCTTCGGCCCCAGCCTCCCATGCAGGCTTTGGGATACTGCGCGTAGTAGTCGGGCACCACGGAGTCGATTCGCATTTTGCCGGAGAGCCGCTTCTCGGCATCGGCCACGATCTTCACCGCTTTTTCCAGTTGCGCGCGCGTGGGCATCAAGGCGGCGCGATTGGCCAGCGCCCATCCGTAATACTGGGTGTGCGCGATCTCAACCCGCTCCGGATTCAGTTGCTCGATGAATGCAATCATCTCCTCGAGGTGATCGAGATTCTGCCGGTGAACGACCAGGTTCACGGTGAAGGCAATCTTGTGCTTGCGAATTTCGCTCGACAGTTCGATCTTGTGCGCGTGCGCCTTTGCGCCCGCAATCCAGTTGGCCGCTTCCTCGCGCGAATCCTGAAAGCTGATCTGGATATGATCGAGACCGGCATTCACCAGCGCCCGCAGTCGCTGCTCGTTCAGGCCTATGCCTGAAGTGATGAGGTTGGTATAAAGTCCCGCCGCCCGCGCCGCAGCAATCAGTTCGGTCAGATCGGTCCGGGCCAGCGGCTCGCCTCCGGTGAAATGCGCGTGCAGCATCCCAAGCTTCCCGGCTTGCCGGAAAACATTCGTCCACTCGCCCGTCGAAAGCTCCGCCTGCGTTCCCGCCAGCTGCATCGGATTCGAGCAATACACGCAATGCAGCGGGCAGCGGTGAGTGACTTCGGCAATGAGAGCTAGCGGATTCGAAAGCATTGGGTAATTGGGCAATTGAGTAATTGAGTAATTTGAGAATCGAGTAATCGTTGAAACCTGCAGCGTTCGCAGGGTTCAATTACCCAATTACACAATTACCCGATTACTCAATAGTCCACGATCCGCTTCTTCTGCAGTTGCTCGAGAAACGCGCTGATATCGGCGCGAATCTTTTCCGGATCGGTCGTGCCAAACTCTTTCTGCAACTCAGCAATGATCTCGCCGAAGGTGCGCTGGCCGTCGCAGCGTTCGAGCACCTCCCTGCCCGTTCCCTGCAACTTGATCGCGCCCTCGGGAAACAGGATGACGCGGGCTTCTTCCGTGCCGCCCCAGCGGCATCCCGCGGCCAGGCGCGGCTGGCTTGTGTCGGAAGGAGGCGCCACGTCAACTCCCTTCCGGAATGCGAAAGGCGCCGGGCGGAGGCCATCCGGGCTGCACGTAGGCGAAATAGAGCGCGTCGAGCTGCGCCCACAGGATGTCGCACTTGTCGCGGAGCGCCTGGATCGCGAGTTCCTGCTCGGCACGCGTTTTGGCATTCTCGTAGACGTAGTTGACGGCGAACTTCGCGTCTTCGGGCGCCTGCGTCAGGCGCGCCACAAAATAGTCCAACCCGCCGGAGAGCCACGGATAGTGCTCGCGGAGTTTTTCCATGCGCAGCGAGATCAGGTCGCGGGAGAATAACTCCGTGAGCGACGAGGCGACAGCTTCGAGCAGGGTGCGCGTGCGCACGATGTTGAGGTACTCGTTGACGGCAAAACGCGTGGCCGGAAGAATTCCGGTGCCGGCGCGAACCTGGTCCGCGCTGAGTCCGGTGGCCTCCGCGAGTTTCAGCCAGCGCTTGATGCCGCCTTCGTTGCTCGCAGTTCCGTCGCCGTCGTGATCGATGACGCGCTTGCGCCAGGCGCGGCGGAATGCAGGATCGGTGCCGCGCGACAAGATGATGGAATCCTTAATCGGAATGATCGCCTGGTAGTAGTAGCGGTTGAGCGCCCAGGCCTGCAACTGTCCGCGGGTGAGGCGGCCCTGGTGCATCAAGAGATGGAACGGATGCTGATGGTGATAACGCTCTTCGCCGACGGCGCGCAGTTGGGCGCGGAGTTCGTCCAACGACAGCAGCGTCTCGGCCGCGCTCGCATCTAGAGTTCGAATTGGCATCCGTCCTCCGCCAATTCCCAGCCGGCATCGCGCATCTGGCGGTGCTCGGGAGAAGACTCGTGCAGCATGGGATTGGTGTTGTTGATGTGTACATAGATTTTACGTGGACGGCGGAGTTGCGCCAACTTGCTGAGGCTGCCTTGGGGCGAGGAGACGGGAACGTGTCCCATATCCCAGGCGGTTTGTCCTGATCCTTGGATGCGGATGAGTTCGTCGGCGTCCCAGAAGGTGCCGTCGAAGAGCAGCACGTCGCAGGAATCAAGTTGGCGGAGCAGGGGATCGTCGATGCGCGGCACGGCGGGCATGTAGGCGAGGCGCTTGCCGGAAGGCGAATCGACGATGAGGCCGAGAGAGGATTCGAGGGGCGCGAGTTGAGATCGGCGAGGCGGCGAAACATAAGCGGGGAAATGCGTGCCGAGCGGGAGAGCACGGCAGCGCAAGCCGGAGTCGTCTCCGGCAGGTTCAAGCAGCGGGAACAACGCTCCGGGCGTGAACTCGTTCCAACTGACTTGGCCGGGAACGCGCTGCAGCATGGCAAACATGGAATTGTCTTTGGTCAGAATGCGGCGGATGGATTTGGTGGCGTGCACGCGCAGGGGTTGGAGTTCGCGGAGCAGGAGCAAGCCGAGCACGTGGTCAATGTCGGCGTTCAGCAGGACGGCTCCGGCGATGGGGGAATGGCGGACGCTGGTTTGGGCGGCGACGCTGCGAGGATGCAGCTCGGGAGCGGCTTCGATTTGAGCGCGGAGGTCGGGAGAAGCGCCGACGAGAAACCAGGAGCGGGCATCGGCGCTGACGGCAATCTGGGTCTGGGAGCGGGCTTTGCCGGGGAACGTTCCGGCGCGAACCGCCTGACAGTTGGAACAGGCGCAGTTCCACTGGGGAAAAGCGCCGCCGGCAGCCGATCCCAGGACGAGGACGCGCATGAAGGGAGTGTAGCGCAAGTGAGCTTTGAGCTACGAGCTCTGAGCTAAGAGCTAACCCTCCATCCTCTTCCATCTTTGGAATCATGAAGTTAGGGCTCATTCAGCCGCTAAATCCAACGGGGTCAATATTTTGCGGGTAAGTTATTGAAAACGTGTAGGTTGGGATGTGGGCTGCGATCCGAAATTTTTCCGATACATCTCGGTAAAATATTGAACAATAACGTAGTTACCTTGGTCGGATCGCATTGCTTCCCGGCAAAATCTTGAAGCGCAAAGACTTACTTGCAAAATATTACAGGCAAAGGACTTACTAACGACCGCGCTTGCGCCTTCGACACATTGTGGGAGGGGTGAATTTTTTTGGATCATCTTACGTAAAATATTGATATTAAATGACTTGGCGCGAAGAGATGCCGCCTGCTCCCCGCAAAATCTTGAGCCGCAAGGACTTGCGGGTAAAATCTTCAAGACTTGGGACTTAGTTGATACCACCTTGCGGCCTCTTTTCCGGTTTTTGCCTCTCGGCTCCGACCATCATGGGACGAACGGCCTGTGGAGCGCAAGGTCAGATGTCACAAGGAAGGGTTGTGGAAAA
>DASTCU010000038.1:0-1016 GCA_035710825.1 Candidatus Sulfotelmatobacter sp.
TCTTCATCGACGGCGTCGGGCGCTTGGTCGGCAGCAATGGCGGGCCCGAGTCGCGTTCCGCCTTTCATGTGCTGACAGAGGGTTTGCAGCGCGAGAACCTCACCGCCCTTCTGGCGGTCGAAGCGTCATCCCTGGACGGGAGTGCGCCCGCATCTTTGCCCGAAGAATCTATTGCGGACACGGTGATCAGGCTCAGGATGGAGGAGGCGCAGCGCGCGGTCAGCCGCTCCATCGAGATTGTGAAATCGCGAGGCCAGGATTTTCAGATGGGGCGCCACTCGTTCCGCATCATCGATGGCACGGGCATCCAGGTGTATCGCCGCGTTCAGGCGCCTCGAAGACCTAGTCGGGATCGAGCCGCTGCATTCGATCCCAATACGCGGCTCCCGTCGGGAATTCCTGGTCTCGACGAAGTCATCAACGGCGGCTACTTTGTGGGCAGCACCACGGTCGTGGCGGGAATCTCAGGGGTCGGCAAAAGCGTCATGGGACTCCAGTTCATTGCCGAAGGAGCCAGGCGCGACGAGCGCAGCTTGATGCTCTCGCTCGATGAGCAGGTCGAACAGATCGAGCGCAATGCCGCCAGCATCGGCATCGATCTCCCAGAACTTCTGAAAAGCGGCCTGGTTCGCGTGGAATATGAACCGCCTCAGGAAATCGAAGTGGATGTGCACTTCCACCACATCGAAGAACTCGTGAAAGAATTCAAACCAAAACGGGTGCTGATCGACAGCCTTTCCACATACGGTTCCGCTCTTGGGACAAGGGGCAGGATCTTTCGCGACTTCTTTCATGCTCTGGTGGCCCTGATGAAGGAACACCAGATTGTCGCGGTTTACAACCATGAGAACCCCGAGATGTTGGGAATGAATTCCATGATGGGCGACTTCGCCATGAGCTCGCTGGTGGACAACATCATCCTTATGAACTGGATCGAACTGGGGGACTCTTTCCGGCTGGGTTTGACGGTCGGCAAGATGCGGGCGAATCCGGTGGACCGCGTGACGCACGAATGC
>DASTCU010000039.1:0-55112 GCA_035710825.1 Candidatus Sulfotelmatobacter sp.
GTGGGCGTGGCCGGAACCGAAGCCCTCGGCGTCCAATTTGTGAATGCCAGCCATGCGCTCATCATGCAGTTTGATGGGTCGGCAACGTCGAGCGGGAGCATGGACACGCAGACCCTAACCAGCGCACCTAGCGGCGGGTTCGCCTTCACTCTGTCTGGTGTGGACAGCACCTATGCCCCCGTTGGATTTGGCGGGGTATTCTCAATCAGCGGGACGACTCTTTCGAATGGGTATTCCGATGTTAATGACGCCGGCACGATTTCGACAGCTAATCCCTTCAGTGGAACGCTCTCAACGGCGGATGCCTACGGACGCGGTACGATTACGGGCATCACCATCGGTGGCGCCACACTTTCCATCAACTACTACATCGTTGGCCCGGAGGTTATACGGATCATTGACGTAGATGCTACGGATTCGGCCGTTGGCTCGGCATTCGGCCAGGGCACAAACGCTACCGCGGGCAATAATGCGTCCTTAGGCAGCTCTGTGCTGGCCTTGGCGAACAACCCGTGGAGCAGCACCTACGGTGCCTTGGGCCAGTTCACCACCAGCAACACGTCGTCTGATCCCGCTGACTTCTCGGGCGTGGGCGACGTCGATGACTTAGACAATAACCTCTTCGCGCAAGCTTCTGCGATGTCAGGTACATATTCCATTGCCAGCGATGGATACGGCAGCCTGATCATCACCGGAGGGTTGGGAGGTACGGACGTCAGCGCTCTGGGGATTTACCTGACGGACCCGAATCTCAATCTGAACGACCCAAATAACTCGAGTGGGGGAGGCGGCGCACTGGTTCTTGACCTGGATACTTCCCTTGCCGGCGGTACAGGGGTCCTAGTCCCACAAACTGACTCTTCAGCTGCCAGCTTCACAGGAAACTATGGAGTCGGCTGGCAGAGTTTCAACTACTTCAGCAGCTGCGGCGACTGCGAGTTCGACATGATCGCGCAGGGGCCGATGACGGCGGGCGCGCTGAGCCTAACCGGGCTCGTCAGCGATCCGTTCATCACCTTGGGCACACCCGACGTGACGAGCTCTGGCGATACCTTCGCGGGGACTCCTCTACCAGACTCAGCCAACATTGGGCGGTATTCTATGTTGTCGACGAATGTGCCGGCCAATTCGCTTAGCGCTACCATCGATGGTGCCGCGGGAACCTTCGACCTGATCATCTACCAGGCCAGTGGAGGACAACTGTTCTGGATGGAATGGGATGATACCGACTTCAGCGGATTTACCGGACCGGTCGAGCAACAGGGCTCGCTTGCGGGTTTACCTGCAACGAGGAAACCTGTGGCAAGGAAACCACCAGCAAAAACCACAAAAAAACTGAAGCAATGGTAGCCCCTAGGGGGCGGTTCTTGTGGCGCACTCCGGTGCGCCACTTTTTTTTGCTTTTTGGAAGGATTCCTAATGGCGGCTGAAAAGCGGCCACAGACACCACAAAAGCCGGGCTGGTTGGCCCGGCTTTCCTCTGTGGAACTGGTTCGTTCGGTCTTGTTTCGATCGCCGACCCAGCCTTTTCAAAATCAACTGCAGAGCTGGTTCTCGCGGTTTACAACCCACTCAGCTGGGGAATTTTTCCCAGCCTTCGCACTCAAATCAACTCACAGACCGCGCAGCGGGTCACCGTCCCGCAGCCCGGATTACATCACCATTGCCAGGTTCTCCAGCTCGTGCTGCAGGACAGGCAACGCGCATCCGGCCATTTCGACGCGGCCTGCCGCATCGATTGCCGCGATCTTCGAAACTCCATACCCCCGGCCCATCAGGAACACCTGCAGCAGTTCTGCCGCTTCATGGGAATCAATCATTCCACCCTGAAGCAGATCGTTTCTGAGCGCCGCCAATTCGGTCAGCGTGAATCTGTCTTTATCCGTCACCGTCTTCTCGTATGTCATGGCCGTCATCACCTCCGACTCCGACCTTCACCCATTAGACTCATCGGCAGCTGTTGAAGTTGCATGCAATTGAAATGCCGTAATTACCCTAAGCATTCCTGCTGTCCGTAAACCGCGCGTATATGCCTTAACCCCTGTAGATATCGAAAGTTTCCGGTAGTCAGTCAAACAGCCTCAGTTCCAGAAGTGCCCTCCGTACCCACAAGTAATGTCCGGATTGACACAAAGTGTCGTTTTCTGAACACGGTTGGCGGTGGTACCGGGACCACCGGCGGTGGTGCAAATCAGCCAGGCCTGAGGCTTATTTCGGCGACTGGAATGAGGGATCACCGGGGCGAGCGGGGCGGTTCTCGATCGTGGCATGGATCGTTCCGCTCGCGTCCACTAGGAAACTGTGGCGGCCAGTCTTGCGATAGACCAGGGGTCGAGCCTGCAGCTCGAAGCTTCTTACTCCCGGGCAACCTGCAGCCGTAGTCGTTGGCGCGCCCGGTTCATATTCGAAGACGTATTCGCCGCCCCACCCTCTGCTTTCAAACGTGTCTGACTCGGAGGGGCCCAGCGGGAGCGTCAATAGACTTGCGGTCAGGCAGCTTGGCTTGTCATCCCCGGCGGAAGCCCCCAGGGCGGTCAGGTGAGCAGGATAGACGCCGCCGAATTCGGCGGCATACGACGAAGCTGCTTTGCGAATGGTCTGCAGCATCCAGAGGGTGCCCTTCTCGTTCTCGGTGATACGATCCGGCGACTGTCTCAAGAAAAAGGTCAGGATGATCAATGCGATGACGGCATAAGCGCCGTTCGCGACTAGAATCTGCCATTCTCGTTTCTGCGGGGCCACCCTTCGCAACGACCAATAAGCTGCCGGCCCCAGGGCAGCTTGTGCCGCGATGACGCTGGCCAGTCCAGACTGAACCCACGCATTGGCGTCCCAGGAGCGAGCGTAGAGGAGCAGCCAGATGGCGGGCACGATCATGGCGCTGCTCATGGCAATGGCGAGGACGAGGGCGGACCTTGACCGTTTCCTCAGGCGAAGGATCACGAACAGGTAGGGCAGCCAAAACGGCGCGCTCAGCAGAGGACCGCCTTTGAAGTTCCCGCCCGCGTAGAGGTCGAGCCAAAAGATTGTGACCAGAGAGATCAGGGCGAGAGCCGCTATGAGGAGGCGTCCGCGAACGGGAAGTGAATGTAGAGACGAAGGGCCGAGCGGCGTCACGGGCGCGGTGGGGGTCGCCATGAAGTAGAGGATAGCTTAAGCGCAGATACACCAAAGCCGGGGCTTAAGAAAAGCCCCGTCATCGCGATGCCTTGTCGGCGGGCGCTACCAGCAGCCTTTATACTGGCTCTAGAATCCTCTCCTGCGCCTGCTCGATAAGGCTATGGAACTGCCCGTGCTCGAGGCAGACGGCATGCTGCCCGTAGCGGGCTTCCTTGCCGGTGACATGCCAGTAGGGCATCCAGCAGAACTGCTTGCCTTCTGCCGCTTGCAGCACCACCAGGAAAGGATAGTAGGTGACTTCCTGTTCGTCTTCGCCGAGCCAGGACTCAAGTTTCTCGGGGAGAAAGGCCGAGACGACTTTGAAGTCGCCATCTCCGGCGCCGAGTTGAAAATCGAGATTGACGTGTAGATCCCGCGCTGCGCCGCAAGACGGGCAGCTTTCAGGAGCGGTTTTGGAGAAATCGTAAATAGTTTCGAACAGCTTCTGATGCGTGGGATATTTCTTATGACATTGAGAGCAGTAAAAATGTTGGGTAGCCACGGATCTTTCCTTTCAAGGAAGAATTGTTGACTTTTGATGGCTGATTCAAAACCCCGCAACGGAGAGCCTCAAATCTTCGATTTGCAATCTGAAATCAGACAATTCCTCGAACCGCGGACCTGCCGGGACGCTTGGGCTAGGGCTCGATCGTCGCCTCATCAATCAGCATGATGGGGATGTCGTCTTTTACCGCATAGACCCGGTGGCATTGCGTACACTTCAGGCTTTCCGGGTTTTGGCGGTATTCGAGCGCTTGCTTGCAAGCCGGACAAAGCAGTATTTCCAGAAGGTCTTTGGCAATCATGACGTGTGCATTGTACGACAGGAGTGGGAAGGCCCGTGTGACGGGAATCACCACGGAGGCACCGTATAGTAGTCCTCCGTGGCTCCTTGCCTCCGCGGCAATTGAACAGTGCCAGCACCCGCGGCAGTGTAAGATTTTAAGTGCCGGAAGCCCGAAGCCGGACGCCGGAAGCCCAGTCATGTCTGCCCTTATTCTCGATGGAAGCAAAATCGCCCAGGAAATCCGCAGCGAAGCCGCAGCGGAGGTCAAAACCATGGCTGCAGCCGGAGTGCGTCCCGGCCTGGCCGTTGTGCTGGTCGGACACAATCCCGCGTCGGAAATCTATGTGCGCGGCAAGGTGAAGGCCTGCGAAGAAGTCGGCATCTACAGCGAAAAGGTCACGCCACCGGAGTCCGTTACTACCGCCGAGTTGCTTGGGTTGGTGGAGAATCTCAATCGTCGCGAGGAGATTGATGGCATCCTGGTGCAGCTTCCGTTGCCGCGGCAGGTGGATTCGAAAAAAGTGCTGCTGGCCGTCGATCCGGCGAAGGATGTCGACGGATTCCATCCCATGAACGTCGGATTTCTCTCGACGCAGCGGCGGGGGCTGGTGCCATGCACACCCGCTGGGGTCATCGAGATTCTGAAGCGCAGCAACATTTCTATTGCGGGGAGCGAGGCTGTGGTCGTGGGTCGCAGCGACATCGTTGGCAAGCCCGCAGCCATGCTGCTGCTCAATGCCAATGCGACCGTGACGGTGTGCCACTCCAAAACGCACGATCTGCCCGGAGTGTGCCGTCGCGCCGATATTCTGGTGGCTGCAATCGGGCGTGCCGGCATGATCACGCGTGAGTTTGTGAAGCCGGGCGCAAGCGTGATTGACGTCGGCATGAACACCGTCACCGATCCGGCGGAGTTTCAGCGGTTCTTCGCCGGCAATGCCAAGCGGGAGGAAACTTTCCGCAAGAAGGGCAGCACGTTGATTGGCGATGTGCATCCTGAAGTGGCCGAGGTTGCGGGAGCGATTACGCCTGTGCCCGGAGGCGTGGGCCCGCTCACCATCGCGATGCTGATGTTCAACACCATTAAAGCGGCGAAGATGCGCCGGGGAAACAGCGTGCCGGAACTGTCGCGCGCGCAGTGAAATGCCTTTGGGAACTTCATGCTGAAAGTCGGCCTCACCGGGGGCATCGCTGCCGGCAAGTCGGTGGTGGGTGAGATGTTCGCGGCGCTGGGCGCGCATCTGGTGCAGGCGGACCGGATTGCGCACTCGCTCATGCAGCCAGGCGAGCCGGTTTACAACGAGGTCGTGCGGCGCTTTGGGCGGGGGATTCTCAATCCTGATGGAAGCGTGAACCGCGCCAAATTGGCTGAAGTTGCCTTCGGTGCAGCCGCCGCTGCCGGAGGCAAGCGCGCTTCGCGCATCGATGAACTCAATCGCATCGTGCACCCGGCGGTCATTCGCAGCCAGAACGAGTGGATGGATGCGATCGGGCTGCAGGATCCGAATGGCGTTGCCATGGTCGAGGCAGCTCTGATTCTCGAAGCCGGAGCGGGCGACCGCTTTGACCGGCTGATCGTGGTGACTTGCAACGGGGAACAACGCGCCAGTCGCTTCGCCGCGCGTCAAAGAATCGATCTCGAAACCGCCCGTAAGGAAGTCACTCGCCGCATGGCCGCCCAGCTTCCTGATGAAGAGAAGGTCAAAGCAGCCGATTACGTCATCGACAACTCCGGCTCGCTCGATCAAACCCGTGAACAGGTCCGCCAGGTATGGCAACGCCTGCGCACCGAGGCGGGACACTCCTGACGCTTTTCACCACACAGACACACAGAGTCACGGAGAAACAATGTTGAATTTTGAGTGTTGATTGTTGATTGAAGACCTCGGCGAGTTACTTCTCCAACTGCGCTAACCAGCTTTTTTATTCAACAATCAACATTCAACATTATTCCTCGTCGAGGTGTGCTCCAGCCGCATCTTGTTTAGAATTGTTTTGGGACCTTTCCAGCCCCAGACATCGTACTTAACTCTTGATGGTTCGAACCGGATTGTCGAACCGGATGGTCAAAATATGAAACTTGTACGGCCCATGCTTTTCGCGCTCGCGATTGCGGGAGCGTTCTTCTACTTCACCACCTGGCGTTCGAATTCAGGAGGAGAAGGACACTCCACGAACTGGTTCGGCCCGCCCACCCAGGTGGAGATTACCGAAGCCGCGCCCAATGAATCGCTCGACGGCGAAGAGCAGAACAATATTTCTGTCTACAAGAGAAACATCCCTTCGGTAGTGAACGTCACCTCCCGCGCTATGACGTTTGATTTCTTTTACGGCTTGGTGCCGCAAGAAGGGCAGGGCTCGGGCTTTGTGATCGACAAAGAAGGACACATCCTGACCAATTATCACGTGATTGCGGATGCGCGCCAGGTGGAAGTTACAATGCACAACCGCAAGAAATACAAAGCCACCATCGTGGGCACCGATCCGGCTCACGATCTGGCCGTAATTCAGATCAAGGCTTCAGACCTGGTTCCTGCCGTTCTCGGAGACTCGCGCAATCTGCAGGTCGGGCAAAAGGTGTACGCCATCGGAAACCCATTTGGCCTGGCCGGAACCATGACCCGCGGAATCGTGAGTTCGATCCGCCCCGTGCGTGAGCCGAACGGTGCGACGATTGACGAAGCCATTCAGACCGACGCGGCCATCAATCCCGGCAACTCCGGCGGACCGCTAATGAACTGGCACGGGGAAGTCATCGGAATCAACACCATGATTCTCTCCAACGTCGGCCAGAATGCTGGGATTGGATTTGCCATTCCCATTAATACGGCGAAGGCCGTGCTCAACGACTTGATGACACTGGGCCGCGTGCGGCGTCCGGCCCTAGGCGTGCGCACCATCCCGATCAGCCCCGAACTGGCCGATGAGATCGGATTGCCGGTCGATCATGGATTGCTGATTGTGCAGGTTACTCCCGGCGGTTCTGCCGACCTGGCGGGGCTGCGAGGGGGCACCGAGCGGGCCTACCTTGGCAATATTCCGATCATGCTGGGCGGCGATTTAATCGTCGCCATCGACGACCAGAAAGTGGACGACGAGCAAGACCTCTCGCAGGTCATGAATAATCACCGCGCCGGCGACTCCGTGAAGGTCACGATTTACCGCAATAAGAAAAAGATGGATGTAAACGTGTCATTAGGCGAGGCCCGGCAGCAAGTGTAAGGAGAGCGGCTATCAGCGTTGAGTAATCAGTTGTTCGGCGGCTTGAAGTTTGTGAAGCTTCGCGATACGCTGTTCCCCTGCCTATGACCGCCGTCCTTTAATTCCGCAAGCTGCAGCGTTGAGCAACACGCGCGGAGAGGTGTGCGCGGCGCTCCTGCCTAGTGCGGTTCCTACACAGAAAGGATTCTCCAATGCAATTCGTGGACAAGGCACTCGCTCGCCGGCTGGAGTCGTGCGAGGAGATGCCGCAGGTGCTGTATGCGCGGATTTTTCAGAAGACTCGGCCTGAAATCGGGGCCGCGGAGGAAGAAATTTGTGGCGGCCACATGGTGTTCGCTGGCTTGGGCTCGCCGATCGGGCGGGCCACTGGCGTAGGGCTTGATTGTCCCTTCACGGCGGACAATCTGGACCGCATCGAGCAGTTTTATCGTGCTCGGAAAGCTCCCTCTCAGGTGGATCTGACCCCGATGCATGAGCCCGCCGTTTTCGAGTTATTCAAGGAACGAGGCTATGCGATTGCGGAACTGAACAACGTCCTGTACCGCAAGCTGGATGCGAAGGAGAAATTTCCAGCGCCTCCACCGGGATGCAGCATTCGACGTAGTCATCCGGAAGAAGCGGAAGTGACCGGCGCCATTGTGGAAGGCGCATTCTTTCCCGACGGCGCGCCGGAGGCGTTTCGCGGACTGATCGCGCCCCTCTACCAGATGGAAAGTGCACTCGCCTTCGTTGCCACGGTCGAGAACAAGCCGGTGGCTTGCGGCACGGGAATCGTTATTCCGCGGCACAGAGTCTTCGCCCTGTGCGGCGCAGGCACGCTGGCCGATTATCGTGGACGCGGCCTGCAGACGGCACTGCTGCGCGCTCGCATGGCGGCCGCGGTCGAAGCCGGATGCGAGTACGCCGTCGTAGTCACGCAAGGCGGCACCACTTCTCAGCGCAACGCGGAGCGCCTCGGGTTCCGGGTCGCGTACAGCAAGGTGACGGTCATCAAGCAGCTGGATTCGTAGGTGCGAGGCTAGCGCCGCCGTCCATTCGATTTCGCTTGGGCAGGCCCCGGCCGCTGTCCGGCGAACGCCTAGCCCACCCACTCCAAGCCGAGGAGATGCCGCTGCGACAATGGGATGTCATAGTAGAGAGAAAGACCATGGACACTTTCACCCTGCAAGGCAAGCACATCCACCTCGAACCACTGGAGTATCAGCATATGGATGGCCTGGTCGCCGCCGCGGCTGGTGATCGCGATCTGTATCGCTGGAGCCCGGTCCCTCAGGGCAAGGCGGAAGCGAGTGCCTACATCAAGACCGCGCTGGCTTGGAGAGACGCTGGCACTGCGGTGCCATTCGCAATGGTGCGCATCGTTGACGGCGCCGTAATCGGTTCCACGCGCTTATGGAACATCGAGCGCTGGGCGTGGCCCGAGGGACATCCCGCGAATAGGCGCGAAGTTCCCGATGCCTGCGAGATTGGCTACACCTGGCTATCGCATTCAGCCATTGGCACCGCGGCCAATACAGAGGCCAAGATGCTCATGCTGCAACATGCCTTTGAGATTTGGCAGGTGCTGCGCGTCTGCTTTCACACTGATTCGCGAAACCAGCGTTCCCGCGCGGCCCTCGAACGGATCGGCGGGAAGTTCGAAGGAATTCTGCGCGCTCACCGCATGGCCGCAGATTTCATCCCACGTGACTCGGTGAGATTCTCCATCATCGCGGCGGAGTGGCCAGGTGTGAAGAAGAAGCTGCTGCAATTGTTGGAGCAGTGAGCCTCGGCGGCCAACCGACACGTCATCTTATTGACCGCCTATGAAACCGGCTTCGGCTCAATGCCGTAGGCTTTTACCCAGGCATCGTGCGTCTCGTGAGTTGCCGGCCATTGGAAGCAGAGGCCGTATCCGTCAGGATCGCGCAGCCACAACTGCTTCATACCGTACGGCGCAACTTTCGGTTCCTTGAGGTTGACGCCGTGGCTGTGCAGATATTGGTACGCGGCGTCGAGATCTTGGCAGCCAAAAAATAGACAGGTGTCCTCATGCGCTGCGATTCGCTTGGCGTCAGGCGCCGCCGGTCGCTGGTCCGCCTCGTAAGCGGTATTGAGCATCACCTCTGCGCCGTTCAAGCGCAGTCCGGCCCAATTGCAGTTATCGCCAGGTTCAGACCTGCCCCAGACTTGAAATCCCAATACGTCCCGGTAGAACCGAATCGCTGTAGGCATGTCGAAGACTTGCAGCAATGGAGCCACGCCGTGAATATCCATGCGCATCCTCCCATTTGGCAGGACAATATAGCAGAAGACTCGAGGAGGGTTCAGGGCCTAGGGGTCAGCGAAAGCAGGGATTTTTGACCTCTGCCCACCAGACCTGACCCATAGCCCCTGACCTAGCTACTGATCCTGGCGCAATCAGGCGGCGGTTTCAGCGAAGAAACTTTCAATTTCATGAAGTTCCTCGCTGCTAAGACGCAAGTCCCCGGCGCGCATCACGCCTTCTGCCTGGTGCGAGTTGCGCGCTCCTACAATCGCGCCGGTCACGGCAGGATTCTGTAGCGTCCACGCGACCGCGACTTCGCCCGCAGAGCGGCGGTGCCGCTTGGCGATCTGCTTCAAACGCTCGACTAATTCAAGATTGCGAGACAGGTTCGGATCGTTGAAGTCCGGGTGGAACTTGCGCCAATCATCGTTCGGCAACTGCGCGATCCGCTCGCGTGTCATTGCCCCTGTGAGCAACCCCGATGCCATAGGCGAGTACACAATCACGCCGATGCCCTCGCGCCGGCAGTAGGGAAGGATCTCGTCTTCAACCTCGCGATGAAGCAGCGAGTATGGCGGTTGCAGTGAGGTGACCGATGCAATCGCCCGCGCCCGGCGCAACTGCGGCACGGTGAAGTTCGACACTCCGATCCAGCGTACCTTGCCTTCTCGCTTCAACTCCGCCAGCGTTCCCCAGCCTTCCTCAAGAACGGGTGAATCTGGATCGGGCGGCCAATGAATCTGGTAAAGATCTATGGCCTCGACACCAAGGCGGCGCAGGCTGTCTTCGACTTCGCTGCGGACCGACTCCGACTTCAGGACTTTCTGTACTTGACCTTTCGAATCCCAGCGCAGGCCGCATTTGGTAAAAATATAAGGCCGCGGTCCAGGCCAGCTTTTAAGCGCGCGCGCGACGACTTCTTCCGAGTGCCCAAGGCCGTAGACTGCTGCAGTATCAATCCAGTTGACGCCGAGTTCGAGTGCACGGTGAATTGCCGCGATCGAATCGTTGTCGTCTTGCGATCCCCATGCAAATTGCCAGCCCGAGCCGCCAATGGCCCAAGCTCCGTAGCCGACAGGAGTAATATTCAGATCTGAGTTGCCAAGAGTGCGAGTCTGCATTTCAATCTCCTTGCAAATTTGGATTCAGCGAGGAATGAATGGATTCAGTTCAAGGGGAGGAAAATTGTTTGGGCAACGAACTTTCAAGTGAACTGGGGGAGGGCTACTGGTCCCGCTGATTTTCCACCAAATTTGACTCTGCCTGCTGCGCTCGGCTAGCCTCAATAGACTCTGGCATTTCCGGTTTCCACAACCCGAGCATGCGATCTCCGAAAAAATCATTGATTTTGCCGTTGCTGCTGGCATGGGCGCTGGCAGAGCCTTGGGCCTCGGCCGCGGTGCATCCGGTCCGCGCGCAGCATGCGATGGTGGTCACGGTGCACCAATTGGCTACGCAAGTTGGGGTGGAGATCATGCAGGCCAGAGGCAATGCTGTGGATTCGGCGGTCGCCGTCGGATTTGCCCTGGCTGTTGTGCATCCGCCGGCAGGCAACATCGGTGGCGGGGGACTCATGCTCATCCGCATGGCCGACGGTACAACGCATTTTCTCGATTACCGCGAGAAGGCACCGGCGACTGCAACCCGCGACATGTATCTCGACGAACACGGCAAAGTTATCGAAGGCGCGAGCGAGATCGGCTACAAGTCGATCGCAGTTCCCGGGTCGGTCGCGGGCCTGGTTTATGCCGAGCAGAAGTACGGCAAGCTCACGCTAAAAGAGGTGATGGCGCCGGCGATTAAGCTGGCCCGCGAGGGATACCCTCTCACCTGGGACGAAGCCGAGGATCTTCACGACCGCTACCTCGCCAAGTTTCCCGAGTCGCATCGCGTATTTCAGCGCAATGGCGACTATTACAAGCCCGGCGATACTTTCCGCCAGCCTGATTTGGCGCGAACCCTGGAGCGCATCGCCGCTCATCCTGACGACTTCTATCACGGCGGACTCGCCAAGGAACTGGCTGCCGCCATACAGAAGGGTGGCGGCCTGATCACCGCCGAAGATCTGGCCAGCTATGAAGTCAAAGAGCGCGAGCCCGTGCGCGGCAGTTATCGAGGGTATCAAGTGATCAGCGCGCCGCCCCCGTCTTCCGGCGGCACAGTGTTGATCGAGTCGCTCAATATTCTGGAAGGCTACGATCTGGATAATATGGAGAGCCGTTCTGCGCGCTCCATTCACTTTACGGTGGAGGCTTTTCGGCGAGCTTTTTTCGATCGAGCCGAGTTCCTCGGCGATCCTGATTTTTCCAGGATTCCGGTGGCGCAGTTGGTGGACAAGAAATATGCCGCGGCCTGGCGCGAGACCATTGATCCGGTGCATGCATCGCCCAGCAAAGAGCTGAAGCGGCCCGCGATTTTCAGCAGGCTAGAGCAGGATGCCGCCTTGCACCCACCGCTGCCGCCGCACGAGTCGAACCATACAACTCATTACTCTGTAGTCGATTCCGACGGCAACGCGGTGGCCGTGACCACCACAATCAACGACTGGTTCGGCTCGCGCGTAACGGCAGACGGATTGGGCTTTCTGCTGAACGACGAGATGGACGATTTTTCCGCCAAGCCGGGTGTGCCCAATGCCGACGGCCTGATTCAAGGCGCCGCAAATGCGATTGGCCCAGGAAAGCGTCCGCTGTCTTCGATGACACCGACCATTGTGGTCCATGGCGGAAAAACCGTGATGGTCCTCGGCTCGCCGGGAAGTTCCAAAATCATTACTACGGTCGCCAACGTGCTGATGGGCGTCGTCGACTATGGAATGAATATTCAGGAGGCGGTGAATGCACCCCGCTTTCACAATCAGTGGCTGCCCGATGTGGTGAATGTGGAAAAATGGTTCTCTCCCGACACATTGAATACGTTGCGGAAAATGGGATACAACGTTCACATCGGCCTGCATGAAGGAGATGAAGTGTCGCCCTACTGGAGCGACGCCGAGTGCATTGCGATTGACGAAAAGACGGGCGACCGGCTGGGCGCCACCGATATGCGCAACAGTAATGGGAAGGCCATGGGATACTAGAAAAGCAATTGCAGATTGATGACTGTTGATTTCAGATTGAAATGCGGGCGCGGTCGGCGGTTGGGTCAATCTGAAATCAGAAATCATCAATCTACAATCCTCTTTTTAGGACTTGCATGCAGAGAGCGGTCTCCACCTATCTATTCGTGAAAGAGCGGCTGCACCCCGGAATTCTCGACGGGTTGGTGCGCAGCGGTGTGCAGGCAATTGAGATTTTTGCTGCGCGCCAGCATCTCGATTATGCCAACCGCAAAGCGCACGTGAAAGAAATTGCCGAGTGGTTTCGCGGTGGCGGGGTTCCCTTGAATTCCGTGCACTCACCGCTCTACGCCGACTACGAGTGGGGGCGCGCCGGCGCCCCGCCGGTGAACGTCGCCTCCGTAGACCGGTCCGCCCGGATCGAGGCCATGGACGAGATCAAGCGTGCCCTCGAAATCGCCGAACAGATTCCGTTCCGCTTCCTGGTTCAGCATCTGGGCACTCCCAACGAGGACTTCAGCGACAAAAAGTTCGAAGCGGCGATGACTTCGGTCGAGCACTTGCGCGCCTTTGCAAAGCCCCTCGGCGTGCGCATCTTGCTGGAAAATATTCCAAATGAACTCTCCACGCCGGATCGTTTGGTGGAACTCATCCGCAGCGCGCACTTCGACGATGTCGGCGTCTGCTTCGACTTCGGCCACGCGCACATGATGAGTTCGGTCAGCGAGGGGTTCGAGATTCTGCGGAATCACATCTGCTCAACCCACGTTCACGACAATGCAAAGGACAAGGATTCTCACTTGTGGCCGGGGCAGGGAACTATCAACTGGAAAGAAGCCATGGACCTGTTGCGTTCCGCTCCGCAAACTCCGCCTCTGCTGCTGGAACTCGGTGAAGATGAAAAGGTGAACTCGCTGGAAAAGCTGGGGGAAACGTTCGACAAGCTGCAGACGGCTTAGTAATTGAATCATTGAGTCATCGGGCCATGGAGTCATTGCGAGGCGCGATCGCGGGGTTGTTTCAAATGACTCAATGTCTCAATGAGCCGATGATTCAATGACTCAGTCGCCTTTACTTATGTCCGCACCCGTCACTACTATTGCCGAGATCGGCAAGCACGAAGGCCAGTCGGTCACGATTCGCGGCTGGCTCTATAACCTGCGCGAGAGCGGAAAATTGTTGTTCCCGCAATTTCGCGACGGTTCCGGGATTATCCAGGGCGTCGTGCCGAAAAATGCCGTCACGCCGGAAGTGTTCGATGCCGTCAAAACACTGACGCAGGAATCGAGCGTGATTGTTGAAGGCAAAGTCCGTGCCGACAAACGGGCGCCGGGCGGCTATGAACTCGATGTCGCCAATGTGCAAGTGGTGCAGCGCGTGCCCGAGAGTTCCCCGTATCCGATTACTCCCAAGGAGCACGGCACCGATTTCCTGATGGAGCACCGCCATCTATGGGTGCGCTCACAGCGCCAAGCATCTATTCTGCGGGTGCGCGCGGAAATCATCAAGGCGGCGCGCGACTTCTTCGACGAACGCGGCTTCACTCTGACCGATCCCCCAATCATTACTCCGGCCGCCTGCGAAGGCACGACCACGCTGTTTCCCGTGGATTATTTCGAGGAGCAGGCATACCTTACGCAGTCCGGCCAACTTTACGTCGAAGCCACCGCGATGGCGCTTGGCAAGGTATATTCGTTCGGTCCAACCTTTCGCGCGGAGAAATCTAAAACGCGCCGCCATCTTACCGAATTCTGGATGGTCGAGCCCGAAGTTGCCTATGCGACTCTCGACGACGTGATGGAACTCGCTGAGGGGCTCATCAGCTTCATCGTGCAGCGCTGCTTGGAGAAGCGGCGCACTGACTTGCAGACTATTGGCCGCGATGTTTCCAAGCTGGAAAAAATCGTGCCACCCTTCCCGCGCATCAGCTACAACGACGCCGTCAAGAATCTGCAGGAAGGCAACGCCAAAGGCGCCTTGGAATCGAAGTTCGAGTGGGGCGGCGATCTTGGCTCGCCCGACGAAACCTATCTGTCGGCGCAATTCGACAAGCCGGTCATGGTGCACCGCTATCCCGCGAAGGTGAAGGCTTTCTATATGGAGCCCGATCCGGAGCGCCCGGAACTCGCGTTGTGCGTGGACGTGCTTGCCCCCGAGGGCTACGGAGAAATCATCGGCGGCTCGCAGCGCATGGCATCGCATGAACTGTTGTTGCAGCGCATCCACGAACATGGCCTGCCGGAAGAGGCCTTCGAGTGGTATCTGGATCTTCGCAAGTTCGGCAGCGTCCCGCATGGAGGCTTCGGCATGGGCATTGAGCGCGCTGTGGCCTGGATCTGCGGCCTCGAGCACGTGCGTGAGACAATTCCGTTCCCGAGGATGTTGTACCGGCTGTACCCATAGGCTTTGGGAACGCGGTGAGAGCCGTTGCTGCAAAGTGCGAAGAGAATCCGAACCCATAACCAAAGAAGACACGGAGGAACACAGAGTATTCCTGATTTCCCCTGTGACCTCTGTGCCCTCTGGTTAAAGATGAGTCAACTGAGGAGGGCTTCATGAGACAGCTACTGTCTTTCGTTTTCTTCTTACTGCTTTTTCCCCCGCTCACGCAGGCTCAGCGCCCAGAACAGGCGCCGGATGTTCCTGTGGAGAGATGGAGCGGGAAAACCATCATGCTGATCGGTGCCCATGCCGATGACGACGCCCTCTCTCACGGCACCTTGGCATTACTTCAGGCGCACGGAAATCAGATTTACATTGTGACGCTCACTACGGGAAACGTTGGAACCCAGGATCCCAACCTGTCTCGCACCCAGCTGGCGCAGATTCGCCGCCAGGAAGAATTAGCAGCGCTGTCAGAACTGGGCATTCCCGCCGACCACTACATCAATCTGGGCTACGACGACGGACTTCTCGAATTTGAAGATCGCAAGGCCGTGGTTGAAAATCTGGTGCGCTGGATTCGGAAACTGCGTCCCACTGTGCTGATGGCGTGGGATCCAGGTAAGAACTATCAGCGATGGCATAAGTCCGACCACCGCGCCGCTTCCTACCTCGCGGCTGACGCGGCCCGCGCCGCCATGTGGCGCCTGCTCTTCGAAGGGCAAATCACGCAAGAGGGACTCAAGGAATATATGATCCCCGAATATCTTCTCTACAACGACTACGATCATGAGGACGAAAACACCCTGGTCGATATTAGTGGCTTTGTGGACAAGAAGGTGAATGCGTTTGCAAAGTACGTCAGCCAGTACGGGCCCGGCTGGAAGAATTACAAAGCAAATCCCTCCGACGCAGAGATCAGGCAGATGAAAGACGATTCTCGCGCTCGCGTCCAGATGAAGGATGGAAAGCCGGTGGAGGGATTCCGCTACTATAAGGGACTTCCGGACGGTTTGGGAAAATAGCAACGATTATGATGATGACTACGGCGACATCCAGCAACA
Source organism: Candidatus Sulfotelmatobacter sp. (assembly GCA_035710825.1). Taxonomy (GTDB): domain Bacteria; phylum Acidobacteriota; class Terriglobia; order Terriglobales; family Acidobacteriaceae; genus Sulfotelmatobacter. The sequence goes on from DASTCU010000039.1 coordinate 15,921, forward strand.
TCATTCCTAAGAAAATTCGCGTCATCGGAGTCCCTCTCGATCTGGGCCAGTCTCGCCGTGGTGTTGATATGGGCCCTTCGGCGGTGCGCGTCGCCGGGCTCGAGGCACGCCTCGAAGCTTTGGGCCATGAGGTGGAGGATGGCGGCAACATCGCCGTTGCCATTCCCGAGCAGAAAAAGGAAGGCGCGGCCAGTGCCAAATACTTAAAGGAGATCACCGCCACCTGCACCAAGCACGCCGAATTGGTGCTGAAAACGCTCGAGGCCGGGAAAATTCCGCTGGCACTGGGGGGAGATCATTCGATGGCTGCGGGCACGGTCTCTGGCGTCGCCGAGTTCTACCGTCGTCAGAACCAGCGCGTCGGCCTGATATGGATCGATGCTCACACCGACATCAACACCCCTGACTCTTCGCCCAGCGGCAACGTGCACGGCATGCCACTCGCCGCATTGATGGGGTTATGGCCCTCGGAACTGGGGAACATCTTTGATTTCTCACCCAAGGTAAAGCCGGAAAATTGCGTCCTGGTCGGCGTCCGCGACATTGACGCCGTGGAGAAAGAAAACGTTCATCGCGCTGGCATCGGCGTCTTCACCATGCGCGACATCGACGAGCGCGGCATGCGCACCGTCATGGAAGAAGCCCTGCGTATGGCGGGACGTGGCACTGCCGGCTACCATATCTCGCTCGACATGGATTGGGTCGATCCGGAAGACGCTCCCGGCGTCGGCACTCCTGTGCGCGGTGGCGCCACCTACCGCGAGGCACATCTGGCCATGGAAATCATCGCCGATCACGGCCGCATGCTCAGCTTCGAGATCGTCGAAGTCAATCCCGTAATCGACGAGCATAACCAGACGGCAGATCTGGCGGTGGAATTAGCCTTGTCGGCATTCGGCAAAAAGATCCTGTAGCGATTGAGACCGAATCAACTTCTTGAGCAGGGATTCAAGCGGATCAATAAAAGAAAAATAAGTATCCGTGGAAATCGGTGCTACTCCGTGGCGAATGCTTGAACCATTCCTGCGATTGACGGAAAACTTCGCCGCGTCCACACTGGAACGTCATGGAAAAACTTCGGGTCGGCATTTTGTTTGGCGGTCGCAGTGGCGAGCATGAGGTCTCGCTGCTGTCGGCTGCCTCGGTTCTCAACGCAATTGATAGAGACAAATATGAAGTAGTACCTATCGGCATCACCAAAGATGGCCGCTGGCTCACGGCTGAGCACGCCGAAAATCTGCTCACGGGCAAGCTCACGATCGAGCCACGCAACTTGCGTGCCGGCGATCCGGAAATTACACAGCCGGCTGCCGTCCTGGCGCGCGGCGAGGCCGCCGTGGTCCCGCCCGAGCCGGTGCACCGCCAGAGTGGGCTGGTTCCGTTTCAGACAGACTCTGCGCAACTGCGCCGCGCCAGCGATCGCGCCATCAACGTCGACGTCATCTTTCCGGTACTACACGGCACATTCGGCGAAGACGGCACCATTCAGGGCCTGCTCGAACTCGCCGACATCCCCTATGTGGGCGCGGGCGTTCTCGGCTCGGCTGCTGGCATGGATAAAGACATCATGAAGTCATTGTTTATCGCCGCCGGCATTCCCATCGTGAAGCACGTGACCACCCTGCGCAGTGCCTGGGAGAAGGATCCGAAGAAAGTCGAGAGGCTGGTCGGAAAGTTGCAGTATCCAGTCTTTGTGAAGCCGGCAAATTTGGGATCGTCGGTGGGCATCAGCAAAGCGCACAACCGCAAAGAACTGGGGCCGGCGATCGAGGAAGCAGCGAAGTTCGATCGCAAGATCGTCATCGAGCAAGGCGTAGGCGGCAAGAAAGAGAAAGCCCGCGAGATCGAGTGTTCGGTGTTGGGCAACGACGATCCGATTGCGTCCATCCCTGGAGAGATCGTTCCCATAAAGGAGTTCTACGATTACAACGCGAAGTATCTGGACGAAGGCTCGCGGCTGATCATCCCGGCCAAGCTTACCAAGGCGCAGGCCAAGAAAGTTCAGGAACTCGCGGTGCAAGCCTTCAAAGCGGTGGACTGCTCCGGTCTGGCCCGCGTTGACTTCCTTATGGATCCGAAAACCAGCAAGATATATCTAAACGAGATCAATACCATGCCCGGTTTCACTGCGATTAGCATGTATCCCAAGCTGTGGGCGGCCTCGGGCTTGGCCTACTCCGATTTGATCGATCGCCTAATTCAACTGGGTATCGAACGCCACGAAGACAAGAAGAAGAATCAATACAGCCGATAAAGTTCCTGGCTAAACCGGGACTCCAACTGGCTCAGGCAAATCCTTCTTCAGCGAGCCCGGGTCAAACTTTCCCATGGGCTCGACGCACCGCTCTGCCGGCAAGTTCGTCGGCTTATACGTGGAATCGACTTGGAGCTTCTCTATTACGGTCGCGTGCAGCACAGATTTTTCGGGGATGGCCCGACTGCGACCGAGTGGAATTGCCCATTTCGCCTTCTTGTCGATCGGGTCGTAGTACGAGTGCGGCAGAAACTCCAGAATCCACCATGCCAACGTCAAAGAATTATTGATGTGAGCCGCCGGATCGGGCGGAAATGGCGGCGGAGGCGGCACGCGGCCAAGAACCTGCCTCGCGCGGTCCGGGTCGACGATCAATCCAAGTTCTGCTGCCTCGCACAACATCCACTCCAGCGCGATCTGGGAAAGGCCGCTGCAAGCCGGCGCATAAGAACCTCCGACGTCGGAGTGCACGCCTGCGAACCACACTTGCTTGATGCTCTGACCGGGCAGTTCCTTGCCCCAAAGGTTATTGCGGAAGTAGCAGCGGCGCTCATCGATCGAGACCGCGTGACGCCCGTGAATCATCGCTGGGTTCTGTGCCGTGTAAGGCAACTTCAACGGGTCCCAGACCCAACCTACGGAGCTGACGGTGTCCCACACTCCCACCAGGTATAACGGGCAATCGCGGCCAAACGTCTCCTTGAATTCCTTCGCGACGTCGAAAGTATGCGTCATTCCTCCAGCTTTGCGGGTGCGTCGGGCGAACATGCGGATGACGTAGGGAATCAGGCCATCATTTCCCGGGCAGAGCAGTCCGAACATGTGCAGAACTCCAGCCAGAGCGCGCACAGTATAGGCGCCGCGGCTGAAGCCGAACAGAAAGACTTTGTCGCCATCCTCGTATGTATCCATTAGGTAGCGATAGGCATCGCCAACATTGGCCAGCAAGCCCCCGCCGAAGGCCAATCCCATTATGACCGACCACGCTTTGCTGAGACGATTGGTCGCGGTAGGAGCGCCCATCGTGCCGACTCCCGGGTGATAGTAGCCCACCTGCGTGCAGCCGTCGATGATCAGCGTGCTGTACAGCTTCACTACGTTCGAGTTGTGATCGCCGAACTCGTTCCCCGTGCCATCGCAGCAAATCACGATGTTCTTGGACATGGTGACCTCCGGCGGGAAGATAGATTTGTTCGCCCCTAGTGCTCGCGCAAATGTACTAGCACAGATTTTGCTGGCCGGAACAGGGCGATTCGACTTGTTCGGTTAATGGAACAAGAAAGGCTTTGTTGTTTATTCCGCGGTTGTCTTACTTCTTTCCTGATTCGCAGACAAAATTTGCCGCATCGTTGGTATCGCCGCTGCCCTTGTACTTCGCGGCTTGCGGGTACGGACATAGCGGCCGCTTTATGGTCGCGTGCTCCCGGTCCTCGCCCGCGTACTTAGAGGCGATGATCGTCTCTGGAGCCGTGCCTTTCTCGACCCAATTCACCAGGGCGGCATTCACGCTGTGTGTCGGATCGTCGAAATTCAGCCTGCCGACTTGTCCGAACGAGTCGGGTCCCGGACCACCCGCGCAGTGCTGCACACCGGGCGCCATGTAGAGGCGCACGAAGGAATCGGCATCGCGCTGGCCCATCTTCGCGATGACACTTTCGTAGTAGTTGATGGTATTCAGCGCAGGAATCGCCGGATCTTCCCATCCGTGATAAAGAATCAGCTTCCCACCTCGAGCCTTGAAGGGCTTCAGGTCAGCATCGATCGCGTTCAGCGCACTCCCGGTTTTCTCGTCCGCCAGTTTCAATCCGGAGTCGACTGCGAACGTTTTGTAATCCCAGTCAGCCTTCTCGTACACGAAGTCCGAAAAATATCCGATCCCGAAAGCTGCCATCAGACTCTTTGCCTGCGCCGGCCCCGTGATCCACAGGCCCCAGCCACCTTCCCCCTCCTCGGCGCCCGGCAAATAGCCGGGAAAAACTTGGTGGCCCTTCGCATCGTGCGGCCCTTCATAGAGCTTCTTCAGCGTTGTTACTTGCGCTGGGGTCAGACATTTCTCCGAATCCTCGCCTGCTTTGCATTCGATCGATGCCGGATCGAAGTGACACTCCCGCGGATCGTTCAGAACTCCGTCGCGCACGCCATCAAGTTGATCGCAAGCTGCATTCACAGCAGCCGCGATTCCCGCAATTTTCGCCGGCGGAATGAAGCTCGCAGCATCCTTCGTCAGCAACTGCGTATCCATTGCGGCCAATGTGAGCAATCCCGTCCAGTAGTTGGCCGGAGCGCCCGCCAGAATGCCGTCGTAATCCTCGGGATACCGTTGTGCCTCCATCAGCGCCTCGCGGCCGCCATCAGAGCAGCCCGCAAAATACGAGCGCTGAGCAGCCTTCCCGTAGAACGCCTGCGTCACCGCTTTGGCCACTCGCGTCATCTCGTGAATTCCGCGATGCCCGAAGTCCACAACCTTCTCCGGATGGCCGAGCGCCCAAGCCGCATCGATCGGAGATCCTGAGTGGCCCGTGTCGGTGGCAGTAGCGGTGTATCCGCTCTTGACGGCCATGCCGAGCTGCCGATTGTCGATTAATCCCGCGAACCCGCCATTGCCGATCCCTTGCAGTTTGCCATTCCATCCCGAAACGGGCAGCCAGATCTCCAGCTTGATGTCGGAGTCCGAGGTTGGCTTCGCCTCGGCGACAACGCGGCAGAATGCAGGAAGACTCTTGTAAAAAGCAGAGAGATCGCCACCGCTGAATGCAACCGCAGGGCCAACGAACGTTCCGGCGGCAACCGTCTGCGACAGCGTAATTTTGCTGCCTGCGACCGACAAGCTGGCCAGCCTCTCACAAGCATCCTCGGCCAGCGCGATCAGGTTTGAAGTGAGAACCAGGCAAGCAATGAACAGGTATGTCTTTTTCATAATGATTCCAATCGATCAGCGTGAATGTTGATCAGCACCAGGTGATCAGGATACTGACCCCTGACCCCTAGCCCCTGTCCTTACGGTATGGCCTTCTCCATAAACGCCGCCTGATCCGCCTTCATCTTCTTCAGTCCTTCAGTCGGCAAGTAAACCATGTGCCCCGAGTCATAGGTGGCGAACGAAACGTTAGCGCGATATTTTTCCGGCAAGTTCAGGTGATCCACCGTGTAGTTCGCCGCATAATATGGCGTCGCCAAATCGTAATATCCTTCCATCACCAGGATCTTCAAATATGGATTCTTCACGATCGCCTGCCGCATCGCCGTGGCCGTATCGGGAAATCCCAGAATGGCCGATCCCCAGTCCCACTTGTCGAAGCCGGCATCCCGCGCGCTCACGTTATATGGAGTGTCCACTTTGTAATTCAATTCTGTGCGCAGATAGTTGTTGAACACCGACGTGAATGGCGGGTTCGTCGCCGAGCCGGTGGGATCGTAAAACTGTGTGTCGAGCAAGCCGTTGGGGTCGGGGCCGGTATAGCGCCCGTCGAGCCGCCCCACGCGCACTTTCTGGTCAATTAACAGATAATGCGTGAACTTGCGGACATTGATGCGCAGGTTGGCTTCGTCGATCACTTCCTTGCTCAGGCCGGTAAAACGTGCCATCTGATCGATGATTTTCTGACGATCCTGCACAGCCAGCGCATCTCCTTTGTCGAGTGCCTGCTTGTAGTCGGTGGATGCCCATTCCTCGGCTTGTTCCCGCGCGCGCTTCATGTCCTGCGCGAGATCGGGCGCCAGCTTGTGATGGTAGCCGGCGATCATGGTGAACGAAGGAATCAGAAAAATGTATGGCTGGTCGTTGGTGTTATTTTCCTCGAGCGTTTCAAAATTCAACACGGTCGAAAGCAGCGTGATCCCATTGAATGAAATGCCGCGATCGGCCAGGTATCCGGCAATGCCCGCGGCACGCGTTGTGCCATAGCTTTCGCCAAGAATAAACAGCGGTGACGACCAGCGCTCGTTGCGGCTGATGTAAAGGCGTATGAACTCGCTGAACGATTCAATATCGCCTTTCACGCCCCAGAATTTCTTCATGAGTTCAGCATCTGCAGCGCGGCTGAATCCGGTGCCGATCGCGTCAATCAGCACGAGGTCGCTCCTGTCGAGCAGTGTGTAGGGATTGTCCTCGATCAAATACGGAGCGGGAGGCATGAAGCCGTCCGGTAGCAGCACGACTTTGCGCGGGCCCAGCGCTCCCATGTGCAGCCAGATCGACGCCGATCCCGGCCCGCCGTTGAACGCAAACGTAAGCGGCCGTTTCGACGCCTCCTGTCCGTCGAGGGTGTAGGCCACGTAGAAAATTTCCGCCTCAATCTTTCCGTCGCTGCGCTTGATGGGAAGCCTGCCGGCAGTAGCCGTATACTTCAGTGCCTTGCCCTCGACGGTGATCTGATGATGCGTCACCACGGCAGGCATCTCGGTCATGTCGAAGTGTTCTTCTTTGTCATTGTCCTTAGCTTTCTCGCTGGGAATTTCGCGGATGGCAGGCTTGGACTCGGCGGAAGGCTCGGGTTTCAGATTAGCCTCTGCGGGCTTCTCTTCGGGCGGCTGGGCCTGCTTCTTCGAGGCCGCGGGCTTTTTTGAATCCGGCTGTTGCGCGATGGCCGTGCCATTCAGGGAACTGAGAATGATCAAGGCAGCAGCGAAAATCCCAAAGACAGGTTTCATGCTTCGATCCTCGTAACAATAGATTGGAATGTGGATTCCCTCATTAGCTGCATGAGCGCGAGAAATTGTACATCGCACAAAAAGAATATGCTGAGGCTTTACAATCGGGCTCTCAGTGCGCAGAGCGCGGGGTTCAGGTTGCGGCCTCTAATTCGCTGGCGGCAACCTCTCACTCCTCCCTTAGCGCTGACGTAGGATCGAGCGCCGCTGCCCGGCGCGCTGGCAGCCATGATGCCGCCGCTCCGATGAGCAAGAACACAATCGCCATCGCGCCGAAAGTCGCAGGGTCCGTCGCCTTCACACCCACCAGCATGGCATTCATCAATCGCGTAAGTCCGAATGCGGCGATCAGGCCAATCACAATGCCAAGCGCGCTCAGACGGAATCCCTCTCCTACGACGAGCTGAAAAATTCGGCCCGGCTCTGCTCCCAGGGCCATGCGCACGCCAATCTCCGACGTGCGTTGGCGCACGGTAGTCGCCAGTACTCCGTACAGCCCCACGCCAGCCAGCACACCCGCGATCGCCGCAAACACTCCGATCAGCAACAAAGAAAAACGCGTGCCTCCCTGAGCTTTGTAGAGCAGGAATTCCGCCGGTTGCATCTCTGTAACCAGCAAATGCGGGTCGAGCTCCCGGATCGCGCTGCGGACCGCGTTTCCGTAGCCGGTCGGATCGTTGCCCGTTCGAATCGCCCACGTATCGATTCGACCCGAGCCCACGAATGCGTCGGTAAAGTAGACCTGCTCGCGTCCCGGTGTTGCCAGGGAGGTGGCATGCTGGTGGGCAATCACACCGATCACCTCTACCCATTCCGGTTGCGGACTGCGAACGCGGATCAGGATGCGCTTGCCTACCGCGGACTCTCCATGAAATGCCTTTTTCGCCAGGATGTCGTCAATGATGACGAAATCACGATGCGGCAAGTTGTCCTGATCGGTGAAAGTGCGTCCCGCTAGCAAGGGCACGCGCAGGGTTTCGAAATATCCCGGCAAGACGATTTCAAAATCCGTCGCTTGAAACTTGCTGGCATCCGCGAGAGCCTCGCCTGTGCCCCAGCGGATGGGACTGAATCCTCCAGCCAGAGGAAAAGGACTCGAGGCGGCCACGCTCTCGACTCCGGGAATGGCCCCTAGACGATCCTGAATTCGGCGGACAAAAGCGGCACGTGCGTCCGGCGTGTCTCCGCCTCCATTGGCGCCGACTACTTGAAAGGTCAATAGCTGACGCGCATCGAAGCCCGGGTCCGTGTGCTGCAGTTGGAAAAAGCTGCGCAGCATGAGTCCCGATCCCACGAGAAGGACGAACGAGAGAGCTACTTCCACCATGACCACCGCGCTGCGCAATCTGTTTCCGCCCAATAGTCCGGCATTGCGACTGCTGCCGCGCAACAAATTCGCCACTCCGGGTCTCGACGCCCGCCAGGCGGGTACGAGGCCAAAGATGGCGGTAGCCGCCAGGCACGCCAACGCGGTGAACCCGAGTACGAAGAAATCGATGCGAATCGCTTCCATGCGGGGAAGGTTCGGCGGCGCGACGGCCACCAGAACCTGAATCCCGATCCATGCCAATGCCAGCCCGGCTACTGTTCCGGCGACTGCGAGCACGACTGCTTCGGACAGCAGCGGGACCAGCAATCGCCACCGGTCGGCGCCGATGGCGGCACGCACCGCCAGTTCCCGCTCCCGCAACGAAGCTCGCACCAGAAGGAGATTCGCCACATTCGCGCATGCAATCAGTAACAAGAAAATTGCCGACCCCATCAGAGCCAAGATTGCCGGCCGGACATTTGCCACCAGATGCTGCCGTAGCGGTTCCAGGTCAATGAAGTATCCTGCAGTTCCAGAAATGACGAAATTCTTTCGGGTTTCAGCCGCCACTCGGTCCGCCGCCTTTTGCGCCCGTTCGAGAGATACGCCGGGCTTCAGACGTCCAATGGGACGGATCGAAAATGCAATGCGATTGGCGGCATCATAGTCCAGACGATTCGCCACCCAGATGTCCGGGGCCGCCTCTTCATTGGCCTCCGGCGGGAAGTACAAGCGGAAGCCCGGAGCAAGCACGCCCACAATCAGCGGCCCGGGTTGGCCACCGCCCGCCTGCATCGGATGCCCCAGGATCGCCGCATTTGCCCCGAACCGCCGCTGAAAATACTCATAACTAACAATCGCCACGAGCGGCAACTGAGGGCCTGCCTGTGTTCCAGCAATTGGCTGGGCCTGCGGTATTCCGTCTTCATCCTGGAAGTCGCGGCCAAGTGCGATCCGTGCTCCGGTCAATCGAAAAAAATTCGTGGTGACAATAGCGTTCCGAACCTGCTCTGCAGTTCCGTCTTCGCGAGGGATAACGCCGCGAAATGTAAAAACTCCCCCGAAGTCTTCGAACGCTTCTTTCGTCCCATCGCGCAGGTCGATATAGTCCGCATTCGAAAACTGAAGGTCGCGAACATGGCGCTGGCGCAATTCCATCCCGGCGATGACCAGCCGATCCGGATCTCTATAAGGAATCGGCTGCAACAATACGGCATTGGCCACACTGAAAATTGCCGCGCTGGCCCCGAGACCCAGCGCGATCGTCACCACGGCAGTCAACGTGAACTGAGGACTTCGAGTAAGTACCCGAACGGCGATCGCCAGATTTCGCAGGATCACGGGGGATCTCCTGAGTGCGCAAGAATTTCAGAATTATCCTTCAAGAGGCCGCCCAACGATGGCTCAAAATCGATGGTTTCTTGGGCTACAGATTGCTCTTGACGCCGCCCATATGCGTTCTGTAACATTTTGAGAACAAGTTCGCCCTTCGGGGTGAACCTGAATTTCATGCAGAGTGGCTGAGGGACGAGCCCTGAGACGCCACGGCAACCGATCCCGGATCATATATCCCGGATGTCTGGTGCCAACTCTCTCCTGGAAACAGGGAACATGGGATTCGGCATGCGAGCTGTATTGCATCCGATAGCCTCTTTTCCTTTTCCTGGAAAAAGAGGCCTTTGCTTTTTAGGCCGCTTTTTCCGGCTCGTCCTCAGCTATTCGCTGTGATTCCGAGTTTACGGAATAAGAAAGCGAGTAGCCTTTCATGTCTCATTACGAATTGCGGTGCCGCGAATGCGGACGGACGTGGGGAAACCAGCCCCGCTCCATCTGCGACGATTGTTTCTCCCCGCTGGAAGTTGCCTACGACTACGACGCGCTGAAAACGCAGATTAGCCGTGAGCTCATTTCCCAGCGGCCCCCGAACATGTGGCGCTACTCCGAACTTTTACCCCTCCCCCAGGGCTATAACCCGCGGTTGCCGGTCGGCTTCACTCCACTGTTTCAGGCTCCGCATCTCGCTGAACGGTTGAGTGGGACGGTTGCTGCCGCGGGAAATCTCTATATCAAGAACGACGCCGTCTGTATGCCTACGCTCAGTTTCAAGGATCGCGTGGTGGCTGTCGCTTTGTCGCAGGCGCGCGAGTTCGGCTTCGATACAGTCTCGTGTTCATCGACCGGAAACTTGGCGAACGCTGTTGCCGCCCACGCCGCTCGCGAAGGCCTGAAGGCATGGATCTTCATTCCTTCCGACCTCGAGCCCGCGAAGATTCTGGGCACCAACGTCTTCGGCGCGAAAGTCGTTCGCATTGCGGGCAACTATGATCAAGTCAACCGCCTCTGCTCGCAGATCGCCGATGAGCATCGCTGGGGGTTCGTGAACGTCAACCTTCGTCCATATTATGCAGAAGGATCGAAGACGGTCGGCTTCGAAATCGCGGAGCAACTTGGGTGGCGTTTGCCCGACAACATCGTCTGCCCGATGGCGGGCGGCTCGCTGATCACAAAGATTAAGAAAGCATTTGATGAACTGATCAAGCTCGGCCTGGTCGAACCGAAAGAAGTAAAGTTCTTCGGCGCTCAGGCCACAGGATGTTCGCCGATCTCGACTGCAATCAAGACCGGTAGTTCCGAAATCGAGCCACAGAAGCCAGCAACGATCGCGCGCTCGCTGGCCATCGGAAACCCTGCCGACGGGCATTACGCGATCAAAACCATCAAAGGCAGCGGCGGATGGAGCGAGGACGTCAGCGACCCCCAAGTCATCGATTCGATCAAACTGCTGGCGGAAACCGAAGGCATCTTCACCGAAACCGCGGGCGGTGTAACCGTCGGAACCGCGGGAAAACTGTATCGTCAGGACCGCATTCTTCCTGAGGAAACGACCGTGCTGTGCATTACCGGCAACGGATTGAAGACGACCGACGTGCTCGCCGGCGTGTATCAAACCGAGCGTCCAATCGCACCCAAGCTGAAGGAATTCGAGTACTACCTGCAGCAGCAGACTCTCGATGTTGCAGATGTCCCGGGCGTCCTTGCAGAGGCCGAGGCTGCGGGAATAGGAGCTTAACATGCCGATCACCGTACAAATCCCTACTGCATTGCGCCGCCACACGGCAGGCGTGACTTCGATCGAATGTGGCGCGTCGAATTTGGAGGAATTGCTCTCGGTTCTCGACGAGAAATTTCCCGATCTGCGGCCGCACCTGCGCGACGATAAGGGCCAGATTCGCCGCTTCCTCAACATCTATGTGAACGAGGAAGACATCCGCTTTCTGGGCGGACAAACCTATGCCTTCCAGGAAGGCGACGAAGTTCTGCTGGTGCCATCCATCGCGGGCGGTCTGCGCTAACCCCGCAGACTCCCACACAAAACACTTCGTAACTGCTGTTGTGCTCAGACTGCCCTTTCCGTCAATTGTTCTCGCCTAATCCCGCTTACCTGATAGCTCGCAGCTGTCACAGACAAATCAACCAGCACTCTTCTGTTTCACGCTCTTGTCTTCTTTGTGAATTGTTGCACCTTCGCTGGCTTACGTGATTCACACGCAATTTGCAAAATTCACGCTACCCATTCTTATGCAAGCACGTCTCACGCGCAGTTGTCACGTGATTTCGTTTCGCTCCCCGCTGACGAGCGATCGAATTCCTGACAGCGGCTCTGGAGCGTGCCATGAAGAGTCGCCTGATGTGCGTGGTCATTCTGCTGGCCGGTTCGGCGGCAGCGCAGCTCGATCAATCCAGTCTGAACCGCATGGACATAACCGTCATTAATGCGGACGTCGACCAAGGGTTAAGCCTTCCCGCAAACCAAAAGAATTATTCCGCTGGCGCCTTGGTGTCGGCCGCAGATCTGGCCATTCCTGCTCGCGCCCGAAAAGAGTTCGATCGAGCCAATGAGTTGTTGCGGAAGCAAGACTGGGGCCATGCCGCCAAGGACCTGCAGAAAGCAGTGTCGATTGATCCAGGATTTGCCGGTGCTTACAACAATCTCGGTGTCGCTTATGCCAATTTAGGTGACATCGCTTCCGAGCGTGTGGCGCTGCACAAGGCGATCGAACTGAACGATCACTTTGCACTCGCATACGTCAACCTCGGCCGAATGGACATCACAAACGGGAATTATCCGGCAGCGCAGGCTGCTTTTGAAAACGCCTCCACGCTGGATGCCACCGATCCGGTCGCGCTGACTTTGCTCGCCTACGCCGAGCTTGAGCAAGGACATCTTCAGCGAACCGTCGCTGTCAGCCAGAAAGCACATGCGCTGTCCGCGCCTCACGCCTTGGCGCACCGTTTCGCAGCCCGTGCCTTTGAGCAGCAGGGCCAATTCGAGCGCGCGATCGCAGAACTGACGCAGTCCCTAAAAGAGGAGGCTTCCGGCCCCCACGCGGATTCTGCCCGGGAAGAGATCGAAATCGTGCAACAACTCCAGCATTAAACGGAGGTCAGTACTGCGGTTCCGCCGAAACCTGACCAGTCGATAGGTGCAGTTGCTTCGAACGATCAATCACCCACTGCGGAAATACCGGGGCACCCAGCGGGATCTTGCCTTGGGTGATGGCCCAGTGATCGAGCCACCCCGTACCTTCTTCCCCCACGTAAGTGTCGGGCAAGCTATAGGCGGAATCGCTGAGTGCGTCTTGCAATGGGATGAAACGATAACCTCGCTTGCGCAGCACATCGAGCAACTCGCTGATGTGGTCTGCCTCGAGGTTGCTGGCGTGCAGCAGCAGAATTTGCCTGGGCTCGTATCCCAGAAGCTTGACGGCAAGCTGCTCCGAGTAGGCGAACACCGCGTCGTGATAGGCGAGATAATCTTTCACAATCTGTTGCTGGAGCGCCGCGTCGTTGCGCTTCTTAGTGTCTTCGTAGACTCCGGCAAACGCCCAGTCCCATCCGTCCAGCGTAATCGGAGCGATGCGGTAGCCGCGCTGGACCAGGAATTCTTCTGCCTGGCGGCGCGTGAGCAGATCGCGCCCGGTATCGAGATACGGATGACGGAAATACCGCAGCTTCATCTTGTGCTGCGCCAGCAGCATGCTCGTCACACTCTCGCCTTGAACGACATCGTCTTCCCAAGCCTTCAGCCCGACCTGGTTCAACGATGCGTGGCTGAAAGTGTGATTGCCAAGTTCGAAGCCGTAGTCGAGCCACATCTGCAGGGCCTTGATGCGTTCATCGACCTCTCCCGTCTTGTACAGCTTCTTCTCATTCACGAAGCCGACAACCGGAATCTTCTGATCCCGCAGCGTGCCCAGCAGCTTCGTGGTCATCGCAGTGATGTCGGCGGCAGGCAGGCGATCCGCCATTCCAGCGGGAAGATCGTCAATCGTCACCGCGACCTGACGGTCGAGTTTTTGGGCAGTCTGCGAGTACAGAGGTTTGGAAGGAAGACAGTAAGCCAAGGCGAGGAGGAACAGAACGAACATTTTCGGTCGCAAAAGAGTTCTCCTGGAAAATCACCGAGGATTCTAATGCACCCTTCGCGCGGATCCAGCAGGAAATATCCAAGCCTCACGTTTGCGCGAAACAATGAACTCGGTTGGCGGACAGAATTGAAGGCGACCCCATCCGCCAAAATCACGAGTTCAGTTGCCGCGAACTCCGCACATCATCCCGTGGTACCAACCCATCCAGAACATGTCCGACTTGGGATCGGGGTGAATGCTATCCGGAAGTTTCACGCCAGGGCCGAACGCGCCTTCCATTACAAAATGTCCATAAGCTCCCTTGAATTTTCCGGTTCCCTTAACAAACGTCCCATTTGCTTTGACGTCGTAGACTCCGGACGCTGCCAGCGCGTCTTTCATATGCTCCACAATGAAGTCGGTGTTTAACTGAACCGTATCCCCGCTTCCGAAATCGAAGCTGGCGACCTCGCTTCCAGTGGTCAGGCTTCCACGGTCTACAAGGCCGGTATTGACGTCCACGATATTGGCATGACGGACGTTGCGGCCCACGGTGAAATCTCCGTTGGCGTACCAGTTATCCGTGTGCCAGCCATACACGGTGCCTCCAAACGGGACGCAGTGCTCTTGGGCCGAGGCGAATGTGATCGTGAATAGTGCGACGAAGAGGATCAACATTAATCTGAGTATTTGCTTACGCATCGCGTGCACCTCCTTCGTAGATCGAAGACATAGCAGGCCCTTTGTACGCCGATACGGAACGACGGTCGGTGACGGCCGTCACCTCTCTTCTTGAATCGCGCCGCTTGTTGTATAATCTAACTAACTGGTTAATTAAGTATGAATCGTGCACTGGATCGTCGCCCCAGATTGCGGCCCCGCATGGGCTCCCGCGGGCAGCCTGAGGAGAGCCGCGCCGCCATCCTCAAGGCTGCGGCGCACGAGTTCGCCCAGCACGGCATCGCCGGAGCGCGCACCGAGGCCATTGCGCGCGAGGCTCGCGTTAACAAGGCCCTGCTTTATTACTACTTCCAGGACAAGGAAACCTTGTACGGGGCAGTCCTCGACAATGCCTTTTCCGGTTTGAAGAGTGCCGTGTTTCAGGTGCTCGATAGCAACCTGCCGCCGCGTGACAAGATTATGGCGTATGCCGGAGCTTATTTTGATTTCATCGCCTCCAATCAACTCTACCCGCGGCTAATGCAGCGGGAAATGATGCGGGCGCGTGAGGGGCAGTCTCTGCACATCGACCAAGTTGTTAAGAACTACATTCAACCGATTTTTCTGCGGGTCAGCGAAGTAATGCGCGAAGGAATCGCGCAGGGTCAGTTTCGTCCGGTGAATCCCGCCCACTTCGTTCCCTCGATGGTTGCCATGATCGTCTTTTATTTCAGCAGCGCGCCCATGATGCAAAAGATCGTCGGCTTCAATCCGTTGACCCCGGAGCGAATCTCTGAGCGGCGCGCTGCCGTATTGGATTTCATTTCTGCCGCGTTGTTCAAGCACAACGCTACGCAAGGAGCACGCCCATGAGCGCGCGCAACCGCTTTTTTATTCTGCTGGGAATCATTTTCGTGATCGCGGCCGCGTATTACTTTTTCTCGGCCGACCACTCACGTGATTTGGTCCTGATCGGCACGGTCGACGCCAACCAGGTCATCGTCAGCGCACAGGTCGAAGGCCGCATCCAGAAACTGCTGGTGGACGAAGGCACTCCGGTGAAAGCGGGAGACCTGATCGCCGTGCTCGATCCTTCCGAATTGCAGGCGCAAGATGCTGCCGCCAATGCGACGATCGCCCGCTTGCAGCACAAAGTTGCGGAAATGCAGCATACCGAAGAGTCGACCTCGGGAGCGACTTCGAGCGATGTGGCCAACGCCGAAGCCAAACTTTCTTCAGCCAAGGCACAGCTGATGCAGGCCAAAGCCACGCTCGATCGCACCGAGAGCGACAGCCGCCGCACTATTCAGTTGGCGAAAGCGGGCATCGCCTCCGATCAGGAGCGGGTGCAGGCCGAGACTAATCTGCAGGCCGCGCAGGCAGTCGTGCAGGCGCAACAGGACCTGGTTACCGCGGCGCAGGCCGATCTGAAAGCTGCCATTGCGCGCACCCACCAAGCCAATGCGGCCAAGAGCACCGTGGCGGCTACCCAAGCCGACCTGAAAAATGCCATCGCGCAAAAAAATCAGGCCGCGGTTCGGCTGGGCTACACCAACGTATATGCGCCGGTGAGCGGGACGGTTTCAGTACGCGCCGCGCGGCAAGGAGAAGTGGTCAACGTCGGCGCACCTATCGTGACCATCGTGGACTTGACCGACACCTGGGCGCGGGTCGCCATTCCTGAAACCTATGCCGACCATATCGGATATGGCGATGCCCTTCGGGTGCGATTGCCCGGCGGAACCGTCACCAGCGGCAAAGTCTTCTTCAAAGGCGTAGAGGGAGATTTTGCCACGCAACGCGACGTCAGCCGGCGCAAGCGCGACATCAAGACCATCGTGCTCAAGGTGCGGCTCGACAATCCCAAGGGCGCCTATGTTCCTGGCATGACGGCCGAGGTACTCGTATCGCCGGACCAGATCAAAGGCGGCAGCACCCAGAGCGCCAAGGCCGCGGAGCGACAATGACCAGCCAGCCCAATCCAAGACCAAACGGCGGCGCGGCGACCGGGTCCACGCTGGAGAGGCCGGCCTACGATCCGAATGCTCCATCGGCGATCGAAGTTGAGCACATCGTCAAGAAGTACGGTGATTTCACCGCCGTCGACGACGTCTCCTTCAGCGTGAAAGAAGGCGAGATCTTCGGACTGCTCGGTCCAAACGGGGCAGGGAAGTCCACGCTGATCCGCATGATGACCACCCTGATCCCGATCACCTCGGGAACCGCGCGTATTGCGGGACACAACGTGGCCAAAGAGCCGAACGCAGCACGCCGGCTGATCGGCGTCATCCCGCAAGCGCTCACGAGCGACCTCGACCTGACCGTCGAAGAGAACATGAATATCTATGCCAAGCTCTACGACGTTCCTGCCAAGGAGCGGCAGAAATCGATTGAGGAACTGCTGCAACTGGTGGACCTCACCAAATGGAAAGATGCGGCGACCAAGACGCTCTCCGGCGGCATGCGGCGGCGTCTCGAGATCGCGCGCGGCTTGGTGCATCATCCCAAGATTTTCTTTCTGGACGAGCCCACGACCGGACTTGATCCCGTCTCTCGCGTGGCTGTATGGGAAATGCTCGGCAACATCAAAGAGCATCGGCAACTGACCATTCTGATCACGACGCACTACATGGATGAGGCCGACCGCCTCTGCGACCGGATCGCGATTGTCGATCACGGCAAGCTGGTTGCGCTCGACGCGCCCATGGCGCTCAAAGCCAGTGTGCCCGGATCGAATGTGATCGAGGCGCAGTTCGACAATCCTCCCGCCGATTGGGAGCAGAAGCTGCACACGCTCGACGAGGTGACCTCGGTGCAGCATGAAGGCGCGGGCATGTATCGCGTGCTGACCGGGAACGGCTCGCGTACGACAACGCAGCTGGTGGAAATGGCCGTGCAGAGCGGCGTTCCGGTTAAATCGCTCTCCGTGCAGAACACTACGCTCGACGATGTTTTCGTTCACTACACCGGCAGACAACTTCGCGACGAGTTGCAGAAAGCCTATGCCTTCGTCATGCCGCAGCGGCCGGGGTTACAGCCATGAATCGAATGATGGCTATAGTCGAGCGCGAGATGCGCAAGTTCTTCCGCTCGCCGGCGCTGATGCTGGCTTCCATGATTTTTCCCCTGGTGCAGTTGATTATTCTGGGCAACGCCTTCGGAGGGAAGATCCGCGACGCCAAGATCGCCTTTGTTGATCAGGACCGCGGCCCGCAGGCGGTCAGAATCCGCGAAGCGTTCGACGCGGTGCGCGCCAATATCCGCACCTTCGTGCCGCTCGACTACGACAATGAGAACCAGGCGGTGCAAGATGTCCGCAATGGCAAATTGCAGGGCGCGATCATCATTCCACCGCAATATTCTCAGCACGTTTACGAGGAAAATCATCCTCGCATCGGGCTGGTCGTCGATAACAGCGACAATTTCATGAGTTCGGCCGTCGAGTCCGAGATGACGGGTTTGGTCGACGCGCTCAACCAGCCCACGATTTCCCCTCGCATCTTGCAGCAGACGGCCCTTCAGATCGTCGAACTCTATCCCTACATCGAATACATGAAGTATTTGCTCCCCGGTTCGTTGGTGCTGGCGATGTTCGTGTCCGTCATGATTGGCGGCGGCATGCTCTACATCGACGACAAAGCCCGCGGCGTGCACGAGGGATATCTCGTCACGCCCATCACCAAGCTCGAACTGGTTCTGGGCCTCAACCTGGCGGGAGCGATCAAGGCCGTAATGACTGGTGCCATAATCGTCGTGATCGGATCTATGCTGGCAGGTGTAGGCACCATTTTCAATCCTCTGACCATCCTTGGCTTAGTGGTCATGATCGTTCTGACCTCACTGGCCTTCAACACGATGATGTTCCTGCTCATGGTGCGCATCGAAGACCCGCTGGTGCCGCGCGCCATGTTCGGCATCCTCAACACGCTGCTGTTCTTTCCCAGCGGTTCGGTCTACCCGATCCAGGCATTCCCGCCGTGGCTACGCGTGATTGCCAAAGGCGATCCCTTTACCTATGCGGTCGATGGCTTCAAGTGCCTGCTGCTGAAGGAGACAGCGCTCTCCGCTGTTTGGGGAGACATGCTGTTCCTGACCATCTTCGCGGCAGTGACACTGAGCATCGCAATCCCGCTCTTCAAACGGACTCTCTAGTCGATTGAGTAATTGGGTAATTTGGTAATTGTGTAATCGATTAAGTTTTGGAACTCGGGGTTGGGTTTTCAATTACACAATTACCAAATTACCCAATTACTCAATTTGTCCCATTTTTCCTCTGGAACTTTTGCTTTGCCAGCCGTGTCCGTTATTCTAGACAGGTATGACTCTCCTGGACGCCAAAGAGTACGATCCGGAAAAAGGCCGCAAGCGGAAGATGAGAATTGTTTCGCTCATCCTGGTTGCGGTAGTGATTGCGTTTTTCGTCTGGTGGTTTCGTTTTTTACCCGAAGAACACATTGTCGGAAAGTTTTTCGACGACCTGCGGCAACAGGACTACAAAGCCGCCTACGGCATCTGGATGCACGATCCCAACTGGCAGCAGCATCCCAATGATCATCCCAAATATCCCTTCAACGATTTCTACCGTGATTGGGGTCCGGGCGGGGAGTGGGGTCTAATCAAAACCACGAAAGTGTATGGCGCGAGCACCTGCCCCGGTCCAGGCAGCGGAGTGGTCGTGGATGTAATCGTGAATGATCGCGCCGAGCACGCGCAAGTCTGGGTGGAAAAATCAGATCACACGCTCAGCTTTCCGCCTTGCGAACTGATCTTCCATTGAACTGCTCCCTACGCAGGCGTCTGCGCCAGAGCTTCCAACGTCTTTGTCAGGCTCGTATCATCTGACACATTCAGGCAGTTTTTCGAGCGGTCGATCTGCCGCATTAAACCGCAGAGCACCTTTCCCGGACCTACCTCGATGAAGGTCTGCACGCCGTGCGCGATCAGCAGATGAATGCACTGGTCCCACTTCACCGACCCGGTCACTTGCCGAAGCAGCGTGTCGCGGGCGCGGAGATCGTCGGTCACCAGGTCAGCCTCAACGTTGCAGGCCACGGGATACACCGGCTTCTGCATGGGAAGCTTGTCGAGATCAGCTTCCAGTTGGTCTTGCGCCGGCTTCATCAACGCACAATGGAAAGGAGCGCTCACGGGCAACAGCTTGGCCCGCTTGGCGCCGCGATCATCCGCCAACTTCGCGGCGCGTTCGACGGCCGCGGTGTTCCCGGAGATCACGATCTGTTCCGGCGAATTGATATTCGCTGGTGAGCACACTTCACCCTGCGCCGCTTCTTCGCATACGGCAGCCACTTTTTCCAGATCCATTCCCAGAATCGCGGCCATGGCTCCAACTCCGACCGGCACTGCCTGCTGCATATACTTGCCGCGGTTGCGCACGGTGCGCACTGCGTCCGCGAAGCTGAAGGTCCCAGAAGCCACATGCGCAGCGTACTCGCCCAGACTGTGTCCAGCGACGTAGCGCGGCTTTGGCATCTGCGCCTCAATGACGCGCAGCGCCGCTACCGACGTGGTGAGAATTGCCGGTTGCGTGATCTCGGTTAGCCGAAGTTGGTCCTCCGGGCCTTCGAAGCACACCTGCGAAAGCTTGTAGTCCAGCGCGTCATCGGCCTCCTCAAAAGTTCGCCGCGCAACCGGATATTTTTCGGCCAGATCCTTCCCCATACCGACGGCTTGCGACCCTTGGCCGGGAAATATCAGAGCGATGGAATGATTAGAAGCTGTCATGAATGAAGTTCGTTTTCTGTACCTTCTCGATCGCGTGGGCGAGATGGCCCGGCAATGCCGAACCAGATGCCGCGTCTAACTGGGTTGCGGCACTTCAGCCTCCGCGCCTGCGGGATGGATAGCGGCCAATCCGCGTTCAATTGATTGGTTGATGCGGCTCTCGTGGAATTCCGCCGCCACGCGCACGGCATTTTTCATCGCGTTGGCATTCGAAGAGCCGTGCGTGATGATGCACACGCCTTTCACTCCCAGCAGCGGCGCGCCGCCATATTCCGTATGGTCCAGGCGCTTCTTAAAATCGGTGAAGGCGCTTCGCGACAAAAGCGCTCCCACTTGCCGCGTGATCGTTGCCTTGAGGGATTCTTTCAAAGCGGTGCGAACCAGATTGGCCACGCCCTCAGAAATTTTCAGTGCGACATTACCCACGAAACCATCGGCCACGATGACGTCAACCTCGCCGTTATACAGGTCGCGGCCTTCCACGTTACCTACAAAATTGAGCGGAAGCTCCTTCAGCAAATGAAACGCTTCGCGGGTCAGATCGTTTCCTTTGCCCTCTTCTTCGCCGATGGAGAGCAAACCCACGCGTGGTCCGGAACTGCCCGCTCTCTTGCCGAACATAGCGCGAAAGTAGACATCGCCCATCACGGCAAACTGCTGAAGATTCTGCGGCGTGCAATCGACATTAGCGCCCACATCGAGCAGCATCGCGGGATTGCCGGGGGCTGTAGGGAAGACCGCCGCCAGCGCCGGACGATCGACGCCCGGAACCGCGCCGAGTACGATTTTTGCAGTGGCCATGGCCGCGCCGGTATTTCCGGCCGTGACGAAGCCCGCTGCCCGGCCCTCGCGCACCATACGCAGGCCGACCCGCATGGACGAATCGCGCTTGGCGCGAATCGCCTCGACCTTGTCTTCCATGGTGATGTATTCGCTCGCGTGGACGATTTCGATCGGCAGTCGCTGGGCCGCGCGATGGCGGTCCAACTCAGCCTTCACCACCGGTTCGGGGCCGACTAGCAGGACGCGCACGCCGTATTGGCGCGCCGCTTGAATCGCGCCCTCAATTTCTGGTTTGGGGGCGCGGTCCGAACCCATCGCATCCAGCGCGATCACGCTAGGCATTGGTGTATGCAGGAACTAGCTGGCTTCTTCGACGTCGAGAACTTCGCGTCCTTTGTAGTAACCACACTTCGGGCAAGCACGGTGCGGCATCTTCTTCTCGTGACAGTTAGGGCACTCGGAAAGGCTGTGGCTTTTCAGTGCGTCGTGGGCGCGCCGGGTTGAGGTGCGCTTCTGGGAGTGTCGCCGTTTTGGATTAGGCATGGTTGTAGATTTCCTTTACGGGACCGTAGCCCCGACGATTGCAACCGCTGATTGTTCCTAGTGCTCGAGCCGGCTGCGAACGTCCTTCAACGCCGCCCACCGCGGATCTTCAAGCTCGTTCGAGCAGGAGCACTGTTCCTCGTTCAAATTCTTGCCACACTGGGGGCACAGGCCTCTGCAGTCTTCGCGGCAGGTGACCTTCAACGGCAAAGACAGCAGCACCTGTTCGCGCAGCACGTCTTCCAGCAATAGTCCGTTGCCCTGATAATAGCCGATTTCCGCTTCCGCATCGGTAACCGACAACTCGTCTCGCCCGGCATCGGTCCCGAGCGGGCGGTAGAGCAACTCAAAATCGCGCTTTACGTCCTGCTGCACCGGCTCCAGGCAGCGCGCACATTGCAGCTCCAGCCCGGCCGATAGGTGCCCTTTCAAACGTATGTCTTTGATTATCTGGTGCTTGCCGTGATGCTCTTCGACCACTTCGGCATGTCCGGACGCTTTCACCGGACCGCGCTGCCGCGGCTCGCTGCCCAGGTCGATAGCCTCGGGCTGAAACTCTTCCTCAAAATCCAGCGGATGGAGTTCCAAATCTTTGATGTCCAGGAACATGGCGAAACCTCCGCGGCGATCGCGCCGGCACCAGCCCGCGGAGCACGCCAAAGAGGCGTAAGTACCGCAAGGAGCAAGACTTAGGATAAAGGGAAGCCGGCCGGAGTGTCAAGAGAATGACCCTTGTTTCGCGGCTTGGGAAGTGCTAGTCTTTGCCTAGGGGAACCCTATGGCTACACTCTATGTAGAAAACATTCCCGATGATCTTTACAAGGCTCTGCGCAAGCGCGCGAAGGCCAATCACAAATCGATCGCCGCCGAGGTCATATCTTTATTGGAACACTGGGTTCCTACCGAAGCAGAATTGAAACGGCGCCAGAAAGCATTCGATGACCTGGCCAAGCTCCGTGCCAAAGCTCCACTTGGCCCCGGACCATTTCCTTCCGCTGAAGAGATGATCCGCGAGGACCGAGAGCGGTGACCCGATGGGTAATTGATGCGAGCGTAGCCCTTAAGTGGTGCTTGCCGGCACACAGCGAAATGTTTGTGCCGCAAGCAGTGGAACTGCTGGCTTCGTACCGGCGGGGCGACGTGCAGTTTCTGGTGCCGGATCTGTTTTGGCTGGAGCTGGCGAACGCGTTGTGGAAAGCCGTCTGGAAGGAAACTCTCGACCATCCCGGGGCGGATACGGCCTATGCTAAGGTGACAGATCTAGAGATTCCGACAATTCCAAGTTATGATCTCGTGCCCAAGGCCTTGCAACTGGCGGTGACTTATCGCCGCACTGTGTACGACTCGCTCTATGTTGCCTTGGCTGTGCAATCGCAATCTGTTCTGATCACCGCAGACGAACGTCTGGCCAATGCTCTGGCGTCGCGCTTTCCCGTAAAGTGGCTCGGAGCACTCTAGCCAGTTCTCTTGAGAAGTTTTAGTCGCTCAACCGCAATCCTTCCACCGTTCGCACTGCGGTATCCTCGAAAATCAGTCTTCTTTCTAAATCAATCGTGGTCTTGGCCAAATGATGCGGGATATACCATGCCACCGCGGCGACGGGCAGGAGGCCGAGCATCCGCACCGGCTCCAACAGCGCCACCGATTCGAATTCCGGCGTAGAAAGCGCATACAGCAGGTAGGCGAAACTGCCCGAGATCAGTATCACGATCGAATGCTGCTTGAACACCGGAAGACTGCAGGTAAAGGGAAGCTTGCGGTATCGGATCAACACGATATTCGTGAGCAAAATGGTCCAACTGGCGACCAGCAGCGTGTGCAGCACTGCCACCAGCAAACCGGCGAGGGAAACGTAGACTGCAAATGTGATGACCAGAACCCATGGCAGCACGCCAACAAAAACCACTTTCCTGGCCAGTGTTTCGCACTCGTGTCCGTCGGGATCTAGCATCAGTTGGAAGACCCAATTGGCGCGCAACTCGACAGGAATTTCGAAGACAGCGCGCAGCCCGATCACAATCAGGAACGTCAGAATAAACGGAATAGAGAGCGCGTCGGGCGTCAAAGCCGCCTTGCGCAACGATTTCGCGCTTTCAAATGCGCTCATCAATGCCTGCGAGGCCAAAACTAGTCCAAGTCCGCTGATCGCCGTCAATACCAGCCGGTGAGCCTCGCTTCGCATCAAGGTCTTCCCCACAAATCGGAAGGAACCCTTTTCAAAGGGAGTTTGTAAGGCGAATCGCTCCAGAGCACGCCAGAACCGTTTCCGCGGATTGTGTGCGACGGTGGCTGTATCGGCAATCTCGGCGATGCGCACAAAATGCCGCCGGTAGCCCAGCGCGTACATGCAGAATGCAAGTGCCACCAACGCCACGATCCCGGGCAGCGGCAAGCGTGCCAGATCACGCATTGCCGGCGTTGCCCGCCCCCGCAGGGACTGGCACAAACCGACAAACCAGCACGATGGCGCCAGGTACGTCCACGCCGGCGCTGGCCCCTTGATCCGGCGCAACAGCTCTGGCACCGCGAAAGAAGTAGACAGAAGGGCAACCAGATAGACCACGACAACGCCGCGAACATAAGCCGATGCTCGCTGAAATGCCCGCGGCGGAAGCACGGCCATCAAAATTCCCAGCACAGAAAACACGGCAAAGAAGGAGAAGACGCTCCCAAGAATCACTCCCACGGCATGCACTGCGCCGAACTTGAAGAAGAACAGAAAACTGCTTTGAGAAGCCGTCACTACCATCGGGAACAGGACGCACGAAGCTGCGTTGACATCCAGCGCGACCAGGCCTATGAGAAACAGGACTGCCACCAGGTTCGCGAGAAAGATGGTCCGCGTGGAAATGGGTAATGGAACTAAATTAATGTAGTCGCGGTGGTCCGGGAAAATGGCGTCCCACCGCCAAACGGCAACGGCGCCGGTGACCGTCATTGAAAGCACGATAAAAAAATATTCGTCGGGAAACGCAATGAGCAGCGTGTCGACATTCGTCTGCCCGCGCAGCCACTGCAGCAGGGAGCCATACTTGTCGAACAGCAGAATGGACACGAATCCGCCCGGCATGGCCAGCATCGTGAGTACAAGCCCGATACCCAGGTCAAGGCCTTCGCTATCAGAGTCGCCGCCGCCGCGGAAAATCCGCTCCACAAACAGGCGAACCATTCGACCGAACGGGCGCTCTCGGTAATACTCCCAGTGATGCTGGATTGCCTCGCTGAGCATCATCAGGCCGCCTTGATTACGCTGACGATGTCTCGCGCAACGCTCATCGTGTCCACATCCTCAACCAGGTGAAGAAATGTATTCTCCAGCGATTGCCCGAGAATCTGCCCGATGTTTGCCACCGAATCCTGCGCGATGACCTCGCCCTTGCGCAGAATCAGCACATCGCTGCAAACTTTCTCGACCACCTCCAGCACGTGCGAGCAATAAAACACCAGCTTGCCCTGCTTTCCCAGCGTCTGCACCAGGTTCTTGAAGATCAGAGCCGAAGTGACGTCGAGTCCTGACAGGGGCTCGTCGAAAATAAAGATCTGGGGATCGTGCATGATCGCTGCGATGATCAGAATCCGTTGCCGCATCCCCTTCGAGTAAGTCCCGATGCTCACGTGCCGGTGTGCATGCAGGGAGAACAGTGCGAGAAGGGAATCGATCTTTACATCGAGGTCGCCGTGCGGCATCCCGCGCAAGGTGCCGACCAGTTCCAGGTACTCCCATCCCGTCAAATACGGATAAAGATTGGCTTCCTCCGGCACATAGCCCAGCAGCGCGCGGTACGATGCAAGATCGTCCTGAATGTTGTGACCGTCGAACAACACCGTGCCACGAGTGGGTTCCAGCAATCCGGTCAGCATCTTTACTGTCGTGCTCTTACCCGATCCGTTGGGGCCCAGGCAGCCCAGCACCTGCCCAGCCCGCAAAGTGAAGGACAGGTCCTCAACCGCCGGGATAGACGAATAGCGTTTAGCAAGATGGATCGCTTCGAGCATGGACTACCTCACAAGACGAAATGCCGGACGGTAGCGCGAAAGATTGCAAAGCGGAGAGAACCCAAAAAGTTAGACACCGCCACACCGCAAGAAGGTCCAGAATCAGGGGCTAGGGGATAGGGATCAGGGGCCAGCGACAGACCACTGATGACTCATGACTGACCACCGACCACTGATCTCTGATCCCTAGCCCCTGACCCCTACTACGGCATTCTCAACCCCAGCGCCTTTACGGTGTCCTCATCCAGCGCGGCCTTGCCGTCTTTCTTCGCGACCACCCCAAAGCTGCCAGAATAATCCCACATGGTCCACCCGATGCTATGCCTCTCGAGCGCAGTACGCACATCTTTGATCCAGGCCGTGCGATCTTGAGGATCGGCATGCCGGTAGACTCCGAACTCATTGCACACTAGAGGAACCCCGTTGCGCTTGCCCCAATCGGCCGCTTGATTGATCTCAGCCTCAACCCGCGACGCGTCCCAATGATCCTGCCCGTAACGAATCACATCCAGGCGGTGCACTGCATCCGGAACTATGGTGGCAACCTGAGCGGCATTCTCGGGTGACGACGGATAATGCAGCCCCTTCAGCCAATGCCAATAAAACGCGCCCCAGGTTGCCCCCTGGTGCGTAAAGATGTGCGGTTCGTAAAAGTGAAAAACGTAAATGACGTTGGGATCGCGCTGCGGCTCAAGAAAGACCATGTCATCGTCATCGTCCCACTTCGCTCCCGCCGCAAGAATCGTGTGCCGAGGCGCGGCCTCACGGATCGCCGCCGCCAGTTTTGCCTCCACCCCATACCAGCGATACGGGTCCCTCATCTCCGGCTCGTTCAGAATCTCGAAAAACACGCGCTCTGGATCGTACGAAGAGTAGTGCTGCGCCACCGTGCGCCAGAAATCCGCAAAGCGCTCCACGAACTCGTCTTCTTTCGCCAGCCGAGCCTTGAAATCCGAATCCGGGTGGATATCGAGTTCAACTGCCAGTCCCGCATCGAGAATCATTTTCACCGCAGAGTCGAGATAGCCGAAGTACTCTGCCGTTCCACCCGATCGCGACGCCGCATCCATCATGGGCTGTGGATTCACGCTGAGCCGCACGTGATCAAACCCAGCCGACTTGATCAATGCGATGTCGGTAGGAGTAGTCCAGCTTTCGAAGTGTTCCTTCGTGTAGCCCTTTGGGTCATAAACCTACGCAAACCACTCGCTGAGATTGATCCCATGGCGCAAGTGTGCGAGCCGGGAGGCGGGAACAGCAGAGGCCGGAACACTCTGAGCTGACAAAGCGGCGGAGACACAGGAGAGTAAGAGAGTGCCGGCGGCAGACCTGCGGAACATACGATCTCCTGAGAGCTTTCTGCGGGTGCCCCATTTCTCGCGCCGCCTTTTGCGCGAGAAGTGGGGCTTTTCGTCACAGCGGAATCGAGCGGATACCCTGCGCCCGCACTCGGCCTCAGCTCAGAATCGGCAGCGCCCGAATTCGCTTCTTGGTCGCCGAATAAATCGCGTTGCACAGCGCCGGCGCCACCGGCGGGACCGAAGGCTCTCCAATCCCCGTCGGCGCTTCCTGGCTGGGTACCGCATACACCTCGACAGCCGGAGTCTCCGAAATCCGCAACGGAGCGTAATCGTCGAAGTTCCCCTGCACCACGCGACCCTTATCAATCGTGATTTTCGCGCGCAACGCATTGGCCAGCCCGTATATCACCCCGCCCTGAATCTGCTGCTCCAGAATGCCGGGATTCACGACCTGCCCGCAATCGACCGCGGCCACCACGCGATGCACTCGCGGTTGATCGTTCTCCATGGTGATCTCGACCACCTCTGCCATATACGAAGAGAAGCAAGCGAAGCAAGCAACTCCCCGATGATGCCCCGCAGGCAGTGGTTTGTCCCATCCAGCTTTGTCGGCTGCAAGCTGCAGCACCGCGCGCATCCGCGCCGTGTGCCAAGTCGTGGTGAAGTAAGGCAGGTCTAGTCCTTTGGCGAGCAAGTGGAGCCGGTACTGCACCGGATCTTTTCCTGCCGCCACCGCCAATTCATCGATGAAACTTTCCAGCGCGAATCCCGCTTGCAGCGCGTACACCGAACGCATCCAGCCAAGCGGCACCGGCGTTTCGGTCATCACATACTCAATTAAGTAGTTGGGGATCTCGTAGACCGGCCCCGCCTCGTCGGGCAGATCCGGATCAACTCCATTCGGCACCGGCTGCCCTTTCTGTCCGCTGATCGACGGCGCGATAATCCGGTGCGTCAGTGCGACCGGATAGCCCGACCCATCCAGCGTAGCGCTGAGCTGATGCAAACTCGCCGGGCGGTACGTCGAGCAGCGCATGTCATCTTCGCGCGTCCAGATCACCTTCACCGGAGCGTTAATCGCCTTCGACACCTGCGCAGCTTCCACCGCGTAATCGTGTTCCAGTCGCCGCCCAAAGCCCCCGCCCATGAGCGTGACGTTCACCTTCACCTGATCGGGATCGAGCCCAATCGCCGTCGCCACCGAATCGCGGCAATCCTGCGGCACCTGCGTCGGAATCCACATCTCGCACTTGGATCCCTGATAGTTCGCGGTACAGTTCCCCGGTTCCATCGGCGCGTGCGCCATAAAGGGCAGTTCGTACTCCGCGGAAATGCGCCGCCCCGCAGCTTTCGCAGGATCGCCCGCCGAATACAGGTTCGCGCCCTTCTTCGATGCCCCTTGCTTGAGCGAAGCCATAACGGCAGCCGTGTTCAGTTCTTTGTTCGGCCCGTCATCCCAACTCACATTGAGCACGCGCCGGCCTTCCATTGCGCCCCACACGCTGTCGGCCACCACCGCCACCGCCGAATCCCCGATCTTTCCCACATAGCTCACGCCGGACACTTTCTTCGATTCCTTGTCGTCGAAGCCGGAAACTTTCCCCCCGATCGTCGGACAGCGCGAGAGCACAGCATATTTCATTCCAGGCAAACGAAAATCAATTCCGTAGACAGCCTCGCCTTTTACTTTATCGGGCGAATCCACTCGGGCCAGCCGCTGCCCCACGATCTTGTAATCCTTGCTCTGCTTCAACGGAACATCCGTCGGAATCGGAAGGGTCGAAGCCTTTCCAACCAGTTCGCCGTAGCTCAAGCTGCGATTCGAAGCTGCATGCTTGATGTGCCCTGCCTCGGCCGTGCACGCCGAGCGCGGAACATTCCATGTCAATGCGGCAGCCGAAATCAGCATTTCGCGCGCCGCCGCGCCCGCCTTGCGCATGGGATCCCACGTCGTGCGCACACTGGCGCTTCCACCGGTAGTCTGATCCCCGTAGAGCGTGCTCGCGCCCGCTTGCTCAATTTCAATCTCCTTCCAGTCAGCCTCGAGTTCTTCTGCGAGAATCATCGGCAAAGCAGTTCGCACGCCCTGCCCCATCTCTGAACGCGCCACCACAATCGTGATTTTGTTATCTGGAGTGATTCGCAGATACGCATTGGGAGAAAACGAATCTTTGTGCGATCCATCGCCATGCGGCAAATAGAAGCCAATGACCAGTCCGGCTCCGGCAGCCACTCCGACTCCCAGAAAATCGCGGCGGGAAAGTGGGCTCATCGCGCACCCCCGTTGCCGGCGGCGCGGTGAATCGCCTTGCGAATGCGTTCATACGTTCCGCACCGGCACAGGTTCCCGTTCATCGCCTGCGTGATCTGGTCATCGCTAGGATTCGGAGTCTTCGCCAGCAGCGCCGCCGCACTCATGATTTGCCCGGTCTGGCAGTAGCCGCATTGTGGAACCTCTTCGGCGATCCAGGCCTGCTGCAGCACGTGCAGTCCGTCCGCGCCGAGCCCTTCAATCGTGGTCACGCTCTTGCCGGCCACTTGAGACACCGGAGTCGAGCACGAACGGATCGCGTTGCCATCCACATGCACCGTGCATGCGCCACACAGTCCGGCGCCACAGCCAAATTTTGTGCCCGGGAGTTCCAGCGTGTCGCGCAGAACCCAGAGTAGAGGTGTTTCCGGAGAGACGCTAACCTTCTTTTCACTTCCGTTAACGCGCAAGGTGATATCGGCCATGGGATTCCATTGTATGGTTTGGAAAACAGCACAACATGGTATCAGGGGACAGGCGATCAGGGTTAGGGGTGAGGAATCAGGGATAAGGATTCGGCGGCTAATGATTGGTGGTTGGATCAGTCCCTGGTCAGCCTACTTTATTTCCGTTAACTTCTGCGTAGCCAACTGTCCCGCTTCGTTCCCCGGATTATCCTTCTTCACCTGCTCGTAAATCCTCTTGGCCTCGAGCGGTTGGTTGGCATTCTGATAAAGCTCAGCCAATTGCATTTGCGCCGTCACCTTGCTTACCGACGCGGTCGGCTTATTAATCAGTTCCTGATAAAGGGCGGCAGCATCCTTGGTGCGGTTCATCTGGCCGTATAGCGACGCCAGGGCATCCCTCGCGATAGAGGCCACTTCGCGATTGCCATGTGCCGCCACCTCTTTGAAATTGCGCTCGGCCGCCGCGTTGTCTGAGAGCGTTTCCGACGTCACGCCCAGAAAATAGTGGGCCATGTCGGCCGTCCGGGTGTGCGGATATTTATCCACAATCGCCTGAAACTGTTTGCGCGCCGCTTCCGCCCGTTCTTTCGCCGAAGTGAAGGTCGGAAAGTCCGGCTGCTCCGGCGTTCCTGGAGGCCGCAACTGCGTGTCCATGGTGCGCACGGCCACCGAAAGATCCAGGCTCGCCTTCTCGTCCTGCGCGCCCAGGTAGTACCAGCCGCCAACCACCGCGGCGATCACTATGATGGCGGCGATTCCGGCAATAATGAGGGTATTTTGGTGCTCGACCGTCCAATCGGCGGTCTTTTCCGCCGCTCCGATCGTGACACGGCTAAATGCATCCTGTTTCAGTTGATGGCGGGTTTCTGCGCGCACGGACTTCCCTTCTGCTGGTAGGAATGGCTGGACAAACTATTAGTCTAACAGCCACAAAACAGAGGCGTCAAAACGCCGCCCCCTGGGGGCGAGGTCATTTTCGATCACGCGACTGTGCTTCCATTTCTGCCGTCGAATGAAAGGCAACGTGAATAAAAGCTCGATCGATTATTCCTGTCTCAGCGCCGCCATGGGATCGATACGCATCGCTCGGCGTGCGGGAAGATAGCATGCCCCAAGGGCGACGATCGCGAGCAGTAAGGCCACACCGGCGAACGTCAACGGATCATGCGGGCTGACGCCGAAGAGTTGATTCGCCATGAGACGCGTCAGCCCGAGCGCGGCGGCCGTGCCAAGCGCTACCCCGATTAACACCACCCGGGCGCCCTCGCCGACCACCATCCGCAGCACGTTCCCTCGCTGCGCGCCCAGCGCCATCCGAATGCCAATCTCGTGCGTCCGTTGGCCCGCCAGATACGAAATTACGCCGTAGATGCCGACACACGCGAGCACCAGCGCCAGCGCCGCAAAAATCCCCAGCAGGTCCATCGCAAACTGGCGGGCTGCGAGCGAACGGGCCACCGTTTCTTCCATCGTTTCCTCGCCGTACACAACCTGCTGACTGCTCAATTGTCCGACGGTGCGGCGAATGTCGCCCAGCAGAGTCTCGGGAGGCACGCGCGTGCGCATCACGAACTCCACACCGTTGGACAGGAGCGGCATGAATTTGTCCGGGACCTGCATCATAGGAAAGTAAAATTGTGCCTGGATGCTTGCCTGCGCGTCATTATCCAGTCCAAAGTGCTTGACGTGCCCGGTGACGCCGACGATTTCCGCCAGCACGCCAAACAGCCCGAGATTCACACGCCTCCCAATCGGATTCTGGCCAGGGAAAAATTTGCGCGCGAAGTTCTCATCAATCACGATCACCGGAGGAGAGTGCAACGTGTCCTGTGCACTCAGAAAGCGGCCTTGCAGCAGTGGAGTCTGCATGGCCTTCAAGTAGCCGGGCTCGGCCAGGTAAAAAAGCCCCCAGTTCATCTCGCTATCCGTCGCAGGCGCAGGCTGCCCCTCCAACCAAAAGGGCAATTCCGAATCGCCCTGCATCGGCAAGCTGCCGCCCATCGCTGAGACAGATTCCACTCCCGGGATCGCTTCCAGCGCCGCATCCAACTGCAGCGACCGGTTTCGCAATATATCGGGAGCCGCTTTCATCATCTCCGGAGGATATGCGATCGAAAACGACATCAATTGGTGCGGATTGAACCCAGGATCGACGGCCCACAGCCGCACCAGGCTGCGGATCATCAGGCTTGCTCCCACCAGCAGTACCAGCGCCAGCGCCGTTTCCGCGATAACGAAAACTCCTTGCAGGCTGTGACGCGCGCCGCTGGAGCCGCGGCCTCCTTCTCGTAGAGTTTCCTGCAGATTGGGCTGAAAGGCCTTGAGGGCGGGAGCCAAGCCGAACAGGATGCCCACGAACAGCGAAAGGCCCATAGTAAAAAGCAGCACATGCGAGTCAAGTCCCACCTGCTCCGCGCGCGGCAGTGCTTGTGGCAGCACGCGAATGGCTGCTCGCGTTCCCCACGCGGCCAGCAACAAACCAAGCCCGCCACCGGTAACGGATAAGAGCACGCTCTCGGTCAGGAGTTGCTGCGCTACCCGCACCCGGCTCGCGCCCATGGCCGCTCGTATGGCGAATTCTCGGGCGCGCCCCGTGGAGCGCGCGAGCAGCAGATTGGCGAGATTGACGCACGCGATCAACAGGACGAGGCCGACCGCCCCGAACAAGACATACAGCAGGGGCGCGACATCTCCAACCATGTCCTGCTTGAGAGGAACCATGTTAATTCCGCTGTCTTTGTCCGCCTCCGGATACTCTTTCGCTAGCGCTTTGGCAACGTTGTCCAAGTCGGATCGGGCTTGCGCGAGTGTCGCGCCGGGCTTCAGCCGCGCGACGGCATCCATGCCCATACCCACGCGCCGGTCGAGAAAGGTGGGATCGGTCCACTGCCCAATGGGCGCGTAGGCATCGCTCGGCCGAAAATTACTGCCCATAAAAAAGAAATTTGCCGGAATGATGCCGACAACCGTGTATGGCGTACCGTTCAGCGTGATGGCCTGTCCGATCAGTTGCTGCGAGCCTCCGAACTTGCGCTTCCAGAATCCCTCGCTCAAGATCACAACCGGGGCGGCGCCGGCGTGATCGTCTTGCGCAGTAAAGTCGCGCCCGATCAGGGGCGTAACTCCAAGGATCGAGAAAAAGTCCGCAGAGACCATTTCGGCGCGCAAGCGCTCCGGTTCACCGGCGCCGGTAAGATTAAAGTTGTCCGATCGATAGGCGGCGATCGCTGCCAGCGACCGGTTGTTCCGCTGCCAGTCGAGAAAATTTGGATAGCTGATGGATGATTGCGCAAAGGTCGATGTGCGGGAATAAAGCGCAACCATGCGGTCCGGCTGCGGATATGGCAAGGGATTGAGCAGCACACCATTGACCACCGAAAACAGCGCGGTGTTTGCGCCGATACCCAACGCCAACGTCAGGATCGCAATCGCCGTGAAGCCGGGGGACTGCACTAACATGCGCAGCGCATAGCGAAGATCTTGGAGAAGTGCGTTCACGATTCCTCCAACAAATTGCGTCCAGGCAGGATAAACCGAGACCTACCCTTGGGTACGAAAATGCGCAGGCGAAAGTTCAGGAATAAGAAGCGGGGACTCGGTCCACGCTCCAAGCCATGCGGCATTGGGTTCAATAGCGTTCGAGGAGGGGAGGAAACGCCTTCGCAAAGATAAGCTCAGGAGTGCGACGCTCCCATTGCAGTCACCACAGCTAACGCTAGCTCTTAGTTAAATGTGGCGGGGACAGTTGTTCGTGCGCTTTCTCTGCCTCGGCGACGCGCTTGGCTTTACGCCAGACGCTGGCCACGGCTATCGTCCAGAAAGGAACCAGGTCGACGCCGGGCACCAGCTTGGCAAAAAACGATGGCAGGAATTCCCAATGCCATCCCAGCAAATTGGTCAGCAGTGCTGCGATTCCCAGATCGAGCACATCCTCGGCCGGTGAGAATGCGCCTTCCACAAACACTGGAAACACAATGAGTTGAAGCGCGTCGGCGATGATGGCCAACATCATCGCGGTGCGGAACTTCGGGCCGGGAGAAATGACGATTGATTCGTCTGCCATTCGAAAACCTGCCTCCATTGTAGATGAGGGCGCCGCTTCCCAGGCTGCTTTTCTGACAGCGCTGGGCTCTCCTCGTCATTAAGTTTTCTTCCATCCTGCCGATAAGAACTGTGATGCTCCTGAAGGGGCATCAGGACCCGCGTATAGGGCTGGAAAGTGGAATCGACCGGCACATGATCAAAATTTTGCTGGTGGAAGACAGTAAGTTTTTACGCATGGCGACCGAGCGCGCGCTGGCGCGGGCGGGATATGAAGTTCTGACCGCGGCCGATGGGCAGTCCGCCTTGGCCGCCGCCGAGAAGCATAAGCCCGACTTGATCCTGCTCGATATGCTGCTGCCTAAAATCACCGGCCCCGACGTGCTCAAGACCTTGAAACGGAATCCCGTCACCGCGCAAATTGCGGTCGTAGTCTTGAGCGGGTTGTCGCCGAAGAATGCCGCTCGACTGCAGCAGGATGGGGCTTTCGCCTTCCTGGAGAAATCGGAGTTGGGCCTGGATAAAGGGCCCGAAACATTACTGAAAGTACTGGCGGGCATCGTTCAGAAACTGGGGTTCGAGGTTCCACCAGCCAATTGCGCGGTTTAGACCAGCGTCGGATCATAGAACTTCCGCGGAAATTCACTCCATTGTCAAATCCTTGGTGCGCCGGCCTGGCCATGTCCCTCAGCTATAATTGGAGGCTAAGGAGTCTGAATGGCAATCCAGAAGACCGCAAAGATCTGGCACAATGGCAAGCTCATCAACTGGGACGAGGCGACGCTCCACGTGATGTCGCACGTCGTCCACTACGGGTCTTCGGTCTTCGAAGGCATCCGCTGCTACGAACTGCCTACCGGCCCGGCCATCTTCCGCGCCACCGAGCATATGCAGCGCCTGCTCGACTCCGCCAAGGTTTATCGCATGGATCTGCCCTTCACCCGCGACGAGATGGTGCGCGGCATGGTGGAGACCGTCGGCCACAACGGCGCTTGGCCTTGCTACATCCGCCCGGTTGCATTTCGTGGATACGGCGATGCCGGGGTTAACCCGTTGAACTGCCCGATCGAGGTCTACATCGTCAACTATCCCTGGGGAAAGTATCTGAGCAGCGACGGCGATGGCGTGGACGTCTGCGTCTCTTCCTGGACGCGCCTGGCGCCCAACACGCTGCCCGCCATGGCCAAGGCCGGCGCCAACTACATGAACTCGCAGCTCATCAAGATGGAAGCACTCGCCAACGGCTATGTCGAAGGTATCGCGCTCGACAAGAATGGATTCGTTAGCGAAGGCTCGGGCGAGAATATCTTCCTGGTGCATCGCGACAAGCTGATCACGGCCCCGCTGGGCAATTCGGTGCTGCCCGGGATCACGCGCGACTCCGTCCTGCAGATCGCGCGCGACCTGAACATCCCGATCGTCGAGCAGATGATTCCGCGCGAAATGCTCTACATCGCCGATGAAGCGTTCTTCACCGGCACGGCCGCAGAGGTTACGCCGATCCGCTCGGTCGATAAGATTAAAGTCGGCAAGGCCACTATGGGGCCGGTCACCAAGGCATTGCAGAAAGAGTTCTACGCCATCGTGCACGGCGAAACCAGCGACCGCCACGGGTGGCTCACGCCGGTCCCGGTCGGAAGCAAAGTCAGCAGCAAGCAGCCCGTCGGCGTATAATTTGCGACGCGTTCGTAACTAAGATCATCTATGCCGGGGACGCGATATGCGTCCCTGTTCCAGTCCGGCAGAACAAAATCAATCCGAAGCAACAAAATAAGGCCCAAGGAGGAAATATGTCCCAAGGAATGACTCCTGAATTTGCTCTTGGCTATCGCGCCATGATGCTCGATGGCATTCAGCGGGAAGCGGAGTGCACGAAGAAGGTCATCGCCGCCGTTCCCGACGAGAAGTCCGACTACCGGCCCGATCCGCATGCCCGCACCGCCAAAGAACTGGCGTGGCACATCGCCAATACCGACATCCAGTTTCTGGATGGCATTGCCGATCTGAATTTCAACATGGAAAATCCAGAACACAAGCCCCAGACCTCAGCCGAAGTCGTCGCCTGGTACGACGAGCAGATCAAGCGCGGAGTAGCGCGCGTGGCCGCGATGTCCCCCGAGCAACTCATGACGCCGGTCAGCTTTTTCGGCGTCTTCAACTTCCCCGCGGTCTTCTACCTCGGCTTCCTCAACAACCACAGCATCCATCACCGCGGCGAGCTGGCGACGTACCTGCGTCCCATGGGATCGAAGGTGCCTTCGATCTATGGCGGCAGCTACGACGAGCCCTTCATGCCCCCCGTCCCGGCGGAGACTGCCGCGTAAACTATCCCGTCGTTTTTGAGTGCCAAGCCGCCCGCGAGGGCGGCTTTTTATTTCTTGCGCGCGTCGAGGCCTGGGCCAGTCACTGTCCTCCCGGTCGGGCCCAAGTCCTCCTACCTGCAGGTCTCCCTTGGTTGGTATGCCCCAGTTACACCCATTCCACAACCTGCAGGAAGCGACCCAGTGACGCGCGAACGATTGTGACGAGCGTCACAGCCAACAACGGTGAGCATGCTCACAGCAGACTGCGCGTCGCGGAGCTAACATGCGAAACCGATGTGTGTAGATATCATCCGATCGCGGCCCTGCAATTTCGAGGGATCTGCAGATCGGGGGAGGCGCGTCGTGACACTTCGTCTGAGTATTCTCATTGGATTCGTCTTAGCAATCCTGTTCCTTTTTTCTTCCGAAGCATTCTCTCAAGCACCAACTTCCGCTAGCGGTCCGCAGACGGTATTTGTATTCGTACAGCGCGCGTCGTCGCACGTGAAGTACAGCAAGCCCGCAGTGTTTCACGATGTTCTCGATGATCTGATGGGTTATGTCAAACAGAAAAACGTTGCCATGGCCAGCGATGAGTTCGGCAACCGCACGCATTCTGAGGACGAGATGCCGCTGGCGACGGTGCAGGGAATCGCTCGCGATTCCGGTGCAACGTATTTGCTATATGCATTGGTCGAGCGTCCAGTAACCAAGTGGATCAAGGTGACCGTGCGCTGCTACGACATGGCGGGACAGCAACTGTGGCAGGAAGAGGCCGCAAGCGGAGGCGGCCTGTCGGGCGAGCACGGCCTGCGCGTGACGCTGGACCGTCTGCACGAGCAACTGGATAAGCGAATCGGGCAGGCAGGATTGCCGCTGGCGGCGCTCGTCGCCGGCTCCACGCAAACTGTTCCCCAATTGCCGCAATAGTTTTTGCCAAGTTGAGTTGACTGGAGGTTTTATGAAAGCTGCCTTCTGGTCGCTGGTTTCAGCGTTCATTCTGTTCGCGGGAATTTCCCAGGCGCAGCAGAGCGCCCCCGAGGGCGTCAACAGTCCGCCATCAACGGCGAAGCTGGTGCTGCGCAACGGGACCGCAGTGAATCTCAAGCTGGCTCAGAACGTGAATTCGCGCACCGCTCGGGAAGATGAGCCGGTGGAGTTTGTGCTGGCTGAAGCGGTCAAAGTTGGCGACGTGCTCGTGGCAGATGTCGGCTCCCGCGCGATTGGAACAGTGATCCACTCGGCCCGTCCCAATTTTGAAGGCGATCCCGGCGAAATTGCGGTGAAACTGACTTTCCTGAAGGCGGGAAAAACGAAAGTGCCGCTACGCGGATCCACCTTCGAAATCGGTAACACCCGCGTGATGCTGCGCGGCACCCAGGCGCTGATCAAGCAGGGAACGCCAGTGAAGGCTTACGTCGATGCCGACACCGAGATCGAGATGCCGGTGCCGACAGGGCCAGCGTCTCCCTCCGGTGAAGCCATTGAGCCCCAGCCATCAGTCGACGAGGCCGCTCAGAACGCAAGCCAGGTTCGCTTACCGAATGGCACTCCGGTGTGGCTATTGCTGACCGAACCGCTTTCGTCGAACACAGTGAAGGTCGGGGATTCGATCAAGCTGCAGGTTTTGGAGGATGTCAAGACCGGAGATCTGGTTGTGATTCCCGCGCGCACGCCGGCCATCGCCCGCATTTCAGAAGCGAAGTCTGCGGGCATGGCGTGGCACAAGGGACAGATGGCGATTCGGGTAGAGTCAGTGACTTTGATCGACCAGGAAGCAGTGCCCTTGGAACTGGCGACCAAACTGGCCGGCGAACCTACCAACGCCCTCAATAACTGGGCAGGCGCGATCCTCGAAACTCAGGGGTTGGCCCTGTTCGCCTTGCCTTTCGCGCCTTTGCAGCATGGGAATCAGGCGAAGTTGCGGCGGGGAGCGGTGTTGGAGGCTGTCACCGGCGCAGAGGCCGTTCTGGATCGAGGTACTGTGGAGGCGCTTCAGCCCGAGCCGTTCCACGGGACTGGTCCCGCAGCCGTTACGTTTTATTTTCCAACATTCGAGCGTGCGCGCTTTCACGAGATTTGGATTGGCTCGGTCAGACTGGGGAATTTGAAGGAAGGGCGGAAGATCCTGTGCCAGCTTCCCCCGGGACGGTATTCGTTGCGGCTGCGTAAGAAAGCTCGCAGCGAGGTGGTAGTTCTGGAGCCGGGAGCGGAGTATTACGTTCGACTCGGATTTCTGCAGGCGCTGGTCGCGCCCGGAGTCGAGGCCACGGGATTGACGATGGTGGCGCACGATATTGGCGAGATGGAATCTATGGATCTGCGGCCGGCTGGGTTTCAGGCAGATACGATCAAGATGAGCGCGGCTAGCCTGCAGGAGGAGCCCGCCGTCAGCAAGTGAAAAGCAGGGAAGCAGTCACCCGGCGCTCGCACCGCCCCGCGACAAGTGGAGGATCGCCAACGCTACTTCTTCAATGCGGCAGTGAAGTTCGTCACCACAGTCACAGATTGGTTGACCTGCTGCGAGATGCGATCGAGGAGAATTTTCTTGCCGTCAGGCGAGATGTCGTAGAAGACCTGCGGAGCCGACCAGTTGCTGACGAGTTGCTGACCGGAACCGAATTGCAGGGCACCCGCAACTTCTTTTACCGGCACAGCATACAAATTGTAGCTGGCATCAAAGTAGTACAGTTCTTTGCCGTCCTTACTCCATCGCGGCTGCATCCCGCTATTGACTGAGACCTGCCATTTCCCTTGCCCCCCGCCGAAAGCCACGACATACACTTGTAGGGCACCGGACTCGTTGGACATATAGGCGAACCAGCGGCCGTCGGGGGAAAGACGTCCGTTGGCAGTGAACGTATTTTCGGAGCGAGGAACTACCACGAACGGTTTGCGCTCTCCTTCCAGCGGCAACGCCCAGAGTTCGTTACTTCCGAGCGGGCCACGCTGGTAGATCAGGTATTTGCCGTCCCGTGACCAGTCGGTGGCGATACTCATGTGGTCATCGGCGAGCAGAGTCTCCTCAGCGCCACTGCCGTCAGCGGCCTTGCGGCACAGGTTGGAGCGTCCGTTGCGGTCCGCAGTGTAGGCGATCCACCTCCCATCGGGCGACCAGACGGGAGACACATTCGAAACCGGTCCGAAGGTGAGCCTGGTCCGCACCCCGCGCGCCAGATCCAAGACCCAGATGTCGTTTGCGCCCGTATCGATCTGCATCGCGATGCGATCGCCTTGCGCGGAGAGACGGGCGACTTGCAGGTTGGTCAGCTTATCAGCAATAGTGGATAACTGTTTGGTGTTGCGATCCATCCACAGCAATTGCCAGTCGCCGGTTCCACCACTGCCGAAAATCAACAATCCGTCATCGGAGGCGCAGGCGTCCATGTGCCAGGTGGCAATGTCATTCATGACCCCCTTGGCCACGCTCTGAGGCTCGCCACTGAGCGTTCCGTTGGAAGGCTGGAAAGCTTGGGCCATCAAC
>DASTCU010000040.1:0-102877 GCA_035710825.1 Candidatus Sulfotelmatobacter sp.
GTACGTTTTGTTCCCGGTAAATTTAACCCTATTTATTAGAGCGCTGAATCTTCTGAATACCGATGTTTACATAGATTCTTACAAAGTGGAAATGCAGCAGAACGGACAATGGATAGAGCTTACAAGGGTACACACAACCGAGGGTCTGGTTTACAACGCCTATCCAACTGAAAGCCATAAGACAATATTGGAATCACTGCAAGCGGCGATCCCGATGGACTTCAGTCAATATGGTTTTGATGAACAGTTATTAAGGATGGGCCAACTGGCTCCAGGCAAACAGGTACGCGGATGGGCGATGTTTGAATATCCACCATCTCTTCCCAAGGTTACGGGCAAGGAACTAATGCGCATTACGATGGTTGACACGAAGGGGGACTCAGGGACTTATATCTACGACAGGCAGTCTGATAGGGCTAGTAGTCGTAATAGGATTCTTCCAGAATTGATGCATGCATCCGGAAAACCGGTGGATATTTCAATGAATGAAATAAAAAGGCAAAGCGATTTAATTCATTGAAATTCTGTTCATGCCGGGTGCCCAATCCTTGCAGCGCGGAGTGAGGGAAAAGCGAGAGTCAAAATCTTATAAGCGCAGGATTGTGAAGCCTATCCTTTTGCAAAAAACGCAAAGGATGGGCCACCCGCGGTGGAGTGAGCTTGATAATTAGCCAGATCGCGCCAAACACTATCCAACAAATCGACCCTATCTTTAGGGCGTTATCCTCCCTGTCAGCCTCGTCGCTATCGTCACTTGTTGCAAAGAACGATGAGCTAGTAAGAAGTGACCTAGAGGCATTTCGAACGATATTCTTCATCTGCCTTGTAGCAGCCACAATAGCCGTTTTTGCTGGAGTGGCATTAGAGGAGGGGGAGGCATGGATGCACGCGATCGACCATGTGCTTCCATTGGACCCGATAACGGTATATCGCTGGGCGAAAACACTTGTAAAGGTGGGGTGGATTCTTATCGTGATCGGAGTGGCAGGCGAAGGTGTTTTTGAAGTGTACCTGACGAGAGCCGATGGCATCCTTAGCACATTCGATAATATTTTGCTCACTGAGGCTAGGAAGGAAGCAAGCGATGCCGTGCTTGGAGCTGCGACAGCAAACATACAGGTAGCAGAAGCGAGACAGCGAACCGCCGAACTCGAAAGAGAGGCCGCAGGATTGCGGGAGCAGACGGAAGCAGAGCGCTTAGCCCGCGTCAAGATCGAGGCGGCGGTCGCATTCAGATCATTAGACGATAACCAAAAGCGCGACATCGGAACTGCGCTTGCCCACTTCGGCTCCATAGCGGGTGCAAGTATGTGGTTTGTTAACGGTTCTACCGAATCTGAATTATTCGCGGATGACATCGCCGAAGCGTTGCGCTCTGCCCATATCCACACGACAACAGTAGGCGGAATCATGGAGATGGCGGAAGGCGGCGGCCACTGGGACGAGCCCATAAAACCATCGAACACAGGCGTGGAAATCGCATCAACAAGCAATCCTGTAGCGCACGATCTTGCCGACGTGCTTCTTAAAGAATTGACAAGTCGGGGCTTCGACGCGACGCGCCGACCGGACCAGAAGTCCGAAAGGAATCCGCCAGGACTAGTAATTTGGGTTACCGTACTTGCACGCCCAAAGGGCCCACAAGGAGAATTTAAACTCCAGGCCGAGCGCGAGGCTAAGGCCAAAAACAGCACCACCAGTAAATAGAGGCGCTGTGGGTGCCAAACGGCACCACTACCGTAGAGCGTCTGAGTTCAGCTTTCGTTGCGCGGGTGCTGAGGCGGAAAATCGGTGACAGACGGGACGAACCCAATTTCTTGTTAAGCCACCGAGAGGAGACGGGTCGAGTCTTTGCGTCGCCTGCAGTGGATGGAGCTATAGGCGCAGATCTGTTGGGTCTTTCTGCTAGGCTGCGAGGCGCATCTTCATTACCGCTTTCGAGTCCTCCGTTGATCTTTCCTTTTTCCTGGTTCCTCATCGGCGTGGGTGCGATCACTGCGGTTCGATGGGGCGGGCGGACGAATGCGTCCGCCGCCACGTGGGCGCGAGGTGTGCCGCTGGGTCGGCAACGACCTGTTCTCCCACGCAGTTTCGCGCGGGGCCTCTGGTGCGAAGTCACGGGGCGGTGGGGTTTCTTTCGTCCCTGCGGGGCTTGGTCATCGTTCGTTGGGGCGGCCACGGTTCCCCGGACGAGGGCGTCCGGGGCTCCACGTGCAGAGGCTGCACCTACGGCTGCTATGGCTTCGTGGTGGAGGTTGATTTCTGATGGGGAGTGCTGGCACGGGGGCTAAAGCCCGGGCGTTCTCCGATGGCTGACGCGGCCCTGAAGCGCCGCTCTTCCACGCTTGTCCCGACGCGGCCCTGAAGGGCTACTCTTCCACGCTTGTCTGACGCGGCCCTGAAGGCCCGCTCTTCCACGCTTGTCTGACTAGGAAGCAATGTCGTCTTTATGCTCTACAAGCTGTTCCTTCACTCTTTCGAGGGTCTTTTCCGGCAACACTCCCTGCTCCAAAGCTTCTTCCTCGGTCTGGTAAGGACGGTGCTTGATGATGCGTTTGGCAGTCGCCTTGCCGATGCCAGGTACGCTCATCAGTTCATTTCTCCCGGCGGTATTCAGGATTTCGGTGACTTCTTCGGCCTCCTCCTCCACGACCTCCCGAGTCTGCTCAAGGTTGCCGGGTGGCCCGTCGAGTTCTTTGCTATACAGGAAATTATGTAGGGCACCCTACAAAACCTTGGCGGGCGCTAGCGACTTACTACTGTTGTTTCTGACAGATAGGTGTGTGTCTAACTGGTAGGGGCAATCTTGACCTTTCGTTTGGTACCCTACCCGATTCGCTGGATACGGTGCGACCGAGAAAGAGGAGTAGGCTGATCGGAATTTGCACATCCGCGAAAGGGACCTCTGCGCTCTTTCCCCCCGGAGACGCTATGACTGGACACGCCCTTCGCGTGCTGGTGGTGGACGACAATGCGAGCGTCCGCCGCAGCATTTGCCAACTACTGGAATCCCAGGCCGACATAGAGATTGCTTGCGAGGCTGTGGACGGGGTGGATGCGATCCAGAAGGCAAGGGAGCACTTGCCCGACGTTGTCCTGCTCGATATCACCATGCCAATCATGAACGGGCTGGAAGCAGCGCACGTTCTCAAACATGAATTTCCTGCAATGCACATTGTCATTGTGAGTCAACACGACTCCCGGGGATTTCAGTGGGCTGCCCTGGCCGCTGGCGTAAGTGGATACGTGGTGAAGAGCAAAGCTGCCGATGACCTGATTCCAGAGCTGCAAAAGATTCAGCGTACACGGCTATCCGCATAGGCCAGTCATTCTGGGATGAGACACGTGAAAGGCGGGCTCTCCGCCAGAAGAAGCACTGAGGATAACCGATCGCACGGGCGAAGCGTGCTCTACCGTTCCGACATCACAGCGGGGGACAGCCCAGGGCGGCTGTCCCCGCGTGTTCTCTGCTAATTCACCGTGAAGACAATGCTGCTGTTAGCTGTACCCCCAGGAGTGGTGATGCTGATCTTGCCGGTCACTGCTCCGGTTGGCACGGTTGCGGTCACCAGGGTGTCGGAGTTCACGGTGAAAGCCGTGGCGGCTACACCGCCGAACTTCACCGCCGTGGCCTGCAGCAGGCTTGTCCCAGTGATCATGACCGATGTGCCCACGGGACCGCTTGGGGGCGTGAAGGTCTTGATCGTGGGCGTAATTTTGAAGGTCTGGAGAGTCTTGAGGTTGCCGCCCGGTTCGTTCACGGTGATCAGCCCTGTGGTTGCACCAGTGGTTACCTTCGCAGTCGCGAACGTGTCGCTGGAAATGGTGAGCGTTCCGGCACCGGTCCCAAACAGGACGCCGGTCGCGGTATTGAAGCCTTGCCCGAGCAGTTCGACAGTGGCGTTCGCTTTGGCCGAGTGCAGCACGACCGGAGCGACAAATGGTTTCAGGCCGACGGTCATGCTGTAGAACACTCCATTGGTGGGATGGGTTCCTCCATGGAAGGTCAATCCATAAATCGTCCCATTGGTATGAAGCAAGGGTGTCGAGTAGGGAGTATCTCCAGTCGTGGTGTCGAAGTTATGGAGAACAGTGAATCCTGTACCGGTCGTGCTGACTTTGAACAGGACCCCAATCTTGTTCGTGCCGCCCACCGAGGTCACACCGTAAAGGAACTTGTCGCTGCCCTGGACTAATCCAGCGAATGGAGTGGCGCCGTTGGCAGTACTGGTCGTACTGAAGTTGGTGAGTACCTTGTACGAACCAGCCGTAGTGATCCTGTAAACCACGCCGCCGGACGCTGTCCCGCCCGATGCTGTGGTTCCATACAAGGCTCCATCGACACCCTGCATCAAAGGACCATGGGGTGACGATTCCGTGTGAAAGTTGAAGATGGTTTTCAATTTCTTGGTGGAGGGCGAGAACTGAAAAACAGTTCCGGCATTGAAGGTTCCGCCGAACAAGGTGGTGCCGTACAGATTGCCGTCAGTTGCAAGCAACAAAGGCGAGTAACTCTGCGCCAACAGGTTGACCATCACGGTGAAGGTGCCTGATGTGGTGATCTTGTACAACACGGCAATTGTGCCATTCCCGGTGGTACCGTAGAGGTTCCCGTCCGCTGCCTGCACTGGCGGAGTTCGCGGGAAG
The DNA here is from genome assembly GCA_035710825.1 of Candidatus Sulfotelmatobacter sp. Taxonomy (GTDB): domain Bacteria; phylum Acidobacteriota; class Terriglobia; order Terriglobales; family Acidobacteriaceae; genus Sulfotelmatobacter. Next base: position 4,648 of record DASTCU010000040.1, read on the forward strand.
GCGCCGTCCGAGCCATTGCTAAAATCGTACAATTCCGTAAATGTGCCGGTGGGAGTGATTTTGAAAACGGTGCCCGCGCTGTGGGAACCGCCCTGGTAGGTTGTCCCGTAGAAGTTTCCGTCAGTCCCCATGCTGATGCCGCCCTGAGGGCCGCTGCCGTGGGTGAAATCGAAGTCGTGCATGTCGGTGAGTGTGCCCGAGGGCGTGATCTTGAAGATATTTCCCAGGAAACTCGCACCTCCGCTCGTGGTGGCTCCCCAGATGCTCCCGTCTTCTCCCTGGGCCATCATGCTGGGATAATTGGCACAACAGCCGTCGGTGTTGTTGAAGTCGTGCAGGTCGTTATAAGTCTGCGCCTGCATCGCTGCCGCAAACGACAAAACGGCGGGGATCAGCAGAAGACGACACCACATTGGGTTCTTCATCTCTTTCCTCCTCCATGGTTCATCGATAAGGCCCCAGGAAATTCGTACGAGGTGCCGCTTACATATCAGTTTCAGGACAGTGCGCGATCAGGTATTGCGCGTCGCCTACAAGAATGACTGCGGCCGCGGACGTGATGCCCTTTCCGCTTTGTGCCATCACTGCTGAAAAATCAAAAGCCCGGCGTTGGCGCTCGCTTGTGTTGCAGGCGCTGGACGTCGGCGTTGGTGTAGACGCGCGCCGTGGTCTGCTTGTGCACCTTCCAATAGGAAGCAGCGTCGCCGAGCGGAACTCCATATTCGGACTGGACCAGGGACTGCGAATCGATGAATCCTCCAGCGCCTTCCTCTGTGAGGCTTGCGGGAATTACCGCTGTCCCTTCTTCGGAGACCAGCACGACTAACGGCGGCGTGGGATAGCCGTAATAGATGGAGTAGAGGTCGGGTCCGTTCTGGTAGAGCGGATCGGGGATGTAGGGTTGATTTTCGATGGGCTCGCCGACTTGCGGGAGTTCAGGGACGGGCGGAAGGGGCGCGTCCAGATTGTAGGTAGGAGTAGCGATAGAACGGAGGAGCATCGAATTTCCAGTGATCAGATACTGCGGACCGACAGGAAAGTTCGTGTCTTGCGCGGAGACAAATCCCACCACAGAGAGCAAGAGAACGACTGGGCCGATGAGACGCATGGTGACCTCCAGAACCGGGTGCCGCTGGGGAAATTATGGTACGAACGGCGGCAAATTGCCAGAGCCGTTAGACTCCAGTTCTCGCTCCGGACGCGGCTTTTGGGGGATTGGAGAGAGACAGAGCTTTGCGCCGTTCGCGGCGGTTGGCGAGGATGATGTAGAGCATGAAGAAGACGACCGCCAGGTTCCCCAGGAGCAAAGAGCAGCGGACCGCGGTCACACCCCGGAAAAGCTCGCGAACTTCGAGAGGGAGCAGCAGAGTGCCGGAGATCAATGCGACCCACTCGGCCCAGGTACGTCCTTTCCAGAGGCCGTAGGCTTCGGTAAAACGCAGCGCGGCATAGGCGAAGGCGATGCGGGCCGCGGCCCACAGGCGGGCATCGGTAATGCTGTCGGCAAAGTCGAGGAACAATTGCGCCAAATGGCGGTCGGTGCTGATGTGCAAGAGCGCCAGCAGGCTTTCGGCAATCAGCCAGGTGTCTTTGTGGACAAGAGCGATGGCACAGATCCCCATCAGTATGACGAAGATGCCTTTGAAGAATTCGAATCCTGCGACAGCTCGCAGCACCTGCCGTTGACGGCGGTGCGGGTTGGGCGTGTTTCCGAGTGGGCGCATGAATGTGATGATCGACGCGGGTGACAGGAAGCGTGAAGTTCCCTGCCATCCATTTTTATCATGCCGCATTGTCTTACCTCAGTAACTAGAGGCGATTCCGGATACGTGTCAGGATCAGGCGAGGTCGTGGCAATGAGAAGAATGACACGGGCGGTTGCAGTGATGGCGTTGCTGGGGCTGGCATGCTGGGCACAACAAAACACTGTGCCGCAAACGGCGCGGCAGGCATTGCTGGAGATGTTCTTCAGCAAAACGCCAGGAACGTTTGCCAAGCATCTGCCGGCAGCCACGGTGGCGGCGCTGGAGAAGGCGGGAGCGACGGCCAGCCTGCAGCAGTATTCGCAAATGGTGAGCCAACTGCAAAGCCAGCAACAGAACCTGCAGACCTTCGAAAGCGGGTCGGTGCTCATGTCTGCGCAAGATCCTAAGACGGGACAGAAGATGGAAATTACCGTCGAGAACGATGCTCTGCGCGGAGATCAGGACGACATCGAGTTGTCCTTTCAGACCTACAAGGATGGACAAGCCCAGCCCAGGCCGTTCATGCCACAGATGACATTTTCGATGAAGCAAGAAGCGCACATCTGGAAGCTGAACGAAATTTCGCTGACTATTCACGTGCCGTTGGCAGATCCGGAGCTGTTAAAAGCCATCACAGAAAAGATGACGCCACAGGCGAGCAGCGCCAGCTTTGGAGCGCCGCATCAGACTGCAGCTTCGGTGGCGGGTAGCGATGCGATGGTGGTGGCGGCGATGCGGACCATTTTGACTGCAGAAGTCACGTATGCGACCAGTTATCCGACGGTGGGCTATAGCTGCACGTTGTCGAATCTCGATGGCTTCGGCGGCGGCGAGCGGAACGAGCACCAGGCGATGCTGATCGACAGCGGGTTGGCCAGCGGCAAGCGGTATGGATTCGTGTTCACGCTGTCCGGTTGCGGCGGGACTCCGGCGACGACTTTTCATCTGACAGCGGCGCCCAACGCAAATACTTTTGGACGTAGGGCATTCTGTGTCGATCAGTCGGCAGTGATCAGGTCTTCGGCCGATGGGAATCCGGCCACCTGCCTGGCCAGCGGAACTCCAGTGCAATAGGCGCGTCGCTAGTGCATGACGGCCCAAGCGAGGCCATCGGGCTGCTGCCCGACATCGAGGTGCCCGGTGACTTCCAACGACTTGAGGTCGATCACGGCAACATAATTGTCCGGTGTGCACGCGACGAAGGCGCGGGAGCCATCCGGCTGCATGACGATGCCTGCGGCGCCGTGCCCGACTTCGATGCGCTTGATCTCTTTGTGGGTGCTGCCATCGAGAACAGCCACTGTTCCCAAACGCAAGCTGGAGACAAAAACTTTGTGGCCGTCGGGAGTGAATTTCAGGCGGTTGGCTCCTCCAACGTTGGCAGCCAGGGTGTCGGTCACTTTTTTCGCCGCGATGTCGATGACTGAAATCGTTCCGTCCTGGGCGTTGGCGACCCAGATTTCTTTTCCGTCGGGCGAGACGTCGAATCCTTCAGAGCCATTGCCGACCTTCACGACGATTTCATCCCAATCGCCGCCGGGAGGCGGACCGGCGGGCGGCCCTTCGGCGCGACCCGGAGTTTTCTCGATGATGCTCACCGTGCCGGAGCTGACATTCGTAGTAATGATCCGCTTCAGGTCTCCGGAAACGAGGATCATGTGCGTTCGGTTCTGGCCGGTGCCCAAAATCCAATCCACTTTTTTGGAAACGGGATCGTAGCTGCCGATTGCCTTGGCCGCTTCGGCCGTGAACCAGGCCTTGCCACCCATGAAGTCCAGACCGTGCGGACCGCGTAAAGGGCCGAGATCGATGGCAGGAAGCGGCTTCTGCTCCGCGAGATCAATCACCGCGAGGGTGTTGTAGGCGCCACCGCCGTAGTTGGAAACGTAGGCTGTGCGGCCGTCGGTGGATGCGATGACTTCGTGGGGATCCTCGCCGACGGGAACTTTGGAAAGAACCTTCATGCTGGAGGGATCTACGATCGAGAGCGTATGGTCGCGCTTGCTCAGCGCTAGCAGAGTTTCTTTCGGAGCTTGTGCGCTCGCGAAGGAAGGAACGAGCAAGGCTAAGACAGCGAGACGAGCCTTAGTTTTGGTGGTCATGGTCGAAAGCTTACATCACGGGCTTAGGGGCGAGAAGAGAGGATCGCTCTCAGCGATGAAGGCCGGGGGGAGATTTCGCTGCTCGCAAAGCTTTTAATCGCTGAGAACGCAGAGAAATACCGCTGAGGGCGCGGAGAAATGCCACCTAGGACGCCCGCAAAGAGATTCTTCTGCTACTTTCCACTTTTCTGCCGGATGGCGGCGCGCAATTCCGCCACGATTTCTTGTGAGGCTTTGATGGCCGCGGCGTGCTGGTTCACGTTGAAAGAGATCGCTCCCACGCGTGCGTGGCCGCCGCCGCCGTAACGTTCGCAGATGCGGGCCAGGTTCACTTCCGGCTGCTGGGGCGCCCATGGGTTGGAGCCGACGGAAACTTTCACACGAAAACTGCTCTTGCTAAGACCGACGCTATAGACCGATTCCGGATGCAGGTAGTACGGGATGAATTTGTTGTAGCCCTCGAGATCGTGATCGGTCACGTCGAAGAAAATCGTAGCGTCCTTGCACTCGGTGCGCTCTTTCAGAATTCCCATGGAGAGTTCGTGGCGTCTGAGCAGCGGCGGGAGGAGCGGCGCGACGAAGGGTTCTTCGAGGATTTCTGCCAGCGACTTGGTCGCCAGCAGCGGAATCAGGTTGGGGACGAAGCCGTGGTCGGGCGCCGACTCGATCACCATGGTCAACTTCATGGCGGGCGCTTCCATTTCGACCGCCGTCTTGGCATCGGGATAGAGGGCGCCGTCAATGATGTCGGTCCAGTACACCAGATCGGCCACCGGCGCAGGATCGAAACCGAAGCGTTGCTGCGCAATCATCGCGATGAAACTGGTGCAGGATTTAAAGTCGGGATCATAGAATTTTCGATTGCTCTGGTCCTGCTCGAAGTGCTCGGCGTCGGCGGGGGAAAGAAATGCGCTCTCGTGGTGATCGAACCACCAGGTGATCTGGGGAGAGCTGGAATATTTGAAATCAACGATGGCGTTCTCGTCGCCGTCAAATTCTTTCTCGTCAAACAGGGCACCAGCGCGGTGGACCAGTCCGGTGAAGACAAAATCGACATCACTGCGAATGCGTTCGCGATAGAAGCGCGAAAACAAGGCGGCCGAGGAAGCTCCGTCAAAGCACTTGTCGTGGTAGAAAACGCGAATTCGCAATGAATTCCCCATTCGTGGAACAGATTCCCGCGCGGAGTCGCAATTGGCATGCGGACTCAGTCGCAGTTAAAAGCTAATAGGATTGACAGCTTGGAGGCAGAAAGTCAAGCGCGGGAGATTGGATCCGCGTGCCGAAGGTGACTTCTACATCGCGTTGGCTTGCTTTTCCGCCATATCGCCGATCATGGGCAACTTGAACATCTGGCCCTGGTTGGCTTTGATCAGGAGGACAATCCAGACAATGAATCCACCCAGCAGGATCAGCGGCGATATTAGAATGCTGAGCCAGCCAAAAAATGGAATGTGCACAAAGATACTGAGGGCCATCCAGAGGATGCACCACGCGATCGAGAAAAAGATGTTCTGCCACGAGTGAAAACGGACGAAGCGGTTCCGGTTGTACGGCGCCACCACGAGAAAGATGATTGCAGGAAAGATGGTGATATAGGCAAGCATGCCGGCAACAGTGTCGGTCATCGCCTGAGAGGGAGCGATGGTGGCAGCAGGTGCGCCGGTGGCAGCAGGACCTGCAGAGGCGCGACTCGCGCAGGCGGCACAAGTAGTTCCGTCGGCGATCTGGGCGCCGCACATATTGCAGTAAGGCATAATGGGTCCTCCTAAGCAGACCCGCTGGCTAGGCTGCGAAAATTCATTGCCAGCCGCGTCGGCGGCAAAGTATCAGAATGGGGACGGCAAAGCAATGCCAATTGCGGCGTGGCTTGCTGGCTAGACTCCGCCGGAATAGCGCTCGGCAAGATCTCCGAGCCAGGCCAGCTTGAAAGTTTCGCCCTGCAGAGCTTTGACCACCAGAACCAGCCAAACGAAAACTGCAGCCAGGCCCGCGGTTACGTCAACGATCAGCACGAGTAAAGGACCGAGTACCGGGACTATGAAGAGAAGTAGACCGGCTAACTTGAGCACCACACCCACCAGGATGAGCGCGACGGTGGCCAGAAGGCACTGCATCGAATGAAAGCGGATGAAACCGCTTTTCTTGTAAGGCTCGAGCAAAAGGAAGACGAGCGCGGGCAGGAAGGTGAAATACGCGAGCCCTCCGGCGACGCTCTCTGAGAGCGCCCCGACTTTGCCCTGGGCACGCACTGCGGAACGCATGGAGCGGCCGCAGCCCGGACAGAACGCGGCGCTTCCTGGCATTTGCGCGGCACAGTGCGGGCACGATCGTAGCTCGTCGGTCTGATCCACTGCGGGCAACATATCAAAACCATCTGCCCAGCGACAAATGGGTAGAACCAATCTAACGCATTGACGCAGACCTGCGTGAATAGTATGTTTCGTGCAAAATTCAGCGGCGATGGCATGAACACGCGAGGGAGGCGGATGGGATGAGCACATTCTGCGCGGCTTGCGGCAACAGCATGGAGGCGAACGATCAGTTCTGCCGGGTTTGTGGACGGCAAGCTGCCGCTGGCGTGGGAGGAACCGCAGGGACGCCGACAGCTGCAACCGGCCCGGCCGAGACCAGCGCGAAGGCGATCATCAGCCTGGTTTGCGGAGTTTTATTCTTCGTGCCACTGGCGTTCATTGGAGCGATTGTTTTCGGCCATCTCGGCCTGTCCGAAATTAAGAAGAGCGCGGGGCGTCTCAAGGGAGAAGGCATCGCCATTGCGGGCCTGGTCCTCGGATACCTTTGGATTGCGGGCATTCCTCTGTTGTTGATTGTTGCCGCGATTGCGATCCCGAACCTGTTGCGGGCACGGATGGCGGCAAATGAAAGTTCGGCGGTCGCCGGGATTCGGACTCTTATAGCGTCAGAGGTCAGTTATTCCACGAGTCATCCAGAGGAGGGATTCACCTGTTCGCTTTCCGCGCTGGAGAAAGCTGGAGTTTCCGAAGCGTTGGCAAGCGGTCAAAGAACCGGGTACGCGTTCGAACTTACCGGCTGCGCGCCAGGAGCGGACGGCGGGGCAAATTCCAAGTATCAGGTGATGGCCTATCCGGTTCGGCTGAACCAGACGGGCGTTCGGGCATTCTGTTCCGATGAGTCGGGGGTGATCAAAGTGGATGCCGGCGGCTCGGCGGAGAAATGCGTTCAGAGTGGCGAAGTGCTGCGGTGAGGTTCTCAATTTTCAACCAGGAGAAAATTCATGTTTTGTCCTCAATGTGGGGCGAGCAATGCCGATAATGCGGCGGTCTGCGTGCAATGCGGCAGAACCTTGCAAGCGAGTGCAGTGGCTCCGCTGCCGGTCACAGGCGTGGTGATTCCTCCGGGAACGACCGTGCCGAATTATCTGGTGTTCTCGATCCTGGCAACGGTCCTGTGCTGCATTCCTGCGGGAATTCCAGCGATTGTTTATTCAGCGCAAGTGAACAGCAAGCTGCTGCAGGGCGACCTGGCGGGAGCGCAGGCGGCGTCGAGCAATGCCAAGATGTGGTGCTGGATTTCTTTTGGACTTGGCCTGGCCACAATCGGGGGCTTTATTGTGCTCGGGATGATAGGAGCGTTGAGCAACATTCACCACTGATCATGGGAAGAAACATGACCGAAATATCCAAGCGCTCGGTAGTGGCTGCGGCCCTATTCGCGATGGCGGGTGCTGTGGTCGTGTTGCGGATGTACGATCCGGCCAGCTCAGGCATCTTTCCACCATGTCCGGTGCATTATTTGACGGGGCTCTATTGTCCGGGATGTGGTTCGCTGCGAGCGATGCATCAACTTCTTCACGGCAATCTGCGAGCAGCATGGGCAATGAATCCCTTAACCTGCATACTGCTGCCGTTTCTGATGTACGGCCTGGCCTCGGAGGCGCTGTCGAGAGTTGGGGGACGTGGGCTGCCGCAGGTGTTTCTGCCCGCAGCGTCGATCCGAGTTTTATGTGGAGTGATCATCGTGTTCGGAATCGTGAGGAATCTTCCCATGCATCCGTTTGACTTGCTGGCGCCGGGGGCGATGCTGCGCTTTTGATAAGATTTCCGCGGTAACGATGAGAGGCGTTGATGGGTTCGTTCTGCCTGGGCTGCGGCAACAGCATCTCTGAGGACGAGCGGTTCTGCCCAATCTGCGGCAGAGATTCGTCGGCGTCTGGGCCGCAGATCGACCCGGGCGTGGCCTTCGGCCTAGCGCCTGAAACCAGCGGGAAAGCCATTTTCAGCCTGGTCTGCGGGTTGCTTTTCATCATTCTGCCCTTGTCGGTGGTCGCTGTGGTTTTCGGTCACCTCTCGCTTTCCGAAATTCGCCGAAGCGCCGGGCGGCTCACCGGGAAAGGGCTGGCGATCACCGGGATTGTGCTGGGATATATCGGAGTCGTGCTGCTGGCCGGATTCGTCGGTCTCGCAACTTATTATGGTGTCCAGGAGCAGAAGAACCTGGCGAAACGGACAGCCATGAGGAAAGGCTCTGTCATATCGAGCGAGAGCCCGGTTGTGTCCGCCGTGCGAACGCTCAATACCGCTGAGATCGCATACGCGCAGGCGCACCACGATACCGGCTACACCTGTTCCCTGTCTGACTTGTCGGGTGTCTGGGGAATCGGCGACGATCTGGCTCGCGGGAGGAAGAATGGGTACATCTTCGAGATTCACAACTGCGCAGCAGCAAAGGGGGCTGGACCCATTGTGAAGTATCGGCTGGTGGCATATCCCACAGTGCCGAAGAAGACAGGCACTCCAGCCTATTGTTCCGATGAATCGGACATCATTCGAATAGCCAGCGGCGGATCAGCCAGCGAATGCCTGCGAGCCGGGATTACTTTGTCGGAGAGCGAGATGAGTCATCCGAAAACCTGGCCGCAGGCATCTCCGCGCTGAAGTACGCGCTGCTTGCGAAGATCACGCGCTCCGGGGGGCGTCGTCCTTCTTGCGGCAGTCTTCGCAAATACCATAAATCTGGAAGGTGTGGCGGGTGGTGAGGTAGTGGTATTTGTGGCCGATCTCCTGCTCGAGGCGCCCGACTTCCTGCGAAAAGAACTCCACCGAACTGCCGCACCGGGTGCAGACCATGTGGTGATGGCTGCGGCGATTGTACTGGTGTTCGTAGCGGGCGATGCCGTCGTGAAAGGCCACTTCGCTGGCCAGGCCGCATTCGGCCAGCAGTTTGAGGGTGCGGTAGACGGTGGTGTAGCCAATGCGCGCGTCTTTCTTTTGCACCAGGCGGTGGAGTTCGTCGGTGGAAAGATGGTCGCGGGTTTCGAGGAAGGTGTGCAGGATAACGTCGCGCTGAGCCGTCTGCTTCAGGCCAACGCCTTTGAGATGGCGATGAAGGATCTCCTGGGCCTCGCGGACCATCTGGCGGGAGATCGTGGGCTGATCATCGATGCGCTTGTGCAGCATGAGGGTGGACAGCGAGTCAGGATATCACCGGGGCATATTGAAAATGAAATTCATTTTCAGCAGCGGAGCGCGGCCTGCACGTGGGCTACAATCAAAGGTTCCTCATGAGTACAGCCGCAGAAATCAGAATCCCTACCGCACGCCGTTTCCCGATCGTACGGCTCGCTCTATGGCTCATGTTGGCCCTGCTCGCGCTGTTTGCCGGGCTTGCCGCCTACGCGTTTTACGTCGCGCATGCTGCTCTTCCGCAACTGGACGGGCGATTGCAGGTCCGGGGCCTGACGGCGCCGGTTACGGTCACGCGAGACAGCCATGGCGTTCCCACCATTGAGGCCGCCGCGATGGAAGATTTGTTCTTCGCACAGGGATACGTCACGGCGCAGGACCGGATGTGGCAGATGGACGTGATGCGCCGGTTGGGGAGTGGAGAACTTTCTGAGATTCTCGGGCCGGGAACGCTTAGGGTCGATCGCGAGCAAAGGATACTGGGACTGCGGGCGGCTGCGGCGAAGTCGCTGCAGATGGCTACGGCGCGGGATCATACATTCTTCGAAGCCTACGCACGCGGCGTGAACGCGTACATCGCGGAGCACGGCAAGCATTTGCCGATTGAATTCAGGATTCTGGGCTACGCGCCCAAACCATGGACGCCGGAAGATTCGGTGGTGATCGCCAACGTGATGGTGAAGGACTTGAACTATCACTACTTCTTCGACGCCCTCGCACGGGAAAAAATCCTGGCGAAACTCGGGCCGGAGCTGACCGCCGACTTATACGTGAATCGCTCGTGGCACGATCGGCCGCCGACGGTGATGCGTGAAGATATCAACGAACCGGACAACGGCCCCGGCAATGACAACCAGGACGACGAAGAGGATTCTCCAGATAACGCGGTAACCCAGAACAAAATTCCACTCGGACTTCGGCAGTTGCCAGAGGAAGTTCCGGTCAATGGATCGAATGACTGGGTGGTCTCCGGGGCACATACAGTCACCGGGAAACCGCTGCTCTCGAATGATATGCATCTCGGGCACCAGATGCCGAACCTGTGGTATGAAGCGCACCTGCACTCGGGCACGTTCGATGTAGCAGGCGTGACCCTGCCGGGGATGCCATATGTGGTTGTCGGTCACAACCAGCGCATTGCCTGGGGATTCACCAATGTCGGGCCGACCGTCACCGATGCCTACATTGAAAATTTCAATGCGCAAGGCGCGTACCAGACGCCGACGGGATGGGTTCAGCCGGAACATCGCTCGGAGGTGATTCACGTTAAGGGACAGCCGGACGTGACATTGGATGTGAAGATCACGCGTCACGGGCCCATCATCACCGACTTGGTACCGGGCGAAACGCGGCCGCTGGCGCTGCGCTGGACGCTCTACGACGGCCTCCGCATTCCTTTGTTCGAAGTGAATGCAGCACAGAACTGGCAAGAATTTCAGAAAGCCTTCTCGCAATGGGATGCGCCGGGCCAGAACGTCGTTTATGCGGATGTGGACGGCAACATCGGGTATCACGCGACGGGTAAGGTTCCGATTCGCGCCGCGGGCGATGGCAGCCTGCCGGTGAGCGGCGCCGACAACGCTCACGAGTGGATGTCGTACATTCCTTTTGACAAGCTTCCCAACATTTACAATCCGCCGTCGGGAATCATCGCCACGGCCAACGGCAGAATCACGCCCGACAAGTATCCGAACTCGATCAGCATGGAGTGGGAAGCGCCGTGGCGCACGGCGCGCATTTATCACGTGCTGGAATCGGGACGGCAGTTCTCTGCGGCGGATATGCTTGCCTTGCAAACCGATGTTCAGTCGGAAGCAATTCTGTTTGCCGCTGAGCGGTTCGTGTATGCAGTGGATCATGCTTCGAAGCCCCCGGCACGTGCCAAGCAGGCGGCAGATCTGATGCGCAGCTGGGATGGGCGCATGCTGGCCTCGTCGGCGGCGCCGACGATTGCGGAGAATGCGATCCGCGAATTAAGGCGACTGCTGCTCGAACCGAAATTGGGGATCGCTCCGCCAGAACGTCCGGCCGATGCCGATTCAGAGCTCTACAAAGACGTCGCGAATGAAGCGGTGAGTTGGAAAACTTATTCATGGCTGCAGCGATCGGTGTGGATGGAAAATATTCTGCTGCACCGGCCGAAGCGCTGGCTACCCGAGAAATATCCGAATTATGACGAACTGCTGGCGGCCGCGGTGGAAGCGGCGGTCAGCGATCCACACGCGCCGAAGGATCTGGCGTCGTGGCGGTGGGGCGCCTTCAATGCGCTGGAGATCCAGCACCCGATCCTGGGAAGAATTCCGATTGTCAGTCACTGGTCCGGACCCGGGCTTCGTGAACAATCAGGCAGCGGATACACCGTGAAGGCAGTCACGCGGAGTCATGGACCCTCGGAACGATTCACGGCCAATCTGGCGGACCTGGACCAGTCGACGCTGAATCTTGTGACCGGAGAGGGGGGGAATTTCCTGAGCCCACATTACATGGACCAGTGGAAGGCGTGGTATGAGGGAACCACGTTTACGCTGCCGTTCAGCGCGAAGGCGGTAGAGGCGGCGAAGACGCATCGGTTGGTGCTGGAGCCAGGGAAATAAGCGGGTATCCTCGAACCGGGGATTCCATCGTCGGTTCACTAGCCTGGCATTCGGTGTGGCAGATGAGAGCTATAGAGATGTTACTTCAACTAAACAACTGGGCGATCATCGCGCTCTCGTTGCTGCATTGTTTCATTCTTGGTGCTCGGATCGGTAGATAAACCACTCTGGCTCGATAGGGACGACATACAGACCAGTAGCGACGGCCCCCTTTTCTTGGGGGAGTTTCGCACTGTCTAAAGAGGTAACCAGAGTCTGCTCCCATCCTGCTGGGGAATCCTTCTTGTGATCTTTCAGGACGTAACGCACGCCCATGTAAGAATCCGAACAGATCACGCAACCGTAGCCGTAAAGCGCAAACTCAATGGAGCCATCTTCCCCGACGGTCACGTTCTTCGCTCCGATTTTGCGAATGAGATTCCGGTATTCCGGCACCAGGCGTGAGTGCACCCCGTCAATACCAACTCTACCGCCGTCGTCAATAGAACGTGCAGATTGGTACCTTTGCAGCAGCGTAACGAATCGGCTGTAATCGGCCCGGTTGTTCTCAAATTGTTGGCGCACCCGTTGCTCAGGCGGAAGATGATATTCGTACTTGAGCCATAAGGGGAAACCAACCGGAGCCAACACGCAGAGGCCTATGAAAAAGAGGCAGCTATACAGCAGAATCTTGCGACGTCTCTTCAAAACTCTCCTTCAGGTCAGCGCATCGGAAAGAGCCTCCGTCACGCAATATGTATCTGGGTCGCAGCTTCGTGATTAGAGGTTAGAGCATCTCAGCCCCAGACTTGCGGCTTACGACGGTAACTGATGTAAGAAGGCGGTTACACTCAGAATCCCTGTTCCGGTCATTTTGAGTGCTATCCGGAGATTACGCCAAGTGCACTGACACAGTGCTATCCAAACCCCGAGAACAATCGTCTATTAATGGTGTTCCACTCTGTAGACCCGAAGAGGTGAAGAATGCTGAAGCGTACCGTGCAATTGCTGCTGGTTGCGTCCCTAATCACGACTTCGTTAAGGGCGGCTGACAACCCATTTGTTGGCAAGTGGAAGCTCAATGGCTCCAAAAGCAGACTTCCCGACGAGATGAAGGTTAAGAAGATCAGTGCAAATAAGTATGCATTTGGTTTTGAAGGCGGAGATTACGCAGAGACGATTGTTGCTGACGGGACAGATCAGCCGGGAGTTTTCGGGACGACTTTCTCCGTCACCGTCGAACGACCCAACAGCTGGAAAGTAGTCCGTAAAACCGACGGCAAAATGCTCCTTACCGCGAACTGGAAGCTTTCGGAGGACGGAAAAACGCTCGACGACGACTTCACCTTCCTCCAGCCCAACGGGTCGAAATTCAACGTGTACTACGTGTACAAGCGAACGGCAGGAGGTCCAGGATTCGACGGCACATGGGAAAGCACGAGCGAAACCGTGAACTCGGTGTTTGAGCTTCAGATCCAGCCCTACGAGAGCGATGGTCTTGCCTTTATTAATCCCAGCGAAGGGACAGTGAAAAATCTGAATTTTGACGGGAAAGATTACGCCTACGAACGCCCAAATGTGAAGGCGAAATTTGCGTCTTCAATACGCCGAGTAGACGAGCGTACCCTAGCATTAACCGACAAGGTCGATGGCAAGCTCTCGGGCACTGAGGAGATCAAGATTTCTCCCGATCACAACGTATTGACGATGACCATACAGTCAGCGGGTCAAAGCAGGCCGGAAATCCGCGTGTTTGATCGGGAATAGGGAAACTACAACTAATCGCGCGGGCGGGTGCACTGTTGCCCAGTTCGCAACTGTTGTAAGAAGGGGATTACACGTTTTTGGCCGCTGGTCCGCGGTGATAACGGGACGATAAAACTCAAATCGTAGGGCGACGGCAAGGGGATGTGTCAGCAGTCGCTTCGAAGTAGCAGGCCCGAGGGCGGGACGCCCTCTCGACAGCCGGCGAGACGCCAGCGCTACGGGACATGGAGGCCGGCGCTATGGTGCACGGGCGGCGCCACGGTACACGACTTTAGAAGAAGTCGATAGCCTTGACGTCGCCTACGTAGCCGACGACGTTGATGGTTCCTTGCGGGACGAAATCGTTGATCAGGAGAATATCCTTGGTCGTGTCGTATACGCGGAGCGAGCCACCTTCCGCGACATACTCGACCTTGCGGCCGACGAATCCCTGCAGGGCATCGACGTTGCCATTGTCGGGCGGGAACAGGACCGAACCGTCTGCCGTCTTGTAAATGGACAAGCAGCCGCGGACTTCCCCACTGGGATTGTTGACGTCTCCAATGTTGGTGCACTCACGCGAGCCGATGAATAGCTGCCCATTGGTCGTCATATCCATACGGTCGTGATAACCGTCGGTAATGATCGCCGTCCCGGTCACAATCCCGGAAGTGAGGTCGACGACATCCAGACGTCCGCAGATCTTGGCCTGCGATTGGGGATCGTTACATGCGTGATTGGTGGGAGATGTACCGGCGACGTAGAGCGTAGAACCGTCGAGCCAAGCCGTGGTAGCGGCATCGACCGGAATTGTATTCGTAATCGTCAGGGTGCTTAAGTCGAAAACCATCACACTCGATTGGGTTCCGCCGCATTGTGGGCCGCAGTTCAGAACGTAGGCCGTGGTTCCGTTGATGACGGCAAAGACCGGGCGGTCGAATCCGGGGACGATGGTGCAGACCGCATTGGGCGAGTTGGAGAGGCAACTGGTATCGACCGGCGGCGCCGCGACACCCGGAAATAGCACCGTCATTAGGTTGGAATCATTGCTGAAGACCAGAAGCTGGCTGCCATCCTGATTGGCGACCACCGTTTGGGCATTGGGAACGGCGATGGTGAGGAGCGATCCGCTGGAAAAATTCATCTCTTCGATGGCGCCGGTGAAGGCATAGCCAATGACGGTAGCGCTGGGCACGGCCGCATATCCGGTGGCCACCGAAGTCGGAACCACCATGCTGCTGGTTGAGCCCGGCAATTTCACATTTCCGATCGAGGTTTCCTTGGTCGTGTCAACGGCGAAAACGGTGTTGGTGCTGGCATCAAAGGCGGTCACAACGTTGTGCGTAGGAGACAACGCCATGAGGCCGGGCGAGCTTCCCGCACTCAGCGGAGCAGCCGGAACAATTGTGTCATTGAAACCATTGATCAGCCTGAGCCCACCAAACGACGACGGCGTAGTGACACCCTGAGAGGCGACCACACGATTCTGGACGTTCGTGGAGGACGTGCTGTTTTTGTACCCTCCGCAAGCGATCAAACCAAGGTTGGCGCCCAATCCAACCACCAAAACGAGGATGCGTCTCTTCAAACGGGAGGCTCCTAACGACATGAAAAAGGAAGATTTATTTGCGAAATGCTGGATTATAACAGACCGGCCGCTGAGCCTTCATTCATGGAATGCTAATGAATCGAAGCTGAGACGGTTCCGTTGTTCCTGCATACCATTCAGTGCTGGCCGGATGCGCAAAGTGCCCGTCATCCTGTATTCTCAACAATCATGCCGGCTGACTTTCTAACCCGGATCAAACAGTCCGCTATCTTGTGCGATGGCGCGATGGGCACGCTGCTCTATGCCAAAGGCGTCTTCATCAACCGCTGCTACGACGAATTGAATCTTTCCCAACCCGACTTGATTCGCGGCATCCACCACGACTATCTCCAGGCCGGCGCCGAAATTATTGAAACCAATACTTTCGGAGCCAATTCGTTTCGTTTAGCACGGCACAGCTTAGCTGACAAGGTGAAGGAGATGAATCGGGCGGGCGCGCGTCTGGCCCGCGAAGCCGCCAAAAGCTTCGATGTGTGGGTGGCAGGATCGGTTGGCCCGTTGGGAACCAGAATCGAACCTTTGGGAAAGACTTCGTTTCAGGAGGCGCGGGACGCGTTCCGCGAGCAAATGGAGGCCTTGGTCGAAGGTGGAGTCGACCTGCTGATTCTGGAAACCTTCGGATATTTGGAAGAGATTCATCAGGCGATGCTGGCGGCGAAGGAAGTAGCTCCCTCAATGCCGCTGGTGGCGCAGGTGACGATCGACGAAGACGGCAACTGCCTGGACGGTTCCGCGCCGGAGATTTTTGTGCCGAAGCTGGTGGAGTGGGGCGCCGATGTCGTCGGCTGCAACTGCAGTGTGGGTCCGGTTGCGATGCTGGACGCGATGGAACGCGTGCGGGCGCTCACTACCCTGCCCTTGTCGGCTCAGCCGAACGCCGGCATTCCTCGCTCGGTGGATGGACGGAACATCTACTTGTGCTCGCCGGAATACATGGCGAGCTATGCGCGCAAATTTGTCGCGACGGGGGTTCGCCTGGTAGGGGGGTGCTGCGGGACGACTCCGGAGCACATCCGGGTGATGAAGTCGGCACTGCGGGTGGGCGAAGCGCGAGGGAAAGCGGCTTCGGCGCACGTGACCACCAGTCAGGCGGCTCCCAAGGCAGTTCCGGCGGTGCCGCTGCAGGACCGCTCGCCTTTAGGGGGGAAGCTGGCTCGCCGCGAGTTCGTCACCATGGTGGAGATCGTGCCGCCAAAGGGCATCGACGTTCGCAAGGAGATCGAAGGGGCGCGATTCCTGAAGTCGGTTGGCGTGGACGCGGTCAACATTCCCGATAGCCCGCGGGCCTCGGCCCGCATGAGCAATCAGGCTCTCTCGCTGCTCATTCAGCGCGAGGTCGGGATTGACGCGATCCTGCACTACACCTGCCGCGACCGGAATGTGTTGTGTATTCAAAGCGATCTTTTGGGCGCTGCGGCAGTCGGCATCAGAAACCTTATCTGCATTACGGGCGATCCGCCGAAGATGGGCAATTATCCGGACGCCACGGCGGTGTTCGATGTGGATGCGATCGGCCTGGTCAACATCGTGCACAACCTGAATCGCGGGCTCGATCTGGGCGCGAACCCGATCGGCACTGGAACCGGCTTTGTGATCGGCGTGGGCGCGAACCCCGGCCTCACGGACATGGACGAGGAGATTCGGCGCTTCGAATTTAAAGTGGAAGCCGGGGCGGAATATGTGGTCACCCAGCCGGTGTTCGACCTGCGGCTGCTGGAAAACTTCCTGCGGCGCATTGAGCATTGCCGTATCCCGGTCGTGGCCGGAATCTGGCCGCTGGTCAGCGTGCGCAATGCGGAATTCATGAAGAACGAACTGCGGGTTTCCGTGCCCGACTCGATTCTGGGGCGGATGGCGCGGGCGCAGACGCCGGAAGCGGCGCGGGAAGAAGGCGTCGCCATTGCCCGAGAGATGTTGATTGCGGCTCGCCAAATGGCGGAAGGCGCCCAGATCAGCGCGCCATTGGGCCGGTATAACGCCGCCGTGGACGTACTGGAGGCCCTCGGGGGCGAGCCGGCGGCCTCCGCCCGATAGCTTCCCAAACTGGGATGGGTCCTGCCCTTTTTATTGCAAATTCTTTGAGAAAAGACTGGACACCCAGCCCGAGCGGGTGCATTACAATAGACAGACGGAGCGAAACCCCGTTGGCCAAATTTGAAGAGTGTCTTCAGCGACTGGAGAAGATTGTTCAGGAACTGGAAAAGGGAGAAGTCCCTTTAGAAAAGTCTCTGACGCTCTTTGAAGAGGGCATGCAGCTTTCTTCCTCGTGCCGGAAAGAATTGGAACAGGCCGAGGGAAAAATTGAGATTCTGCTGAAGAAGAACGGGAAGCTCCAGGCCGAACCCTTCGAGCCGCTGACAGAAAAATCGCCAGTGCGCCGGTGAGCATCCGCGACTCGAAGCTTTGTTAGATGTCTGTGGAGTTATGGTTTTCCCAGCCGACCCCGCAGCCTCAGTCCAGCGTTGACGTGCGCCGTTGACGACGGTTGAAGATCGGGGGTTGTATGGTTCAAAGTGTAGTTCTACTCGAAAAAGATCCGGGAGTGGCCCGGTCGCTGGCGGGCGGACTGCGCCCTCACTTCTCAGTCCATGTAACCAGTTCTAACGAAGAATTGTGGGATAACGTTGCCCGTAACCGTCCGGAGGCCGTGGTGCTCAACATCGAGCACTGGCGGCTGACCGATGTGGAAAGTCTGCACCGGGAGTTCCCGCATCTACCCATCGTGTGCACGCATCGCATTCCTGATGAAGAAATGTGGATGGCTGCCTTGGCGGCCGGTGCGTGCGACGTATGCCCCGCGGATGATGTGGGGAATGTGCTGACTTCGCTGCTGCGCAGCGCCGCCTTGTCGCGGACCGCGGCAGCATAAGATTTGGTTTCCGCGAGGACGCCCCGTGTGGGCGTCCTTTCTTTTTTCGCAGCGCCTGCCCCGTGGCCGCCCGGTGGACGGCCGCGCCTCTCCCCTCTTGCTATACTGCCCCTTCATGCTCACCGAGACTCTGGAACAAGGACAGCGCCTGACCGACGCCGCCCTCGATCGCCTGATTCCACTCGAAACCGAGCATCCCGCGTCGATTCACAAAGCGATGCGCCACAGCGTGTTTGCCGGGGGCAAGCGCCTGCGTCCGGTGCTGGCGATGGAAGCGGCGCGGATGGTGGCGGGATCGTTGCCCGCGGGCGTCGAAGAACTTGGGGCTGCGCTGGAGATGTTGCACACATACTCGCTGATTCACGACGATCTGCCGGCGCTCGACAACGACGATCTGCGCCGGGGCCGTCCGACTTGCCACAAAGTTTTTGGTGAGGCGATGGCCATTCTGGCGGGAGACGCATTGCAGACGCAGGCTTACGAAGTTCTGGCGCAGCTGAAGTGTCCGGCCGAGGCGCGGGTGAAGATCATCGCAGAGATCGCGCGCGGGACCGGCACTGTCGATGGCATGATCGGCGGGCAGGTGGTCGATCTCGAAGCCGAACATACGCGGCCGACTGCGGAAATGCTGGAATACATTCACCGCTCGAAGACAGCGGCGTTGATCACGGCGAGCCTGGTCAGCGGCGGGCTTTATGCCGGAGCGAAAGACAGCGAGGTGGGCAAGTTGCGCGCTTTCGGATTGGCGATTGGGCTCGCGTTTCAGATTGTGGACGACGTGCTCGATGTAACTCAGACGTCCGAGCAACTGGGTAAAACTGCGGGCAAAGATATGGCGTCGGAGAAGGCAACGTACCCGGCATTATTCGGAATCGACGCCTCGGTTCGCAAAGCGGACGCGCTGGTGAACGATGCTTTCACGGAACTGGAGAGCTTTGGCGAGCGCGGCGAAACGCTCAAGGAGCTGGCGCGGTTCCTGGTGGTGAGAAAAAAGTAACGTGACAGCGCTGTAAACCTCTGTGCTCCTCGGTGTTCTCTGTGGTAAAAAACTGAAGACGGCGATGGAGTTCGCCATAACCGCCTGCTGTACGGCTGATAACTCCTACAGAATCAAGACTACTTTTGTAGGAGAGTTCGCGTGAGAGATTTCCTCGCTATATCGGTCGCCGCCATTCTCGGGGCCAATCTTCGCTACGTGCTGAGCCGTCTCGCCGCAAGAGAATTCGGTCCAGTCTTCCCCTACGGAACCCTGATCATTAACGTTCTTGGCAGCTTCATTGTCGGACTATTCGTTATCTGGACGACTGAACGCGTGCTGGTCGATCCGCGATGGAGGCTGTTGGTGGTGGTCGGCTTTTGCGGTTCGTTCACGACGTTTTCCAGCTACGCTTTTGAGACTATGTCGTTTTTCGAGCAGGGCCAGTGGGGACTGATGCTGGTCAACTTTCTCAGCAACAACCTGCTGTGCCTGGGAGCTGCATTGGCGGGAATGTCCGTGGCGCGGGCACTCTGACATGACTGCCAGGCGCACGCTCGAAACCGCACGGCTGCAGTTGAGACCGTACAGCGAGGCTGACATTGCTGAACTGCTGCCGCTGATCGGCACCCGCGAGGTCGCGGCCACGACTTTGCGCATCGCTCATCCCTACACCGAGCAGGATGCGCGGGCTTTTTTCGCGCTCGCTCAGGATCCTGACAAGCTCTGGTTGGCAATTACGCTTCGCGCTGACGGACGGCAGATCGGCGGCATCGGACTGCGCCTCGAGCCGCAGCATCAGCACGGGGAGCTGGGCTACTGGCTGGGCGTTCCGTACTGGGGGCAAGGCTACGCCACCGAGGCCGCGCGTGAAATGCTGCGGTACGGATTCGAAGAACTCGGCCTGCACCGGATTTTTGCCTCGCATTTCAAACACAATCCCGCGTCCGGACGGATTTTGAAGAAGCTCGGCATGCGTTACGAAGGCTGCCAGCGGGAACACCTGCGCAAGTGGCATCAGTTCGTGGATTCAGAGCTATACGGCATCTTGCGGCAGGAATGGCAGATTTCCGGGGAGGTTCGCGAGTAGAATGCCAGATGCCATGGCCGTGCAGGTCACCATTTATTTGAACGAAGCCGACAAGTGGCAACACCGGCCGCTGCACATGGAGATCCTCAACTACCTGCGCAAGGAGAATGTGTACGCGGCCACGGCGGTCCATTGTGTCGCGGGATTTTTGGGGCGGCATCGGGTGGAGACCGCGCATCTGGTGGAGGCGGGAGGAAAGCTGCCGGTGATCATCATCTTCGTAGACACCGATGAGCACGTGAATCGCGTGCTGCCCACGCTGAAGGAAATGGCGGCGCACCGGTTGATCGTGCGCGAGAATGTGGTGCTGGAGCAGGGGAATCTCGACTGACATGCCTTCCCTTCCCGCAAGTCAGTCCATCGATATCCTGGCGATCGCTGCACACCGCGATGACGTGGAGCAGACTTGCGGTGGGACGCTGCTGAAAGCCTCGCAGCGCGGCCAGCGGACCGGCATTCTCGACCTCACGCAGGGCGAGATGGGGACGCGTGGCAGCGCCGAGGATCGCGCGCGCGAGGCGGATGATGCGGCGAAAATCCTGGGCGTGAGTTGGCGGCAGGCGCTCGATATTCCTGACGGCCGAGTCGAGAACACGTGGGAGAACCGGCTGAAGGTTGCGAGCGTGATCCGCGAGACGCGGCCGCGGGTGGTGATTCTGCCGTATTGGAAGGGACGGCATCCAGATCACTACACGGCTTCGATCCTGGGTTATGAGGCATGCTTTCTGGCCGGATTGGCGAAACTGGACACGGCCACTGGCTTGGGGGCGGGACGCCCCCAAGCCAGCCGGCGGGATGCCGGCGCTACGATTCCTCCTCACCGGCCATTTAAGATCATTTACGCTACGCTTTATTACGATATTCGGCCGACATTTGTCGTCGATATCAGCGAGCAGTTCGAAGGCAAGTTCGCTTCTATCCTGGCTTACAAATCACAGTTCAGCGACCAGGACGCGGGCAAAGATCTCTTCCCTGCCCACGAGGAAATCCGCGCGCGTGTTGAAGCCATGGCACGCTTTTACGGCATGCTTGGCGGCGTCACCCATGCCGAGCCATTTCTGCAAAAAGAGGTCGGGTTGGTAGACGATCTGTTGGCCATTCCGGTCAAATCCATTTAGCATTACTCAACTCAACTCTTTGACAGGAGAACTACGCCATATGTCTCGTTTTGTCCTCATTGTCCTCACTACTCTGGCGATGGCCGCCACCGCGGCCGCTCAAGCCGGAACCTGGCAGATCGATCCCAACCATTCGGCGGCACAATTTTCCGTACGCCATCTGGGAGTTTCGACAGTGCGCGGCGCCTTCACCAAGGTGAGCGGGACTGCGAAGTACGACCCGGCCGATCCGTCGAAGACATCGCTGGATGCCACCATTGACGCGAATTCGGTCGACACGCGGGTTGAAATGCGCGACAAGGATTTGCGCAGCCCGCATTTCCTCGAAGTCGAGAAATATCCCACCATTACGTTTCATTCCAAGCAGGCAAAGGCGGCGGGAGAGGGCAAAGTGCAGGTTACCGGAGACCTGACCATTCACGGCGTGACCAAGCAAGTGGTGCTGGACGTGGACGGGCCTTCCGCGGCGATCAAAGATCCGTGGGGGAACCAGCGCATCGGCGCTTCGGCGACCACCAAAATCAATCGCAACGATTTTGGGGTGAGCGGCGCGCCCGGCGTGGTGGGAGACGAGATCACGATCACGATTGACGCGGAACTGATCCAGCCGCAGGCAAAATAGTGTAAAGTACGAGGCCTGAATCGCGGACTTCTGGTTCGGAATACCGTCTTTGGGGAGGCAGGTATGAAGAGCAGAGTGGGGGCGTGGCTGTGGTTCGCGTTGGCTGGAATATTCACTTCACTTGCCTGGGCGACACCCTCTGGCGTCACCGTTACTGTATCTCCTAAGTCGGCTGCGGTCGCTGCCGTCAGCCAGACGCAGCAGTTCACCGCCACCGTCACGGGTACCACGAACACCAGCGTTACCTGGAGTGTCGCGGGCGTAATTGGCGGGAACTCGAACGTCGGTACGATCAGCACGGGCGGGCTGTATACGCCTCCGGCGGTCGGAGGGATTTTCTCAGTAACGGCGACTAGCGTGGCCGATCCCAGCGTTTCCGCCTCAGCCAGCGTGGCGGTCACCGCACTTCCCGGCGTGCTCACCTATCACAATGACTTGGCCCGCGACGGGGCCAACAAGCAGGAATACGCTTTAAAACCTGCCACGGTGAAAACGGCGAGTTTCGGCAAGCTATTTTCCTGCCCCGTCGATGGCGCCGTCTACACGCAGCCGCTCTGGATGCCAACCGTCAGTATCGCGGGCGGGACTCATAATCTGATCTTTGTAGCGACGCAGCATGACAGCGCGTATGCCTTCGATGCCGACGCCAGTCCCTGCGTGAAGTACTGGCAGGTCAACCTGCTGGACACGTTGCACGGTGGCACCGCAAACGAAACTCCGGTGGCCTGGAACGATGTGGGCTACTGCTTTGGGGACATTTACCCGGAAGTCGGGGTGACGGGGACACCGGTTATCGACCACACTACGAATACGATTTATCTGGTCTCCGCTTCAGAAAAAAATCCCAGCAATTCAGGAAATTGTTCCAGTTCGCTGGGAACGTTCTATCACCGGCTGCATGCTTTGGATCTTGCCACGGGGAGCGAGAAGTTCAACGCGCCCGTCACCATTGCCGCGTCGGTGTCGGGGACTGGCGATGGATCCGTGGGCGGCATTGTGAGCTTCAACTCGCAATTCGCGCACCAACGTTCTGGCCTGGTGTTAAGCGGGGGAAGCGTGACCGTAGCATTTGCTGCGCACGAGGATGCGACCCCTTACCACGGGTGGGTCATCAGGTATAAAGCGTCGAACATGCAGCAGCAGACTGCCGTCTTCAATTCCACGCCGAACGGGTTGAACGGCGCCGACGGCGGCATCTGGGCTGGAGGCGGAGCGCCAGCGGTGGATAGCGGTGGAGACATTTACGTCAGCACGGGAAATGGCGACTTCGATGAGATTAATCCAACGCCCGACAATGACTACGGAGACAGCATTCTCAGGCTGCACCCGTTTCAAGGGAGCACTCTGAATGGCGTGAATCTGAGCATCGCCGGCTGGTTTACGCCATATGACGAGCAGACGCTTCAGCAATCCGATGCTGACCTCGGATCCGGAGCAAGCGTCCTGCTGCCGAACCAGACCTCGGGAGCGGGCCCGGCGCATTTGCTGGTTCATACGGGCAAAGAAGGAGTCGTTTATCTCATTGACCGCGACAATATGGGACAGTTCAATTCCAGTAACAACGATCAGATCCGGCAGAGCTTCCAGGGCCCGTCGAGCGGCTTCTGGGGTACGCCGGGATTGTGGCAAAACAATCTGTATGCAGGAGGCCAGTACGATTCGGTGAAGCAGTTCACCTTCGATCCCACCATCGAACTGTTTAACACCTCGGCGACATCGCAGTCCGCGCACGCCTTCCCATTTCCCGGCGCGGCGCTGTCCATCTCTTCGCAAGGAGCTTTGCACGGCATCGTGTGGGCGATTGATGCCAGCTTATACGGCTACGCAAGCCGGAGCGGCGGCACGAATTGTTACGTCGTACCCGTGCCTCCATCTTGCACCGGGCCTGCGGTGTTGCATGCGTACAACGCGACTAATCTGGCGACCGAGTACTGGAACAGCACGATGGCCGCGAACCATCGAGACCAGGCAGGCAATGCAGTGAAGTTCGTTCCGCCGACAGTGGCGAACGGCAAGGTCTATCTGAGCACGCGGACCGAGGTGGACGTCTACGGCGTGTTGCCGAAGTGAGACGACGGCTTACCTCTTGAGCGCGACCGCCAAGCCATCGCGGATGGGCAGGATCGTGGTGTAAAACTCTTTCGAGTCGTAGAGCTTGCGATTGAAGTCGAGGATCGCCTTGGTGGTTGCGTCCGGATTCTTTTCGGCGACTCGCCCGCTCCAGAGCACGTTGTCGGTGACGAACAGGCCACCTTTGCGCAGGTGCGGCGCGACCAGTCGAAGCACGCGCGGATAGTCGTCTTTGTCAACGTCGTTGAAAATGATGTCGAATTCCTGCTTCTGCTCGGAGAGATATTCCAAAGCATCGCCGGTATGCAGAGTGATCTGCTTGGTGACTCCGGCGCGGGAGAAATAGCTGCGGGCACGCTCGGCATTCTTGGCATCGCCATCGGTGTAAATCACACGGCCGTTCTCGCCCACTGCCTGCGCCCACCAAATCGTGGAATAGCCAATGGCCGACCCGAGTTCGAACACCGTGCGCGCGTTGATGGCCATGGCCAATTGCTGCAGCACACGGGCGACCGCCGGGCCAACGATCGGTATGTTGCGCTCGCTGGCATACTCCTCCATCTCGGCCAGCACTGGATCGCGCTTGGGCAGCATGGAATAGAGATAATCGTCGACCGGTCCTGCCGTTGTGAAGTTATAGTGGCGCCAACTGGCGCGGGCAGCTTTCTTCTTACTTTGAGGCACGGGCTTTCCTTTCTCGAAAACTCTCCGATGAAGATAGATAGATTAGCCGATAGTCTGACCCGGCTTCATTTCCAGAACTTCCACGCCGGGCACCAGCTTCTGTAGTGCGCTTGGGCGTCCCGTGAGCACGGGGAAGGTCCCGAAATGCATAGGAATGACAGTCTTCGGCTTGAGCAGATTGCAGGCATAGGCGGCCTCGCGCGGGCCCATGGTGTAGTGATCGCCAATGGGGAGCATCACAATCAGGGGCGCGTAGAGTTCGCGGATGATCGCCATATCGCCAAACACATTTGTGTCGCCGGCGTGATAAATCTTTGCGCCATTGGAAAATTCCACGACGTACCCGCAAGCTTCGCCGCCATAGATCATTTCGTCGCCATCCTGGATGCCGCAGGAATGATCGGCATGCACCATGGTGACTTTGATATCGCCGACGGTTTGCGTGCCGCCCTTGTTCATTTCGGCAATCTGCTTAGCGCCCTTCTTGGCCAGCCAGCGCGCCAACTCAGGGATTCCGACCACGATAGGGTTGTGCTGCTTGCAGATTTCGACCGCATCGCCGATGTGGTCGCCATGCCCATGCGTGCAGAGCAGAATGTCGACCTTCTTCACGTTCTTTTCCGCCTCCGGGCACATGGGATTTCCCATGATCCAGGGATCGATGATGACGGTCTTGCCGCCGGGAGTCTCAATGCGGAACGTGGCGTGTCCCAACCACGTCAGTTTGACGCCTTGCAGGTTCATGCAGCTTCCAGCTCCTGGTTTTTAGCTTTTAGCTTTTAGCTTTTAGCAGTCAGCAAGAACGAACCGCGATTCAGAACACGGCTGAATGCGGAGCGCTGACGGCTGACAGCTTTTTTAGTTTAATATGAAACGCCATGCCAGAACTTAAGGTGCTGATTTCGCGGCAAGAGATCGCGAAACGAGTGAGCGAACTGGGCGCGCAAATCACAAAAGACTTCGCGGGCCAGGCCGTAAACCTGGTCGGCGTTCTCAAAGGCGCGGCAATTTTTCTATCCGACCTCGCGCGGCAGGTCGATCTCGACGCCACATTCGATTTCATTGGAGTCTCCAGCTACGGCAATCGCCCCAGCCCGACTCAGGAGCTGAAGAGCAACTGGGAATCGACTGGTGAGGTCAGGTTGACCAAGGACGTCGATCAATCCATCAAGGACCGCAACATCATTCTCGTGGAAGACATTCTCGACACCGGCTTGACCATGACTTACCTGAAAAGGATGCTGCAGGCGCGGCAACCGAAATCGCTGAAAGTCGCGGCCTTGCTCGACAAGCCTTCGCGCCGCCAACTGCCGCTGGAAGGCGATTACGTCGGATTCAAGATTCCCGATGAATTTGTGGTGGGCTACGGGCTCGATTACGCGGAAAAGTACCGCAATCTTGCCGATATTTGCATCGTGCCCAAAGAATAGGGTCGAGCTTCCCAGCGGGAAGCGTCTCCATTGTGCCGTCTCTGGCCGCACCACCTGATGCGCTGAATCGGGGAATGCGGCTGCTATCATAACGAAGCCATGGGTTCTGCCGTTACCAAGCCGGATCGCCTTCCGGTCGAGTCGCTGCTGCTCGACGTCGCCGACGTGTTGGCTACGTCGCTCGACCTGGACACGACGCTGAGCCGGGTTGCTGAAGTCGTCAGCAAAGTGATCGATTACGAGATTTTTGCGATTCTGCTGCTCAACGAGAAAACGCAGGAGATGCGCTTCCGGTTCCAGATCGGCTATCCGCCCGAATTCGCGGAACGCACCCGGGTCAAGGTCGGCGAGGGCGTTACCGGCCTGGCGGCCCAGACGCGGCAAGCGGTATTGATTGACGATGTGCGGAATGATCCGCGCTATATCGAAGCCATTCCCAACGTGTGCTCGGAGCTGGCGATCCCGCTGATCACCAAGAACCGGGTAATCGGCGTGATCGACATCGAAGCGCGTGAACCGGGCGCCTTCACCGAAGAGCACCGGCGCTTGCTCACGCTGGTGGCGTCACGCATGGCGGCCGGAATCGAGAACGCTCAGCTCTATACGCGCACTACCAAGCAGGCGCGGATTCTTTTGCTGCTCAACGAAATCGCGCGCGAGCTGACGTCGATTTTGAATCTCGACGAGTTGCTCGGCCGGATTGCCGAACTGGTACGGCGTTTGATCGATTACCAGATGTTCAGCATCCTGCTGCTCGATCCCAGCGGCGAAAGACTGCAGCACCGCTTTTCCCTGCGCTTCAACGAAAATATTCACCTGAAGCACGAGATTCCCATCGGGCGGGGATTGGTGGGCTCTGCCGCAGAGAGCCGCCAGGCCGTACTCGTACCCGATGTCACCAAAGATCCGCGTTACGTCGAGGCCAACCCGGAGACGCGCTCGGAACTGGCAGTGCCCTTGATCTACAAGAATAAAGTCGTGGGCGTGCTCGATCTGGAGCATACGCGGCGTGGTTTTTTTACCGAAGAGCACAAACGCACGATGACGACGCTGGCGGCCCAGATCGCGATTGCGATCGAGAATGCCCGGCTGTACGAGGAAATCGAGCGGCAAGAGCGGCGGCTGGAGCGCGATCTTTCGCTGGCCCGCGAACTGCAGGGACGCCTGCTGCCGCAGACGAATCCTAAACTCGCCCATCTCGACGTCGCCGCCAAGTTCGTTCCCGCGCGCGCTATTGGCGGAGACCTTTACGACTTCATTCCTTACTCGATGTCGCGCCTTGGCATTGTCATCGGCGACGTCAGCGGCAAGGGAGCGCCGGCGGCAATCTATGCGGCGCTGGTCAGCGGCATCATCCGCTCTCACGCTCCCATCGAGCCGGCGCCGTCCGAGATGCTTTCCGCCGTCAACCTTTCGCTCGCGGAACGGCGGATCGAGGCGCAGTTTGTGTCGATCATCTACGCGCTATGGGATGATGCCCATCGTACTTTAACGGTCTCGAATTCCGGACTGCCTCGCCCTATTTACGTGCACAGCGGCAAGAATGAAGTCATCGAGGCTACCGGGCTGCCCCTCGGCCTGTTCGATGAGGCGGAATACGACGAACTGGAATTCCGCATGAAGCCCGGGGAGATGTTCGTGTTCTTCTCCGACGGCATTCTGGACGCCCGCAACCGCAAGGGAGAACTTTTCGGGCGAGGACGCGTCGAGAGTATCGTGGGCGAATGCTCGGAGAAATCGGCGGCTTGCGTGGTGGACTCGCTTTTCAAGGCGGTCGCCGAGCACTCCGCCGGAGTGGAAACATTTGACGATCAGACTGTCGTCGCCATCCGCGTGCGCGGCACTCCTCACAAGAAAAAATGACTTCCAGCCGTCAGAGTCCAACCGGGCGCCCGCCGGGGTTTATCTATCGCAAGTGCGCGGGCGGAATTTTGCGCTCGGCAAAAGAGTTGGCACTGCATAGCGAGGGAATTCCGCTCCCCAAGCTGGTGAAGAAATATGGCACGCCGCTGTACGTCTACTCTGCGGCGACAATTCACGAGCGTTACAGCGCGTTTGACCGAGCTTTCCGCCAAACGCCGCATACTATTTGCTATTCCGTGAAAGCGAACTCGAATTTAACCATCCTGCGACTGCTGGCGAAGAAAGGGTGCGGGTTCGATGTGGTCTCCGGCGGAGAACTGGAGCGCGTCCTCACTGCCGATCGCAGGGCTGCGAAGAGAATTGTCTTCTCTGGTGTCGGTAAGACTCGCGAAGAGCTTACTGCCGCATTGAAGGCCGGGATTCTGCTGTTCAATGTCGAAAGCGAATCGGAACTGTGGAGGTTGGCGGAATGCGCTGGACGCCTGCGCACTACCGCGCCACTGGCATTCCGCGTGAATCCTGACGTAGCCGCGGAAACGCATCCTTACATTTCAACCGGATTACGCAAACACAAGTTCGGGGTGCCCATCAGCGAAGCGCGGACGCTCTACGCGAAGGCGTCGGGTGCGCGATATCTGGCTGTGAGCGGGGTGAGTGTTCACATCGGCTCCCAGATTACCGACGCCGCCCCTTTCGGCGAGGCGATGGTGCGCGTTGCCGATCTGGTTCGCGAATTGCGGAGGGACGACCACCGGATTGATTATGTCGATGCAGGCGGCGGGCTGGGGATTTCCTACGACAAGCCGAATGCGCCCGACTTTCCAACGCAAGTTGCGGCATACGCG
Organism: Candidatus Sulfotelmatobacter sp.; assembly: GCA_035710825.1. GTDB lineage: Bacteria > Acidobacteriota > Terriglobia > Terriglobales > Acidobacteriaceae > Sulfotelmatobacter. The sequence continues at coordinate 33,434 of DASTCU010000040.1, forward strand.
CGGGCGCTCGGCGCTCCTCTCAGGGACTTGGACGTACACCTGCTTCTGGAGCCGGGGCGCTCGATCATCGGCCCGGCGGGCGTTCTGCTGACCTCAGTCGTTTACAAGAAATCAAATGACGGGAAGCGATTCGTAGTGGTGGATGCCGCCATGAACGACCTGATCCGTCCGGCGCTGTACGGCGCGTATCACGAGATTGTGCCTGTGGTGCAGCGCGCGAGTGCCGGCGAAAAAACAGAAACCGTGGACGTCGTCGGCCCGGTCTGCGAGACGGGCGACTTCTTTGCTCGCGATCGTGAACTGCCGCCCGTGGAAGAGGGCGACCTGCTGGCAATTCTGGACGCCGGCGCCTATGGCATGGTGCTCGGTTCGAACTACAACACACGGCTCCGTCCGGCGGAGGTACTGGTCGCGGGAAAGTCAGCGAAAGTTATCCGACGGAGAGAGAAAGTATCGGACCTGTTGCGGGGTGAGCTGTAGCTGGATCTCTACGACTGTCTTTCTCCCCACTTCATTTTCGAACGCAGCACCTGAAAGAAGTCTCCCCCGGTGCGAAACAGGCTCACGTGATGCTCGGACCGCCGGCAGCGCACACGGTCGCCATCGCGGAGATCGAGACCGGGCTGCCCGTCGAGGCTGAGATAGGCAACTTCCTCTTCGCTGCGCAGGAGAATCTCAATCACGACCGAATCTGGCACCACCAACGGACGATGCGTCAGCGAGTGTGGTGCCACGGGCGTGACCACTAAGGCATTCACGGTGGGCATCAGCACCGGTCCACCTGCGGATAAAGAATATGCGGTCGAGCCGGTCGGCGTCGCCACGATCATGCCATCGGCCCGGTAACTGGAGACGAATGCCTTGTCGATAAAGAGGTCGTAGGTATTGAGCCGGGCCAGGGCAGTCTTGTTGACTACGGCGTCGTTGAAAACCAGGTAGCTGCCGCGCACCACATCGCCCCGCAGCAACTCGACCTGCATCAGCGCACGGCGCTCCACGGCCGCACTTCCTTGCGCGATGGCCTCGAGCATGGCATAGAGCGAATGCAGGGGGACTTCTGTCAAGAATCCCAGCGAGCCCAGATTCACTCCCAGCAACGGTACGTCGATGGCCGCAGTTGCCCTGGCCGCCGACAGCAGAGTCCCGTCACCGCCAAGCACTACGACCAGATCGAGCGGTCTTGAAGCCATCTCCGATCGCGGCACGACTTCCAGGCCGGTGGTGTACTTCGCACTTTGCTCATCAATGATGACTTTGTAGCCGTGCTCCGCAAACCATTCGAGCAGCGCGGGAAAGATCTGTGCCACTTGCGGACGATCGGGCCGCGCGATGATGGCTGCCGTTTTCGTTCTCGCGGCCTTCTGGGCCGAGGTCTTCGCTGCAGCAGGCTTCCGGGAAATGCTCGTCTGGAAGGATGATCGAGGTTTTGCCTTTGCCATGAAAGAGTGATTGTACAGAAAGTACAGCTTTCACCACAGGGGACACAGAGGAACACAGGGGTCAGAAAACTGCATAGAGCAGAAGTTCGCGATTGCCTTCCGCCCCCAGGATTGGCGACTCAATGGTGTCAGTCTGCTTGGCCCCGAGATGCAACAATGCTGTCTTTACCTTTTCTACCGAGGCTATCTGAGCACTTTCGTCGCGGACGATACCGCCTTTTCCCACGAATTCTTTGCCTGCTTCGAACTGAGGTTTCACGAGGACGACGATCTGCCGTCCGGGCGGTTCTTCCTGTAATGCCGGAAAAGCGGCGCTGAGAACGGCGGGGAGGACCAGCGTTGCGGAGATGAACGATACGTCCATCGCGATGAAGTCCGCAGTCTCTCCCAACGCCTCGCGCGTCAGATAGCGCGCGTTGGTCTTTTCGAGCAGGCGCACGCGCTCGTCCTGGCGCAGTTTGAAGTCCATCTGGCCATAGCCAGTATCTATGGCAATCACACGCGCAGCGCCGTGCTGCAACAGGCAATCAGTGAATCCTCCTGTGGACGCGCCGATATCTACACAGACTCTTCCCTGCACCGAGATGTTCCAGTGTTCCAGTGCGCGCTCCAGTTTCAATCCGCCGCGGCTGACGTACTTCAAATCCTCACCGAGCAGCCGAATCACGCATTCGTCGGCAACCTGTGCGCCAGCTTTTTCCAGCTTCTGATCGTTGACCAGGACCTTGCCGGCAAGGATCAGCGCCTGGGCACGCTCGCGCGATGCCGCCAAGCCACGATCCACGAGAAGTTTGTCGAGTCGGGATTTCAAAGCAGTTGCCAGTTGCCAGTTGTCAGTGCTCAGTTGTCAGTTCTCGGTTCTCGGCAATTCCTCCGAATAACTTTTAAGTTGAACGTAAGGACCAAGAACTTTTTTGTCGGCGAGACATACCACGAAAGTGCCAGCACCCGCTGTAGTGCAAAATGCTGAAGCGTCATACGGTGAATCAGTTACAACGGTACTTTGCTATTTTTCCACAGCATTTTCCACGAACATGTTGAAAACTTCGGCGCGCGAAATGCTGACGCAACAAGAAAAGCCGCCCAACCTGTGGGCGGCTTTCTGATTCTCAGCGAGACAACGCTATCCCGCGACTTCTTCCAGCAGCTTCTGGTCAATGTCGAAGTTGGCGTGCACGTTCTGCACGTCGTCATGCTCTTCGAGCGCTTCCATCAGCCGGATCATGGTGTTGGCCGCCTGTCCCTCCAGCTTGATGTAGTTCTGCGGGATGAAAGCCACACTGGAAGATGCCGGCGTAATGCCAGCCTTTTTCACGGCCTCGAGCACCGATTCGTAAGCGGACGGCTCGGTGATGATTTCCCAGTTGTCGCCGTCGTCGTTCAAATCCTCGCCGCCTGATTCAAGAACGATATTCATCAGATCGTCCTCCTTAGCGGCGGATTTCGGAACGACGATGTCGCCCTTCTTGTGGAACATCCACGAGACGGCGCCCGCTTCGGCCATATTGCCGCCGTTTTTGCCAAAAACGTGGCGGATTTCGCTCACCGTGCGGTTGCGGTTGTCGGTATTGATGTCGAGCAGGATCGCGACGCCGCCCGGCCCGTAGCCCTCGAGCGAAAATTCCTCGTAGGTAGCTCCAGGCAACTCGCCCGTGCCGCGCTGGATGGCCCGCTTGATGTTATCGGCGGGCATGTTCTCGGCCTTGGCTGCCACGATGGCGCCGCGCAGGCGCGGGTTGGTGTCAGGATCGCCGCCGCCGTTCTTCGCGGCAATGCTGATTTCCTTGATGAGACGGGTGAAGATCTTGCCGCGCTTGGCGTCGAGCGCGCCCTTCTTGTGTTTAATTGTGGCCCATTTGGAATGGCCGGACATGGTTCGACCTCGTATCTATAAATCGATCTTCAAAGACCGTTGAATGGCGCAGGATTCGCCTTTAGAGGAGATCACAGGATTGCCTCGATAACTGCGCAGGCGAACTAGAAGTATAACATGCTCACCGCGGCATGAAGCCGAAATCGCGTGGGGATGGGCCCCGCGAATGACGCTGGCCCTCGGCCTTGACTCAAGCCTCCCGCAACCCTAACATGCCCATGCATAGAAAAATCGCGCCCTTGGGTATGATCGGTCAACTGGTCGGGCACTATCGGGTCCTCGAAAAGATTGGCGCCGGAGGGATGGGAGAAGTTTTCCGCGCCCGCGATGAAAGGCTCGGGCGCGATGTCGCTCTGAAGCTGATCCGGCCCGCCTCCAGCGACAATCCCGACCACCTGCGCCGCTTTGAGCAGGAGGCGCGCGCCGCCGCCGCCCTGAATCATCCCAACATCCTCGCCATCTACGACGTCGGTTTCCAGGGCAGCACTCCCTACATTGTTTCCGAACTGCTGGTAGGAAAGACTTTGCGCCAGTGCCTTGCGGAAGGACCAATCTCGACGCGCGAAGCGGCAGGCTATGCCATTCAGATGGCTCAGGCGCTCATTGCCGCGCACGAACGCCATATCGTCCATCGCGACCTGAAACCAGAGAATCTGTTTCTCACAACCGAAGGCCGCATCAAGATTCTCGACTTCGGCGTGGCCAAACTGCAACCCCCAGTAGATGAGGGGCGCTCGATCGAAAACCTGACCACGGTCACGAAGCATGGTGCGGTGATTGGCACCGTCGCCTACATGTCGCCGGAGCAACTGCGCGGCAAGCCGGTGGATCACCGCAGCGACATTTTCAGCTTCGGCGCCATTCTCTACGAAATGCTGACCGGTATCCGGGCGTTCCGCGGCGAAACCGAAGTGGACACCATGACCGCGGTTCTGCGGGAGGAACCCTCCAGCGCCGTTCTCGACGAGGCCACGATTCCCGCTGGCTACCAGGATGTGATCCGGCACTGTCTGGAGAAGGAGCCTGAGAACCGCTTCCAGTCTGTCAAAGATCTGACATTCGCGTTGCAAACGATTTCCGGTTCCTCGCCGGTGAGGGTGTCGCCATTGGCGCCCAAACCTTCCCGCGCCAGCGTCCTGCCCTGGGTCGTGGCGACCGTCATGGCTGTAGCGACCGTGGCTCTGGCAGCCGCTCTACTGCTGCAGCGTCCCAACGCGCCTCCCGCTTATCGCAGGATTACGTTTGAAGCGGGCACGATTTATGGGGCACGTTTTGCTGCGGATGGCCAGTCCATCATTTACGGCGCCGCGTGGAATGGAAAACCCGTTCAACTGTTTTCCACCGTCGGAAGCTCGCTTCTGGCACAGCCTCTTAACTTAAATAATGCCAACCTGCTGGCGGTTTCGCCCACCAACGAACTGGCAGTCGTGCTCAACGGAACGCACGACGGCCAACTCGAGATCGTTAACGGAGTGCTGGCCCGCGCTCCACTCGCCGGTGGTTCTCCCCGCGAGGTGTTGTCAGATGTTCGCTGGGCCGATTGGGATGCACATGGACAACTAGCCGTGGTGCACTATGTGGAGAGTCATTGCCGGCTGGAGTTTCCCATCGGCAACGTGCTCTACCAGAGCAATGGATGGATCAGCCATATTCGCTTCTCTCCTCGTGGGGATCAGATCGCATTCATGGATCACCACGGTCTTTGGGATAATCGCGGTGTCGTCTCGGTCGTCGATCTTTTGGGCCATGCCCGAAATCTCTCGGGTGAATGGGACTCTGAGGCCGGACTGGCGTGGCGTCCAGACGGAGAAGAAATCTGGTTCACGGCGGCGGAGAAGGGCAATACCCGCAATCTCATGGCAGTCAATCTGTCGGGCAGGATCCGCATGTTGCTGGACCTGCCAGTAGGGATGACTCTGCAGGACATTGCTTCGGACGGGCGCGTTCTTGTGTCGCTGGATTCCGCGCGGCTCGCGGTCGGTTTCACTACCCTGGGCCGCAAAGGAGACGCGGACATTTCCTGGCACGATTGGGAATCGGCTCGAGACATCTCGCCCGACGGCCAATCCGTTCTGTTCGAGGATGCCAGTGAAGCGGCAGGTACCAATTACTCGGTGGTGATTCGGAAAGTAGATGGCACGCTGCCGGTTCGGCTGGGCGAAGGCAGTTCGGGTGGGCTGTCGCCTGACGGCGAGTGGGCGATTTCATTCGCCACTAGCCAATTAAAGCAGCTGACGTTGCTGCCTACCGGCACTGGTCAGCCGCGTACCATCAACGTCACAGGACTGGAGCACATTCACAACGGCTGGGGCCGTTTTCTGCCAAACGGCCAGAAGATTATTGTGAATGGAGACCAATCGGGCCGGCCTCCCCGCTGTTACGAAATTGAGGTATCGACCGGGAAGGCCACGGCCGCAACGCCCGAAGGATTTCTGTGTGGCGCCAGCTCGCCCGACAGCCAGGCAATCCTGGGGAAAGGCCCGGGCGGAGCCTTGGCAATATACCCTATGAATGGCGGCGCGCCCAAGCCACTTCCCAATTCCGACGCAAAGTTTAGTCCCGTGCAATGGTCGGACGATGGCCGTTTCATCTACGGATATCACGCCGGAGAGTTCCCCAGCCGAGTCTACAAATTAGCGATCGAAAGCGGGAAAGAAAGTTTCGTGCAGGAACTGCGGCCCGGTGCTCCCGCCGGAGTCGTGATGGTGGCTCCGATCGTCGTGAGCCGCGATGGGAAGCGGTTCGCCTACAGCTACAACCAGACCCTGTCGGCCCTCAACCTGATTTCCGGATTGCATTAGATGCATTAGTTGAACTGGTTCAGAGCAACGATCCTGTAAAATCCTGCCGGACGTAGTGGAAGAAAATGGAGGTCGAAGTCTGCCGCGCGGGAAGCGCGGCGCGATAGTGGGGCAAACGAGTTCCGCGGTACGCCAATCCGTCTCCCAGCGCCTGGTACACGGTGACGGTTCCATCGGAAGTATCCAGCGAAATCGGCCACGAAGTTGCCAGCGCCGGTTCCGGAGAAAAATCGAGGCAGAAAGTGAGGCTGAACTCGCATTGCTCGCGGTCCGTATGCTTTTTCAGTTCCGCCCCGCTGAGATACGACGCGAAATACACATACGAAGGCTTCAGGGGCCCGCCGGCAACGGCGCTCAGCAGCGAGGCGATCTGATGATGAAAGAAGCGCGCCACTGGCTCGTTATGCACGGCGTAGCGCCGCACGCTCTGCCGGTCTCCTAACTCGATCGAGCCGCTGCGGATTTGATGGCGATAGTAGCGTCGCAGAGCCGCAACGTGAAATGGGTGAAGCAAATTGCGGAGCGGCGCATATTCTCTTCGGCGGAAGAGAGCCGCCGCGTTTCGGATCCTCTGCTCGTTCTGATCGTCGCGTGGACTTGTGAGGCCATTGCGGTAGATCAAAATCTTCGCGGCTGACAGGATTGCTCTCACGTCGGGGGAAACAGATGTTGGAACCGGCTCGTCTTGCCGCAAGCTGCGCAGCACGGCTTCGTACTCGGGTCCCAACCAAAACGGCATAATGGATCCACCCGCACAGCCGGGAACCCAGGCGATCGTTCCTTGTAAAGCGAATCCCGATAGAAGCTCTTCTTTTCCCACCAGAGGTTCCGGTATTTGCTCAGCCGGACACACAATGCACTCGGGATTCAGGTAAAGATCTCTACCGTCTTCTTCGAGCTGCAACAGGTCGCGAGCACTCTGGGGAAGCAGGTGCAGGGGTAATTCATCGAGCAGGCAGTAAAAACGGTCGGAAGGAAATGCCGCGGTAGCCGTCTGCCGCGACACTCCTCCCATCAAGGCCGTCATCCACTCCAGCCACGCCGAGTTGTTTACCGACGAAGCCATCCGTTCACCGTAAAGCGGCTGTCAGCGAAGCGCTGCGAGGGGCACTTCACCTCGGTGATTTCGTGCATCAACTGGCAGGGGAAGAATACGATCTGGTTTTGCCGGGGAACAATCGATTGATAGCTCCCTTCGCTTACGTATTCGTTCCCTTCCAGATGAGCGTCGTGAATCAGCAGTTCGCCACCTTCGAACGGCTGCGGTTCGCGATGGAAGAAATACACAAAGGTCAGGTAGCGTGAAGCGACGCGATCGCTGGCGTTGTCGCTGTGGAAGTGAAAGAAATCACCGTCGTTGCTCGCGGTGATCTGCGCCTCAATCGCGGCGATCGAAAATTCATCCATATCAAGTTTCTTCAGCACCTCCGGCAAGACGGTTTGGATCCGCTCCAGCATAAGGTCCTGATGATGTCCCAAATCCATCAGCACGCGGGAACGCCGGTGGTCATAGTTGACCATTCCGCCTTCGGCTTGAGGTGAGAGCACTTCGCTGGTCTGAAAATCAGCTTGATGCTCGAGGGTGAAACGGGTCAGTTGCTCAAGCTCCTGCGGGGCCAGAAACTCGTCGAGCACAACGCAACGCGCCGGCAGATTCACCGGCCGCTCGGCCACAGCGGTATCCGCCCGTGACACTACGGTCCTGGTGACTCCGTGGCTGGGAGTCTGCGGATCTGGCGAGGGCGACGGCGGGACACCGGGAATGCGCATGGGAGTTCCGGGCGACTGCGGCTGATGCGGCGATGTCGGACTGTGGTGCGGAGTCTGCGGATCGCGCGGACTAGCGTGGGTCGGCGGTTGCGGGTCGCGTGGAGTCGCATGCGTGGGGGGTTGCGGATCCTTCGGAGTAGAGTGGGTTGGAGGTTGCGGATCGCGGCGAGGCGCCTTCACTCCGGGCCCCGGACCCGAAGGCGTTTGCGGATCTTTCGGCCCGGGCCCACCCACAATTTCCACGCGCTCGGAATCCGTAGAAGAGGAACTCTCTAAAATACGTTCGACAATGCTTCCGCCAAGCACGCCAAAAGCACGTTGTGCGACAATTTCGCCGACGGCCGAGGCCACCACAATCCTCACTGCTTCTTCGGTCTGTGTATTGCTGGCTGTTGCCGCTTTTGCATGTTGCAGCAGAGTGGAAACCAGCGCGCGCTCTTGCGCACTCAGAATCCGCTCGTCTCGCATCAATGTTTCGGAAAAGGAATCCAGAATCTGCTTCGGTGTCATTGAAGACACGCCTCCCTGCGTGTGCCTGACCAATCATTAGGGTTGGGGAACCCTCACTTCAGGGGAAGCAGGAAGACAATACAACGAGAGCCGGTTGATCGCAAATAAAAATTTCAGTCGGCAAGAAAGATTCTTAGCGGGCAAGCGGAGCTGCGATCATGGATTGAAATATCTTTACGCCGTCAATCCCGCCCAGTTCGGGCTCGGCCGATCGTTCAGGATGCGGCATCATGCCCACAACATTGCCGCCTGGACTGCAGATACCGGCGATGTTCTCCAACGAACCGTTAGGATTGGCCGCTGGCGTGATCTCACCCGAAGGCGAGCAATAGCGGAACACGACGCGATTCTCACGCTGTAACTCATCAAGCGTCGCCGGATCGCAAAAGTAGTTCCCTTCCATGTGACCGATAGGAATGGTCAATACTTCTCCTTTGGAGCACGCGTTGGTGAACGGTGTCTCGGCATTCTCCACCCTGACTTGCACCGGCTTGCAAACGTACTTGAGACCGACGTTGCGCATGAGCGCGCCCGGAAGCAAACCCGATTCGCAAAGAATCTGGAATCCGTTGCAAATGCCGAGCACCAATCCGCCGCTCGCGGCAAATTTGCGGACCGATTCCATGACCGGCGAGAACTTCGCAATCGCTCCGGTGCGAAGATAGTCACCGTAGGCGAATCCGCCGGGAACGATGATGGCATCGCAATTTTCCAGGTCGTGCGACTCATGCCAGAGGAAGGTGACCGGTTGCCGGGCTACGTGCTTAATCGTCCAGAATGCATCGTGATCGCAGTTGGAACCGGGAAAGATAATCACGCCGAATTTCATGGTGCCTCAGCTTTTCAGGGATTAACTTTAGTCTAGCATGCTGCTTCGACCCGAATGCTTGCTCGAGGGCCTGACGAACCTGCCTCGTATCCCCGCCCGTATCCGCATGAAGACATGCCATTTACAAGCTGCACGCCGGGTGTGATCGTGGCCATAGACAGCATGAGGCTTCTGTGGTTCTATGCAAGCAATGATTTTCTTGACACGCCTAGTTAGTAACTGTATTGTCACGACCGATAACTGGCGCGTGCTAGCGCTCATGCAGTTACGCCCGTGACAGCCCGCCGAGCCTCTGCTTTCCCCCTTCAGACTGGCGGTTTGCGCGGACGAAGGATTTCCACAGGTGAACTCGGCGATGTCAACCCCTCGTCCCACTTCCTGGTCCCCTTTTCTACTAATTGGTGCGTTCATCGCATGCGTTAGCTTCGCGATGCCTGGCTGGGCCGTCGGCTTTCAGCCCATCAATCCCGACGAACTGAAGATGACCAGCGAACCCAAAGCTCCGGGAGCGCCGGCCATCATCCTCTACCGCGAAGTGAATCGCGACGATCGTGGCCGCACCGCCCACGAAGACGTCTACTTCCGCATCAAGATTTTCACCGAAGAAGGACGGAAAAATGCCGACATCGAGATTCCTTTCTTCAAGGAACAAGGGTCTGTAGTTAACATTCATGCGCGCACCATTGAGCCCGACGGTTCCATCGTCCCGTTTACCGGAAAGGCTTTCGACAAGTCGATTGCCAAAGCGCGCGGCTTGAAGTACATGGCTAAGACCTTCACGTTACCCGACGTTCGGGTCGGGAGCATTCTCGAGTATTACTACACCACCGATCTCTCGGAAGATTTCATCTTCGATTCCCGGTGGATTCTGAGCAACGAACTATTCACCAAGAACGCAAAATTCTCTCTCCATCCCTACACCAGCGATTACGCCCTCATTCATGTCCGCTGGATCTGGAACCAGCTGCCTGCCGGAACGACACCACCGTCGGAAGGGCCTGACCACGTCATCAGCCTGACCTCGAGCGACATTCCTGCCTTCCAGACCGAAGACTACATGCCTCCGGAAAACGAACTGAAGTCGCGCGTCGATTTCATCTACAGCGACGACTTCCTCGAGAGGGACGTCGACAAGTACTGGAAAAATCTGGGCAAGAAGCGCAACGAGCAACTGGAAAGCTTCATCGGCAAACGGAAGGCGATGGAGCAGGCGGCGGCCACGATCGTCTCGCCTAACGACTCGCCGGAGATCAAGCTGCAAAAGATCTATGCTCGCGTCCAACAAATCCGCAATACGTCGTACGAGGTGGCAAAGACCGAGCAAGAGCAAAAGCGCAGCAAAGAAAAAGAACCCGATAACGTCGAGACGATCTGGAAAAAGCAATATGCCGAAGGGTGGCAACTGACGTGGCTATTCCTTGGGCTTGCGCGCGCGGCCGGATTCGAAGCCTCGGGCATGTGGGTGGCCGATCGCCGCAATTATTTTTTCTACCCGCAGAGCATGGACGGACGCCGCCTGGACGAAAACGTGGTAGTCGTCAAACTGAACGGGAAAGATATCTTCTTCGATCCGGGCGCTGCGTTTACTCCCTTTGGCATGCTGCCCTGGCTCGAAACTGCGGTCAAGGGATTGAAGCTGGATAAAGATGGCGGTAGCTGGGTGCAGACCTCACTTCCGGAGAGCAAAGAATCCGGCACCCAACGCAAGGCGGAACTGAAGATCACCGACACTGGCGACCTGGAGGGTAAGCTGACGGTCAGCTACACCGGACTCGAAGCTTCCCAGCGGCGCGTGGAAGAGCGCCTGGCCGACGACACCGACCGCAAGAAATTTCTTGAGGATGAAGTGAAAGATTCTGTCCCTGCCGCTTGCGAAGTCGAACTTACCAATCAGCCCGATTGGAAGAGTTCTTCGCCGTCGCTGGTTGCCGAGTACACCTTGAAGATCCCCGGCTGGGTCGCGGGAGCCGGGAAACGGGCGCTTCTGCCGGTGGGCTTGTTCGCTGCGCCGCAAAAGCGTCTTTTCGATCACGCCGAACGCGTACATCCGATTTACTTCGAATACCCTTTCCAGATAGCGGACGACGTGAGTATCGATATGCCTTTAGGCTGGCAGATTTCGACCGTGCCGAAATCCGAAAAGCTCGACGCTAAAGCAATTACGTATGTCCTCGAGGCCAATAACGATAAAGGCACGCTGCACCTGAGCCGTGTCCTGAACGTGGACATCCTGCTGCTCCCGCAGAATAACTACGCCAACTTGCGGAAAATCTTTCAGATTGTGAGGACGGGCGATGAACAACAAGTCATCTTGCTACCCGGCGGAAGCACGGCCAGCAACTGATCGACAGCCGCTCTGCGCGGTATTGCTCGCTGCCATTTGCCTGTTCGCTGCAGCGCTCCCGGCCTGGGCTGGCGACGCTCCCGCGTGGATGCACGCGGTAGCTTCTGCCCCGCTTCCGGCCCACGACGAAAAAACTGATGCCGTGCTGCTGTATGAAGGGATCAACGTCAACGTTGTGTCCGCAGATAAGGTCAAAACCCAGGTTCGCAGGGTGTACAAGATTCTGCGTCCCAACGGGCGCGAGCACGGCACAGTTTTCGTGAATTTTGACATTCCCGCCCAAAAGGTCACATCACTCCATGGGTGGTGCATTCCCGCACAAGGGAAGGATTATGAAGTGAAGGACAAGGAGGCGATCGAAATAGCACCTCCGATGATCCAGGGCATCGAGTTGGTGGATGATGTGAAAGCCAAAGTCCTGCGCATTCCTGCCCCCGATCCGGGCAATGTGATTGGCTACGAGTTTGAAATCGAAGAACATCCCCTCGTCCTCCAGGATGAATGGGCGTTTCAACGAGAGATCCCAGTGCGCGAGAGCCACTACTCGCTCCAACTCCCGTCGGGATGGGAGTACAAGGCGTCTTGGCTCAATCATGCCGAGATAAAGCCCACGCAGGCAGGAAGCAACCAGTGGGAGTGGGTCGCTAACGATGTCACGGCGATCCGTCCTGAAAAAGAGATGCCACCTCTGCGGGGCCTGGCGGGAGGCATGATCGTTTCCTTCTTTGCCCCGAGCGGCCCCTCCGTCAGTAACGGATTCAGTAACTGGCGCCAGATGGGGGCATGGTACTGGAATCTATTTCAGGGGCGCTTGGACGCATCTCCGGAGATCAAACAGAAAGTCACTGCACTTACAGCCTCCAAGGCAACGCCGCTCGAGAAAATGCAGGCGCTCGCTGCATTCGTTCAACACGACATTCGCTACGTGGCGATTGAGCTTGGAATAGGTGGTTGGCAGCCCCACCCGGCGCGCGACGTCTTCGTTCACCGTTATGGAGACTGCAAAGACAAAGCCACGCTAATGCGCTCCATGCTAGGGGAGATCGGAGTGGAATCCTACCAGGTGGCCATCAATACAGAGCGCGGTTCGATTACGCCGGAGACGCCGGCTCACCAGGGATTCGATCACCAAATCACGGTAATCAAGCTTCCCGAGGGAATCCAGGATCCGTCTCTCGTGGCCACCATAGCTCATCCGAAGTTGGGCCGCCTGCTGTTCTTCGATCCCACCGATGAGATGACGCCATTTGGCCAAATTTCCGGCGCCTTACAGGCTAACTACGGTTTAGTTGTAACTTCGGAGGGCGGAGAACTCATCGAACTCCCCAAACAACCGCCGTCTATGAACAGTATTCAGCGAGCCGGCAAGTTGACACTCGATCCCACCGGGACCCTCAAAGGCGAGGTCAGCGAGACTCGCATGGGAGATCGCGCCTGGTCTGAACGCTGGCGGCTGCGTACGGTGACTAAAGATGCGGACCGCGTTAAGCCGATCGAAGAACTCCTGGCCGGTTCTTTGTCTCTGTTTCGCATCACTCAGGCCAGCATCACCAATCTCAACCAGACTGACCAGCCCTTCGGCTTCCATTACGCTTTCGAGGCCGCAGGCTATGCCAAGGATGCTGGAGGACTGCTGCTGGTTCGGCCGCGCGTATTGGGGACCAAGAGCAGCGGCATCTTAGAAATCAAAGAACCGCGCAAGTTCCCGATTGAATTCGAGGGTCCTTCCCGCGACAGCGATACTTTCGATATCACGATCCCGGCCGGATATGTTGTCGACGACATTCCGCCGGCGGTTGACGCCGACTACAGCTTCGCCAGCTATCACTCCAAGACCGAAGTCAAAGGCAACCTGATTCACTACAGCCGAACTTTCGAGGTGAAAGAACTCAGCGTGCCCGTGACTCGCGCCGACGAACTCAAGAAGTTCTATCGCATCATTGCCAGCGACGAGCGCAACACCGTGGTCCTGAAAGCAGGAGCGCAGTAAGAACCTCTCGATTGCGAAGTGCTTTTATTGCGGAGTTTGCGCCAGTGAGGCTGACGTCGGGCTCTCCGGAACAACCAGCGCTGGCGGAAGCGCGGGGTTGATTGGCGCATTCGTCTTCGCGGCCGCCTGCTGCGGGCCTCTAGCGTAACTTTCAGGCGGATAGCCTTTCGCCTGTACAATGGCCCAATGCCACTCATCGCCGGGAGCGAGATCGATATCTAGAGGCGCACTGAACACCGCTCTTTCCCAGGGCGGCCCAGCCGCGCGCATGCGGTAGATCAGCGTAAGGTCGGGCTTCTTCTCCGGCCGGACTTGCTGAAGCGGATCACTTGCCGTGCCGGAATTTCCATCTTCGCCGTTCCCTGCCAGCGGTTCTTCCAGCCCGAACGGATCCCTGGTTCCGCGTTTATGGACGACGGTCAAGGCGACGTCGAGTTCGCTCACATGCCAATCGGTTCCGTTGAATATGGGAAGCGTTAACGCGTCCCCTTCGATCGTGGCTTGCCCCTGCAGCTTGGTCACTTGGGGCTGCGGCAAATCCATCTCCGAATACTGGCTGGAGAGCAACGACTTCACATTGGGCGTGAACGACAGGCTGCAGGTCGCATCGGGTGTCGAAAGCCGGAATCCCTTGCTTTCGCCCGCCATTAAAAACCGCAGCGCCGACGCGGCCCCGCGCCGGCTGTCGGCCTGCTGCACCTGCTCCATGACCTGGGGGAGATTGTCGTCATCAATCACCGGCTGTGTGGAAGGAGTCTTCTTGCGCAGAGTGCGGGCAACGTCTCCCAAGGGCGCATCGTTGGCATCCTGCGCCGCCGCGCGCACTGGTGCCAGCACCGCGAGCATCACCGGCAGCGCCAGCAAGATTCGGATTCCCGGAAGCCGTAGCATGAACGCGAGATCCACTGCGGACCGCTCCCCGGCAGGCACATTGGGTCACCGGAAGAAGTCTCTGAGCTCATTGTATGGAGAGCAAGGCACACCGAGGGTGGTGCGGGCAAACGTTGGTAATGGTACTTCTGGGTGGGAGAACTGGGGCGCGCGTTGACGAAATGGATGCGCAACGGGTGCGCGCGCCCGAGCTTGTTAAGCGTCTCTTACAACAGCCCCTGTGATCGGAAACGTGTGACTGGGTCGACTACCGGCAACGCCTGCCGTCGGAATATCCAGCGGGCCACCGCAAAGCCTATCGCCGCATAGCACAGATGCATGATCTTCATAAAGCATCCTCCCAATCCGGCCCAACATTCACCTTCAGGGGAGGAACTACGTCATCTCTATCGGAAGAATAGCAACGGGCTAGAGCAGGGGATAGGGCACAACAGTGCCATGGAAATGGCACGGAAGTAATAGCAGTAACCAGGAAAGCGCGGGTTGGGCGCAGCGGTCTTCGGTCTTGGGTCTTGGGTCTTGGGTCTTGGGCCTTAGGCCTTGGGTTTTAGGTATTGGGTTTTAGGCCGGGTTGCAGTCTGACGTCCGAGGTCTGAAGTCTCAGGAAGCGAGTGATAGGCAGAAAGAAGGGGTTAGGTTTTGGCGCTTAGCCTAAGACCTAACCCCTAAGACCCAAGACCCGTTTTACAGGTCAATGCGCCGCCACCGGCTCTTCCGTCACCCGTCCGGCTGGAGGCACCACGACGGTCGACAGACTGCCCTCTACCGCCAGCTTTTGGAAGGCTGCCAGATCCCGACGCTGGACACCCTCCCAGTGGGCAATGAATTCGCCGCTTTGCCGTTTCAGCTTCTCGAATTGCCGGTACTCGGCCTCGGTCGGCGCCGAATCGGCTGTGCCCGCGTCCATGGCCAGATAGGCCAGCTTGGCATCGAGTTGCGGAGGATAGGCCAGCGAGTCTTCGTTCGCCGTAATGTCCAGGTTGATCAGGTCCTCGCGGATCGCCACCAGCTTCTTTTCCAGGTCATCCGCCGCGGTGACGATGTTCTTCGCGCTCGCATTTTCCGGCAGCCGCCGCTTCAGGCCCGCCAACTGAGCCCGCACATCCTGGATCTGATTAACGGTGTCGTACACGCGGCTCAATTCGTCTCGTGTGCCGAGCAACAGTTTCAGTTGCGCCTCCAGATCTTCCTGGCTCACTTTGACCCGCGGATCGAGCTTCAGCTCAAACGGCGCGGTCTGGGTTTGACCACCCACTGTCAGCCGCACCTGGTAATTCCCCGGAATGGCCACCGGCCCGCGCGCGCCGCTGCCGTATTCGTATAAGTAATAACCGGGCACATGCCGCGCCTCTTCGTAGCGCAAATCCCATACGAAGCGATTCAGTCCTGCCTCGGGCTTGAGCTCCTTTTCGGGTTTCTTGTCATCCGGATCCGGCGGCTCTTCCAGCGTGTTGTACTCCGTGCTCGAATACTTGCGGATCACTTTGCCGGAAGCATCCAAAATCTCTAGCTTGGCCTCGGTATCCGCCTTGGGAGCGTCTTTCAGGTAGTAGTAAATGATCGCCCCCGCCGGAGGATTCTGGCCCGCGCGCTTCGAGGGTTGCCGCGGCCCGCTGGCTCCGGCCTGAATCCGGTAGGCCGTTCCCGGCGTGTACAGGAACACATCTTTCTGCGCGAGCTCGTCACTGTATTGCCGCAGCGGCGTAAGGTCATCGAGAATCCAGAACGCCCGCCCGTGCGTGGCGACGACCAGGTCGTTGCTCTTGATGACGAGATCGTGCACCGGGGTGGTTGGCAGGTTCAATTTCAGCGGACGCCAGTTGGCTCCATCGTTGAACGAAACATAAATTCCAGTCTCGGTCCCGGCATAGAGCAGCCCGCGTTTCTTGGGGTCCTCGCGCACCACGCGCACAAACGCTGTGTCCGGAATTCCCTGCCCCAGCTTCGTCCAAGTCTTGCCGTAGTCGCCGGTCTTGTAGATGTAGGGATGCAGATCATCGAACTGGTGCCGATCCACCGCCACATAAGCCGTGCCCGCATCGAACGGCGAAGGATCGATCTGGCTGATGCGGCTCCACTCCGGCATATCCTTCGGAGTGATGTTGGTCCACGTCTTGCCTTCATCCTTGGTGAGCTGGATCAATCCGTCGTCCGTACCCACCCACAGCAACCCTTTGGTGATCGGGGATTCTGCCAGTGCGAAGATCGTGTCGTAATACTCGGTGCCGGAATCATCGAGCGTGATGGATCCGCCCGACACTTTCTGCTTGCCCTTGTCGTTGCGCGTGAGGTCAGGGCTGATCGCCTGCCAGTGCACGCCGCCGTCGGTCGTCTTAAACAACATTTCTCCGCCGTGATACAGCGTGTTGGGATCGTGCGGAGAAATCATGACCGGAGCCGTCCACTGGAAACGGTGCTCCAAATTCGCGGCCCCGTGTGCGTCTGAAAGTTCCGGTTGCTCGGTAATCGCCTTCACCTGGCCGGTGTGCCGGTCGTAGCGCGTGATGTTCCCCTGGTAGTCCGCCGCGTACACAACATCCGGATCCGGCGGATAGGGCGCGATGTATCCCGCCTCGCCGCCGCCCACGTCATACCAGTCGCTGTTGCCGATCGAACCGTCGTCGCTGCGGCTGGCAATGGCCACGGTGCCGCTATCCTGCTGCGGGCCATAAACGCGATACGGCGTCGCGCTGTCGGTGATCACGTGATAGAACTGCGCGGTGGGCTGGTTATCTTGCGGTGTCCAGTTCTTCCCGCCGTCCAGCGTCACCGTCACGCCGCCGTCGTTCGATGCGATCATGCGCCGCGTGTTCTGCGGATCGATCCACAATCCGTGATTGTCGCCGTGCGGCACATGAACTTTGTTGAACAGATGCCCGCCGTCGGTCGATTTGTAGGCGTCCACATCCATGATGTAGAGCGTATTTTCATCGCGCGGGTCGGCGATCACGTGCATGTAGTACCAGGGCCGCTGCCACAGGCTGTGGCTCGGATTGACCAGCTGCCAGGTTTCGCCGGCGTCATCAGAGCGGTAAAGTCCGCCGTCGGGATTGTGGGCCTCGATCAGCGCATACACGCGATCCGAATTCGCGGCTACGGCTACGCCGATCTTTCCGTACGGACCTTTCGGAAGCCCGTGCTCCTCGAGGCGCTTCCACGTGGTGCCTCCATCAGCCGAGCGGTACAAGCCGCTGCCTGGCCCGCCGCTCTCCATGCTCCACGAGGTGCGTCGAGCCTGCCACAGCGCCGCAAACAAAATATTGGGATTGTGAGGATCGAAGGCAACGTCGATGCCGCCCGTGTTTTCGTCTTTGTAGAGAACTTTATCCCAGGTCTTGCCGCCATCGGTAGTGCGGAAGATTCCCCGCTCGGGGTTCGGGCCGTACGGGTGCCCCAGCGCCGCCACAAAAACAATGTCCGGATTCGTAGGATTAATGATCACCTTGCCGATCGCCCGCGAATCGTGCAGCCCGACGTTCTTCCACGTCTTGCCGCCGTCGAGCGTCTTGTACACGCCGTCGCCATGCGAGATGTTGCCGCGAATGCACGCTTCCCCTGTGCCCACATACAGCAGGTTATGGTTGGAGCTGGCCACCGCAATGCTGCCGATGGCCGATGTCCCTTCCTTATCAAACATCGATGACCACGTCATCGCACCATCGGTGGACTTCCACACGCCGCCACCGGTCGCGCCGAAATAGTAGGTCGTGGGATCGCCCGGAATGCCGGCCGCGGTCAAAGATCGTCCGCCGCGGAACGGCCCTACCAGCCGGTATTTCATTCCTTTGAAGACCTTCTCTTCGGGTTTGGTGGATTCCGCGGTGTCCCCTTCGCTTGGAGTGGCAGCCGCGGCGGGCTGAGTAGTCTGTGCTGCCGGTTGCGAAGCTTTGACCGCTTTGGATTGCCGCTCAGGCTTGGTCTGCGCGAGACCGGCCGTGGTTAAAAAGGGTAAGAATGAAATGGCAAGAATCAGACGGACACAAAACAAGGCGTTCTTTGAACCCATGTTGAGGTGATCTCCGGAGAAGATGTGAACGATGGACCTATGGTAATACTCGAAAGGCTCGCTGCAAAGGGCTCTTCATGTTCCTGGCGCAATCACTGGCCACCGGCCACTTCACCTCTTCATCCCTTTTCCGACTCCAGAATTTTCTTCGCCGCCTCGAGTTCTTTCCGCTTCGCGGCGTCTACGTTCGGATACTCCAGGCCGAGCGACTCGAGGGTGTCCACGATGACTGTCGAAATCACCAGCCGCGAAAACCACTTGTTGTCCGCCGGAACCACATACCACGGCGCATGCTTTGTCGCTGTATTGCGGATCATATCTTCATACGCATCCTGATAATCGCCCCAACAGTCGCGCTCGTGAATGTCGCCTGCGGAAAACTTCCAGTTCTTCTCCGGCTCCTCCAGCCGCTTCAGAAACCGCTTCTTCTGCTCCTTCTTGGAAAGATGCAGAAAGAACTTGCGGATGACGGTCCCGCTCCGCGCCATGTGCCGCTCAAAACAGCCAATATCTTCAAACCTCTCCTCCCAGATTTTCTTGCCCACCAGAGATGGCGGTACCTTTTCTCCTGCAAGAATTTCCGGATGCACGCGCACCACCAGCACCTCCTCATAATAGGACCGGTTAAAGATTCCGATGTGGCCGCGCTCGGGCAAATCGAGCGTCGTGCGCCAGAGGAAATCGTGCTGCAGTTCCCGTTCCGAGGGTGTTTTGAACGAATACACCTGGCACCCCTGCGGATTCACTCCCGACATCACGTGCTTGATCGCGCCATCCTTCCCGGCGGCGTCCATGGCCTGAAAAATCAGCAGCAGCGCCCAGCGATCCTGCGCATAAAGTTTGTCCTGCAAGTCAGCCATCCGCTGGACTCCTTCCTGCAACGCCTCGGCCGCACGCTCCTCGGAGCGCCAGTGACCCGTGTCAGCGGGATCGAAATCCTTCAACTTAAAATGTTTGCCCCTGTCCACCCGAAAAGTATTGGCGATCTTGCCTGTCTTCATTCGTCCGCTCCTAAAGTTCCCTGCACCACACGATACCAGTACTGGAACAAGTTATCCCATAGAGGCTAAGCAGTAATGATAGGATTCGCAGGACGCGATTTGGGCAGCGCACGGTTTGGTAGCGCCGCCGTCTCGGCGGCCGGGAGCCTGCCCTGGCGAAGTCACCCGAGTTGCAAAGGAGACTTTTTGATGAAGGCCCTTTCCATCGCCGGAGTCCTGTTGGTGATCCTTGGGATTCTCTCGTTCATCGTCCCGGTTCCCCACCGCGAAAAACACGGCGTTTCCATCGGCGACGCCAAGTTCAGCATTCAGACCGAAAACAGCGACCGCCTTCCACCCGCGGTTGGAGTGGTTCTTGTGGCCGGCGGCGTAGTCGCCCTGGTCCTCGGCCTGCGGAAAGCCTAGCCACATTGTTGGCTATGATTCCGTCCGACTTACTTACCCAGCGCCGGGGCCACTGTGGAAGAGCGGCCCTTTAGGGCCGCGTTAGTCGCCCCTTTCTTCCGGCTTTAGCCCCTGCGGTCGTTATCGAGGCCTCCCTTGTTCGAATCTGACTTCCTTACATCCACCAAAGACGGCAAAGAAGCCTACCGCCGTCTCGTCACGCAAGCTGTCCAACTGATCTGCGACGCGCTCCCAACCCAAGCCTATGCCGGAAAGAGTCCCGCGGCCCTCGCAGACCTGATCAACGCCAACTTCCTCCCGCCGCGCGAATGCTCCCCAGACCAGATTGGCGAGACGTTACGCACAGTTGTCGCTAATTCCGTGGCGGTAAGCCATCCTCATACTGCGGCGCACCTGCACTGCCCACCGTTGCTCGCTGCCTTGGCCGCGGAAGTCGTGATCAGCGCGCTGAATCAGTCGATGGATTCGTTCGACCAGGCGCCAATCGCGACTATTGTCGAGCAGAAATTCATTCACTGGCTCTGCAAGGAAGCCAACCTGCCCGGCAGCGCAAGCGGAACCTTTACCACCGGCGGCTCTCAATCGAACTACATGGGCCTGCTCCTGGCGCGCGATGTATTTTTGCAGACCCATTGGGAGTGGTCGGCGCAAAAATCCGGCCTGCCGCCCGAAGCGCGCAAGGTGCGTATTCTGTGTTCGGAAGTGGCTCACTTCACTGTCGAGAAATCGGCCGCCCAATTAGGACTCGGCACGGATTGCGTCGTGCGAGTCGCAGTCGACGACAACTTCCGGATGCAGGCAGCCGCCTTACGGGACGCGTTAGACCTGCTGCGCAAACAGGAACTTTTGCCCATGACCATCGTGGCCACCGCGGGAAACACAGACTTTGGTTCCATCGATCCACTGCCCGAAATCGCCGCCGTCGCACGAACCGCGGGCGCCTGGCTTCACGTGGATGCTGCGTACGGTGGCGCCCTGCTGTTTTCCGATCAACACCGCGACAAGCTCGCAGGCATCGAGCTGGCGGATTCCGTCGCGATCGACTTTCACAAGCTCTTCTGGCAGCCCATCCCGTGCAGTGTTTTCCTGCTGCGAGAGTCGCGCCATTTCGACTCGATGAAGATGCACGCTGACTATCTCAACCCCGAACTCCACGAAGAAACGGGCATCCCCAACCTGGTCACGACTTCCCTGCTCACCAGCCGCCGCTTCGACGCGTTGAAGCTGTGGATCTCCTTCCAGGCTCTGGGCCGGAGCACGCTCGCCGACATGATCGATCGCACGATTGCTTTAGCCGATCACGCTGCTCAGATCATCCGGAAAACGTCGCAACTCGAACTCGTCTCCGAACCTCAGTTCAGCACGGTCGTATTCCGCTATCTGCCTTCGAACGGGACTCTCGATTCAGACGTGCTGAATGCCAGACTTCGTCAGCGCCTGTTTGACGGTGGACTCGCAGTCATCGGTCACACGCGCGTTCGCAACCGACAATGTCTGAAGTTCACCTTCATGAACCCGGCCACCACTCAGGCTGATTTGGAAAGTCTGATTTCTCTCGTCGTAGACCAGGGAAAGGATTTGGAAGTCATAAAATCAGGCTCGTAAGCTGCTGAATGCACAGCACTTGTCAAACAGTCGATAGAATTGTATGTACAGAAATGTACTTTTATGTTCCTGCAGGAACACTTTTTCCACAGGCCTTAAAAGTGATTTGAATCACACTCCGACCGGTTTCCCAGTCACCGACGGGAGCTTTGCCTGCTGCCAGGCATCGAATCCGCCCACCACGTTGAGCACGCGCCCGAATCCGGCGCGCTGCAACAGGCTGCAGGCGATGATGCTGCGGTATCCGCCCTTGCAGTGCACCACGAGCGGCACGTCGTGATCGATTTCCGGCGGAGACACCTTGAAATTATCCAGCGGCCACCAGACTGCGTCTGCAATGTGCGCCGCGTCCCATTCCGGCTCTCGGCGCACGTCCAGCACTTGCAAGCCACCAGATCGCAACCGCGAGTTGAGATCGTCCACCGTGATCTGGTCAACCGTCGCGACTGGAAGACCAGCCTGCTTCCACGCTGCGACGCCTCCGGCAAGATACCCGTCCAATGCTTCGATGCCGACGCGCGCCAGTCTGGTCCGCGCCTCTTCAATCTGCGCGTCTGTAGCCGCAATCAGCACCGGATGCGACGACAATCCCAAGACCGTTCCGGCCCATGAGGCAAACTGTCCCGAGAGCGCAATGTTGACTGATCCCGGCACGTGACCCGCGGCAAACTCATCGCCCGGGCGAACGTCCAGAGCGATCTCGCCATCCTTCAACATCTTTTGCAGTTCAGGCGGCGCAATCGCCCGCAGCGCCGGCAACTCCGACAAGGCGGCCGCGCCGGTTCGGTTGATCTCGGCATCTTTCGCGAAATATTCCGGGCGTGCCGGCAGGTGGCTGGTGAGTTGCGCGATGAACTCTTCCCTGCTCTTGATCTGCAGCGCATAGTTGGTGAGCCGCTCGGTGCCGATGGTGGACGAGCGCTCAGCGCGCATGTTCTTCCCGCAGAGCGAGCCCGCGCCATGCGCCGGATAGACCAGCACACTGTCACCGAGCGTGAGCAGCTTCTGATGCAGGCTGTCGTAGAGCATCCCGGCAAGCTGGGCGGAGGTGTGCTGAGGCGATAAGTCAGGCCGGCCAACGTCGCCGATAAACAGAGTGTCGCCGGTCAGCACCGCCCAGGGCGCGTTCGACTTCTCGTGATCGGTGACAACCAGGCAGATGCTCTCCGGCGTGTGCCCCGGCGTCTCCACGACGCGGATGGATGCCTTGCCGAATTTCAGTTCGAATCCATCGCTGACATCCACATGCGGAAACGTCGCGCCCGCCCGGGCTCCCATATAGATTTTCGCGCCGGTGCGCGCCGCCAGCTCCCTGTGACCGGAAACGAAGTCGGCATGCAGGTGGCTCTCGAAGATGTGCCGGATGGCGACTCCATGATCGGCCGCAGCCTTGATATAAAGATCGACATCCCGCTGCGGATCGACCACCACCGCCTCGCCTTCTGAAGCCAGCATGTAGGAAGCATGCGCGAGACAGCCCAGATAGAACTGTTCGAAATACATAGGAGCTCCTGGCACCGCCGGAAGATGTTAGACCAAATTCCGCGGCAACGCTATCAGGATGACGGGAAGCTTGAAACTACGAGGGCAACGGGGTGATGAACTCTAATCCGAAACAGAAGCCATTGCGCGAGCGCACGATGGCGGGCATGCGTGAGGGTGTGGGGGTATCGAACTCAATTTCCAGCAGGTCGCCGGGATTGAGCAGGATTCCCGCATACAGCACCATGCCCCCTTCGCTCATTTCCGTGCCGCGGCCCTCGACCACAGTGGTCGAGAAGCCCTTGGACGTAACTACCCGGACGGGCAGGTCGACGGGCATTCGCTCCCAACGGCGCGTATTGCCAGAATCAGGCATTGCCAGAGATCATCCATCTTTGCCGCACCCGGATTCAAATTACTAAAGTGACTTGGGCTAAGGATAAGGAGTGTCAGGGCTTTGCGGGCTGATTCTGCAATTTGTGTCGTGGCCGGTACCACTTAAAATACAGCAAGACGGCAATGGATCCCGCGACCGCCAAGGCGATGAGAACGTACAAAAATGGCTTGTAGTAGCGAGTGAACCAGCCCACGATCGCCGTCCCATAGAGCCGGCCCAGGAACGCGAGAGCAAAGAAGCGGATAGCTCGTCCAACGGCCAGCGCGGAGAGAAATTTCCGTGGCGGATATTGCATGACGCCAGCCGCCATCAGCACCGACACCATGGGGAACGGAGGCGGCAGAAGCGCCGTCACCAGCACGGTGGAGAAGCCGCCCTCGGCAAAGCGGTCATAAACCTTCTGCGCCCGCTTCTTGCCGATCTTTTTCTCCAGCTCTTCCTTGCCTCCTTTCTTAGCGAGGCGATACGTCAGGTAGCCCCCAATTAATGCTCCTACGACTGCCATGAAGGCGTAGTAGAACCACCATTCGCGATGACCGGCTGCAAGCAGAATAACAAAGAAATCCATGCCGCCTGGAATGGGAACTACGGAATTGTCGATGAGTCCAATGACAATCAAGCCGGGGCCGCCCAGTCGCAGAAGCCATATGCCACTTTTGCTCAGAATGAGTCCAATCACGCCCGGCTTCGCCCTCCTCCTGGGATGGTTAGAAGCCGCATTGACCAACGACGCTGCCGACAAAAGTGAGACCTGGGCGCCGACTCGAACGCCATCACTTCTCATGCCGCAAGCGATGAAAGTGGAATCGAAAGGAAGAGCAAGTCAAGTTTTTTGGCAACGGCCGTTTCGTTTGTTCGGTTTTCGTAACAGAGCAGGACTGACGCGAAATTCGATTCTGGGCTCAGGTCCGAACGGGAAGAAGTCCTAAAGGATCCCTCGGCTTTGACGCGTAAAAGCGCAGCCCTGCATGACGGTGCGTCAGTCATCAGGTTTGGTTGACGCTTAATTTTCGATGACTTTGATTTTCAAGTCTTTGAGGAATTTCAAATCTTGAACTGAAAGCAGCGCGCTAAGGGGCTCTCTGAAAGCATCGAACTTCCTCCCCTTATGAATTGGCGCAGAAGACTCTCGAACTTGCGCATAGGCGGAAAGATCCAGACAGATCACAACTTCGTTGCCCGCGTTCTCGATCTCAGAAGCTAGCCCTTCAAAGCGGCCACTGCTCCCGATCGCTTCGTTCAGGATGTGATCGAGTTCCTCGCGATGGCGGCCGCGCATGATCACGGAGTTGGCTGCGCTTCTAAGTTCCTGCGTTAACTTCGCGAGTGGCTCGCTGGCGGGGGCGGTGCTTTCTCCATGCCGCGGAGGCAGAGAAACAATGCCTTCCCTGGTTCGGACCCGGATTTTGATCTGCGGGACCAGGGAGCTGAAAACTCTGCTTCCAGCAGCCCGCAGGTTGTTGATAGCCGATTGCACACGGGGATCGCAATCAATTTCAGACTTCAGAGATTGCAAAGCTTCATAAAAGGCGGGATCGCTGCGCAGAGCTTCCTCCGCGGCGCGTTCCATATTCTCTAACATCGACCGCATGTTTTTTTCGTCAATCATATGTAGGTTATCGGCTCGCCTTTCAAATTGTCGCCCTGGTGACCGGATCGACAAAGTAACGACAGGCCCTGTCCGACCAGGTTCTAAAGCTATTTAGGTGGATGACGCTTGCTCACCGGCCGTTCGTAGGGAAAAACGGCAAACCTGGATGGTTTTCGCCTTAAGGTCAAGCAAAGGCTCTGAATACGGGCTCAGGAAGATCTCGTATAAGGCCTGTTGTCGCGCCGTGTACCCCAAATTGGCGACTACCGACGCCGGAGCGGCAGAAGTTACAATCCGCCGGTCGCTCACGAATTGTGGGTGGAAGGGCGATCGGAGTATTCGCCGAGGACTCACCATGGCCGTCTTCTCCAAAGAAGAAGTCTCTTCCAATCTTGAGGACCAGGTGTTCGGTTCGAGCTTCCTCCCGCATCCGCTGCCCCGCTACAAGTTTCCCAAGGAAGAAACGGACCCGACCGCCGCCTATCAACTCGTGCACGACGAACTGCTGCTGGATGGAAACTCCCGCCAGAACCTCGCCACCTTTTGTCAGACCTGGGTTGAACCGGAAGTCCGCAAGCTCATGGATGAGTGCATCGACAAGAACATGATCGACAAGGATGAGTATCCGCAGACCGCGGAGATCGAATCGCGGTGCGTTCGCATGCTTGCCGATTTGTGGAACTCTCCGGACGCGGCCAATGCGCAGGGTTGCTCGACCACGGGGTCAAGCGAGGCAGCCATGCTGGGCGGGTTGGCCATGAAGAGGAGATGGCGCAAGAAGCGGGAGAGCGCGGGCAAGCCTGCCACTCAGCCGAATCTCATTTGTGGGCCCGTGCAAATTTGCTGGCACAAATTTGCGCGCTATTTCGAGGTGGAGCTGCGCCAGATTCCCTGCGAGGGACAGCGCCTGCGTATGTCGCCGGATGAGGTCCTGCGGCGCTGCGACGAGAACACGATTGGCGTCGTGCCGACCCTGGGCATTACTCACACCCTGCAATATGAACCGATCCAGGAGGTCGCTCTCGCGCTCGATGATCTCGAAGAAGAGCAAGGGCTGGACATCCCGATCCACGTTGACGCCGCGAGCGGAGGTTTTATCGCACCCTTCATCCATCCTTCGGTGGTCTGGGATTTTCGCCTGCCGCGAGTCAAGTCGATCAACGCCTCGGGACACAAGTATGGACTGGCTCCGCTGGGCTGTGGATGGGCGATTTGGCGCGAGCGAGAAGATTTGCCGGAGGAATTGATTTTTCGCGTGAAATATCTGGGCGGAAGCATGCCCACCTTCGCACTCAACTTCTCGCGTCCTGGAGGCCAGATTGTCGCCCAGTACTACAACTTCGTGCGCCTCGGCCGCGAGGGCTACTCCAAGATCACGCAAGGTTGTGCCGACGTGGGCGCGTGGTTTGCCGATCAGTTGAAGAGCGAAGGCATTTTCGATTTGATCTATGACGGCCGCGGCGGCGTTCCCGGGTGCACCTGGACGCTGAAGCGAGGGGTAGAGCGCGGCTTTACCCTCTACGATCTGGCCGACCGCTTGCGAGTAAAAGGTTGGCAGGTGCCGGCGTATCCCATGCCGGCGAACCGCAGCGATCTGGTTGTGCAGCGAGTGCTGGCGCGGCTGGGCGTGAGCCGCGATCTCGCCGGATTGTTGCTCGACGACTTGCGTAGCGCGATCAAGCACTTCAAGAAAAATCCCAGCGCAAAGTCTCTCACCCGCCAAAGTGCCGGCGGCTATCACCATTGATCGCGTGCTATTCCTTGTGCGCGTCCCCTATCTGAGTGAACCAATTCCAGCGACCGCAAAACGGGTCACCACAAAATGTGACTAGATTCGTTTTGCGCTTCAGTCTACTTTGCACAGGGTCGTCATCAATCGTGAGGAGGTCAGCACCATGGCGGACATGCATGAGGGCGAACTGGAACTGGAACTGGAAGATGAGTTCCACGAGGGCGAACTCGAAAGCGAAGACGAATCAAGTCTGGAAGGCGAGGGCTGGCTCGGCGCCATCGGTAACGTCGTGGGCAGCCTGCTCGGCGAGGGCGAGGAAGAGTTAGAAGACGAAAGCTCGCTTGAGGGAGAAGAAGAACTCGAGGGCGAAGAAGAGTTCGAGGGCGAATCCAGCCTGGAAGGCGAAGGCTGGCTCGGCGCCATCGGCAACGTTGTGGGCAACCTGCTCGGCGAAGGCGAAGAAGAGCTCGAAGATGAGAGCGCCTTCGAGGGCGAGGATGAGGGCGAGGAGTTCTTCGGCAGCATAGGTAAGTTTCTGAAGAAGGCCGCTCCCATTCTCAAGAGAGTCGCGAAGGTGGCCGCCCCAATCGTGGGCACCGCCATTGGCGGCCCGTTCGGCGCTGCGCTCGGGAACATCGCCAGCAAGGCTATGGGCGAAGGCGAGTTCGAGGACGAATTCGAAGGCGAGACCGAGGCCGAAGGCGAAGCCGAGATGACGCACGAGATCGCCTCCCACGAACTGACGCACAATGAAGCGGTCGCCGAAATGATGGCGGAAGCCGCATCCCATGAAGCGCATGAAGGTGAGGCCGAGGCGATGGCCGGAGCCGCCACTGTGACTGTCATCTCGCCCGGCGACCGGCGCGCATTGCGCAAGATCCTGCCGCACATGGTCCGCGGAACCGCGATCTTGACGCGCATTTTGCGCCGTCGTCGCGTGACCCGTCCGGTGGTTCGCGTGGTGCCGACGATTATGCGCCGCGCCGTAAAGGACCTGAGACGCCAGGCAGCGAAGGGCATCCCAATTACTCGCAAACGTGCAGCTCGTGCCGCGGCCAAACAGGTGCGTCGTGTGCTGAGCAGCCCCAAGGCTTGTGCCGCTGCCCTCACCCGCAATGTGAAGGTGAGCCGCGCGTACAGAAAGCCGCGCCGGCGCGTTACGGGACGCTTCCAGCGCAGGCGCCGCAGCGCCTTGCGCTAACCGCAACTGATTTCAAACCTGGGCCCATCAACACTCGACCATTGTGCAGGAGGAATCGTCATGGCTTATGAGTCCGAACTGATCCACGAACTCGAAGATGAATATTCGGGAGAGGGTGAAGAGGAACTGGAATCCGAGTACGAGGATGAATCCAGCCTCGAAGGCGAAGGCTGGCTGGGCGCGATCGGCAACGTGGTCGGCAGCCTTCTCGGTGAAGGAGAAGGGGAAGACGAATTCGAAGACGAGAGCGCCTTCGAAGCCGAAGCGGAAGACGAAGTCAGCCCCATCCGCAAGATCTATCCCGATGCCATGATGGAGCATCTGGGAGAGATGGCGTTTGAGGCGGAAAGCGAAGACGAGGCGGCGGAACACTTTCTGCCGCTGATCGGAATGGCCGCCAGCAAACTCTTGCCGGTGGTCGCCAGGGCGGTTGCGCCCATGGCGAAGAAGGCATTGCCGAAGATTGCACGCGCAGTGTCGAAAGCCACGCCGCAGCTGACCAAGAGCATCGGTCACGTGGCGAAGTCGCTGCATCGCAATCCGCAGACGCGCCACCTGCTAAAAACCGTGCCCGCGATCGCGCGGCGCACGGTCGGAAGCATCGCGCGCCAGGCAGCCCATGGGCGGCACATCACGCCTCGGACGGCGGTTCGAACCTTGGCCAAACAGGCGCGTCACGTGCTTGGGCATCCTGGACATCGCCGGCATGCCCTGCGCCACCACAATCAACTCGAGCGCAAATTCCACCGGCGTCATCGCGGAGTGGCTCGTCCGCACTGGCGCTACGGCCGGTATCCGTATCGCTATGGCAATCGCTACGGACGCCCCGGAGCTCCGGTGCAGGCCGTTCCAGGTGCGGCGCCGGGTTACACCACGACCGGTTATGCGGCTCCTGGTTACGTCGGAGCAGGACCCGCTCGACGACCCGGCGCCCCGCCAGCACCCGGCGGATACGTACGGCCCGGGCAAGTTGTGGGCGGACAATGCACATGTGGAGCCGGTGCAGCGTCGCAAGTTGCATATTGCGGCTGCTGTGGCCAACCGCTCCCTCGATAGAAGTAAAGATAGAAGCGCCGCTGCTGTAGCCAAGGACACGCTGGGGAAATACCATGGCCGCGATGACCGACACAATGCCGACGCCAACCAGGATGGCACCGATTCCACTGCAGCGGCCCAAAGCCGCGGCAGCTCCGGTTGCGGTGATGTCATCCTGGTTGCGCGCGCAGTCGATTAATGTGACACGGCACGCAGCGGCCTTGCGTCCTTTTAAAGCGGATGAATTCGGAACTGGGGCGGAAGCGCCCACGGCCGGACATCTGCAGGCTGTCAACGGAATGATCACGCAACTCCGTCGCAACCTGCTGAAAATGTCGGGCAGGGTCAGCAAGTCGGCGCGGATTGCGCAGGAAGCGGGCACCGCCGGCCTGCAGGACTTGATGCGCAAAAAAGAGCACGCGCACCATTGGGTCCGGGGCATCGAAAAGATCTGGGACTTTTATTTTGAGCTCTTCGGACAGCGGCAGACTCGTTACGCAAAATGGCTGCTCAGTTGCGATCGAATCGGGCTTGATTGCTATCGCGCGAGTTATCTGGGACTGGCCGTGGCGCGTGCCATCCCCGCCCCGCCACCTTTTTCCTACATGGCCACGGGATTTGCTCCGGCTACATTTCGCCGCGGCGTGCCCTTAAAACGGCTGGGAAAGCAGTTGAATCCGTTTCCCCTGATCCAGCTTCCCTATCACCGGCTGATTAACCCGTGGACTCTCGGTGCGGTGCTGCACGAAACGAGCCATAATCTGCAGAACGATCTGGGACTCTCGCGCGATGTTCCCAGGAAAGTTGGCCTGGCGCTGTTGCGCGCCGGAGCTACCCGCCAAGTGGCGCGCACGTGGGTCCGGTGGAATCGCGAGATGTTCGCCGACATGAGCGGCATGCTTTTGGGCGGACCCTGCATTGCCGGCTCTCTCATGGACATTCTTGCTCGAGGTCCAGAGACGGTAGTTGCCTACAGCCCGAGAGGCCCGCATCCAACACCGTTCTTGCGCATGCTCATCAACACCGAGCTGCTGCGACGCATGGGTTTCGAGACCGAAAGCCGGCATTATCGAAAGGCGTGGCTGCGGATCTATCCCGGCTCGTCAACGGGCAACATTCCTCCAGCGGTGGTGAAGTCGTTCGACGAGGCTTGCCCGATCGCGGTGGAAGCCATGTGTTTCCAGCCTTTTCGTTCGCTTGGCAACCGCAGCCTGGCCAAGGTGTTGAACTTTGGAGGCAAAGAGCAGCAGATGATCGAAGAGGCTTCGCGGCGGCTGGCGGCCGGCGTGGATCCAGGAATTATTCCTGAACGTTTTCTGATTGGGGCGGTGCGAACGGCGCTGGACCGCCGATTGGCGCGGCCCGAGATACTCACCAAGAATTTTTACCGGGCGTTGGCCAGCGGGTAACGAAATGGCATTGGAAACGACATTCCGGGCACTATCGGTCAGCCTGCACAAGTTGCACGATGCGCTGAACGCGCTGCAGGTGACGTCAGGTGACACTCCGAAAGACGAGTCTGCGCTGGCCGACGGCCTGGAGAATGCGGTGCTCGACATGATGGGAACTTTGCACGAAGCGCGTAAAGCGGCGTTGCAGGCCCGGAAAGCAGTTGCGGATCCCGTCGATCTGAATCGGGCCCGCCGCGCCCTGGGTCTCTGTCAGGAACGCTTTCATCGCGTCGAGCAGCTGTTCGCCTCCGAGCTGGTGTCGTACGAGAAACTGAAAGAACTGGCGAGGCTGGGCAATGAGCGCCGCTTATGGATGCCGTGGGCCAGCACAGTGAAAGTAGGAATCGAGCAGTGCCGCGAGCCACTCGAACTGGCTAGCCGCGCCCTGGCAGCATGCTGGGGCGAGCTGGCCGAGCGACTGGGGACGGTCAACATCACCATGCAGGCAACCAATGTTGGCCAGCAGATCACGGTGCCAAAAGGTGCGGCTGAGGATCTCGAGGTTGAAGGTGTCACTTGAACGGCAGCCCGGGTGGGCGTCCACTTGGCCTATCGGGCCCTTAGCTCGAGGAACAAACTACCGATCGACGAAACGACTGACCGTGGCGGAAGGAGAGCGACGATGGCGACACTACGAGTAACAGGTTGCAGGGTAGACACGAGATCGATCACAGTTTCCTTCTCGGAAGCGGTCGACCAGACCTCCGCATTGGGTGGCCAATCGACCAATGCTAAGGAGCCTTCGAACTACAGCATCTTCGCTCCAAATTCCGGACTTAACCCGGCGCAGAATCCGACTGGCTGGATGATTTCCGTCGAGACAGATGGTCGAACGGTTGCGATGTCAACTCCCTCCGCCGTCGCCTTTAATCCCGGCGAGTGGGTCCTGATAACGGTCCAGAACATCGGCTTAGCAGCGAATCCTGGTACCGCGGCGATGCCGTCAGCGGAATCATTTTCTCGCCAGGTGCCCGGAGGCGCCGACCCCAAAAGAATCACTCGAGATGTGGAAGACGCGATCGCCTATCCCATCCTCACCGAGGAAATCGCCTACCGCCCTTCACCAGTCGGTATCCCTACGGGCGGGGGAGGAGGCATAGCGGGGCCGGGTTCATCAAACCTCGGCCAGACCGCCCTTCAGGCCGTAAGTGATGTTCTCGGTTGGAAGGCGAACCCGTCGGACCCGAAGGGTTTCATCGGAGCGCTCACGCAATCTTTCACACTCACCGATGTGGAAGGTCACACCGAGGCCACGTGGAAACCTCGCAGTTATGCGGTCCAGACCGATCTTGGCGGCGGCATCACCGGCGCTCAGGCCAGCCTCTACATGCGCGCCAAAGATGCCCTCGAGCAGTCTCTGTCACTGCTGGACGGATTGTATCCGCTCGATCCTGAGGCGGATCCGGAATACGTGAAGGCGCTGCGCGAGATGGCTCGCAGCCAGATGAACGAGATCGTTAAAGAATTGGGGATGGTTGGACTTCCTTCCATTCTGCGCATCGACACCTATTTCGGCATTCTGCTGGGCCAAAAGGTGGCTCACCTTACTGCCGGCGAGGTCCAGCTTGACCCGGATCAAGTCAAGGGAACCCTGGGAAAGGTCAGGGATGTGTATGGAATAAAGTTCCGCGGCAATAAACTTAACAACTCGGTGGAAGACGAACAGGACATCACCAATTTCCGGGTGATCTCCGACTACATGACTTCGCTGTTGCAGAGTTGGATTGCGAATCGCGAATTCTTCATCCTCAGGCCTCGTGAACAGGCTTTCTTCGGCACGCAACTGGTGCTGATCTCGCGGCAGTTTAATGTGATTGCCGAGACTGTGAACGAGCTGCGCTTCGCCCTGGATTCGGTGTTCATTGGACCGAACGAGCGCCAGACCCTGTTGCTTGAGTTTGACGACCGCTCGCTGCCGCCAATGTTCCTGGAAGACGTGCTGGACGAGGTGGATCGCTTTGTAGCCGAGGAAGGGCCGCGGCTTCTGCGCGATGGTGGAAAAATTTCGGTAACCAACAATATTCTTCCGGTCGTGGACACGCTGGGAAGAATGGTCCATCAAGCTCATCATCCCAAGGACCAGAAGAGAAGAGTGCCGGATGGCTTTAAGACGGCCCGGGTGCGCCACGCTCTGGACGACCTGGAGAAGCAGCTCAGGGATCTCGTCGAACTAGCCAGACAGGTGGAGCAGGAGGTGCCTCCATCGGAAGACGTTTTGGGGATCAATAGCATCACGGTGCCCAAACTGCTGGATGAGTTCCCATACGACTGGGAGTTTACGATGTATGGAAATGCATTCGAACCTGGAGCAGAGGTCACTATCTATTCAACCGCAGCTACGGGGATTGCCGGCACCGTGACATTCTATTCGGCACAACGCATTGACATATCCGTTGATCCTGCGGATTGGCTTGGGCCGAATGACACGGGGAATCATGATGTCGTCGTGACCAATCCCGGTGGCGAAACCGCGACCTTCTCTCCTGCGTTTTATTGGAATGGGTCAAGTGCCGGTCCGCCTGACGGCTCCAGAAACGGCGGAGGCGGAGGAGGAGGGTTCGGCGGAGGAGGGTTCGGTGAAGGTTTTCCCACTCACTCAGGCGCGAAAGGCTCCGCGTCCAGGAAAGGATCACCCAAAGCGGGTAAGCGCGAAACGATTGTGTCAGGGGTGAGCTCCCGCTCGGCTGCTAGCCCAGCAACAGCATCGAGCGAAACTCCGGATCTATCCAGGTCTACAACGGCACCAACTGGAAGCGTTTCCCCTGCAGTGGCCGAATCCGGCACACCCGCCACGGCGACTGTGGAGGCCGCAGCAGCATCAGATGGCACCGCGTCTGCGGTCGACCAACTGACGGCACTTCAGAGCAAGCATCAGGCCCTGCAACAAGGATTGGCCGATCTGCAGGCTAGTAACACTGCACTGTCACAGAAGATCGACGACGCGCAGAAGAATGTTCAGGACAAGTTGGACAGCCATCTCGCCGAAACGGCAAAACGTCACGAAAGTTTCGTGGAAGAAATAAAGAACTGGTGGGCAAAAGCGGCCGGTTCCGGCGAGAGTAAAAAAAACAAAGAGTAAGAACGAAAAGGAAATCGCGCTGACGAACTCCCATAAGGTTCGAGTGGTAGCGTGGACTTACAGCGAGGAGGGTCACCAATGGCGACCGAAAAAGATTATCAAGGCTTATATGACCGCATAGCAGCGCTGCGGGAACAGGTAGCCAACCGGCTCTCGGCCGACCTGGTTTCCAATCCCCAGCTGGCCGACGCGATCACCAAGCAGATTGATGACATGCTGGCCTCGGTGGTAGACGCCGATGGTAGGACTCCCGCGCCCGCAGACAAAGGCCTTTCCCAGTTGGCTGGCGTTGGCCCCGACGCGGCAAAGGAGTTCGGTGTCACGCGCCTCCCGCAGGGAGTCGAGCCTTACGACGAGACCATCACCTCCGAACGCATCATGGCTGTGGGCGATATGTACTATCTCTGGCAGCATGAGAAGATCGGGGTCTTCCGGGTGGTGCAGAAGTTGCAGGAGTTGTTCAAAGCCGGTTCCGTTCGACTTTCCGCGGGGCCCGGCGCTTTTGCGCTTTATCAGTTCGACCGGCGCGATGTGCTGCGTTACACCAAGAGCGATCGGCTCTCGGCTTACAAGCGCATTTTCGGATACGGCGCCGCCCCGGTGCCAACCGGCTCGCGCGCCAACACCGATTACCACAAGCTGTTCTCTCATTTCGTGCACCAGGTGACCCTGTTCTGGCGCGACAAGCGGATTTCGGATGTGATCCGCGAGCGGGCCTACGATCCGAGCTTCGGTTCGATTGCCATCGTTCGCCGTGCCGGCCTGGATCTGCGCAACAACCTGAAGTGGCTGTCATTCGGCCATCTCAATGTGCTTCGAGTGGAAGTAATGCAGCTGCTGGAGGAGGCGTTCAAGATTCTTGATTCCGACGACGTGAAACGCCTCTTCGGCGCGGACAATGCCTGGGACGTGGTGGAAGAAGTTCTCATCCGCTACTACAACGAGCGGCTGGTGACCTCGCCTCGGCAACGCATGGGCGTGACCGGGCGCGAAATCCTGCGCTGGCTGGCGCAGCCGCACATCCTGCAGACCACGCGCTCGCAGTTTGAAACCTTGTTGCTTGAGATCGCAGAGCAGTCTGAAGAATGGCTGACCAGCGCGCAGGCAATGGGATTGGGCAAGCGCACCGGCTCGCATCGCGTTCTGCCCTGGGATCAGACTCAACCGACGCCCATCAAGGCAAATGGCCGGCCGAAGGCTGGAGTAGCTCCAACCCGAACGCCGGTTCGCGAATTCGAGTATGAAGTCTGAACCCGGGATGCTCCTCTCTCAGCGCGAGCCGATTTGCTGCACTCGCGCTGAGATGGGAGTAATGAAACGAGGAGCAAGATGCCCAACTTGATTTCCATGCAATCCAGTTCACTGATGAGGGTCCCCAATATCTCCCGCTCGGCAGCGGGTTCGTATTCCAAGGTCAACACGAACCGGCAAACTCGCCACGAAGCTCGCGGGCGCAGGCGCTGGGGAGACTGGGACGACTTTCTCGCGATTCCCGTGCCACTTCTGTGGCTGGATGAGGCGTACGCGGAGGCTGCCTTATTCGAGGCTGAGGAGGCCATCGAGCCCGTACCAATCATCGGGCTCTGGCCATAAGCCGATCATGCCGCGGCGCCGAACAATTGCCCTTCCGGAGGTGATCTCAGCAGGATCGGGGTGAGATGTGCATCCAGGCCGCGCTCTCCAATACGCTCGCACACGCCGCGCGCGGCATGTTTCAGAACTGAAGGAATTTGTACGCTTCCCCAGCGTCAGTTCGCAGCCTCAGCGGGCGGAAGACATCCGCCAGTGCGCGAGCTGGTTGGCGCGACATCTGCAAGCCATCGGCTTGGAGCGAGTTCGCGTCATTCCTACTCCCGGGAATCCGCTTGTCTACGCAGCGTGGCAGCACGCAAGAAATCGCCCCACGCTCTTGATTTATGGCCACTATGACGTTTTGCCGGAAGAGCCGGTCGCGCAGTGGAAAA
This sequence comes from Candidatus Sulfotelmatobacter sp., assembly GCA_035710825.1. Lineage (GTDB taxonomy): Bacteria > Acidobacteriota > Terriglobia > Terriglobales > Acidobacteriaceae > Sulfotelmatobacter. Next base: position 68,830 of record DASTCU010000040.1, read on the forward strand.
CGCCCCCGTTCACTCCCACGGTGCAAGGGGAAAACATCCACGGGCGCGGCACGGCCGATGACAAGGGGCAACTGTTCTGCCACGTCAAAGCGCTCGAGTCTTATCTGCATACCTCTCGCGCGTTGCCCATCAACGTGAAGTGTCTGTTTGAGGGCGAAGAAGAAGTTGGCAGCACTCATCTGCTGCCCTTCGTCGCGCGCAATCGCCGAGCCCTGCGCGCTGATGCCGCGGTAATCTCCGACACGCGCATGCTGGGCCCAAACCGGCCGGCGATCAGTTACGCCCAACGCGGTGGCTTGCGGGCGGAGATCGAAGTCCGTGGGCCGCGGCAGGAATTGCACTCCGGCACTTTCGGAGGGGCAGTGCTCGACCCCATCCAGGCGTTGTGCGAGATCATTGCTGCCCTGCACGACGACCAGGGACGGATCGCGATTCCAGGTTTCTACGAGGACGTTCGCGATTGGAGCGAGCGCGAGCGTGCCTATATGGCCCGCACCGGCCCGGGCGACGAAAAGATTCTGAAGGATGCAAAAGTGGATCGGCCTTGGGGCGAGCGCGGATACACGCTCTACGAGCGCACCACGATACGGCCGTCACTCGGTATCAATGGCATGGTCGGCGGGCACTATGGTCCCGGCGTCAAGGGCGTTATTCCAACCCGTGCCGTCGCCAAGCTCAGCTTTCGCCTTGTGCCGGACCAGCATCCCGAGAAAATTGCGCGGTTGTTCCGCGAGCACATCGCCCGCGTCACGCCGCCGGCGGTCGAATCGTCAGTGAAAACCATGTCGCCCGTGCAGGCCGCGCTGGTCGACCGGAACCATTCCGCGGTGCGCGCTGCCGGCTTCGCCTACAAGAAAGGCTTCGGCGCCTATCCGGTGTTCCTGCGTTCCGGAGGTTCGATCCCCGTCGTGAATGCTTTTCAGGAGTACTTGGGAATTCCTGCGGTTCTGATGGGCTTCGGTCTGCCCGACGATCGCATTCACGCGCCTAACGAGAAGTTTCATCTGCCCAACTTCTACCGCGGGATCGAGACCTCGATCTGGTACATGGCTGCGGTAGAAAAGGCATTGCGCGGGGTGAGGCAATCCGGACACTCGTCCCAACCGCAAAAGGAGTGGATCGCATGATCATCGATTGCCACTGTCATGCCGGCAAAGGTGACAAGATGACCGCTCCCTGGAACACGGACGCTCCCATCGAACCTTATCTCCGTCGTGCGCGAGCGGCTGGGATCGACAAAACGGTTGTTCTTGCACCCCTGCACGGCAACTATCAACAAGCCAACGCGCACGTAGCCCGCATCGTGGCTCGCTATCCCGGGCGGCTCATCGGATTTACCTTCGTCCACTGCCGGCGCGATGCGGGAAAAATATTCCGTATGGTGAAACATGCCGTAACCCATTGGGGCTTTCGCGGGATCAAGGTGCACGGGTTTGAAGCCATGCCTTCGCGGGAGGTGTGCGAAACTGCCAGGGCGTTTCACCTGCCGATTCTGGTGGATGTGATCAGCCGGCCCGAAGTCGTGGACATGTTCGCTCCTGAGTATCCGGACGTGAATTTCATCATCGCGCACCTGGGCAGCTTTACCGATGACTGGAAGGCGCACCAGCAAGTCACGTTTCAGCTGGCACGATATCCCAATGTGTACGCGGACACCTCGGGCGTCCGCCAATTCCGGTACCTGGTGCAGGCCATTCAGAGAGGTGGACCCCGAAAGCTGCTCTTCGGTTCGGACGGTCCATGGCTTCATCCCGGCGTAGAACTTCACAAGATTCGGTTGTTAGGTTTGTCCCCGAAAGATGAAGCGCTGGTGCTGGGTGGGAATGCTCTCCGTTTGCTTCGAGGGGCGCTTGTTGGACCGGGGGCCGCACAGGTAAGCGGGCGCATAACAAAACAAGCGGCAAACCGAGACGTGCCTGTGGCACAAACGGGTGTCGCGGGTGCCGACACCCAGAGCGATCACGCTGCAGTAGAAGCTGAGTACAGACTTTAGCCGCAACCCTTCTTCGGAACCAGCGGAATTTCTGGCGGCACGCGATGATCCGAGGTAAAGGCCCCACTATCGAGCAACTGTGCAACCATGGCCGCGCGGGACCCAACACCGAGCTTGGCAAAGATCCGCCGCAGATGTGTGCACACAGTCCACGAACTGATGTTGAGCACGTCGGCAATGACTTTATTGGGATGGCCTTTGGCCACCATCCGCACAATCTCCTGCTCTCGGGGGCTGAGCTGGATGCGCTTGCCCCTCGGTTGCGGCATTCGAACCAGCAGGTAGCGAGTACCATCCACTTCCTGGTCGATGAGCACTTCCTCCGAAGTTGACGCAGGGTTGAGTCCAACTTCGCAATCTGCTTTGTCAATCAGTTCTACGAGTGCGCGAATCACGTCGTCGATTTTCGGCGGTTGGCTTTCGGGAGAACCGTCGATCGCAACAAGAGCGGGGCTGGTGCGCATGGCGATCTCTCAATCCAGTATCGTGCAAGATCTAGGGTTCCAACGTTAGAACCACGAACGATCCGTTCCGCAAGGGGGATTGCGGATGCAACTTCGGGAGCAATTCTTCGACTCCCTGCATGGGATTACTCGGACATGATCGTTGCGAAAAAATTTCGCGAGTTGGGGAAAGATACGACTCGTTTTTAACTTAGGCCAGTCCCTTTTTCAGGCGACGCTTACACTGGCTAGCCTTTCTGCGTTCTTATTTTTCTTGCTTGAATGTCACAGGGTCGAGGACTTTGCAGACGATACTCCGAATTGCGGTCGTTTATTAAAGAGACTCGGATTCGTTACAAAATCCGAACACAAGAGGCGAGTTAAAAGCAAAATTCCACGCGGAGCCGTTGCTCGCCGCTCAACTCGCTCTGATCCGAAGAATGTGCGCCGAAGAACAATCCTAAACGCCCTCTCGACTCCCAGGACCATCGGGCTAAGGAGCCGTCCGCGACAGAAATGAAAACCTAACAAGTGCCGTTTGGTGTAAAACTATCCGAGCGGATCGCAATGAGGAGGAGCCACCAGATGGCAACACATAAAGAATCTCACGAAATCTCGCGCCGGAGTTTCATAAAGCGCACCGCGATTGGCGGTGCTGGACTCGTAGTTGCGACTGACATTCTGGCGCCTGATCTCCTTGCTGGCAGACCGAAGAGTGGGAACTCAACGATGATTGGTGTCCCCTTCGAGGCCAGGGAACGGGTGCGCCTGGGAATCATCGGTGTCGGCGGACGCGGGTCCAGTTTGCTGCAGGATTTACTCGCAATTGAAAATGTAGAGGTCAAGGCGATCTGCGATCTGGTTCCGGAAAAAGTAGCGCGAGCGCAGAAGGCGGTCACAAATGCCGGCCAGGCAGAGCCCGCGGGGTTCAGCAAGGGCGAATTGGATTTCAAGAACTTGACCGAACTCGAACTCGACATCGTCTACATCGCGACTCCATGGAACTGGCACATCCCGATGGCGCTCAGCGCCATGAAGAATGGGAAGCATGCCGCGGTCGAGGTCCCGGCCTGCACAACATTGCAGGAGTGTTGGGATATCGTCGATACCTCGGAGGCGACGCGCAAGCATTGCGTCATTCTGGAAAATTGCTGCTATGGCGATACCGAGATGATGGTGCTAGGCATGGTGCAGGATGGTCTCTTCGGCGAAATCACCCATGGAGAGGCGGCCTATCTGCACGACTTGCGCAGCATTGTGACCTCGAGTGAAGGGGAAGGCCTGTGGCGGCGGGTCCCGCATATGAAGCGCAACGGCAATCTGTATCCGACGCACGGACTGGGCCCGGTGGCCCACTACATGGACATCCATCGGGGCGACAGGTTCGACTACATGGTTTCGGTGAGTTCGTTGGAGGCCTCGCTGAGCGCGTACGTGAAAGCGAATTTTCCTGACGGAGACCCGAAGCGCGCCGAAAAATACATCTGCGGCGACATGAACACCAGCATCATAAAAACCCAAAAAGGCCGCACCATTCTTCTGCAGCATGACGTGGTCAACCCCCGGCCTTACAGCCGCCTGAACTCGATCTCGGGCACCAAGGGCATCTTCGCCGACTACCCGCCGCGAGTCTTCGTGGACGGTCCCAAAAAAGAGGATTGGGAAACCATCGATGCGTTTCGCGACAAGTACCAGCACCCACTCTGGAAGTCGACGGGAGAACTGGCCCGCAAAATGGGTGGCCACGGCGGAATGGACTACATCATGAATTACCGGCTGATGGATTGCCTGAAAAGGGGTCTCGTGCCCGATATCAATGTCTACGATGCGGCGGCCTGGAGCGCACCTACCCCATTGAGTGAGACGTCTGTGGCGCAGAATGGCGCTCCCCAGAAATTTCCCGATTTCACCCGCGGTAAGTGGGACGGCCATTCGAACTCTCCTGGCTTTGCAGTTCAGAGTTGAGTGCCCGCATCAGTGCCCAGGTTAGTCATAGGAGCCCTCGATGAACGAAACCGTGTTGGCTGAGAGTCCCGTATCAGAAGTCGTCGTAACTGGACCTGAACCCAAGGCTCAAGGCGCGGTCCGGCTGATTTCGCTGGATGCATTCCGCGGGCTGGTGATGGTCCTGATGCTCGCGGAACACACGCACTTGCATCAGGTGGCGGGCGCGTTCCCGAACAGCGCATTCTGGCGCGTGATTGCCTTCAACACCGACCACGTGGACTGGCAAGGCTGCTCGCTGCATGACCTGATCCAGCCCGCGTTTTCCTTTCTGGTGGGCGCAGCGCTGCCGTTTTCGATCGCGAGCCGGAAACTGAAGGGACAAACCTTCGGACCGATGCTGGGGCATGCCATTCGCCGCGCCCTGATTCTGATCTTGCTCGGAATCTTTCTTCGGTCGCTGAAGTCGCCTCAAACCTACTTCACGTTTGAGGACACGCTTACCCAGATCGGATTGGGTTATGTCTTTCTGTTTCTGCTGGGATTCACGCGTCCGCGGACGCAGGTGGTGACGCTGGTGCTGATCCTCATTTTCTTTTGGGCAGCTTTCGCGCTGTATCCCGCGCCAGGTCCTCAGTTTGACTACGCCCGGGTCGGAGTTCCCGCGAACTGGTCTCACAACTACACCGGATTTCTCTCTCACTGGAACAAGAATTCCAATCTTTCGTGGGCCTTCGATGTCTGGTTTCTGAACCTGTTCCCGCGTGAGCAGCCGTTCGTCTTCAATGAGGGCGGTTGGTCGACGCTGAGTTTTATTCCAACGCTGGGGACGATGATTCTTGGGCTGCTGGCGGGAGAATGGCTCAAGAGCTCGGGATCGAAGGAACGAAAGTTGCGGGGACTGGCAATCGCGGGAGCGGGCTTGTTGCTGCTCGGACTGGCCTGTCAATGGGCCGGCATCTGCCCCATCGTCAAAAGGGTCTGGACATCGTCGTACACGCTGTATAGCGGAGGTTGGGTGGTGCTGATCCTGGCCGGCTTTTACGCGCTCATCGAATGGAAAGGATGGCGACGATGGGCGTTCCCGCTGGTGGTGGTCGGAATGAACTCGATTGCCATCTACGTGATGAGTTGGACGATGGTGGACTTCTTCGGCGACGCCGTGGACCGCCACTTTGGCAGGGTGATCGCGGCGATGTCCGGACCGACTTTTCAACCGGTGTTGCACGGTCTTGCCGTGCTGGTGATCTTTTGGATGATCCTGTTCTGGATGTACCGGAGGAAGATCTTTTTAAGGATATGAGGCGGTCCCAAAGCTTGGTCATAGCCCAAGCCTGCATGCGAAATTTTTCGGTTGATTCCGCGTAAAATATTACAGCTGAAGGAGTTGCTGGTTTCTGATCCCGGCTACCCTGCGCAAAATCTTCAAAACAAGGAACTTATATGCAAAATATTCCATAATAAGGACTTGCTGAGAGAATTTTGGCGGTCCGGGTTGAAACATTTTTTCGGATCAGATTCCGCAAAATATTGATTCCAAGATAGTTACGCGATGCCAATCGAGGGCTTGCCCCGCAAAATATTGTCAAAGAAGGACTTACACGCAAAATATTCCGAAATAAGGACTTAGCTGGGGCCATCCCTCGGCCCGAAGTCCAAGCCTAGACAGACGATTCTGCGGTGCAAATGCGCACGCTATCATTGTGCGCTTTTGGTAGGCAGGGTCAAGGTTGGATGTCACAAGGAAGCGATTTTAGCTGTGGAAAACTTCTGAGGCGCGAGGTCGTCTACGGGCTACACTTCGATAGGAGCCGCATGAGCGGCGCGCGTATTGGCGGAGCATCGGGGAGTTGAGCGAATGAAGGCCAACGGAACAACGAAGAGGCGCAGCACGAAGCGCGGTGGGGCGACCGATTGGAGCCAGCTCGGCCGGAAAACGCCAGCCCAGATTCGCAAAGGCATCGGCGCCGATCCCGAGGTCCACGCCACAGATGCGCAGTTTTGGAAGACCGCCAAAGTCGTCCTGCCCACACCGAAAGAAATCGTCACCATGCGGCTTGATGCCGACCTGCTGCGATGGTTTCGCCGCGAGCGCGGATACCAGACGCGGATCAACGACATTCTGCGCGCATACATGGAAGCGCAGGAGTCGGCCTAGCTTTCTAAGAAACCTTCGGGGGGAAACGTCCGGTGCCTACCCTTTACAATGTGCGCAAACGAGGGAGGACCCGGCCCGGTTCTCTCCGACATATGATTTGCAAATGAACCATCAAGACAGGATCGTTCGAGACCCCAGATTTGTGGCGGCCAGCCAGTCTTCCGCGGCACTCGGGTCAGTCTTCGTACCGTGCTGGCCAGTTTGGCTGCCGGAGACTCCACGGAAGAGATCCTCGCGGATTTTCCCGCACTAAAAGGGGAGGACGTACAGGCCGCAATTGCGTTCGCAGCCGCTTCTGCGAGTGAAGATCTGCCCGTTCCTGCCACGCCCCAGGTCCGATGAGGATTAAGCTCGACGAAAATCTTGCGGTGAAACTAGTCGCTCCGCCTCGAAGCGAGTCCGGGGCGTCGCATCAGCAGCAGGGCCAGGACAGCGGCGGCGAGAACGTCGAACGAAAGGCAGAAGCCGGGCCACCACAGCGGGACACCGGGATTCTGAATCAAGCGGTGATGAAAGAAGTCGAAGACTCCGTGTCCGGCGCGGCCAGCCACAGCCAGCCATAGGTTGGTCTTGAAGCCTGCCACCGCCAGCACGAAAAAAGCGACTGCCACCAGGGACTCCGAGGCTAGCGCCCGCGTGGCCCCCCCCATGACGGCAAACAAGACGTAGTAGGTGGCAACCACGGGCACCAGCGTGGGATAGAACACGCGGTCGCGATCAAATCCGGCCAGCGCGGCGAAGGCGCATACCGCCGCTGCCAGTCCAACTCCGATCAGGTATTCCATGGATTCCCTCCGCGTCTGCTTTTTCTCGATGAGATCTTCGGAGCACCCCCGGTCTGCTACACCGGTTCCTGCCAGCGGGATTCGGTCTGGGGACTCCTGAGGCTCTCCGGAAATTGACTCTGGTAAAAAAGGAAGTGTAGCAGGGGCGTCGCGGTTCGTTCGACGCACCTCGCGCAAAAGTGAGGCGAAGGCTGGGCGCCCGGCTTAGAATGGGGTTCGTCTCATCTGTTCCGTTTTCGCCATGGGAACTCAAAACCCCCTCAATCTGCCTTCGTTTGAATCTTTGAAGCCTGTCAGGGGTTCAGGGGATGGTCAAGGTGTCCGTTGTGTGGGAAGCTGACGGAATGAAAAGGCCAGAATTGACCGATGTAGGTTGGCTTGGGCCAAGAGACGAGATGGATCGCGCCAGTCACCGCTTCGGCAAGTGCTCTGAGTGCCGTGAAACCATCTGCGTGGAAAAGGCCGTCACCGATGCACCGAGCACTCGGCAACAAACCGATGAGATGCTCTACGAAATTTTTCGCACGCACGTTAAGCTCAAGCATTCCGAGGAGTTCAACCTAGCCGCTATTCCCGCCGCCGAAAGGCACGAGGCCTAAACATGAAGCGATGGACAACCTGTGAGCGATCATGAATCGGATTTCTCTTACCGACCTCGCCAAGAGCGAGCCTCTGGAGCCGTTACTGGAAAAAGCAGTGCAAGTCCGCGCGTACGAGCTGTACGAACAGCGCGGAAAGGGACAGGGCTTTGCGCTTCAGGATTGGCTGGAAGCGGAGGGCGAAGTCTTGGTTCGATTGGCCAGGTAGTTCGGGGACGCCATCCCCAACCGCGAAGCGACGAAAGAACGCAAGTCGATCTCAAGCGGTCTCTTGCAGCAGGTTGCGAGATGGGAAAGCTTCTCGCCTCCCGGGGCGCTCGCACAGTCCCGCCTTCACTCGCTCGGCTTCGCCGTCGCGGGGCGGAGGAAGGCGTCCGCCCCACATAGGCATCCGGGCTCGGGATTCCACGGGGGCTGAAGCCCGACGTTTGGCTCGCGTAACGCGGCGCTAAAGCGCCGCTCTTCCAGCTTTTCCGCTCTTCCAGCTTTTCCGCAGGTTTGTGGGATCTGATCTTTATGGTCAACTGAATTTGTGACAAAATACGCGTCCACCATGAAGGCCACAGCACAAGCGGTATTACTTTTCTTGCTGGTTTCGTACGGTGCCTGGGCGCAGGATTCGCGATTCTATGGAGGCGATTCTGGGGGCACGCGATTCTCTTCCCTGCAGCAGATCAATCGTCAGAATGTCAATGCGCTGAAGCGCGCATGGACCTATCACACCGGCGAAGTCAATCGGGAAAACGAAACGGACCGGCACGCGGTTGCGCCGTTTGAAACCACGCCGCTGGTCGTGGACGGAGTGCTTTATCTCTCGACGCCTTCGAACCGAGTGATCGCCTTGGATGCGGAAACCGGTAAGGAAGATTGGGAGTTTGATCCACAAGCAGGCCGGGAGAAGCGAAAATTTTTCCAGCATCGTGGAGTTGCGTACTGGCAGAGCGAAAGGGGAGATGATCGTCGCATACTATTCGGCACTTTCGACGGACGGCTGATCTGCCTCGACGCGAAGACCGGCAAAGCTTGCGTGGGTTTTGGCGCAAATGGCTCGGTGGATCTGCGCGCGGGAGTAGCAGACGGCTTCGCGAATGCGGAGTATGCGGTGACCTCGGCGCCAGCGGTCTATAAAGACTTGGTCATAACCGGAGCGGCCGTTCCGGAATATCCTTCCAAAGGGCCGAGCGGCGCGGTACGCGCATTTGATGTTCGCACCGGAAAGCTTGTCTGGACATTTCATACCGTCCCTGGACCTGGGGAAGCAGGACACGATACATGGGCGAACGATTCGTGGAAGGAACGAACGGGGGCGAATGTGTGGTCCACCATGAGTGTGGACGTGGAACGCGACTTGGTGTTTTTGCCCATTGGTTCCGCTTCGTACGATTTTTATGGGGGCGATCGCAAGGGCCAGAATTTGTTCGCGAACTCGCTGGTAGCGCTGCAAGCCTCGACCGGAAAATTGGTGTGGTACTTCCAGATGGTGCACCACGATCTCTGGGATTACGACCTACCGGCGCAACCAGCGCTGGTCACGGTGCGCCAGAATGGAAAATCAGTGCCGGCGGTTGCGCAGGTGACGAAGATGGGAATGGTGTTCGTGTTCGACCGGGTCACGGGAAAGCCATTGTTTCCGGTAGAGGAGCGCCCAGTTCCGGCCAGCGATGTGCCGGGCGAGGCGGCGTGGCCGACACAGCCATTCCCGCGTAAGCCCCCGCCGCTGGTGCGCCAGGAATTTAAGGAAAGCGACATCAGTACGGTTACGCCGGAGTCGAATCGGTATTGTGCGGAATTGTTTCATTCGCTTGAGAGTCGAGGAATGTACACGCCTTATGGGCGCAAGCAGACGCTGGTCGTGCCGGGGACATTGGGCGGCGCGACGTGGTCGGGCGGATCATTTGATCCTGAATCGGGATATTTTTTCGTCAACGTGAATGAGTTGGGCTCGGTGGGAGCAATGGAGCCCCAGCCAGCGGGCGCGCCCGTGCCGTACCGGCGTAGCTCCAAAGGAGGCGAATACGCGCGGTTCTGGGACCAGAATGAATGGCCATGCGAGAAGCCTCCGTGGGGAACGTTGAATGCAGTGGATCTGAATACGGGCGAGATCGTTTGGAAAGTGCCGCTGGGGTGATGTCGGTGGGCAGAACATGGAAAGCGGCTTGCCAAATCTTGGCGGCTCCGTCGTAACCGCGGGTGGGCTGGTATTCATCGGGGCCGCGACAGATAGTCGTTTTCGGGCTTTTGACTCGCGAACCGGAAAACAACTCTGGGTTGCCGAGTTGGCTGCCAGCGCGCACGCTGCACCCGTTACCTACAAGGGAAAGAAGAGTGGTAAACAATTTGTGGTCATTGCGGCAGGAGGAGGCGGATTCTTTCGCGGAAAGATTTCCGACGAAGTTATCGCGTTTGCCCTGCCAGACTGATTGCTGTACAGGGGCAGGGATCTTTCGACTCCGCATGCGGGATCGGTCAGCGATCCCGCATGTGCCGCTCAAGAGGACAACGATCGAAGGCGATTACGCGGTCTTTTTCAATTCGCGAACGTTGGGTTGGTAGGATCCGGCAACGTTGCGAAAAGCGACGTTGAAGCGGTTCCAGACGTTGATCTGAGTAATGGCCAGGGTCAGGTTGACCAGTTCCTTGTCGGTAAAATGTTTCTTCGCCTGCTCGTACACTTCATCGCTCACGCGGCCTTCGATTCGTGTCACGGCCTCGGTGAAGGCCAGGGCGGCGCGCTCACGATCGCTATAGAAGGGAGCGTCCCACCAGGCGCTGACTTCGTACAAGCGCTGCTCGGTTTCTCCCAAAGCACGAGCATCTTTGGTGTGCATATCGATGCACCAGGCGCAGCCGTTGATTTGGGAAGCGCGAAGATAGACCAGGTTCAGCAGCGTGGGTTCCAGACCGGAATGATTATTGATGTAAGCGGAAACCTGCAGTACTGCTCTGAGAGCCTCGGGGGCAACTTTATCGATTTCCAAACGTGGATGCATGAAGTTTTCTCCTTCTGAACGAAACGGCGTTCTTTGGGTTATGGACTAAGAGTGATGAGCGTGTCTATTGCCGTATATAGATGGATGACGCGCAGGCGGGAGAGATTCGGGAAAATGTCACGGAAAAATACCCTATTTGAGCTTCACTCGTCTGTCCTCTGTTTTCCCCCGCCCCGACGCAGGCTCCACAGTCCGCGCACCGAGAGAATGAAGGAGAACATCCCGGTCACGCCGAGCAAGTGAAGCGTCCAGACGAACAAGAAGGCTGGGCTGGATCTGGCGATCTGGCCGTGAAAAATGCCTGCCGCTCCGATCACGTGGGCGACAGCCGTGAGCAGCGCAAGGACGGACCCGACGAGCATGATGATGTAGCCCGACCGCCGTTCGGCGAGCAGCAGCGTTCCGCACAGCCAGATGACCAGGATAGGCACGGCAACGAGGGTTGAGCCGCCTGCCTCAGGCGTCCCGACGCTGGCGTGGACGGTATCGCTGGTCAGGTGCAACGTCATGAGCAGGATGGTGAGCAGAGACGTGATGGTTAACATGAGGTTGGGCTTCATGGGATGTTCTCCGGTAACGAAAATCGAATCTAGACCCTTACCCAGCTGCGGAACGCCCTAGCGGCATAATAAGATTCGGCGCCGTTGTGATACAGGAAAACGGTGTCGAAGCGGCGATCGCAAAAAAGGGCGCCGCCGAGTTTCCGGATAGCAGAAGGTGTTTTCACCCAGCTCGAGGTTTTCGTGTCGAAATTACCAAGTTTCTGCAACTCGCGATATTGCTCTTCCGTTAAAAGCTCAACGCCCATGGCCTCTGCCATACCGATCGCGTTATCTTTTGGTTTGTTTTCTTTCCTTGAATCCAGCGCTTCACGGTCGTAGCAAAGACTTCTGCGGCCTTTGGGGCTTTCCGCGGAACAATCATAGAAGATGTATTCGCCCGTTTTTTTATCGTGGCCAACAACATCCGGCTCGCCGCCGGTTCTTTCCATTTCATGGAGTGACCACAGTTTTTCAGAATTCGCTTCGAGCTTGGCTTGTACTTTGGACCATTCAAGACCTTGATGGCGTTTCATGTTTTTCTCAAAGCGGGCTTGCAATGCTCTGAGTAGTTCATCGCGTTGTTTTTTTGACAGGGTTGCGTTTGGCATAGTTTCACTCGGCATGGGCGGAGTAGGATAGCTCAACAAAGCCGTTCTTGTAAGCGACCACGTTCTTCAAATTCCATCTCTCTTCCGTCACGGAACCACCGAACAGGCGGAGTCCTTCACCCAAGAGGACGGGCGCTATCGTCAACCTGATTTCGTCCACCAAGGCGAGTTCGAGAAAATGCCGGCACAGCATGGCACCGCCCACGAGCCAGATGTTTCGAAATCGAGGCGCGAGTTTTTCGTCAACTAATTTCTTGAGATCGCCCGAAAAGAACTCGACGGTCTTCCTCGCCAGCGGCCATTCTCTGCCAGTCACCACTACGACCGGAGTATCGCCATATGGCCAGCCCAGTTCAAGCGCAAGTTCATACGTGCGGGAACCGAGCACATAACAATCGATCGCTTTGAGGAAGATCGCAGCTTCTTCCTCCGAAATGGAAACTCCGGGTTGGTAGACGCTTCCAGCGCTATCCAGCCAGGAGACACTATTGTCGTTCTTCGCGATGAAGCCATCCAGACTGGAAACCATGTGCAATGTTACGCTTGGTCCTTCTGCATCTCCGTCACTGCGTGACATAGTTGCTCCCTTGCAACCGGTTCTGGATCTCCAGGGTCAGATCACAGGTTCGAGTACGAAGCTGTGCCACCCGCCGATCTTTTGGACAGAAGTCGCCGAACGACATGGCCTTTCCACATCCACAATCCGGAAAGGATCATTACCGGAACGAAGACGTACCGAGTTGGAGTGGCGTACTGTGGAATTTTGTCAAACGGACTGTAAATGTAGCCGAGTATGGGGATGCTGAAGACGAGGTGAATCCAGCGAAAAATCGAACGTGTGATGCCTCGGTTCACGATGTTGGCTGGATTGGCTGATGCGGCCATGATGTCACTCCTTGAATTTAGTCTTCGGTCTCTTGTTCCCTGAACTTGTTGGTGCATTGTTTTTGCGATCCCCCTCGATTCATGACTTTGGAGCCGCTGGAGGCGACCAGTTGGGCCCTTCCACACCGAACTGCTGGGCGTATTCGCCGACCAGTCGCTGCCAACCGGCAAACTTCATGGCGTTAACGCCGGCGATGGCTCCAATCGGGGTACCGGCGAGGAACCGATCCAGGACGTCGAAGCAGATATGCCAGCCCGCAGCGCCCCAAGAGATGAAGCGGCGATCGATGCTGTGCCAGAGAGTCAGGCGCGTGCCGCTGCCCGAAGCTTCGAGTTCCCACCGGATATCGCCGTACTCAAGCACACTGGGAGCTTCGGCTCGCGTCACTTTTGTTTCCAAAGGCTGCGGATTTCCCACCCAGGTGATATTCACCGATCCAACCGTGCCCAGCCCGCCGTCGACCACAAAAGGAGCCCACTCGCGCAGTTGCGCCGGATCGGTCAGCGCCGCCCAGACTTTTTCCGGCGAGTGGCGCAATTGTCGAACGAGAATCAGCGTCCATTTATCTCCGTCCTTATGCACCTGCGCTCCGCTGGCCGGACCGGGTACGTATTGCGCTTGTTCGGTCATCTTCTTCTCCTTATCTTAATTGCGTGCCAGATGGTGAGCTGAACTGGACGATCGTCACGAGCGACCGGCGACGCGCGTACGATTCTTGCCGGAGTGCCCTGGTGAACTCAGATAAAGTTGAGAACGGTCCGAACCACATCGGGCACCATGCCATTGAGTACGACGGGAATCACAACCCGCGCAATCGGATACGCGATCAGCACCACGGTGACAGCCGCCAGTGCCCAGGTGTTGGCCGAGAGGTGGCGGTCGAGAGCATCCACGTGAGCGGACCAGAACCGGCTAAACTGAGCGCCGCAGGCGGGGCCTGGTATGTATTGCTCGCGAGGGACCATCTTCATTCTCCTTAGCGTGAATAGTTTGCCAGCTGGGTGAGCTGAATAATGTTGCCACAGGTGTCTTTCAGCATGGCAATGGTCGAGCCGGTCACGTCGGTGGGCGGCATGGTGAACTCGGCGCCGCGAGCCTTGATCCGCTCGTAGTCGCCCTTTATGTCGTCGGTGAAGAACATGATCGCAGGCTGGTTCTGTTGAAAAATTGCCTGCTGATACGTTTTGGCTGCAGGGTTGTTGTTCAACGCCAGTTGCAGCTCGGTGCCTTGCGGCTCCTCGGGCGAAGTCACTGTCAGCCAGCGATATGGGCCCTGACTGAAATCAGTCTTCCTGGCAAAACCCAGGACCTCGGTATAGAAGCGGAGGGCGTTGTCCTGGTTGTCCACGTATATGCTGGTCACTTTGATTTTCATTTCGTTTCTCCTTTGTTACGTTCGCGGATTGGCCGCGCCGTCTTCCCTTTTTTGTTCCTCTTTGTGGGTGTCAGTCGTTCCATGCGGTCGAGGTGGCGTTCGAGAGCATCCAGGTGAGCGGACCAGAACCGGCGGAACTGAGCCAGCCAGGCATCCATCTCCTGAAACGGTTTAGGATTCAGCCGGTAAAGGCGGCGCTGTGCGTCCACTGTCGACTCCACGAAACCGGCCTCTCGCAGCACGCGCAGGTGTTTTGATACGGTCGGCTGCGACATACGAAGTTGACGCTCGATCTCTCCCACCGACTGTTCAGACGAGACCAGGAGGCTCAAGATCGCGCGGCGGTTGGGCTCGGCAATGATTTCGAACGACTCCATAGTGTTTATATACTCTATCGAGCATATACGTGTCAAGGTATATATGCAGGGAAACTTCCTTCCTGAAAATGTCGGCGCGCCAGATCGTGGCCGCGCAAGCGATAAGGTGACAAGGTCTCCTACGAGGCACATACGAATCACGGTGCAGTGAATACAGTATTGATTCACCGCAACGCACGTTCGAACCTAGCCATGAGAGATGAGGGTTTGACCAAAGGGGTAGGCTCATCAATCATAAACTTCTGCAAGACGAGTGACGCGCTTCGCGGAGAGGTCCGCTTCAATCAATCTCCAGAAAATCTCCGGCACGAGTGAACAGCCAGGATTGAGATTGCATCACAACATTGCACTAAGGACATTGCAGAGAACTACGATCAACAATTTTGATTTCGCCCGGAGGATTTGTTATGACAGCCGCCGATGTATTAGTGGAAACTTTGTTGGACTGGGGCGTGGACGTTGTTTTCGGGCTTCCGGGCGATGGAATCAACGGCATCATGGAGTCTCTTCGCACACACCAAGAGAAAATTCGTTTTATTCAAGTGCGCCACGAAGAGGCGGCTGCACTTATGGCATGTGGCTACGCAAAGTTCACAGGCAGGCTCGGCGTCTGTCTTGCCACGTCGGGGCCGGGCGGAATTCATCTACTGAATGGTCTCTACGATGCCAAACTCGACAACCAGCCGGTGCTGGCGATTACCGGACTTCAGTTCCACGATCTCATCGGCACATTCACTCAGCAGGATGTAGCCCTCGACAAGCTTTTCATGGATGTTGCCGTCTTTAACGAACGCATTATGGGACCGACCCATGTAGAAAACATAGCGGACTTGGCCTGCCGAACCGCTCTCGCGTACCGCGGTGTAGCACACATCGCTTTTCCGGTTGACCTGCAGGAAAAGGAAGTCAAAAAGAAAGAGGCTTCGAGCCGGAACGTAGCTCATCACACTTCAGATGTCTATGCGCGCAGCGCTCGTCTTCCAGACCAAGCTGACCTGCAACGCGCGGCCGAGATTCTCAATCAGGGAAAGAAAATCGCAATTCTCGCCGGCCGAGGAGCCTTGGACGCAGCCGATGAACTGGAAAAGACCGCTGAACTGCTAGCGGCGCCGATCGTGAAACCGCTGCTTGGAAAAGCCGCGGTGCCCGATGATAGTCCTTACACCACAGGCGGCATCGGACTTCTTGGAACCAGACCTTCCCAAGAGGCGTTAGAAGATTGCGACACATTGCTGATGGTTGGAACGTCTTTTCCGTACATCGAGTTCCTGCCAAAACCTGGTCAAGCCCGAGGAGTGCAGATCGAGCTTGATCCCAAGCGCATTGGACTTCGGTATCCAGTTGAGGTCGGATTGGTCGGCGACAGCAAAAACACGTTACGCGAACTGATTCCCCTTATGAAGCGCAAAGAAGAAAGGAGGTTCCTGCAGGCGGCGCAGGCTGGAATGAAAGACTGGCGGGAACTGATGGAAAAGCGCGCGACGCGACCAGACAAGCCCATGAAACCGCAGGTGGTGGCATGGGAACTTGGCAAGCGGTTACGAAATGACGCGATCGTGAGTTGCGACAGTGGCACAATCGCAACCTGGTGGGCACGGTATATTTTGGCGCGTCGTGGTCAGATGCACACGCTGTCGGGAAATCTGGCGACGATGGCGCCCGGGCTTCCTTACGCGATTGCCGCCCAAATCGCATACCCAGAGAGACAGTGCGTAGCATTTGTCGGCGATGGCGGCTTCTCCATGCTCATGGCGGACTTCGTGACGGCCGTGAAGTACAAGCTCCCAATCAAAGTTGTCATCATCAAGAACAACACTCTGGGCCAGATCAAGTGGGAGCAGATGGTTTTTCTTGGGAACCCTGAATATGGAGTGGATCTGCATCCAATCGATTTCGCAGCTTTCGCCCATGCCTGTGGCGGGATCGGCTTCAGTGTCGATGATCCGGCGGATTGCGGACGAGTTCTGGACGAGTTTCTCACCGCTCCAGGCCCGGCCATTCTACAAGCCGCAGTGGATCCCTTCGAGCCTCCAATGCCGGCAAAGGTCAAGGCAGAGCAGGCTTTGCACTTTGCTGAATCGCTGGCACGTGGAGAACCGAACCGCAAGAAAATTGCCCTGACCACAATCTCCGATCGGGTGCGGGAGCTCATCTAGTTGAAGAACGGTCAGAACGGATGGTGGTAATTTGAAGAATGAGGTTGTCATAATTACCGGAGCATCGGCGGGGTTTGGGGCGGGATGCGGCGCGGGAATTCGGCAGGCACTGCGCTAACAGGCCTGACTGATCGAAATTGCCGATTCCCCGGAAGGGCTTGAAAGGAATGGCGGGGACGACGGGACTCGAACCCGCGGCCTCTGCCGTGACAGGGCAGCGTTCTAACCAACTGAACTACGTCCCCACTCGCCAAATCAACGAGATGCGCAATCGCCAGTGTTTATGCGGCTTTGCGCCAATCGCATAAATTGCCCAATCTGCTCCGGACGACCCAGACCGCATCCACTCGGGCCGAAACCGCTAATAAACACTTGAGCAAATTGTCGTCACAAATTATCGTAACAGCTTCTCAGAAAACGCGAAAGGCCTGCTGTCGGCTGCATGTTATTGCTCTCAGCCGTGCGTTGACTCGCGGCGCATCTAGAAGTCTTTGATCCTGCAACGCCGACCGAGCGGTGTTGATTCTGATACCGTACTAGAAGCCACGATGCCGGAATGGGCACATGTTCAAGTGAACGAATGCGACGACAAGTAATTGCACTTTTGGCCGTCTCGGGAATGATTCTTGCTTTTCGTCCCGGGATGGCATCGGAGACAGACGGATGGGTGAGCCGCCACGAAAGATCTACGCGCGCCGGTTCTGACCAGGTTGTTGCAGCGGAGCACTCTGCGTGGAGAGACTACGCGAGCGGTCCGGATGGAGCTCAGTATTCGGCGCTTGATCAGATCAATCGATCGAACGTCAGCCAGTTGCGGGTTGCGTGGAGTTATCCAAGCGGCGATGGGAGCAAGTATTTGTTTAACCCCATCGTGGTCGACAGAATGATGTACGTTCTGGCGCGGAATAACTCCATCGTGGCGCTCGATGCTACAACGGGACACTCAGTGTGGGTTCATCCCATTCCTACGAAAACTCAGTTGATCACGAACCGTGGCATCAACTATTGGGAAAGTTCAGACCACTCCGAGGGCCGGTTGCTGTTCGCAGTCGACAATTTTCTGCAGGCGATTGATGCACGCACTGGTCAATCAATCATGGATTTCGGTGTGAATGGCCGGGTGGATTTGCGAGACGGCCTGGGACGCGATCCCGAGAGTTTGACCCTGGTTCAATCCACGACACCAGGGCGGGTCTTCGAAGACCTGCTAATCCTGGGATCTGCCACAAACCAGGAATACGAGTCAGGTCCGGGGGACATTCGCGCGTTCAATGTTCGAACTGGCCGCCTGGTGTGGACGTTTCACACTGTGCCGCATCCCGGAGAACTAGGGTATGACACTTGGCCGAAAGACGCGTGGAAGACGGTGGGCGGAGCCAATGCCTGGAGCGGGCTCTCGTTAGACGTCAAACGAGGCATCGTCTTCGTTCCAACCGCAAGCCCGAAGTACAACTTCTACGGAGCCAACCGAACGGGTGCGAATTTGTTCGGTGATTGTCTGCTTGCGCTGAATGCGCGAACCGGAAAACTAATCTGGTATTTCCAAATGGTGCACCACGACATTTGGGACTACGACAATGGCACGACTCCGATGCTTTTGACCGTCCGCCACGAGGGCAAGATGGTTGATGCGGTCGCCCAGGTTGGAAAAGAAGGTTTCGTGTGGGTGTTCAATCGTGAAACGGGCGAGCCGCTATGGCGAATCGAAGAGCGCCCCGTCCCAGCGTCAGAGATGCCGGGTGAAGAGACGTGGCCCACCCAGCCATTTCCGCTGAAACCCCCTCCGTTTGGCCGACAGAGTTTCACCAGCAAAGACCTGAGCCCGTTTCTGGACAGTGCGGAACGCCAGGAGATTGTTAAGACACTTGAAGGAGCACGGAATCAGGGTCTCTTTACGCCACCCAGCGTAATCAATACTGTCGAGATGCCCGGAAATAATGGCGGTGCCAATTTTCAAGGTGCTGCCGTGGATCCTGCGCACGGTAAGCTGTTCGTTGTCTCTAAAGATCTGCCTTGTCTGCTAAAGCTGGAACTGGACTCGCGAAGTGAAGCTCCGGCGAGTTCGCCGAAAGGACATTCCCCGGAAGAGCGTGGCCGGGAAGTTTATCAATCAAGGTGCAAATTGTGTCACGGCGCCGAATTGGCAGGGCAGCCTCCAGCGGTGCCATCTCTTATTAACCTAGGATCAAGACTAAGCGGGGATGACGTGCGAGCCATTGTGACGCGCGGACGTGGTCCGATGCCTGCGATATCCTCTCTGTCGGATGCGACGTTAGATGCGCTTGTGGCGTATCTGCTCCATCCAGAGCGCGCATCTGCTCCGGAAGAGGCTGCGGGAAATATTACCGGTGGAACTATGTCGAATGCTCCGCCCGAAAGGCTCCGCTATCGAAGTAGCTTCGGTTTTATGTTCGCGAGCAGCGGATTGCCGGTGATCGCGCCGCCCTGGACGACGCTTACGGCTTACGATCTCAACGAGGGCACAATCGAATGGCAAGTGCCTCTTGGCGAAGTCCCCGAGCTGGCTGCCAAAGGCTTCAAGGACACCGGTTCGCATTTTCCCAAGGTAGGCCCCGTGGTAACGGCGGGTGGTTTGATTTTCACCGGGACACGCGATCGCAAGGTTCGAGCCCTGGATTCCGCGACGGGGAAAGTCTTGTGGGAGGCGGAGGTGGAAGCTGCGGTCGAAGGGATGCCGGCTGTGTATCAAATCGATGGACGAGAATATGTCGTATTCTGTGCCGCTGCGCAAGCGACCACGCGTACGCACGATGTCGCCGGCCATCCTGCCCTGCAGTCGCCCATTCCAGGAGCATATGTCGCCTTTGCATTGCCCGACGGTCGTCGGAACAGTCACACACGCCGGTGATTAATCGCTTCAACGCTGTGCTGAGCGACGAACCACTCTCGTGCAGAACGCTCGGTTTCGGCAATGTGAGCTAAAACATCAAGACTGCCAGACGAGCATCCGCTGAATTTTCTAGCCTTTATTCCCCTCCGCCGGGTGACGGCTCGATTGCATCTGCCTATAATTTGGAAACAGCCTTCCGTCTTGAGCCGATATGAAGCTTGCTGCAGTGCCTCTCATTTTCGCGGCATCGATTTTGGCTTATTCGATGCCACAAATCGATAGCTTAGCCCTCAAATCCCAGCAGGCTAAGCAACTCATGGCCGAAGGGCAGTTCCAGCAGGCGATTTCGTTGTACCGCGAATTGGATAAGGCGGTGCCCAATAATCCGGGTTTGAAGTTGAACCTAGGCATGGCCCTGCAATTGGCCGGCAAAAAACGGGAAGCCATCCCGGAATTGGAACAGGCGGTGAAACTAGATCCGCAGATGGCGCCGGCGTGGCTTTTCCTCGGGACCACGCGTCTGCAGTTGGGCGAGACGGTGGCGGCGGTCAAGCCACTCAGGACTGTCCTCGAGCTCCAACCGGACCAGCAGCAGGCTCGCCAGATGCTGGCAGGTGCACTGCTTTCCCTGGGCCGAGCCGACGAAGCCACAGTCGAATATCACAGGCTCACTAGCGAGAACCCGGAGAATGCGCAGGCTTGGTACGGGCTGGGACGCGCTTACGAATCGCTTTCGAGCAGGGCTTTCGAGAAGTTGCAAAGATCTGCTCCGGAGTCGGGTTACGTGCTTTCATTGCTTGGGGAGGCCCGACTGCGCGAGCAGCAATTCTCCAGCGCCTTTTTCCTTTATCGCCTTGCGCTGGAGCGCATGCCTACCCTGCGTGGCCTGCACAGCGGCTTGGCCGAGATTTATTGGCGAACCGGACACTCTGAATGGGCAGAAACCGAAGAACAGCGGGAAGCCAAGCTTCCATTTCTTGATTGCCACTCCGCGACGCCCGAGTGTCAGTTTAGGACGAGAAACTATGAGGAGTTGGTTGGGGCCGCGAAGTCGGCAAATACGTCTGAGTCTTTCTATTGGATGACGCGCGCCTACAATGAATCGGCACTGAATGCATTCGACCGGCTCGGCCAGTTGCCGCCTTCTGCGGAACTGCATGAACTAAAAGCTCATATTTACAACAGCCAGAAGAAATATAGCGAAGCCGCCAGCGAGTGGCAGAAAGCGCTGCAGCTTTCGCCCAATGATACGCAGATCAAAAAAGAGCTAGCCATCAGTCTGAAGCTCGGCGAAAACTACAGCCAGGCTTTGCCGCTGTTTCAGGAACTTCTAAAACAGCAGCCCGACTCAGCTGAACTGAACTACCTTCTGGGAGATACTTTGCTGGACCTTCAGCGACCAGTCGAGGCCATCCCATTGCTGAAGCAGGCCGTTACCAGGGATCCGAAATCTCTGGCGGTTCACAAGGCCTTGGCACGCTCCGAACTAGCCACCGGGAAGACCCTGGAGGCAATTCCCCACCTTAAGGTGGCGCTGGACAGCGATGAAGACGGGACAGTCCACTATCAGCTCGCTCAGGCTTACCGAGCAACGGGCCAGACCGAGCTGGCCAACAAAATGCTTAGAGAATATCAGTCGCTGCAGCGCTCCGCGGCAGCCCAGGCGGAGGGTTCCAGGCAAGATACTGAGATTACAGCTCCCTGACCAGGAGCCACGCTTTTCCGATTACTTTGTCGGCTCGCGCACTTCGAGTACTTGGTTGGTCGGGACCTGCCGCAGGACCTGAACAGTCCCACTGGGCCAGCGAATTTCGATTCGCTCTATCTTTTCCAGCTTGGCGGTTCCGAAGTGGACGGTGGAGGGGCTGGAAGAAGCGTATCCCACGGCTGTGGTTACGTGATTGAACTGATCGCCTAGTTTGATCCTGGCTCCGATGCCGTCACGGTTGCTACGAGTACCGGTCAGTTTCAGCACAAGCCAGTGATTAGGGTCAGGGCTCACGTTCTGCCAGAGTTCGGCAGGCTCCCCGAGTGCGCTGACCACGATGTCGATTTTTCCGTCATTGTCGAAATCCGCGAAGGCAGAGCCACGGTGGGCGCGCGCCAGGCTAAAACCCGCGTCTGCTGATACGTCGCGGAATGTTCCGTTGCCCAGGTTGGCGAAGATGCTGTTCGGTTGCTTGTAATGAGTGGACTGGAACAGATCAATCAAGTCATTGACGTCGGAGTTGGCGGTGAACAGATCCTTCCATCCATCATTATTGAAATCAAAAAATCCGTTGCTCCAGCCGCTACGTGTACTCGAGAGCTGGGCCAGCTGGCTCTCGTGGGTTGCGTCCAGAAATGAACCCTTGCCCACGTTGCGAAACAGAGGGAAGGTCTCGCCCGCTAATGCCGTCACGTTGATGTCGCAAAGCCCGTCATTGTTGAAATCGCGAAAATCCGTTCCCATGCTGGCTATTGGCGCTCCGTTGTTGGTTAATGCGACGCCGGCCTCAAGTGCGACCTCCTGGAATGTTCCGTCACCTCGATTCCGAAACAAGAAGTTCGGCAAATTATCATTGGTCACGAAAACATCGGTGAAACCATCGTTGTCGTAGTCTGCGAAAGCGAGACTCATACCTCTGCCAATGTGTTGTGCGATGCCGGCCTCTTTGCTGATATCTTCGAAGGTCCCATCCCGACGATTGCGATAGAGCGTGTTGGGCAGTCCCTCGAAATATTTCGGATGGCAGTAGACACGCAAATTGCGCTCACGGTCACCACAGTAGCGATCAAACTCGGGCGTCCAGTGGGCGTAATTGACAACGAACAAGTCCAACCAGCCATCGTTATCGAAGTCGAACCAACCGGCAGCCACAGACCATTTATCGCTCTTGATTCCCGCTTTTTCCGTCACATCCTCGAATTTTCCGTTGCCCAGATTGCGATAGAGAATGTTGCGATAGACGCCAGCCACGAACAAATCCGTATGCCCGTCATTGTTGTAATCAGCGGCGGCGGCGCCCATGGAGTAGCCAGCACCCGCGACACCGGCTTCCAGGGTGACGTCGGTAAATTTCATTCCACCGTCATTCCGGTAAAGCCGATTGAAAAACTTCGGGGAGTCCTTTTCGAGGCTCGGAATTGCCGCGCCGTTGGTGAAGAAGATATCCACCTTGCCATCGTTGTTGTAGTCGAAAGCCGCCATTCCTCCCGCCATTGTCTCGATCATGTGCTTGCGTGGAGTCGGATTGTTCTGAAGCACAAAATCGAGTCCGGCTTGCCCGGCGACTTCACGAAAACGAATCGGAGAAAGCGCTGATGGCAACTTCAGATTGACTTTTCGTTTCGACTGGGGAACTAAAAGGCCGCAGGCTGCGGCCAGGAAGTCTCTTCGGGAAACCATCGAGAAAGGTCGGCCCACGTGGAGATTATTTCCGGATTTCGCGAAATCGTCTAGCTGGTGATGCCTGCCTTCACGCAGCCCTGCCCAGAAGTAAGCGGTCGATGCGGCCGCTCACGTCGCGGAGGTAGGATTCGTCACCCCCGTCGAGTTCGGTGATAGCGCTGCCAGAATAACCAATGTCAGCGAAGGCCTGCCGCACTGCGCTCCAATCCACGTCGCCATCGCCAAGGTTCACCCATGCGTATCCGTCTTCCTTGCGTTTGAAGTCTTTGAGGTGGACCTTTACGATCCGTTTGCCGAGGGTGTGAATCCAATCTTGCGGATAGCCATACAGGACGACGTTACCCACGTCGAACCAGGCTTTTATCCAAGGACTCTGGAATTCGTCGATGTATTTTGCCATCTCCAGAGGGCTGAGCAAGAACTTGTTCCAAACTTCTTCGATCGCGATGATCACTTTGAGTTCTTCCGCCAGGGGAAGCAGGCTGCGGATTTCCTTTTGCGACCGCTGCCATGCGTCATGATAGGACGTCTTCGCGTCGACCACGGCCGGGACGAGCAAGACCGTATCCGCCCCCCAAAGCTTGGCGTTGTGAAGAGACGTCCGCATTCCTGCCAGACTCTTCTCCACCGCCGCGTGATCGGACGACGACAGCGGATACTTCCAATGATCCATGTTCATCACTGAATCGATGTGAATACCCGCCGAATCCGCGGCCTTCTTGATGTCTTCAGCCTTGTGCGCATCTGGCTCTGTAGGCACCTGCACGACCTCGAATCCAGTATCTCGCGCCAGTTTGAAGCGGTCCCCGTAGCTGAGCTTCTCCGGCAACATGTCAAAGACAAGGCCTTTCTTGATATGAAGCTGCGACGGCAATGCGGAGCCTTTAGCACCTCCCGCTATCGACAAAGAGCGGCCTAGTGCAACCGCACTTACACCTGCTGCACATGCGGTAGTGACCGAGGCTTTCAGGAACTCGCGACGTGAAGGATGACGCATGTCCACCTCAGCTGAGCTTATTCAAGTCGATCTTGGGATCCCACACTTCTTTAGATTTCAAGGTTTCATCCCAAGTCACCTCGCGACCGGTATAAGCCGCAATACGCGCCATCATGCAGGAAAGGGCGGATTCAGCACCCTTCGCCGTCTGATTGTGGAATTTCCCGCTCGTGATGCTCTCCACGAACGCCTTCTTTTTTTCCGGGTCGGCAAGTTCCAGGTTGGAGGTGAAGTTTCCGGTTACGGAAAAGGCTTGCGAGTCGCCGGCCGGCTTTGTCGAAGGACCGTATTGCCACGGTTCGTCACCCCAGATACCCAGCGGTCCAGTGTAAGGTGATTGCGAGGTGCCTTTTGTGCCAAAAAAGCGCTCGGTCACATCCCACCAGCCCTTGGCGAATTGAGTGGAACTGAAGGTGACATCCACGTTATTGGGATACTTGAAGACCACGTTGTAATTCCCGTAGGCATCGCCATCATCGGCCGGACGTCCCTGACGTCCTCCCGTTGCGGAAGCTTTCAATGGATGGTCCTTGAGAATCCAGTTGCAGATGTCAATGACATGAATATTCTGTTCCACGATGATGTCGCCGGACAGCGTTCGGTCGTGAACCCAGTTCCGTAGACGGCGCTCGGCAGGCGATGCATTGGGCCATGCTGGTCTATCAATGTAGCCCGTCAGGTAGTGAGCCTCGCCGCAAACGATGTTGCCCAAAGCCCCATTGTGAATACGGTTCACCAGTTCGACGAAAGGAGGACAATCGCGGATCTGGAACCCCACATCGAGACTCAGTTTGTTCTCGGCGCGTTTGCCGATTTCGATCACCTTGAGTGCGCCGGGCACATCAACCGCAACAGGTTTCTCCAGATAAACATGCTTCCCGGCAGCCACGACTGCCTCCAGGTGGCGAGGATGGTAGTAGGGTGGAGTAGCTATCACGATCGCATCCACTTCCTTGGAAGCAGCAATCCTCTGGTACGCATCTGGTCCTACAAAAAGCTGCGAACTATCGAGCGCTGCATACCCTTTGCCCTGTTGCATGTCGTCAAAGTGCTTGCGCGCTGCGTCAAGTTGGTCCTGGAACATGTCGCCCAGTGCGACCACGCGAGCGCCGCCGGTATCGACAAGGTTGGTGGCGTCCTCAGTACCGCGACCACCGCAGCCCAGCAAACCTACACGGACGGCGGAATTGGCAGCAGTACCGCGCACCAGGCTGGGCTTGATCAACATCGCGCCGGCTGTTCCCGCGGCAACAGCTATGAACTTTCGCCGGGTGACTTCATTCGACAGATTCCATTTCTCTGGATCGACTGGCATGTTCTCTCCCAAGCTATCCGATCAATTTTTCTAAATACGTTTTGGCCGCGCGAACATCCTCGAGTTGCTGCGGCCCGGAAATCTCGCGCTCAATGGTCACCGCGCCGCGATAGTTGAACTGCTTCAACCGTTCGATAATACGGGGAAAGTCCACTTTGCCTTTGCCGATGGCAACTTCCTCCCCAAGTTGCTTGGGGTTCGTGGGCCACAACCCGTCTTTCGCATGAATCCCTTGCACGTAGGGGGCGATAAGTTCAATGGCGTCGACGGGATTCGCCTTGCCGTAAAGGATCAAGTTGGCGAGATCGAAGTTAACACCCTGATTATCCAGGCCGACATCCTGAATCGCCCGCACCAGCGTGATGGGAGTCTCCTGGCCGGTCTCGTAACGGAAATTTTGTCCGTTGCTCTTGCAATAGGTAGCCACCTCTCGAATGGCTCCGACTGTTTGTTTGTACACGGCATCATTGGGATTTTCAGGAATAAATCCGCAGTGCGTTTGCACGGCGGGTATGCCGCATTGCTTGGCGAAATCCGAGGCCTTCTTGATGTGCGCAATGCGCGCCGCGCGTGTGCTTTGAGGAACCAGGCCGATCGTCAGTGGTCCCTGGTAGAAGTCCCATACTTCTTTTCCTGGGCCGCCCACGACAAGCGACGTAGCCTCGATCTGATACTTCTCCAGCGCCTGGCGCAACCGGCCCACCAGATCCATTCCGAACTCTTCCACAAAGATCTGGCTCGTCGGAAAACCAAGTTCGTGCACCTTGGCGAGGGCGGCATCAGGATCTTTTGCGATGTCGATGATCAGGCCGAGCCGCAGCGGTTTCTTGTCCTGATCGGCGGAGATGGCTGGAACGCGACTCTCGGTCCGGGGAAATGCGGGCGCGTTCGCCAGAGCAGCGCCACTGAGGCTCATGGTTGCGGCCAGAGCCCCGCCAGAAGACTGAAGGAATTTACGCCGATTTAATCTCTTCATGGTGCCGAATCGCAAGCTTCACCCTGGAAGCAACGCCAGGCGGCTTCTCTAATTCTCCTTGATCTCAATCTCTTTCCATCGCATCTTCACACCGCCGCCCGTGTGAATCTGCAAGGCGATTACCCCATCGGTGAATTTTGGGGTGGGGTCGGTATAATCCACAACCTTCGCCCCATTCAGATAAGTCGTGATGTGAGGGCCGGCCACTGAGACTTTGAGGTCATTCCATTCGCCCGGCTTGAGCGCATTCTCGCCTTCCGCCGTTGGCATGGCCACCCAACCGCGTCCGCCGCTCTCGTACAGCCCCCCGGTATGCTTGCCCTTGCCGGGATCGACCTCCACTTGCATCCCCTCGATGTCGGGGCCATGTTGGGGGTCGATGCCTGTAATTCGGGAGTGGACAAACACACCGCTGTTTCCCTCGGCTTCTCCCTTAAACTTGAGGTGCAAAACAAAATTTTTGTACGTCTTTTCGGTCGTTAAGTAGCCATACTTATTGGCTGTGCTTTCACACAGAATCGTTCCCTGATCGACCACCCACTTTTCATCGCCATGTTTCTTCCAGCCGGAGAGATCCTTGCCGTTGAAGAGGGCAGTCCCTCCGGATCCAGTGGGCGCCTGCCCGGCAGCGGTGAGCACCAACAGCAACACCACGGCGGAACTACATCGTTTCATCGTAGAGTTTCTCCGGAGAAACAAATAATAACCCCGGGGCACGTCTGGCGTGCGCCCGGGGCTGATTCGCGACTCAGAATGCCAGTCGTAGTCCGAACCGGAACTGGCGTTCGTCATTTCTGGCACTGGTGATCGTTAAGAAATCACTGCTTGTGACATCACCATTGGGATTGTTGAAGTGGGGTGTGTTGAATAGGTTGGCGGCGTCCGCGCGGAACTGCACTTCAAGCCTTTCCAAAGGTTTAAACGTGCGGAACAAGCTGAAGTCGAAATTTATCGAACTCGGTCCTCGTAGGCTATTCCGGCCTACGTTCCCGTACGTCCCGGGCGTCGCGACAGCCACAAACGCGCTGGGATCGTAGAAGGGATTTCCAGATCCAATTCCGCCAAGCTTCCGCACGGGTCCAACCTGATCGGGCGTTTGGAGTTGGTCCACTGCGTTCAATGGGGCGCCGGGACCGGTCAACTGGAAAGGCTGGCCGGACACTGCGCTAAAAATACCGCTGGTTTGCCATCCACCAGCGATCTTGGATGCAGCCCCTGAATTGGCAAAGCGCTTGCCGGAGCCAAAAGGTAGCTCGTAGATGTAGGACATCTGGAAGATTTGTGGAGTGTTGTAGCCGGCCGGCGCTCGATTGCGCCGCAGAACGGCGGGATCGTTCCAACTGAGCCCAGCCCAGCCATCATCATCAGTCCAATCAATCGCCTTGGACCAGGTGTACGCTCCCTTAACCATAAAACCATTCTTGAATTGACGATTCAGGGAAGCCTGCAACGAGTGATAGTTTGCGCTGAGAAAGCCTTGCCAATACAACGTACTGGCAGTTCGATTCCCGAACTGCGGTAGGTTGTACGGCTGTCTTGATGGTCCAGACAGAACAGGATCTGGTGGTGCCGAGTTCACGTCCAAGTCGCCAAATGCGCGAACGGTCTGAGTGCCGACATATCCCACAGAACCGAGGAACTCGCCCGGCAGCTTTCGCTCCACAATCAAGTTCCACGATTCGATATACCCGCGCTTCAACTCGCCAGGCCCGACGCTTCGCTCCAAGGCTTGGGGAGGGAGCGGAATTACTCCGCTGCTGATATCGGGGCAGCAAATCGCGGGAATACCAACCGGAATGGCTCCACTGGGAAGCGGCGTTGCCAGCGGCGAGAAGGACGCTGCCGGGGCAAAGCCGTTCACTCCCTCAAAGTTTGATCCTACTGTGAACGGATAAAAACCTCGCAGTGGCCTTGCCAGCGGCAGGGGGTCCACAGTGATTCCAAAACCGCTGCGAACGACCATCTTGTCGCTCACTTGGTATGCCAATCCGACGCGAGGGGCAAAGAGCTTCTTGCTGGTCGTGACTCCGAGATGCTCCGGATTTCCGCCAATTCCTCCCAGCAACACATTTAGGGTTGTGAAGTCTAAACGATCGAATCTGGCGACGCTATCGCGCGTCATCAGCGGATAGTATTCGTAACGCAGACCGAGATTGAGGGTGAGTTTGTTGCTGACGCGATACCGGTCTCCAAAGAAGAAACCGAATTGCCATTCCTTGGCTGTGGCTTTGATAAATTGGTCGCTCTTGCCCAACCCACTTGATACGGATCCGCCAGGTAAGCCCAATAAAAACTGCGCCCAAGCATTGAACTGATTTGGGGGTGGCGGATTTGAGTTGGGATTGTTGGGATCGGGTGCCAGTGCCGTAGCGGCACCATCGAAATCGAATTCTCCGCGTGGCCCAGATCCTAGCTCAGGCTGCCAGTGATTGAGGTGGTGGTGAACGATGTCTGTCCCGGCGCTGATCTGGTGGTTGCCCTTGGACCACCGCACATTGTGTGAACTGGTGAAACTCCAGTCATTGCGGAAAGCCGGATTCCAACCCTCGGGGTTGCCAATGTCCGCGAAACCGGAGACAGCGAAATATGGGAACCCGCTGCTGCGCAGGTCGGAACCGTTGTTGGTTCCTGGAAGGCCCAGCACATCCGATCCAATGTTAGTGCCGTAATCGGGGGTCTTGCCGTATTCGCTCATCCGCGTGAACCCCACGTTGCCGTCTATCACCAAGGTCGGGGAGAGGGTCAGCGTGTGGCCCACTGTAACGAGTTGCACGTGGGAGTGGAAATCGCCCAGTCCGCCGTCGCAAGCGCAGTCTCCAATCGCCCGTCCCAAACTCGGCACCCCATGAAACACAGATTTCATGGTGCTGTACTTGGCAAAAATGGTGTGATTTGTGGTGCGATTCCAATCGACCTTGGCATCGATGTTGTTGCGATTCAGGCGTTGCGTGGCTGAAAAGAAATAATTATTGATGTCGCCAGCGCCCGGCACGTTCGGTGGAGGAAGGTAGCCAATTATCTTTGTCGCGATGGGGTCAATCGAGGGAACTATGTTACCAGCATATTGTTGACGTCCAGTGCCATTGGCGCTGCCCGTTTGGGGCGAAAAGATCATTCCGGCGCGTGCTTGCTGCGTCTGGTTATTAGTATCAGTTACAAGAACCGGGCTCGCGCAGGGCGAGGAACTTGATGTGCCGTCGGTACAGTAATAATCGCCGAGAACGCCGCTAAAGTCCCCTGCAAGAAGGGGGGCACTCGGAACGGTCACCAGACCGGTGTTTCTGGCGTCACGTTCAAATGTTCCGTCCCAGCTTCCAAAAAAGAACAGCTTGTCTTTCTTGATGGGGCCACCGAAAGTTCCGCCCATGTCGTTGAGGATGCTCGTCCCTTTCTTGGGCTGCACCGCCGGCGTTTCGAAGTACTGCCTGGCCCTGAGCGCCTGATCTTCATGGTATTCAAACAAGACCCCGTGGAACTGATTCGAACCTGACTTGGTGATAACCGTGATGGCCGCGCCGCCGGTCATTCCTTGCTCAGGATCGAAGTTGTTGGTCGAGACGTTCACTTCCTGAATGGTTTCTGCTGGCGGCACATAAACGGTGTGATGCGGCAGCCAGACAAATACGTCGGCGGCGCCATCCACACGGGTATTGTTATTGTTGCGGTTCGTGCCATTGATGTTGGTGGTCAGAGCGCGTTCGGGCGAGTCCGCAATGGCGTTTTGAAATTGCCCTGGGGTCGCCCCTGGCACCAGGTTGATCAGTGTCTGATAATTCCGGTACTGATTGAGCGGCATCTCCAGAATTGCCTTTTCCGGAATCTCGGTGTGAACGTCCGTCTTTTCGGTTTGCAGAGTTACCGCCTCCGCCTCGACGGTGACTTTTTCCGATATTGACCCCACTTGTAAATTGAAGTTGGCATTCGTAACGACGTTCGCACCAATGCTCACATCCGTTTGGGTCAGCGGCTTGAACCCGCCCGCTGTCACAGTAACGTCATACAGGCCCGGAGAGAGATCGGTAAGGGTGTAGTGGCCATTCGCGTCTGCATCCGTTTCTCTTTTAGCCCCTGTCGCCTTGCTGATCGAGGAGACGTGCGCTTTGGGCACGGCTGCACCGCTCGGGTCAGTGACGGTTCCACTCGCGGAACCGAAAAGTACCTGAGCGTTGGCAGTGTGGACGAATCCGAAAAGCGTGCAAGCGAGAACCGCCAATGCAAGCAGAACTACAGATTTGTTTCTTAGCATCGCCCCTGACCTCCTTGATGATCCGGCTTGATGATCCGGAACAACCCGAGCAGCTTACTTCCCCGCGCAACTGATCTACTGCTCCGCAAAATAAACTGGAGCAGACATCTGTCAGGCCACACCTAGGACAAAGTGCGGAAAAGCATCTCCTGACAACGATCTCGGAAAGAACCCCTCTTATAGTTTCGGGAACGCTATCAATGTAGGGAAATCATTGTCAAGAACTTTCGACAACTTTCGAGATCTTTCGACCAACCGCTCACGATCTCGGATTGTGTTTTGCCAGTAGCTCGGTCAAAGCAGGTCACAGGAAGAATTGAAGAATCGGAGATTTCTGTGGCAGGGGTGTCTTGTTTGAAACTAGTCCCGAACCACGCGGCCGGTACCTTGGCGAATATGAACGATCTGATCTACTTCCAACTTGTCCCACGCTTCCCGTGGCCCCCCGGGCCACTGCACAATCAGGGTTTCAATCTTGGCGTCCGTTCCTAATCCAAAATGAACCCTGACGTCGCTCGCGCTTAAATAGCTGGAGTCCGTGTGGACGCGTCGCACGAGCTTTCGGCCTCTTTGGCGGACTTCAACTTTGGCGCCGATCGCAAAGCGATTGCCTTGTGTTGCCTGCAGACTGACGAGCAGCCAGTGATTGCGATTGAGAGAACGATTCTGATTCAACAGAAGCCGGACTGGCCCGTTGTTATTGGTGACCACAATGTCCACGGCGCCGTCATTATCGATGTCGCCGAAGGCGGCGCCCCGACTCACCTCTGACAGGGCCAAAACGGGCCCGGCCGCTGCGGTCACATCTCGGAACTTCTGTCGATCACCTTCGTTGTGAAACAACAAATTGGGTTGCCCAAACGGGTAGGGAGTATCTCTCAAGGACTCGATCCGGTTCACTGCCCCGTTGGCAATAAAAAGATCTAAACGTCCATCGTTGTCATAATCAAACCACTCTGTGCCGAATCCGGTGTAAGGAAAAGTTGGTAAAAAGAGGCCAAGCTCGGTGGAAGCGTCATGAAAATTCCCATGCCCGTCATTCACGTACAAGTTGCTGCCTTCGTTGGTCAGATTGGTCTTGAAGATATCCTCGGCGCCGTCACCGTCGAAGTCGGCTGCCGAAACGCCCATCCCGGCCTGGGGTAGTCCATCTGGGCTCAACGCCGCACCTGAGAGCGCACCCCGTTCCTTAAAGGTCCCGTTCTTCTGATTAATCCAGAGATGGGCGGCAGCGCCGTCATTAGCGACGTAAATGTCGGGCGAGCCATCGCCGTTAAAGTCGGCACAAACAATGCCCAGCCCGGGTCCCATAGCGGTGCCGATCCCCGACGCTGCGGTGACATCTTCAAAAGTTCCATCGCCGCGATTATGGAATAGGCGTGCGGGTACGGGCTGGTACATTTTCGGCGTGCAGTAATCACGCTCACCAGTGGAAGCAAAACACTGCCGGTTGCCCTTAACCGTGAAATCCAGATAGTTGGCAACAAACAGATCCAGTCGGCCGTCGCCATCGTAGTCGACCCATGCCGCCCCCGTACTCCAGCGAAGATCATCCACGCCGGCTTTCGCTGTCACATCGGTGAAAGTTCCATCTCCGTTGTTGTGATACAGCACGTTGCGTCCGAAATTTGTGACGTAGAGATCCTGGAACCCGTCATTGTCGTAGTCTCCAACTGCCACCCCCATTCCGTTTCCGATATGTCCGACGCCAGCTTGCTCCGTGACATCAACAAACTGCAGCTTCCCAGTTTCGCTGAGCAGATTGCGGAAGAGGCGGTTTCCAGGTCTCCATCCGGATGGCGGAGGAAATTTCGACCGGCGTGGATCTTGAGCCGGATCGAAGGTCGAACCTTGAATGAGATAGACGTCGAGATCGCCGTCATTGTCATAGTCAAACAGGGCGACGCCGGAGCCCATTATTTCGGGCATGTAGTACTCGCCGGTTACGCCTGCGAAGTGGTGGAATTTGAGTCCGACGTCGGCGGCAACGTCGCGGAACAATGGGATCTGAGGATTGCCAGGAGGATTGGCAAAAATACGCCTTCCACTAAGCAGTGCCATGCATAGGATCTGTAAGAAGTCGCGGCGGGCAAAGCTGTACCGTGGGAAAGCGCTCGGCGAGGCCCACTTCCATTTTTTCACTGGGCTGCGCTCGGCGCCTCTAAGGCGTGCAGATCGCGATCAATGCTGGCCAGCAGGTCCGACTGTCCTCGCGCCGCCGCAGCCTCACGCGCCCTGCGAATGTAACGCAACGCACTTTGGCGGTCTCCCGAGCGAGCGAACGCTGCCCCCAGCGCATAAAGGTAGCGCGGCGTACTTTCATCTTCCGGCTCAATCGTCTTCTCCAGTTCGCTGATTCCCTCCTGGTATTTTCTCTGATTCACCAGTACACGGCCAAGATTGAAGTGCGCCTGGCGGTCACTGGGTTTGTTGTCAATGGCCCTCCCGTATTCAGTTGCCGCCTCGGAGAACAGGCCCTTCCTTTCGAGGAGATAACCGAGGTTGTTATGAGCGTCGGCATAATAGGGATTGATATCAATCGCCTTCCGAAACGCATCTTCTGCAGCCGGATACTTTTCGGCACCCAACAGAAGCACTCCATAGTTATAGTAGGACTGAGCCGAACCGGGATCGAGTTCGATGGCGGCGCGATAGTGCTCCTCCGCTTTTTCGAATTGTTTCAGTTCCCCGTACAACTTGATTAAATTGATGTGGGCTTGCACTAAGTCACGGTCGATTGCCAGCGCTTTCTCATGAGCCGCAACCGATTCTTCCAGTCTCCCCTGCCGCTCCAGATCGATGCCCATCTGCACTTGGAAGATTGCACTCCGGTTGAGAGCCCGAATCTCGGCGAGCAACGGGTCATTGGATGGAGGCACGCCCGTTTTGTTCTTTTCAAAGAGGCGAAGCTGTTCTTCAGCTTTCTCGGTCTCGCCATTAGCGCGATACGCTAACGCCAGGGCGTAGTGAGCTGCTCCAAAATCCGGAAACAGTAGAAGCGCTTTCCTGTACGCCTCGGCCGCGCCCGCGAAGTCGCGGCGACTGGCACGAATCCGGCCCAGCCCATAGTAAGCGTCGGGATTATCTGCATCCTGCTTCACGACGTCGTCATACAGTTCCTGGCTGGCGTCCCACTCGGCAGAGGCAAGCAAACAGTTCGCGAGCTTTAGTTTGGCGGGAACATACCCCGCATCGATACGCAGCGCACGTTGAAGATTGGCGGTAGCCTGCTGGCAATCTCCCTGATCGGCTTCGACCAC
The DNA here is from genome assembly GCA_035710825.1 of Candidatus Sulfotelmatobacter sp. Lineage (GTDB taxonomy): Bacteria > Acidobacteriota > Terriglobia > Terriglobales > Acidobacteriaceae > Sulfotelmatobacter. The sequence goes on from DASTCU010000040.1 coordinate 102,722, forward strand.
TCCAAGATAATAGGTCCAGCGAAATTCCTTTGGCTCCAGTTCGGCTGCGTATTGGTAGTACATTTTTGCTTCATGGGACAAGCCGTAGGTCTGAAGAATCATGCCCAGAGTTCCACTCGCCTGTGCCTGCTTCGGGTGGGCCGTCGCATAGTTGTA
>DASTCU010000041.1:0-3262 GCA_035710825.1 Candidatus Sulfotelmatobacter sp.
ACTGTTGCGCTTGAGCTACCGCTTGATGTGCAGATCGTCCGGGTCGAAAACCGTAGCTGTGATCGGAGAATGTCGAGTCCCACCGCTTCTGCAAAACCTGCATCACCGCTTGCTGGATGAAGCGATCCAGCACCGTCGGGACGGTCAACGCGAACTGCACACGAAGCCAGTGATCCTTTGGGATGGGCTGAGATCCGGCATCCCTTTCATCCACTTCGTGGGCAAAGCTTCCCAGTACTTAAGAAACGGCGCGTAGCCGGTATCGACACTCTGATTTTGCGTGGATTAGAGCATGGCTCCTTCAGTGTCGCACGCGAGTGGACCGACTGGGCCGACCCCGATCCTTATTCCGCGCTCGGCTTGCCGCCGAGGCGGTGGGATGTGAATCTGCTTTTGGATTTAGTGAACTTGCTGGAGCAACTCAGCTCGCGGTCATCAAGAGAGTTACCCAAAGGAGATTGACAAGGTGAATCGGGCTGCATTACAAGCAGACCAGTTATATACGTGGTCTGATACAAATGCGCACCAAAACGCGCACACGGTCTTCCATTGCCGCCCTACGACGACGACGCCAACAGCTATTACGCCAGCTGCCACCGCTCGATCGTCTGTTGCGGGGCTCGCTCATCGAGCGCTACAAACCTTGCGGCAAGCCAGGATGCAAGTGTGCACGCGGCCCCGGTCATGGCCCCAAGTACTACCTCTCGGTCAGTCACTATGGCCGGCAACCGCAAATGGATTACATCCCTCAGGACTATCAAAGCCAAGCCAGCGAGTGTCTCGCCAACTACCATCGTCTCCGCGAGATTTTGGACGAGATCTGCGCCATCAATCACGAACTACTGCGCCGCCACGAGGTGCCCTGAGCCATTCCCATGAGCCATGCTGCTGCCTCGCCCTCCGCTCCTTTCGATCGCAAACAAGGCGGCCTGCTCTTGGCCAATATGCTCTCCGCGTGGCTCGATGCCGAACCCGGTGGAGAAGCCATCGTGGAGGCTGTCTATGAACCCCAAGATCGCGGAACATCACCGCAGCCGATCCGCCTATGTTTACCTGCGCCAGTCGACGCCCGGCCAAGTGCTCCATCATCAGGAGAGCACCGAACGCCAGTATGCATTGCGTGGGAAGGCGGAGGAACTCGGCTGGAGCCAAGCTGCGATCCGTACCCTCGATCGGGACCTCGGCAAGTCCGGAGCGCAGACTGCGGGGCGGGAGGATTTCAAGACGTTGGTGGCCGATGTCTCCATGGGACAAGTGGGCGCCGTGTTTGCCTTAGAAGCCTCCCGACTCTCACGCTCGGACTTGGACTGGCATCGACTGCTGGAGCTGTGTGCTCTCACCCAAACCCTAGTGATCGACGAGGATGGCTGCTACGATCCAGCCGATTTCAACGACGGACTTCTGTTGGGGTTGAAAGGAACCATGGCCCAGGCCGAGCTGCATTTTTTGCGCATGCGCCTCCAGGGCGGTAAGCTCAACAAAGCCAAGAAGGGAGAGTTGCGTTTCCCTCTGCCGGTTGGGTTGTGCAATGACGAGCAAGGCCACATCATTCTGGATCCCGATGAAGAAGTGCGAGGTGCGGTGGCCTTCGTGTTTCGCCTATTTCGCGAAACTGGCAGCGCCTTTGCCGTGGTGCAACGCTTCGTCGAAAGCGGATTACGATTTCCCAAGCGCGCCTATGGCGGAGCCTGGGCTGGCCGGTTGATATGGGGTCGGCTTACCCACAGCCGTGTACTGGGGATCCTCAAGAATCCCTCCTATGCTGGAATGTATGTTTTCGGCCGTTACCGGTATCGGGTGCAGATCAGCACCCAGGGCGAAGTTCGGAAACGGATGCAGCCGGTGCCGATGCCCGACTGGCGCGTCCGTTTGCCAGCGCACCACGAAGGTTATATTCAGGCGGAAGAGTTCTGCCAAAATCTAGAACGTTTGCAGAAAAATTGCACCCATGGTGAGAAGACGGTGTTGAGCGGCCCGGCACGCGAAGGCTTAGCGTTACTGCAAGGGCTGTTGCTATGCGGTCACTGTGGCCGAGCTATCACCGTTCGATACACCGGCAACGGCGGCATTTATCCCACGTATCTGTGCAACTGGTTGCATCGCGAAGGGCTCGGCACCAAGGACTGTCTAAGCTTCCGTTGTGATGTGCTGGACTCCGTCATTGCCGAGGAAGTATTAAAGGCATTGCAGCCTGCGGAACTGGAGCTGGCACTGACAGCATTGCAAGAGCTGGAGACGCGCGATCAAGCGATCATGCGCCAATGGCAGATGCGACTAGAACGTGCCGAGTATGATGCCGCACTCGCCGAGCGGAGGTATCAGGAAGTCGATCCTTCGAATCGCCTCGTGGCCAGCACTCTGGAACATCGCTGGAACAATGCCCTGGTTCAGTTGCAAGATCTCAAGAAGCAGGCTGGGGAGTTCCAGCTGCAAGAAGCTCGCGTGGCCACTGCCGAGCAGAAGGAGAAGGTGCTGGCTCTCGCCCGAGACTTGCCGCGTCTATGGCGCGCTCCCACCACCCAACCTAAGGATCGAAAGCGGATGTTGCGTCTGCTGATCAAAGACATTACGGTGGAGAAGCTCGTAGCCCAACCTAAGCAGCTCTTCGTTCACATCCGTTGGCAAGGCGGAGCCTCGACCGATCGCTCCGTACCGCTTCCACCCAACATCGCCGACCGGTTGCGCTACCCTGCCACCGTGGTCGAGCGAGTCCGCGATTTGGCTCACAGCTTGACGGATGCACAAATCGCCGATCAGCTCAATCAGGAAGGCCTGGTCAGCGCTTTAGGGAAACACTTCACGGTTTCTATGATCAAGTGGATCCGCTATCGCTACAAGATCCCCGCCGCCAAGCTTAAGCATCCTGAGGAGTTGACGGTCCAACAAGTGGCGGAGCGTTTCGGAGTTAATCCGAATGTGGTCTATTACTGGATCGAGCACAGTGTGATTCAGGCCCGCCGCCTTACCTCCGGCACGCCGTATTGGATCACAGTCAGTGAAACAGATGAGCAGAAATTATGGGACTGGGTGCGCAACTCACGCAAAATTTATACGGCTTCCTAAAACGCGATTGAGGAGGTGCATTACGAAGCCACCGTCGGGATTCCTAACGGTCGAAGTCTCCCATTGGCCTTCGGGATGTAAGTCCGCCGCAGAGGCATGGGGCGATAACCCCGTGCCCTTAGCGAGATCACACCTTGAAGCTTCTTGTGCGGTGTATCCCAGAGTTCACCATCCACTCCAGGCGTTTTTCTACCGTCGT
>DASTCU010000042.1:0-126235 GCA_035710825.1 Candidatus Sulfotelmatobacter sp.
CGACAAGCAGAAAGCTCCTCAATCTCTCGATGATCTTGTGAGCGCCGGCTACCTGCGGCAGATCCCCACCGATCCCATGACCCGCCAGCCCAACTGGGAAGTGGTTCAAGAAGACGTGATGATGGCCGTAGACCAGCAAGAACCCGGGATCACCGACGTCCACTCCGCCTCCAGCGCCACCGCCAGCGACGGCACCGCCTACAGCACCTGGTAGCAACACCCACCACCCGTGAAGTATCGCCGCCGAAGCGCGCCACCTCGTACCGCGTGACGTTCCACTTGACTGCTTTCTGCCGGTCACTTTCGCCGTCGCCCCTCGCTCTCCTTCATCATTTCGCTCAAATCCACAACCGGCCGTATCTCAATGGGTCCCAGTCCGTACTTAAAACCGGGAAGCTGTGAGACAAGCTGAATGGCGTGATTGAGGTCTCGCGCCTCTAGGATCTGAATCCCGCCAAGCTGTTCCTTGGTTTCCGCATAGGGGCCGTCGGTGGTCGCGACTTTGCCGTTTTTCCAGTACAGGGTGACGGCGGTCTCCGGAGGCTGCAGAGGTACTTCCGCAACCAGATGTCCGTTGGCGCGCAGATGGTCATTGTGCTCAAAGCATTCGTCGAGCGTTGCGTGGCGCTCGTCCTCGGTCATCCCTTCGAATTTTCCCGGCTCGAGGTATCCCAAGCAGATGTACTTCATTGTTCGCCTCCTCGTTCTTCTCCGTGGCCGGATGCCCTGCCATGAGCGTCCCGCATGATTCCTGTTCCGCCGCCGTCGGCTTACTTCGTCGCGTCGTTGTAAGAGCTCGTCCGCAAAGGACCGCTCGGCTTGTAGGTGCTGATGATGACGCCCGAGCCCACAGCCTTCGTGCTGACCAGCGCCAGTTCGCGGGGCGGGGTTCCCTCCAAAAAGATTCGTTTGCCAACGCCTAACAGAACCGGAAAGACGAGCAGCAAGACCTCATCCGCAAGCCCGTGTTCCAGCAGCACCGGGGTCAGCGTCGAACTGCCCCACACGATCAGCTGCGGCCCGCCCTTCGCCTTGATGCGGCGAATGCCCTCGACTATGTCCCCTCCAACGCCCTCGGCCGGTCCCCATCCAAGACTCTTCGGCCTGTGGGTCACGACGTATTTCGTCGCCGCGTTCAGACTGTCCGCCATCGGACTCTTCGGCGCTTTCGGCCAATAGCCGCTGAAGATATCGTAGGTTCGGCGGCCCAGCAGCAGATCGAAGGCCTCGGCGTGGGCCGCGCCGATGGCCTCTCCTCCATCCGGGTCGGCATGCGGCCCCGCCCATCCGCCATACGCGAAGCCGTTGGGATCTTCCTCCGGACCGCCAGGGGCCTGAATCACGCCGTCCAGCGAAATGTGTTCGATGATCCTGATCTTTCTCATAGCGTCTCCTTATTAATTATTAATTCGCAGTGGCAAGTTCGCTCAGTTGCGTCAGTCGGCTGCCGGATTGAAGAAGATCTCCCGCACCTCGACCTGCCCTCGCACGGCGGCGACGCCTTTGCGCGCCCAGGCCAGCGCCTCGTCCATGTCAGCGCATTCCAATATCCAAAAGCCGCCGATGTGCTCCTTGGTCTCAAGATAGGGCCCGTCGGTGACGAGGACCCTACCATCGGGCTGCGGACGCAGCGACTTCGCCGCCCCAAGCCCGCAAGCGAATTTCCTGACGCCGGCCGCAATCATCTCTTTGTTAAGCGCATGGATCGCCCGGCCCGCCGCTTCATCTACCTGCGACGGGTCGAAGTTGTCGGGGATGTAACCTGCAACCAGAAATTGTGGCATGTCTTCTCCTATATAGGTCTTCGCGGCAGCAGCACACCCTTGCGCGCTGCCTCGTTCATCCTATAGTCGTCGCGCAGGGGGAAAATCGACAGCCGGGGGCGAATTATTTTTATTTGAATTCCTCGGCGGGTAGCCACTTCTGTCCTGTGACCGATCAGGTTGCCTTGCTCTCAGAATCGGTGAAGGGCAATGTCTTCCTCAGTATGGATGTCGAAAAGATTCACCAGCCGGGTCAGGTCCAGCAGCGCTTGCACCCGGTCCTGCACGTGGAGCAGCTTCATCTCGCCGCCCGCCTGCCGGACAATGCTGTAGCAGCGCGTGAGCTCGCCCAAGCCATCGCTGTCTACGAAATCCACGCCGGCAAGATTGATCACGAACTTCTTAAAACCCTTGCCCGTAAAGATGTGAACCAGATCTCGCAGCTGCGTGTGACTGTCGCTCAACGTCAGCCTGCCCACAACATCTACCACGATGATGCGATCCTTCTCTCTCGTAGCCAGTTGAAATCCCATAGTGTGGTCGCGCAGTGTTTTTGCTGCCGGGATCATATTCTTGGTCCCGCTTGCTTTCAAGCCGGGTGCCCCATTTCTCGCGCGGGTGCCCCATTTCTCGCGCGCTTTTTGCGCGAGAAGTGGGGCTTTTAACTTTCCCATTCTGATACCTCCTCCCAAGAAAAACCCCCGCCTTGTGCCTCCGTCACAGCCGACCTCCTGGACACAGGTCTAATCTCGCTCCATGCCTTGGGGTCTGAAGCGCTACTACGGTACCGGAGGCCTCCACTTCATCACCTGGAGCTGTTACCGGCGCAGGCCGCTGCTCAATACGGAGCGAGCCCGAGACCTGCTTCTTATCGTGCTCGAGCTGATGCGCGAGCGGTATCGCTTTGGCGTCGTTGGCTATGTTGTGATGCCGGAGCACATGCACATGCTGATTTCCGAGCCTCAGATCGGCGATCCTTCTACCGTTGTGCAGGCCGTGAAACTGGGTTTTACGCAACGTTGGCGGGCCACCAGCGGTGTCTCCGGACAGTTCTGGCAGCGCCGGTTTTATGACTTCAATGTGTGGAGTCAACGGAAAGTGGTAGAGAAGCTGAAATATATGCACCGGAATCCCGTGGTTCGCGGATTGGTGGAGAGGCCTGACGACTGGCGGTGGAGCAGCTACCGGTCTTACGCGTATGGCGTGGATGGGTTGGTTAGGATCAACGACTGGAGGTGGTGCGAGGAAAAGATTCGGGACAAGACGGGGTAAAAGGAGTAATCGAGGGCGGTAGAAAAACCCCACTTCTGGAGCAAAAGATGCGCGAGAAACGGGGCACCCGGCTGTTCTCTCGTCCCCCGTTTTATCCACTCCTTGCCCCTAGCTACGCAAACGATGAGTCTACGGAAGCCCGAACGGTCCCTTGCGAACCGCGCGTCGAAGCTTTGCACCAATTAGCCAGTCAAAATAGGCGCGTGACACTGCGTTGAGTTTGTCAAACTTTGCCCTTCGGTACGCCGCAAGCAGTAGCGCGCACCCCGAGAAGGTCGATCGTTGGATCTTTGAAAAGTCTCGCAAGGCTGCCTCTGTCATTTCGTCGTGTGGAGGCACCCTGCCGATTTTGCGGGCCAATCGGCCTGCGTGGACCGCTGCATTAAGTTGTTTCACTACCTGCTTAATGCTATCGACGGCGATGACGCCCAAACCGGAGGGTTCCGGTTGCATCAACTCGTCGGCATACTCGACGTAGGAACCCAGTTCCCGGTGAGCGGCATATGAAATGGGCTTACGTGCATCCTGCGAAAATCCTCCACCGGTTTTCCCTATGAACTGCTGCCATTCAACCGGGTGGTCTGTAAAATAGATCGCCCAAAGGATCAGCTCAACAAATCGTCGCAGTTCAGTTTCCGCGACCGACGCCTGCCCAATCCCTACCAAGAAAGGAATGCGGAGTGTTAGGGCGCGTGCCGGATTCAACCGAGGCCGCAAACCATTGTCTGTCAAACCGCCGAGAATCGTGTAAGTCGAAAGAGAGTTCTCATATATTTCAACATATGCCGCAGACGAAACTGCTGCCTTCAGACACTTGTCAGCGATTTTCCTACTGTCAGTGCCGTAGCGGCTCATCTGCTCTCGAATTTGTGTCGGGGATGGGAGAATCCTGCTCACTGCCTCTATCGCTCTTTTATGACCTCGATCCAACCCTGGGTTTGGCTGTTTCTACCTCGTAGCAGTTCGTTGAAAATCTCGCTTTTCTTGGTTTCCGGCAGTTCGGCGATAAAATTTACAATCTTGATGGCTAGCCTCTCCCTGCTGTCTTTTGGACGGGGCATCAGACGCAGTCCAAGACTTTCTGCGTATCTGGCAAGAGTAGTCGTGCTTTCAAAAAATGGGGCACGGCGCAGCAAACTCAGAAGCTGATTTTTCTCGCTGCTCGCACCTTGCGACCGACCTCGGAGAGTTCCCGCACCCGACCGCCTCAAAGCCCGCTCAGAACCGTCCTGCGTCGATTCTGCCTCACGCGCCAAGGTACGGAGAGCTACCTTCATTGCGCGAGAAACGCCGCTGTATTTGCTAGCCTCGACGAAATCCGCCTGTTTGTAGGTCGCCAATAGCTTGTGCAACTCCCCCAAGATGGCATGCACATTGGATTTTGTCACTTATTCTTCCCCTTTGCACTGCTCGCGGTTTTTGGTAGAGCCGCGATGCGGGTCTTGATTTCATTCGAAATCTTGCCCACGGCAAACTTGGACCTATCCTGCGCATATAGCGTCTGGAATATCGGAGTCTGGTCCTTCACCGATCGGATGTAAGACTGTGAGAATTTGAGCAAGGACTGGAATAAATAGACCTTCTCCTTTTGCGCAGCAGCGGCAATCTCTATCATTGCATCAGTTTCCACCTGCGAAGCGTTAGTGACCTGCGTGAAGACAACGCCAAGTATTTTGACCATGTGTGTGTCGGGACAATTGCTGCGGAAGGTCTTAATGGTTTCGCTCAAATTTGCAAATCCAAGAATGGAGAAGCGATCCGGGCGCATCGGTATCAATAGATAATCCGACGCCGTAAGAGCCATCGTGGTGAGCACCGAATCGGTCGGGGCGCAATCAATAAAAATGAAATCATAGTCGCCGCTGATCTTGCTCAACACCTTCTCTAGTCGATAGTCCATCTGCGCAGGATTCTTAACGACCCAGGCGAGGCTTAGCTCCGCAGGCAAAAGATCAAACCGTTTTCCATTATTTTGCTCGATGTTGTGTAAAGCCGCTCTTGGGTTCGCCTTGACCTTCTTTTGTCGTAGATCGAGCTTCGGCGGATCAATAATCAAGTCAGAAATGGTGCCCGCCTTCTTCCTGTGCGCTTGAAATGACTGAAAATCCATCACATATTGCGTCGCGTTGAACTGAGGGTCGAGATCAACCAGCAGCACGTTCGCATCCTCATTTTGATGCATATACCAAGCAAGGTTGACCGCAAGCGTTGTCTTCCCGACACCACCCTTCATATTCAGCAAAGAGATCGTCGTCGCCATGCGCAACTCCTGGGCCGGATACAAATCTCAGTAGAAAGGGGAAGATACATGATACTCCAACAAGAAAAATGGCGGAGAACCTGGAAAAACTGGGGACAGACAGACGGGACGTTCACCAATTTCCATTCGTCCAAAAAGAAAGGAACGTTCCTTCTATCCCCGAGTTGCCCGACGTCCAGCCGATTCGCAAATTCGATCCGAGACGTTCCTTCATTTCTTCATTATGGCAATAAGGCCGGTAATAACCCCGGCAAGCCCGGTAAGAGCAGTGATCGCCGGAATGATCACAGTCTTCCACCACCATGCTTTTGATTCACGGCGCCGGGTCTTCTCCTCATCAATGGAACGCCGTACCAGGGTGCGCCCCTGCGGAGAGAGCCAATTGAGCTCACCGTCCTCATGGTTGATCCACACTCCGACTTGATCATGCCCGGGAATGTTCACATCGAGCCCTCGCGCTTCATCGAGAAGCTTGTTACTAATCGCGTAGTCAATCCCACCGTCAATATCGTTTATCTCGCAGTATTCGTCGGTGGCCAGTTCCGCGAACTTTGCTGGATCAGCCTTTTGCTTCTTAAGTGCTTTGCGTTTTTTGTCGTAGGAGCGCTCGGCACGCCGTCGGCGCCATCTGAGCCGCAGTATCCAGAACATTGAGGGGCATCTTACCAAAGGGTAAGAAGCCGAGCGAGCAAGAAAACAAACTGCCGGAAAACCTGTGGGCAGACGTTCCCCACATTCGCGTTGCCGCCAATGTCGTTCGTGACTCTTTTGCCACTCGCAGACTAAGCCTTACGTCCCGTAACGCTGCGAGACGCCCGGCGCTTTGTGCCAACCCTGACGTGGACTGTACTGGGTTTGGATGAGCCCACGGCGGCAGCAAACGCAGCCGGATTGAGCGCGGTGAGCACGGCAGCGGGATTCTTGTCGATCACGGTCAGCAAGGTGCGAGCGGGCGCTTCTGGCGTCCTCCGCCCTCCCTCCCAGTGCTTGATCGCGTCAAGGCTGAACCCAAATGTGTCCGAAAATTTCGCTTGCGTCATGCCCAGCCGATTCCGGATCGCCTTCACGTCAACATCCCGGGGCACATGCGCCTTGAATCCTTCTTGCTTGCCGGCGAGAAACGCTTCAATGTCGTTGAGGCCATCCATCATCTGCTCGAATTGCGTTTTCATCCTATCCCCCATAGGTCTCGAAAATACTGTCAGCCCGTTTCTTGAGCGCGTTGCGTTCTGTCATCGACAGGTTTTCTTTCTCATTCTTCGGAAAAACTGTGATCAGAAAAACTGGGAATCTTTCGTTGCGCCAGATATACACGACCCGAGCCCCGCCTCTTTTTCCCATTCCCCTGCGTGCAACCCGGATCTTTCGAAATCCGCCGGTTCCACGGATCAAATCCCCACATTCCGGGTCTGCCGCCACCAGTGCCACGATATCCGCACGCTCCTCCTCGCTAAAGAGCTTGTTGGCAACGGCGAGATAAGTAGGCGTCTCAACAACCGTCTGCACAGCTTCTTTTGTACTCCATTGGACACCATACGTCAAGTAAAAAGGTACGCCGTTGGACACCAACGGTTTGCTCCAGAGTGAAGCGACGAAAGGACGAGCCTACGAGAGGCCGGGGAGTCGATCCAACCAAGGGGGAGGGGTAGGGCATTTCTCACGTCCGCATGGAAAAATAACAAGGCGTCGATCAGATGTAGCTAAAAGCTAAAAGCTAGCAGCTTTTCAACTCCTCCAGCCGCCTCGCCAGAAAACGGCGGTCCGGCTCCTGCTGCGCCAGGGCGAGCGCCTTTTCATACGAAGCACGGGCCTCCGGAATCCGCCCTAATCTGCGGCACAGGTCCGCACGGGCTGAGTGCGCCAGGTGATAGTGGGAGAGGTGCTCGCGGCCGAGTTGGTCTCGGGCCAGCAAGTCATCAATCAGACGAAGCCCCTGCTCCGGACCTTCGCACATGGCTATGGCCACGGCGCGGTTCAGTTCGACCACCGGGGATGGCTGAATCTCCAGCAACCGGTCGTAGAGCAGCGTTATCTCGCGCCAGTCGGTGCTCGCCACCGAGGAACTCCCGGCGTGAACGGCCGCAATCGCCGCCTGCAAAGTGTAGGCCCCGAATTGGCGCGATTGCAGAGCGCTTTCGGTCAGCGCGATGCCTTCGGCGATCTGCTCCCGGTTCCACAGCGACCGGTCCTGCTGCTCCAGCAGGATCAAGTCCCCGTCCGCAGTGGTTCGGGCGGCGCGGCGCGACTCGTGCAGCAACATCAGCCCCAGCAGGCCCATCACCTCGGGTTCCTGAATCGAGTGAAGCTGCAGCAGGTCGAGCAGCAGTCTGCCCAGTCGGATCGCCTCGCGGCTCAATTCGGCGCCGGTCGTTTCGGCCGAGTATCCTTCGTTGAAAATCAGATACACGACCTGCAGCACAGCTCCCAGCCGCGCCGATAATTCCTGCGACACCGGCACCTGGTAAGGAATTGCCTTGTCGCGGATGACCGCCTTGGCGCGCACGATCCGTTGCGCCAGCGTTGCCGGCGAAACCAGAAATGCCCGCGCAATCTCCTCCGTGGTCAGGCCGCAAACTTCACGCAGCGTGAGCGCTACCTGTCCTTCCGGCGGCAGAACGGGATGGCAGCAGGTGAAGATGAGACGGAGGCGGTCGTCCTCGATCTCCTCATCCTCGGAAGCCGCCGCACTGCTGCGCGCCTCGAAGTGAAGCGCGAGATCTTTCTGGGCGCTGTCGAAGCGCGCCCGCTGGCGCATTCCGTCGATCACTTTGAAGCGCGCGGTTGAAATCAGCCAGGGGCGCGGCTTATCCGGCACGCCGGCCTTAGGCCACGTGTCCATCGCAGCAGCAAAAGCTTCGTGCATCCCCTCCTCGGCAAGATCAAAATCACCCAGCAATCGGATCAAAGTTGCCAGAATTCGCCCCGACTCCACGCGATAAAGGGCGTCGAGCAATTCGCGTATCTGCTCAGTGGATTGCTCCGGCATGACACGCTCAGACGTCGCACGCTCGGACATGAAGACGACCTTAGCAAACCGGCTACCCCGAGTCACGCCCAAACCGGGCCGCAATTCTCGGGTCAGCGACCATGCCCGTCCCATTGGCGGCGAAAGTTTTCCACAGCCGATCCTTGTGACATCTGCCCTTGCGTTCCACAGCAAAAATTTGCAATCATGGCCCCGGACGAAACACTCGCCAGAGGCGAATTTGTTCGGTCCTAAGTCCTTTGTTTTGCGGATTTTGACCTCTAAGTTCTTTGAACAGCGGATTTTACCGGGAATTTCGCGCTAACCCGCTGATTCCAAAGATTAGGGGGGGAGGGGGGATACCCACCCGGAAACGCGGAATTCCCAAAACGAATCGCCTGGTTTTCTTCAGCCAATCCTCACCATCAGAAAAATTTCGGCCCACTCCTTCACAACCAGGTTAAGGATTTGTGCTGCGCTGCAGCCGGATTTAACATCTAGTTATGCCGGTTGAAACCGAAATCCAGTCAACCACATCCATTCGCGCGCCTCGCGGCAATCAAATCACCTGCAAAAGCTGGCAACAAGAAGCTGCTATGCGCATGCTGATGAACAACCTCGACGAAGAAGTCGCCGAGCGACCGAAGGATCTTGTCGTCTATGGCGGAACTGGACGCGCCGCGCGCAGTTGGGAAGCCTATCGCGCCATCGTAGAAACCCTGAAGAACCTCGACAACGACGAGACTTTGCTCGTGCAATCCGGCAAACCAGTCGGAGTCTTCAAGACCCACGATCACGCTCCGCGAGTTCTGATCGCCAACTCCAATCTCGTCGGTCACTGGTCCAACTGGGAGAAGTTCAACGAACTCGAGCGCGCCGGACTCATGATGTACGGTCAAATGACCGCTGGTTCCTGGATCTACATCGGCTCGCAAGGAATCATCGAGGGAACCTTCGAGACCTTCTCCGCTGCAGGCGAGAAGCATTTCGGCGGAGATCTCGCTGGCAAGTTGATCGTCAGTGGCGGAATGGGCGGAATGGGCGGAGCTCAACCCCTCGCCGCAACCATGACTGGCGCGGCTTTCCTCGGCATCGACGTCGATCCTGAGCGCATCAAGAAGCGCTTGAAGACTGGTTACTGCGACTTCATGGTCACCACGCTCGACGAAGCGTTGCGAATCCTGAAGAACGCGGTCCGCAAGAAGGAGAACGTCTCTGTCGGCCTGATCGGCAACTGCGCCGACATCATCCCCGAACTCGCCAAACGCGGCGTTGTTCCTGACATTCTCACCGACCAGACTTCAGCGCACGATCCGCTCAATGGATATGTGCCGAATGGCATGACCTTCGAGCAGGCACTCGAACTGCGCCAGCGCGATCCGCACGCCTATCAGGAGAAGTCCCTCGACGCGATGGCTCGCCATGTCGAAGGCATGTTGCGCCTGCAGAAAATGGGTTCGGTCACATTCGACTACGGCAACAACATCCGCACCTTCGCCTTCCAGCGCGGAGTCAAGAATGCCTACGACTTCCCCGGATTTGTTCCCGCCTACATTCGTCCGCTGTTCTGCGAAGGACGCGGACCGTTTCGCTGGGTCGCGCTTTCGGGCGAACCCTCTGACATTCACGTCACCGACAATCTAGTCCTGGAGTTGTTTCCGGAGAACCGCATTCTGCGCCGCTGGATTGACCTGGCGCGCAAGCGCATCAAGTTCCAGGGACTGCCCGCGCGCATCTGCTGGCTCGGCTACGGCGAGCGCGCCCAGTTCGGCCTGGCGATGAACGACTTGGTAAAGAAGGGCAAGATCAAGGCGCCGATTGTGATTGGCCGCGATCACTTGGATTGCGGCTCGGTCGCATCGCCCTTCCGCGAAACCGAGAGCATGAAAGACGGCTCCGACGCAGTCGCCGACTGGCCGCTGCTGAATGCCCTGCTCAACACCGCTGCAGGAGCATCATGGGTCTCCATCCACAACGGCGGAGGCGTCGGCATCGGCTACTCGCTGCACGCTGGTCAAGTCACCGTTGCGGATGGAACGGAGATGATGGCCAAGCGCATCGAGCGCGTACTGACCACCGATCCAGGAATGGGAATCATTCGCCACGCCGATGCGGGTTACGAGGAAGCGAAGCAGTTCGCTAAGAAGACCGGCGTGATGCTGCCGATGGAGTAGCTTCGAGTCTGAGTTTGAGGTACTGTCCGGGAAGAAGGATCGTTATTCCTTCAACCCTCTTCCCGAAATATGCGCCGAAGTGCCGAACGTCTCCGGTCAACAAGTAATCGGCTCGAGCTTCGATTGCGGCCAACAGGATTGGCGCGTCTTTTTCAGGAAGAGAAATCCCGTTCGGAAGCAGGCGATCAGCGGCTTCGAACAACTGGAGCGATGCTGATAGTTTCGTCAACCTTCGTCGCGAAGTTTCGTCGTCCAGATTAATCCTCGCCTCTTCCAAGGCGTAGCGCGAAGTACAGAGCATCGCAGCGCTCAGCTTCCAAAGTACCAGGAGCCCGTTGCTCGCACGGTACGCAGCAGAAAAGAGGATGTTCGCGTCGAGAAATAGCCGATCCATTTAGACAGGTCGACGATGGGGAATGGAATCCGGATCAATACCGAGCTCTCGCACCATTTTTCGCGCTTTCTTGTAATCCGTCTCTGACGTGGTGTTGGAGAGAAGGAATTCCGCCTTACGCTCGGGGCTGTACCGCTCAACCGGAACAATGACCGCCGGACGGATCAAGATTCCGTCTTCTTTCTCCTCCGCAGTAACAAGAGTGCCTTCTTCTATACCGAAACGCCTGCGAAGGTTCGCCGGCACGATGATCGCGCCCCTCTTCCCTACTCTCGCTGACTGCATATATACCCTTTCTGTCTGATTATACCATTTGCCTGATATTCAGGCAAAGGCACAAAAGCGGGACAGGAATGCGTCCTGCTACACTCGCTGTAGCGTGCTGAAAGGTTCTCGCTCAAAAACATCGATGGTCTTGCTGGTCAACGCACGCCAGCTTCTCACCTTTCGCCTAAACTCCCCGCATCCAGGACCGCGACGCGGACCTTACCTCAAGGAGCTCGGGATTATTCAACACGGCGCGGTTCTGTGTGTTGGCGGGAAGATTGTTTCTGTCGGCACGAGCAGAGACGCGCTGCGGGATCCGTGGCTCAAGAAGAACCGCAAGAAGGTCAGGGAGATCGACTGTTCCCACAAAGTAGTTCTGCCTGGATTCGTCGACTCACACACACATCCTGTTTTTGTCAGGCCGCGGCTGGTGGATTTCGAGAAGCGCATCGAAGGCGCTTCGTATGAAGAGATTGCTGCCGCTGGAGGCGGAATCCGGTCCAGCCTGGAAGCGGTGCGCAGCGCGGCGAAGAGCGCGCTCGCAGCCAAGGTCCTGAGCACTCTGAACGAAATGGCCCTGCACGGAACCACCACGGTTGAAGCGAAGTCTGGCTATGGCTTGACCCTGGATTCGGAAATGAAGTCGCTCGAGGCCATCCGCGAAGCCGCTGGCCGCTGGCCAGGAACGGTCGTCCCTACCCTGCTCGGAGCGCATGTGGTCCCAAAAGAATTTCAGGGCTGCTCACAAAACTATGTTGAGATCGTCTGTAAAGATATGATTCCGGGCGCGGCGCGGCGGAAGCTCGCCCAATTTGTTGACGTTTTCTGCGATAAGGGCGCTTTCACCGCCGAGGAAACGGAGCAGATCTTTGAAGCCTCAAGCAAGCACGGTTTGAAGGTGCGCGCGCATATGGGCCAGCTTTCTGAGACGCGGCTGTCGCCGTTCTTGCGCTTCGACCCGGCATCGTTCGATCACATGGACCACGTGAACGAAAGCGACATCCCGCAACTGGCGCAAGGCAATGCTGTCGCCACGCTGGTCCCGGGCGCAAATTATTTCCTGGGTCTGAAAGACTATCCGAACGCTCGCCGCCTGATCGATGCTGGAGTGCCGGTCGCGCTGGCGACTGACTACAATCCCGGCACATCGCCAACCATAAGCATGCCGATGGCAATGTCTCTGGCATGCACACATATGAAGATGTCGCCTGCAGAAGCGATCGCCGCTGCCACGATCAATGGCGCCTGGGCCCTCCGCGTTGGGGATCAAAAAGGCAGCATTGAGGCGGGGAAAGACGCCGATCTGGCAATCCTTGAAGTGGACGATTATCGCGAAATTGCGTACTGGTTTGGGGCGAATCATTGCACTGCCACGGTCTGCAATGGAGTGATCAACACTCATGACTGAACTTTTGCCCAACCAACTCCGTAATGATTTAGAGACGAGTGTGCCCTGTGGCTGCGCATTCGAGAATTGACGTTCATAGGAACTAATCCGATCCAACTCTTGAGGGAAATCCAATGAAGCGAATTTTTGCGGTCACGACCTTTCTCGTGCTGGCATTGTCACTGGCGAGCGCGCAGCGCCTGCCAGAGACTGCGAGACCAGAGAACTACAAACTCACCTTCACGCCCAACCTCGACAAGGCGAACTTCGAGGGCGACGAAACCCTTGCTGTGCGAGTGTTAAAACCGACCTCGGAGATCACGTTGAACGCTGTCGACATCGATTTCCATGATGTGACGATTTCCAGTGGCGGGGCTACGCAGAAGGCGAAGGTCACGCCGGAAAAAAAGAAAGAGATGGTCGTGCTGTCAGTGGAGAAACCGCTGGCCGCCGGACCTGCGACCGTACACATCACGTATACGGGCATTCTGAATGACGAGATGCGTGGCCTTTATCTGGGCAAAGACGATCAGGGCCGCAAATATGCCGCGACGCAGTTTGAAGCTACCGACGCCCGGCGCGCTTTTCCCTCATTCGATGAGCCGGATTACAAGGCCACATTCGACATTACCGCCGTCGCCCCAAAAGGCATGGTCGCGATTTCGAACCAGAAAGTCGTTGCTGACACGCCTGGGCCCGGTGAACAACACACGGTGAAATTTGCTACCACCGCCAAAATGTCGTCGTACCTGGCTGCGCTGGTGGTAGGCAATTTCGAGTACCTCGAGGGCGAAGCCGATGGAATCCCGATTCGCGTGTACGCGACCACGGGGAAGAAGGACATGGGCAAATTCGCGCTCGAATCGGCTCAGCACATCCTGAGCTACTACGACAAATATTTCGGGATCAAGTATCCCTACGGAAAGCTGGACCTGGTTGGCCTGCCGGATTTCTCCGCGGGCGCGATGGAAAATACGGGGTGCATCACCTTCCGCGAAGTGATCCTGCTGATCGACGAAAAGCAAGGCTCGGTTGATCTCAAGAAAACTATCGCCAGCGTGATCGCGCATGAAATGGCGCACCAGTGGTTCGGCGACCTGGTCACCATGAAATGGTGGGACGACGTGTGGCTCAACGAAGGCTTTGCCACATGGATGTCGACCAAGCCCGTGCAGGCGTGGAAGCCGGAATGGAATTTCAATCTCGACGATGTCAGCGGTACCGGCGGAACGATGAACGTCGACTCGTTGGCAAACACGCGCCCCATCCATCAGGACGCAGAAACTCCCGCCCAGATTCAGGAACTGTTCGACGGTATCGCTTATGGAAAGGCTGCAGCCGTCCTGCACATGCTGGAGTCCTACCTGGGAGAAGAGACCTTCCGCGCGGGGGTCAATGCCTATCTGAAGCAACATCAATACGCGAATGCGACGGCAGCAGATTTCTGGGACGCTCAGGCAACGACGTCGAAGAAACCCGTCGATAAAATTATGCCCACCTGGGTGCAACAAG
This sequence comes from Candidatus Sulfotelmatobacter sp., assembly GCA_035710825.1. Taxonomy (GTDB): domain Bacteria; phylum Acidobacteriota; class Terriglobia; order Terriglobales; family Acidobacteriaceae; genus Sulfotelmatobacter. The sequence goes on from DASTCU010000042.1 coordinate 13,995, forward strand.
CAGGTCTGCCGATCATCAACGTGAAGGCGCAATGCTCGGGGAATTCCACGAGCGTGGCGCTCTCGCAGCAGCGCTATTACTTCGATCGGGCCAAGTTCTCCGAGCCGAATGATGAACTCTGGCAGGTTCCGCTGTGCTTAAGGGGATCGGCAAACAGCGCACCCAAGTGCGAATTGCTCACGAAGAAAGAAGAAACCTTCACGCTGCCGGGTTGCTCGACCTGGGTATTGGGCGATGCGGGGGCTACCGGATACTACCGCGTTGGCTACCAGCCTGAGGTAGTGAGGGATCTGGCCAGCAGCGCCGAGACAAAACTGAGTCCTGCCGAGCGGATTTCGCTGGAGAACGACATCTGGGCTTCGGTGCGTGTGGGCCGTGAGCCGGTTGGAGACTATCTTGCATTCGCGCAGGGGTTGCAACCGGACCGCAACCGCGCGGTGCTTGAGGAACTTCTGGGCGGCCTGGATTTCATCGATCGCTACATGGTGAACGACCGCGATCGAGACACGTACCGTGGCTGGCTGCGGGGGCTTCTGTCGCCCATCATGAAGGATGTGGGATGGGAACCGAAGCCTGGTGACACCGATGAGCAAAAAACATTGCGAGCGCGGCTGTTCTATGCGCTCGGCTTTGATGCGCGCGATTCAGAAGCGCTAAACGAGGCGCGCCAGATCGCAGACAAGGCATTAGTCGACCCATCGTCGGTCGATCACGAATTGGCAGGCAGCGCTCTTCCTCTAGCAGCTATCAACGGCGGCCCAGATTTTTACGACAAAGTCATGGCCGCAATGAAGAATACGAAATCCCCCGAGGAGTACTACACATACTTCTTTACGCTGCGGGATTTCACCGACCCGAAACTGGTGCAGCGCACGCTCGAGTTTGCGATCTCCCCCGAGGTTCGCTCGCAAGATGCGCTGCAGTTGGTGACAGGGGTTCTGCGGAATCCAGCGGGGCAGGAACTGGCCTGGAATTTCATTCGCCAACACTGGCCTGAACTGGAGAAGGCTGGAGGCCCGTTCGCCAGCGCGCAGGTGGTGCAAGCCACCAGCTCGTTCTGCGATGCGGGCTTGCGCGATCAGGTGACGGAGTTCTTCACTTCGCACAAGGTCGAGGCGGCTGAGCGCTCCTACAAGCAGTCGATTGAGCGAATCAACAACTGCGTGGATCTAAAGACGCAGCAGGAGCCGCAACTGGCTTCGTGGCTGGGACAGCACAGCACGGCAGGCGGGAAGTAGAATTTAGCGCCGGAGTCCGGGTTGGATGATGCGGGGGCGAGACGCCCCGCCGACAGCCGGCGGGACGCCGGCGCTATTTTTTACGCGACACTTTTTCTTACGGCATTACCGGCAGGACCAAGTGCGACGGCAGTGTTGGGGAGCAGTAGATGCGCTGGGTTGCGGGAATGAAATCAGAGGCGGCCGCTTTGTAAATGCTGGGCACGAATTTCTGCGGGTTGCGGTCGATCACGGGAAACCAGGTGGATTGAATCTGCACCATGATGCGATGTCCTTTGAGAAAAACGTGATCGTGGTCGCGCAGCGGCACATTCCATTCTGTCGGCTTATTCGCAACCAGCGGCTGCGGGTTTTCAAAGCTGGTCAGATAGCGCCCACGCCGCACTTCCATAGCGACGGGCAACTCGTATCCATCTAGAGATTGCGCGTACTGGCCGGGCTTCGGCCCTTCGTCGGAATTCCAGTTATTTTTCTGGGCGTCCTGGGGATACACGTCAATCAGCTTGACCACAAAATCGCTGTCCGTTCCTGAAGTTGAGGCGAAGAGATCGGCAGCCAGAGGACCGGTCACGGCCAGATCGTGATCGAGGGGCGCGCTGACGAAGGAGAGCACGTCAGGCCGGTGATCGACAAAGCGCTGGTCGGCAACCTCCCACGTGCGCCAGTCGCCTCCCGGATACGTGGGCGAGATCGGGCGCTGGCGGTAAGGCACGGGGTTCGCAGGATCGGAGACGTACTCGCGATAGGCGTGGTCATTAGCCTGTTCAGGCGCGGTGAACGATAGTGTGCCATCCGCGTGCAGATACAAATTTGTGGTCTTCGCCTCTTTCGGCGGCCACGCGGGATAGGTATGCCACGTGTTCGACCCGCTCTGAAAAGTGCTGGCCTGCCATGCCGGCTTGTCTCCGTTGCCGTGCAGATAGTAGCGGAAAAACGGGGCTTCAATATTTTCACGGAACTCGCGCGCCGTTTCGTGCCCTCCGAAGGGAATCAATCCAATGCTCTCGCCCTTGGGACTTTGCCATTCCCCGTGGTACCACGGACCGGCCACGATGAAATTGGTATGCTGCGGATCGCTTTCTTCAGCATGCCTGAAGATCTGCCACGGCCCCCAGGGATCTTCCTGATCCCAAAATCCGGCGACATTTAGATTGGGCACGGTTGAGGCGTGGAGCTGGCGAACCCAGGCTTCTTTCTTCCAGAACTCGTCGTAATCGGGATGATCGATGGTCGAATTCCAGTACGGAATCGATCCATGAAGGTATTTCGCATTGATGTTTGAGAGCGGGCCCAGGTCGAGATACCACTCATAGGTGTCGTAGGTTTCGAATTCGAAGTGTGTGTTCTTGTTTTTGTCGGCCTGTTCCATGACGGCATACTCGAAGTCGTAGCTCTCGCGTAAGGCGCCGAAGCGGTGATCGTCGTCGTTCATCCACTGGTCGACAGGCGAGGCCTGCTCGCTGATGGCTTTGAGCGCGGGATGCGGGCGGAGCAGGGTGAGCGCCGTGGTAAGGCCATCGTAGGAGACACCGAACATGCCGACTTTTCCATTGTTGTTGGGAATATTCTTCACGAGCCATTCGATGGAGTCATAAGCGTCCGTGGTTTCATTAGTCGCCTTGGGATCGGTCAGGTCCACCCACGACGACAGATTAAAGACGCCTTCCGATTTGAATCGCCCGCGCAAATTCTGAATGACGAAGACGTAACCATCCTGCGCCAGTTCCTTGAGGGTGGAGGGCATCTGGTCAGGCGCTTTCTCGGGAACACCGTACGGTGTGCGACGAAACAGAATCGGCAACGGTCCTTTCTGGTCGAGTGGAGTAAGGATTGCAGTCTGCAGATGGACTCCGTCGCGCACCGGAATCATGACTTCCTGCAACTTGAACACTGGCTTGGGAGCGGGTTCGAGTTGTTGTTGGGCAGCGGCTGAGATTGCGAGTAGGACAGAAAGAGCACAAGACAGGGGCAGGCGCACCAGTTCCTCCGGCAGTTTCTTTGAACGAAGGGCGAAGTATATCAATCTATGGTGGACTGAGGGAACTGCCAGTGCGTGTCTCTGTTTCCCTTATGCCATGAGAACTCAGACCTGACGGCCCCTGTCACCGCAGCGTTAGAACAATCGTCCGATGGAGAAGTTGACGCGGCTTTGGCCCGTGGGGCTGACGCTGCCCGCGACCGCGATGGGGCCAACAATGGTGTCGGCGATGACTCCCAGGTTAAATGTGCCGCGCACCACCACCGGCCCGGGATCGTTGCCGAGAACCCCGAAAGCAGTTCCCGCTTCATACCATCCGCCCCAGTAGATTTTTCTTCCCACGAGTTGCGGCAGCCGGTAAATCTCGCGGCGAAAGCCGAAGGAGGCGTAGGCGTAGTGATTTCCCAGGAATTCATTGGGAAAGTAAGCGCCGAGGCGAAACGGTCCGCCGAGTTGAAAAACTTGAAGCGGTCCGGCGGACCCGCGGAAGGTCGTCCCGCCAGAGACATCGCTGAACAATGACGTCTTCTGCCCGAGGGGGATGAAATTCGAAGTCTGCACTTCCAGTTGATCCAAGGGATGGGGCAAATTTGGGCTCTGCAGCACGCGCGAAAGCGTAACCACCACGAGCGAGCCTTTGCTTGGCACCGAGGGGCTGTCCTGCCCATCCCACACGTAGCGCGCCCGGAATTGTCCGGTTGTGCCGTGGACGATGGGCAGACCCGTCGCGCCGACGAGCGGGACCAGCTTTCCGTCAAATAATTCATAGCCGAAGCGGAACTCGCTGCGGCGCCCAGAATCGTAGCCGATGTCGAGGCCGCCTCCGGCGCGCTCATCTCCGAAGATAGCGACGCGGGTCAGGCCGCTGAACGAATTGCGACCATACTTGGAAGCGAAAGCATAAGGAGCAACAAACAATCCAGATTGACCGACGGGCTGGTAATACTCGGTTGCTGCAAGATTGCTGGAACCGAAAAGAAGATCATTGCGCCACTCGCCTCCGTGATGTGCGGTGTCCATGAAGGTCACGCGCGCGCCGGCGGAGAAATCGAAGGCTGCGACTCCGGAGCCCACAACGTTCACTGCCAGATCTACGAATGGCGGGCCGTAAGACTTCTCGTGGGCGGTGACCCGCAGGCCGGGAACTCCGTTCTGAGTGAAACCTTCGTAGCCCAGGTCATCGAACCGGCCCTGGCCGGCGATTCGGGTCAGTTGCGTCTCGACTGCATGCAGGTCGAGCGGCTTGTGAAGATCATTGCTGAGGCGCTGCTGAATACTATGATCCGTGCGGGAATCTGCGCCGGTGACGACGATAGTGTCCACTCTGTCGATGGGAGCCTGTTTTCGCGCTGCACGGGCGTCGAGGTACTGGCGCCACTCGTTGGGATCTTGAATCGCGTAGCGCAGGAGATCGGCGGACTGGCTGGCTGCCGTTTTGTAACCGAGGCCGATGAGTTGATCGACTTTGTTGTAATCGGTTATCCAGTAGCCTTTCATGTCGACGCTGACCTTTGCGTCGGCTAGGGCGAGCGAAAGGCGCTCGTTCTGCGTGATCATTACATCGATGGCGCGGGAGAGTACGCCGGTGAGAGATCCAAGTTGCGTGATATCGCCAGGTGGAAGGCGAAGTTCGATGGCAATGACTACGTCGGCGCCCATACCGCGAGCCGTTTCTACGGGAATGTTTTGCACCATGCCGCCATCGGCCAGCGTGCGGCCCTTGAACTGCACGGGCGTAAATACGCCGGGAATCGCCATGGACGCTCGCACTGCTTGCGCCAGCGGCCCATCACGCAGGACTACGGTTTCGCCGCTTTGCATGTCGGTGGCCACGCAACGGAAAGGAATGGGGAGATCGTCAAAATTCGAGATGCCGGATTCCGGAAATGCAATGCGATCGAGCAAGAGGCCAACCCCCTGGCCGGGGTTGAGACCATTCGGGCCCGCGAGGCCGTGCTTCAAGCCAAGATGAGCGTTGATGAGGAAGTTGCGGCGATCTTGTTTGCGGCGGAACGAAAGTTGCGAGTAGCCGGGGTCAGGCTGGAGCACTTCCTCCCAATTTATTTTTTCGGCGAAGCCCTTAATTTCAGCGGCTGTCATGCCGGTGGCATACATCGCTCCAATGATGCCGCCCATGCTGGTTCCTGCGATGCGATCGACGGGGATGTGATTTTCTTCCATCCACTGGATGACCCCGACTTCGACCAGTCCCAAGGCTCCGCCGCCGCTCAGGGCAAGGCCAATTTGCGGACGGTGCTTTGAGGGCTCTGCCGGTGCGGCATCCTGGCCCTGAGCCAAGATTGAGAGGACGATGAAGAAAATGAGAGCTGCAGCAACAGCAACACGCCGACCCTTGAATTCCATCCTGTGCTCCTGATCTGAAGCGTACCGCAGTCGAAGCGAGGATTTAAGTGGATAAGAAGGTTAGCAGGTCTGTCTGGCGCACACTCAACAGGATGCAGCTATCAGTGCGAGGTTGGTGCTGCCGGGCTCTGTGGTTGACGGGCCTGCTCCAACACGTGGTGGACCGCATTGATGACCATGTCAGGCCGATCGCTCTGAATGTAATGCGCACTGTTCTTCGCGATGGCGCGCGTTCCTCGCGTGGATAGGTGAGACAGTTCGTCCTGCATCTTGTCCCAGGCTTGATTTACAGATTGGTTGAGATCGGGAGGGAATTCGCTCGAAGGCTTGTCGGGATCGTGCGAGAGCACCGCGAGCGGCATATCGCCCAGAGCGCCAGTGGCAGCGGCCTGCGTGGCGCTGGTGCTGAAAGCTTTCAGCTCAGCCACTCCCTCGCGCGCCGTAGGGAAATTGCAGTCGGCAGCACGTGCCAGCGGCTGCTCATCGCAGAAGCCGAGCAGGCGCGGGATGCCGAAAGGAGTCGTGTATTCGAGGAACTCCGCCTCGCGCTGCCAGCTTCCTTCCATGCCCTTGAGTTCGGGAGGAAAGCGGTTTTCCTGATCGGGATGCGAAGCGTCCACCAGTACCATGCCGGCAACTTCGCTGCGGTACAGGCTCGCATAGAGGCGCACATCGTATCCGCCCATGGAGTGTCCGACGAGAATGTAAGGAGGAGGAACCTGGGCAGCCTGCAAGAGTGCGCGCAACTGCTCGGCGATGACTTTACTTGTGCGCGGCTCGGCGCTTGCATCGCTGTAGCCGAGTCCGGCGCGGTCGTAAGAACACACGCGCGCGAACTTTGCGATCTCCGTCTGCACTTTGCGCCATGAGATGTAGGAGTCACCCAGTCCGGAGTCGAGGATGACGATAGGAGTTCCCTCGCCAGTGCAGTTGATGTGCATCTTGCGTCCGCCGACATTAATGAGCTTGCCCGGCATGGGATTGAAACGCCGGTCGCGGGCCTCGGAGATGTTCTCGTACAGGAATCCTGCGCCAGCCATGAATAAAATCAACAGCAGAATGCCGACTACGATCCGGCGAAGCCAGTGATGAGAAGGTGCGGATAACTCGACGACTTTCAGCATGAGCACACCTGGGACGGAGAGGCTTGCTGCACGATTGCAGGCATTCTACATGACTGGAGGCGCGGTGATACCCATAACCGCCAAGGCTCGAATCAACTCGCGCCGGACCACGGCCACCGACGCCAAAAGGAACTGTTTTCGGTTCTCGTCGGCTTCGCTGAGAATGGGATAGCGATGATAGAAAGTGTTGAAAAGCTGCGCGAGCTGAAATACGTGCTTGGCAAGGTAGGCAGGCTCGGTGGTCGCGATACATTGATCGATCACAGAGGAACTCTTGGAGGAAGTGAGCCACAGTTCCCAAACATCGTTGGCCGCGTCGCCCGAAAGATACTTTTTCAGATCAGCTGCAGAAAGTTTGCCGGCAGCCTCGTTCAAGAATGTGTCCGCGTCCATTCCGGCTTTACGGAAGATGCTGGTGGCGCGCACGACCGCGTATTGGGCGTAAGGACCGGTTTCGCCTTCGAAACTCAGGGCGTCCTTGAAGTCAAACGCGATCACCGATTCTTTGGTGTACTTCAGCATGAAATACCGCAGAGCGCCGATCGCAATCTGGGTGGAGATGCCGAGGCGATCCGTGTCGCTGAGCTGCGGATGGCGGGAGTCGACCTCTCGTTTGGCCGAGGCGATGAGCTGATCGAGCAGGTCGTCGGCCTTGACGCCAAAGCCCTTGCGCCCGCTGACCCCGATGAAGGATCGCGCCTTGTCTTCTTCGCTCAGGTCGTAGCCGAGTTCGGCCGCACAGCGGGGAGTCAGCACGACCATCCCGTAGGAGAAGTGCGTGAAACGGTCGGCAGCTTTTCCGTGCCCCAGATCGCGCAGGGCTTCCTTAACTGTGTTTTGCGCTTCCGACTGTCGAACGTCGATGACGTTATAGTTTTCGGCCACGCCGCCGAAGTGCGGATGATCCTTCTCGCCGTCGGTCGTTGAAATCCAGCAATCGTGCTGGTTGGGATAGCGATAGAACTTGCGATATCCGAAGTCGCGCCCCAGCAGGCCGAACTTCCACATGTGGTAGGCGATGTCCTTGCCGACGTAGCCGACGGTTCCGTTGGAACGCACGATGACTTTCTGGTCTTCCTCGGAGATCGAGGGTTCCAGCCCCTGAAGCCCTATTTTCGTGAGGAGGTCATCAAGATTTTCTTCTGGGGCCTCTGTGTTCTCCGTGTCCTCTGTGGTTGCGACTTTTGCAGTTCCGGCGCGGCGCATAATCCAGCAGCCTTTGTTCTTGCCTGCAGTTTCGAAGGTCAGCACGCCGCTTTCCTTCAACTTGGTGAAGGCTGCATCCCAAAAATGCAGGTGCAGGATTTCGCTCTCGCGCGGCAGGAAGTCATATTCAATTTCGAGCCGGTCCATCGTCTCCAGATGACGGCGAAGGACGGCGACCGAAATCAGGTCGGCGATGGCGGCAGTTTCACTGCCCGAGTCTTCGATGGCATGCAACGTCTGCAGCCGCACCTGCTTGTTCTCCTTGTCGGCCTCGTACCACTGCGACACGCGAGCGTAGAGATCCCAACAGTAATAATCGAATCGCGGCTGTCGGGTGAGAAATTCGATTTCCGAGCGAGATTTTTTCTCCAGCTGGGTGAATCCAACCACCACGTCAGCAACCTGCACCCCGGTGTTATCGATGTAATTCTGAATGTCCACTTCCCTGCCGGCGTAGCGCAGTAGTCGCACGAACGTATCTCCGAGGATGGCATTGCGGAGGTGGCCGATGTGCGCCGCTTTGTTGGGATTGATGCTGGAGTGCTCGACCAGAATTTTTCCCGGCGGGACTTCGGCGGGCGGCTTCTGATCGGCAGCCAGCGCGGCGGCCAGGAAGGCTCGATCGATTTTGACGTTCAAATAGCCCGGGGGCGCAACCTGGATTTCAGCAATGCCCTCGACAGGGCCGATCTCAGCCCGAATGGTTTCGGCAATTTTCAGCGGGGCCGAGCGCAGCGGTTTTGCAAACGGAAAGATCGGAATGGCGAAGTCCCCGAGTTCAATCTTGGGAGGCTGCTCGATCACTACCGGTGGCAGGGCCGCATTGGGATACCGCTGATGGAACCAGTCGCTCAGTCGCTGGGCAAGACGATGTTCTAGATGACGATACAAGGAAACCCTCTAAGCTGTTGAAGAAACAGTGATTTTAACAGAGTAGAGGAGCTCACTAGGTTTGACGCAGCAACAAGCGGTTCCCTATGATGAAAACTCGGACGAAAACGGACCACCACAGAGACACAGAAGCACCGAGAGACACATAAGGAGCTTCTTCATGTCTCAGTGCCTCCCTGATGGGTTGAGTATTCTATGCGCATTGCCTACCTCGAATGCTTTTCCGGTATTAGCGGCGACATGTTCCTGGGCGCGTTAGTGGATGCCGGAGTGTCCCCCCGACTGCTGGAAGAAACTGCTTCAGCACTCGGCGTGGGAGCGAAGCTGGAGATTTCTCGGGTGATGCGCAGCGGAATCTCGGCAACCAAGGTAGATGTTTGGGTGGACGGCGAAAAGGACATGCCTCGCGAAGAGTACTGGGCAAAGCAGGGTGTGGCTCAGGCGCCGTCCGCGGAAGCAGAGCACAAGCACGCGCATCATGATCACCCTCATGAGCACGATCATAGTCATGAACATTCGCGGGCGGGGGCCGACGCGACACATCCGCATGAGCATTCGCATCGTGGGCTGAGCGAGATTCGCAAGATCATTTCTGCGGCTCAGATTTCGGAGTCGGCAAAGAAGACTGCGACCGCCATCTTTGAAGCATTGGGAGCAGCAGAAGCAAAGATTCATAACATGCCCATTGAGAGCGTCCATTTCCACGAGGTCGGCGCTGTGGACGCTATCGTTGACATTGTGTGCGCAGCGGTCGGATCGGAAGCTCTCGGCGTAGATGAGATCGTCTGCTCACCATTGAATGTCGGAGGCGGAACGGTGAAATGCGCTCATGGGACATTCCCTGTACCTGCTCCCGCGACGGTCGAATTGCTCAAGCACGCTCCGGTGTATTCCTCGGGAGTGCAGGCGGAGTTAGTGACACCCACGGGCGCGGCCGTCGTCAAAACGCTTGCCCGGCTCTTTGCCGCTTTCCCCGAGATGAAGATCGAAAAATCAGGATACGGAGCTGGATCACGAGAGTTCGCTGAACATCCGAACGTGTTGCGGCTGGTAATTGGAGAAGGCGCTGCGAAAACGGAGGCTAAGACAACTTCCGAGACAATCACGCTTCTCGAAGCGAACCTGGACGATTTGAACCCGCAGGTGTTTGGCTACGTATTGGATCGGCTGCTTGAGGAAGGCGCTCTCGATGCTTTTGGCATGCCGGTACAGATGAAAAAGAATCGTCCTGGCACGCTCCTGAGTGTGATGTGCAAGCCGGAAGATGCCGGCAAACTGACTCAGTTGCTCTTCACCGAGACCACGACGTTGGGCGTGCGGCGGCGCGATGAAGTTCGCCAGATTCTAGCGCGTCGCTGGGAAAATGTGCGCACCCAATGGGGCGAGGTTCGCATCAAGATTGCCAGCATGAACGGTACCGTCACCAATTACGCGCCCGAGTACGAAGACTGCCGGCGCATCGCCGCTGAGCATCGCGTGCCGCTGAAGACCGTGATGCAGGAAGCGACGCGGATCTATCTCCTGGAAGGGGAAAAGCGTTAACCACAGAGGGCACAGAGGGACCCAGGGAAGACCTCTGTAGCGTCCCTGCCACTACAAACGATTATGAACCGAAAGTTCTACATCACGACCCCGATCTATTACGTGAATGCGCGGCCGCATATCGGCCACACTTACACCACGATTGCCTGCGATACGATCGCGCGCCGGCAGCGTCTGCTCGGCGCCGACACATTCTTTTTAACCGGTACGGACGAGCACGGGCAGAAGATCGAGCGTGCGGCCGAGGCTGCGGGCAAGACTCCGCAGCAGTACGCGGATGAAATTTCCAACGAATTCCGCAAGCTCTGGAAGCGGATGGGAATTTCCAATGACGACTTCATCCGGACGACCGAAGAGCGCCACACGAAGCGCGTGCAGGAACTGTTCCGCCGGATCCGTGATAACGGCTTCATTTACAAAGGCACTTACACCGGGCAATACTGCGTGTCCGACGAACTCTACGTCGATGGCGCGCAACCGGGCGATCCCTGCCCGACCTGCGGGCGCATTACAGAGACCGTTCACGAGGAGAATTACTTCTTTAAGCTCTCGGCATTTCGTGACAAGTTGCTCGAACTTTATGCCAACCCAGATTTTGTTCGACCCGAAACCCGCCGTAATGAGGTAATTTCGTTTGTGAAATCGGGGCTGCGCGATTTGTCGATCAGCCGCTCCACGTTCTCGTGGGGCATTCCGGTGCCCGATGATCCGAAGCACGTGATCTACGTGTGGCTCGATGCGCTCGCCAACTACATTACAGCTATCGGATACGGATCGTCGCACGCCGGCGCACAGGAGGCATTCAAGAAGTATTGGCCAGCCGACGTCCACATGATCGGCAAGGAAATCGTGCGCTTTCATTGCGTGTACTGGCCGGCATTTCTTTTGGCTGCCGGTTTGCCGCTGCCCAAGGCGATTGTGGCGCACGGATGGCTGCTGTTTGAAGAGAGCAAGATGTCGAAGTCGCGCGGCAATATTGTGCGCACCGAAACCATTCTCGACGTGCTGGGAGCGGATGCGCTGCGTTACTTTTTGCTGCGCGAAGTGGTGTTTGGCCAGGATGGGTCATTTTCTTTCGATGCGCTGGTGCAACGTTATAACTCCGATCTCGCCAACGGTCTCGGCAATCTGGCCAGCCGCACGTTAACTATGATTAACAGGTACTTCAAAGGTGAGGTGCCGTATCCATCGCACACAGTTGCGAGAATGCCGGCTGACGACGCCGTCGCGGAAACCGCGCGGAAGACGATTCGGGAATTTTCAACGCTGTTTGACCAGTTCCAGTTTTCGCGTGCTTTAGAGTCGGCGTGGGGATTGGTTGCTGCGGTTGATAAATATATTGTCGAGAACGAGCCTTGGGCACTGGGCGAAAAGCAGGATGACGAGAGCCGGGCGCGTTTGGCGACTGTACTTTATACGTCGGCCGAGGCGCTTCGCATCGCGACCGCGCTGGCGCACCCGGTCATCCCCGATGCCACGGCAAAAATCTGGGAACAGATGGGGCTGGGAGACATTAAGAAACTTGACTTGACCAACCTGGCTTGGGGACAGCTCAAGCTGGGCACGAAACTGGGCGATGTCCGCCCCGTTTTTCCGCGCGCTGACAAGAGCGCCATTGAAAGGATGCAGCAGATGGAAGATCAGCAACGAGGACCGGCAGTGGAAGAAACCAAAGAGCCGGCAACTCCGCCACCCGTCGCACCGGCCTCGGTAAAGCCGCAAGCGGCCGCCAGTACGCCTGCGCCGGCGGTGGATGGCAACAAAATTACGATTGATGACTTCGCCAAGATCGAATTGCGCGTGGGAGTAGTGAAGGTTGCCGAGCGTGTGCCCAAGGCAGACAAACTCTTGCGGCTGGAAGTCGATATCGGAACCGAGGTCCGCCAGGTGCTGGCCGGAATTGCCGAAGCCTATGCGCCGGAAACTCTGGTTGGGCGCAAGGTGGTGATCGTCGCCAACCTGGCTCCGCGAAAACTGCGCGGGCTGGAATCCAATGGCATGATTGTCGCAGCTTCATTGGAAGGCGGAAAGCCGGTGCTGGCAAGCTTTCTGGAGGATGTGCCGGTTGGGGCCAGACTGAAATAAGCCGAGCTTGCGCCCGACGACAGCCGAGGCGGCTGTCACCACATAGGCACTTTCATTCAGCATGTTCGTCGATTCTCACGCACATCTCGATGGCAAGCAGTTCGACTCGGATCGCGAGCAAGTGATCGCACGAGCGCGCGAGGCCGGAGTGCGGAGTGTGGTCGCGATCGGCAATGGCGACGGTCCTCCGAACCTCGACACGGGAATCCAACTGGCAGAGAACCACCCGTTTATGTACGCGACGATCGGGATTCACCCGCACGAAGCAAGGTTGGCGTCCGATCACGCTTATGCGGAAATGGAGCGCCTAGCACGGCATCCCAAGGTAATTGCCTGGGGAGAGATTGGGCTCGATTACTTTTACGACCACTCTCCGCGTGATATCCAGAAGCAAGTCTTTTCGCGGCAGATGGAGCTGGCGGCAGCGGCAAGACTGCCGATTGTGATTCACTGCCGGCCCTCCGATAACAGCGACAATGCGTGGGACGACTGCCTGGGCCTGATCCAGTCGGAATGGGCGGCGAAAGGAATTGGCGGCATTCTCCATTGCTTCACCGGGAAATGGGAGCAGGCCAAGCGGGCGCTCGACATGGGCTTCGTGATCTCTTTCGCGGGGAATGTGACGTTTCCCAAGGCGCAACAGATTCGCGAGGCGGCCCTGCAGGTTCCTTTGGACCGCATGCTGATCGAGACGGATTGCCCTTATCTCGCTCCCGTGCCGTATCGCGGAAAGCGGAACGAACCGGCGTACGTCAAGGAAACGGCGCGCCAGTTGGGCGAGTTGCGCGGTCTCTCCACAGAAGACGTGGGCGAACAGACCGCCCGCAATTTCTACAATTTTTTCAAAATATCTGAAACGGCTGAAAGCAAAGTTCCCACCTCTTAAACTGCCAGTTCTGTTACTCTCTCTGGGAAGATTCCTTTGTTTCAGAAAGATTAGAAATATATGCCCGATAACAGCTTCGACGTCGTCAGCAAAGTCGACATGCAGGAAGTGTCGAATGCGATCCAGCAGGCGTTGAAGGAGATACACACGCGTTTTGACTTGAAGGATTCAAAGTCCAACATCGAACTGGAAAAAGATGCGCTTGTGGTGCACTCGGCCGACGAGTACAAATTAAAGGCCGTGAACGACGTCCTGCAGCAGAAGTTGGTGAAACGCGGAGTTTCGCTGAAGGCGCTGACCTACGGTGCGATTGAACCCGCAGCCGGGGGAACTTCCAAGCGCCGTATAACCCTGCAGCAAGGCATCGCGATTGAGAAGGCCCGGGAGATCGTGAAGCTGGTCAAAGATTCGAAGAAAAAGGCGCAAGCCTCGATTCAAGCAGACCTTGTGCGGATCAGCAGCAAAGATCGCGATACGCTGCAGGAGGTCATAGCCCTGCTGAAGCAGCACGACTTCGGGATTGATTTGCAGTTTACGAATTATCGGACGAATTAGGTTTTCACCACGGAGAGACGGGGTCACGGAGATGACAAGGAATGTTTCACCCATATTTCTTTTCTCTATGTCTCTGTGCCTCCGTGGTGAATCGTCATTGAAAGCATGAGCGCACCTGCCACCATTAACGGGAAAGAAGTTTTCGATCTACTGCGGGACGATCTCGTCGCGTTGGAGGATGAGTTCGGGCGCGGCACTATCTCCGACGTGGGTGCGATCACGGAGATTGGGGAATATCTGCGGGCCGGCGGCGGCAAGAGGATACGCCCGGCGTTGTTGCTGCTCTCTGCGAAGCTGCTAAATTACGGAGGCCGTGGAGCGGTTCGTTTAGGAGCGGTAGTCGAAATCATTCACACCGCAACGCTGGTCCATGACGACATTATCGATGAAGCCAGGACGCGGCGTGGCCGTCCCTCGGCCAACACGCAATGGGGCAGCTCGAAATGCGTTCTGGCGGGTGACTGGCTCTACATGCAGGCCTTCAAGATCGCTGTACAGGAGCGTAATTTTCGCATTCTGGACACCTTGATCGAACTGACACAACAGATGGTCGAGGGCGAACTGCTGCAACTGGAAAGACTGGGCAAGCTGATCACCCTGGATGAGCACTTCGATTTGATATTTCGCAAGACGGCCTGCCTGTTCTCGGTATGCATGCGGCTGGGAGCGATCCTGGGCGGCGCGTCACCCGAGCAGGAACAGGCGCTGGGCAAGTATGGCCATGATCTCGGAATGGCGTTTCAGATCGTGGATGACGTTCTGGATTTGACCGCTTCGGAAGACGTGCTGGGCAAGCCGGTAGCGAGCGACCTGCGTGAAGGCAAAGTCACCATGGCCGTGATCCACGCGCTGGAGCGTTGTACTCCGGAAGAGCGGGCAAAAATCGAAACCATTCTGCGGGACCGCGCCTTCAATGGCGTAACGCACGCGCATATCCTCGAGATCCTGCAGCGCTACGGATCGCTGGAAGCGGCGACGGCAGAGGCGGTGCGCTATGCCGAATCGGCGCAGAAAGCGATCTGCCACTTTCCAGACTGTGAGATCAAGCGCGCACTGCAATGGGCGCCGGAGTTCGTGGTAGCCCGAGAAAAGTAACTTCTTATCCGGCCGGCCGCAAATCCTTCGTTTCCTGCTATTTGACGTTTTCTTCTCCAGCGCATCCCTGTGAGCCGAAGCACGAAAAGCCTCGCGAAACGCCGTTGATCATGGTCACGATGATGGGTGACGGTCGCCACAGATTTTTATTCCGATGGGGCGCAGAATGCCGCCAGTTGATGGGAGCTTTCGCCAGTGGAAGGTTAACGAGACGCACTGGCATGCGGTGGGGCCGGTTAGCGCGACCTCACTTCTCTCCCCTTGGCATCTGAGAAAGGCAGAGCGCTGAGGGTCCTGTCCGCGGCGAAACGAACATCAACGACAGGCGGCGGCGTCAGTCGAAGCTTTAGACGAAAGGCGCCTTGGTTTTTCGACGCGCCGGCCCGGACAGGGCCGGAAAGACTTCGAGTGCAAGCCGCCGCTTTTTGCTCACCCTGTCGAGGAAGTCCTCCTGAGAGACTCGCTCCTCGTACATGAAGCCGGACGGAATCCATCGGATCCCGTCCGGCTTTGTTTATACTGGAACCTTTACTGGGCCTCCGCATCAAAGCCACTTACCCGTTATGAACGATCTGCTCTCGATGATGGCGCGGCACGGCTATGCCCTGACCTTCACCGTGCTGTTGGCGGAGGCGATGGGCTTTCCATTCCCGGCCGCTATCGCCCTGGTCGCGGCTGGGGCTGCGACGGCATCGCACACCTTGTCCGGAACGGTCGTCGTGGCTACTGCGATGATCGCACTTATGATTGGCGACATCGCGCAGTTCTGGCTCGGACGTTATACAGGATGGGCCCTGCTGGGATTCCTTTGCCGGCTGTCGATGAACCCGGAGACTTGCATGCTGCGCTCCGCGGAATCCTTCTATAAACGCGGCAAAGCAACCCTGGTGATTGCCAAGTTTGTGCCCGGCGTCAACACCATGGCGGCGCCGCTGGCCGGCAGCATGAAGATGCGCTTCTGGCAATTCTTGCGTCTCGATTTCGCCGGCGCCCTGCTCTACTCAGTAACCTATCTTTTAGTCGGATTTGTCTCGCGCGATTTTCTGGCGGCCACGCTGAACAGCTTCCACGCCGCCGGCAGGGTGATGGAATTCATTCTTACCACGGCGGTGATCGTTTACATGGTGCATCGCCTCGCGCAGGCGCTCAAATATCGCGAATATCGGGTCGTGCCGCGTGTGCAGGTCCAGGAACTCGCCGCACGGATGGCTGCCGGGGAAGCCGACCGGGTTCAGATTGTCGACGTGCGCAGCCACGGTTATTACGACGTCGGCGCGGAGCGCATTCTCGGCTCCATCCGGATCGAGCCCAACAATCTCGATGAAGAACTCAAGAATCTGGCTAAGGACAAGGACCTTTACTTGTACTGTACTTGAGCGCGCGAGGCGACTAGCGCCCGGGTGGCGCATCTACTGCGGGAAAAAGGATTCAACACGTTCGTGTTGGTTGGTGGCCTGACTGCCTGGAGGAAAGCCGGAGGGCACCTGGAGTCGGTGCCCAAGAACGATCTGGTCAAGTTGCCCACGTTTTCATAAACGAACTCTCTCCCGCTCTCCTGGAACAATTTCACGCTCCGAATTGCCTCAAGTGATGATCCAGGTGCTTGTACATTCCGCGGCTCCATTCCTGGGGCGTTAGCGGCCCAAAGAAGGGGTGCGGATGCCGAGTACACTGCCCTTCTCCGCCCTCATGAAATTGGCGTACTTTGAGTTTGAGCTGTTGCTGCTCGCGAAGAAAATCCCGCTGGTCAGAAACCACTAACTTCTTATCCGTGGGATTGTTCTTCGAGAAGGGCTTTTCATTCGTGTAAATCGGTTTGACCATCGCGCCTAACAGCCTTCCGATCAACATTCGCGGCGGGCTGATCCGTCCGGCAGCCATGTCCATGGCCGCCGAACAGTGCGCGATCATCTGCGCCACATCCATCTTTCCCCACTGCCGCTGAGAATCGGGCCGTAGGGTCTCGATTCGCGACAGCACCTCGTCGGTGCCTTCTTTTTCAAACAGATTTTTCATAGCATCCCCGAGCAACTGGTTTGTGATTTCGAAGATCATAACCAAAATCGGCAAACAGCGCAGGGGATCACCGCATCAGTTGTACAATTGGGCGGTTTTGTCGCCATGGCGGTCGTGCCCAATCCCGAGGGGATTATTGTCAAGCACGGGGATAATGAACACGCGGCTCCATCCACGATGAATCGCGTTCTGGTCCTGATTGCCCTCTCGGTGCTCATCAACTACATCGACCGAAGCAATCTCTCGATTGCCGCTCCGCTCATCAAGGATGAGTTGGGCATCTCTGCCACGCAGCTCGGAACGCTGCTCTCGGTTTTTTTCTACACATACGGCCTGCTGCAGATCCCAGCCGGCTGGCTCGTCGACCGCTTTGACGTGAAGTCGGTCTTCGCACTAGGATTTCTTCTCTGGTCTGGAGCTACAGCCGTTACCGGATTGCTGCACGGATTTGAGGAATTGCTCATTGCCCGCGCAGTTCTCGGCCTGGGAGAGTCCGTCGCTTTCCCAGCATACGGAAAGATCATCGGCTCGCATTTCCATGAGACTCGCCGCGGAGTGGCGAACTCGCTTGTGATCAGCGGTCTGGCACTTGGTCCGGCCATCGGCATTCTGCTGGGCGGAAATGTGGTCGGACGCTTTGGCTGGCGCCCTTTTTTCCTCTTTCTCGGAGTCGTCGGCTTGCTGTGGCTTATACCGTGGTGGGCATGGATGCCGAAACAGACAGCCGCTTTCGCACCGACTTCCCGGTCGCGCGGGGGAGTCCTCGCCATCCTGCGGCAACGCTCCGCATGGGGAACGTGTCTTTGCCTGTTCTGCTTCAACTATGCCTCTTACACTCTGGTGACATGGCTTCCCTTCTATCTGACTCGCGAGCGGAATTTCTCGATGAGTCAGATGGCGAGAATTGGAGGGTGGGTCTACCTTTTGTTCGCCATTTCGTCCACGGTGTGGGGAAAGCTGTCGGACCGGTGGATTGCAGCCGGCAGTTCGCCCACAAGCGTCCGAAAAACGGTGGCTACGACTGGATATATCGCCATCGGCGTCTTTTTCGCAGCCTCCGCCTTGGCTTCGGGAACAGCTTTTCTAGTGTCCTTGTCCCTGGCAGGCGTAGCGATGGGAATGTCTTCGAGCAACATCTGGGCCATGACCCAGACGATGGCAGGCTCAGAGATGGTCGGACGGTGGACGGGCGTGCAAAATTTTGTCGGAAATTTCGCAGGGGCGGTCTCCCCGTGGCTCACGGGATTTCTCCTCGACCGAACCGGGCACTTCTACCCCGCGTTTCTCATCACCACAGCGGTCGTCTGGATTGGCGCGCTGAGCTGGATATTTGTAGTAGGACCGATCCAAGAGGTGAAATGGGGTTCAATCTCGCACACCGCCGAGCCGTCCTGAAGCCACAGTGGCGGCTTCCGTAATACACTTTTTTCATGCCTCAGGAAATCGAAATCAAGTTTCGAGTGGCCGATGTGCGGGCGCTGACCCGAAAGCTGCGCACCGCAAGATTTCGGCTGGTCACACCGCGCAAGCACGAAGTGAACACTCTCTACGACCTGCCTGGCGACGTTTTGCGCAATCGCAAAGAACTGCTGCGCCTTCGGAAGTACGGCTCAGAATGGACGTTGACGCACAAGAGCGGGTCTAAGCGCGGGCACCACAGCAGCCGGGTGGAACTGGAAACACAAGTTACAGACGGAAAGAGTCTGGATGCGATTCTGCATGCTTTGGGGTACGCGCCCTCATTCCGCTACGAGAAACTTCGCGCCGAATGGAGCGACGATAAGGGGCAGGTCGTGGTTGATCAAACTCCGATCGGCAATTTTGCAGAAATCGAAGGAACACCGCGCTGGATCGACGCAACCGCAAAGAAGCTTGGCGTGAGTGCCGCAGATTACATCACGAAAAACTACGCAACACTGTTCAGCGATTGGAAGAAGGAAACCGGCAGCGCCACCACCGAGATGACCTTCGCTTCGGTGAAACGATAGAGATTCATTTGAAGTTGCGCCCGCCTGGGTGATGTAAACAGCATTTTTCGCCAACCAAGAAGCTTCATGAGCCCTGTCTTGGACGGGTATAATGACGTACCTTTATGACCCTCCCTGCCGGGACAACCCTTGGACCCTATGAAATCGTCGCTCTGCTGGGAGCCGGTGGCATGGGCGAAGTGTACCGCGCGCGGGATAAACGCCTCGACCGTGAGGTTGCCCTCAAGGTTCTCTCTTCCCATCTGTCGAATGACCCTGCAGCGAGGCAGCGTTTCGACCGTGAAGCGCGCACCATTTCTTCGCTGAACCACCCCCACATCTGCACGCTCTACGACGTTGGTCATCACGACGGGATCGACTTCCTCGTGATGGAGTATCTGGAAGGCCAGACTCTCGCCGACCGACTCCGCAAAGGCCCCCTCCCGATCGAGCAACTTCTGAAGCATGCTGCTGACATTTGCGATGGGCTGGAGAGAGCTCACCGCCACGGCATTGTGCATCGCGACCTGAAGCCAGGCAACATCATGCTAACCAAGGGTGAAGTCAAGCTGATGGACTTCGGGCTGGCCAAATCGAGATCGATGGCATCGCCGCCCTCATCCGGTCTAACCGCATCGTTGAATACACCCGCTGACCACCCTCTTACAGCGGAAGGCACGCTCGTGGGAACGTTTCAGTACATGTCACCCGAGCAAGTAGAGGGCAACGAGGCTGACGCCCGCAGCGACATTTTTGCCTTGGGCGCCGTCATGTACGAGATGGCAACCGGCAAACGCGCGTTTGAGGGCAAGACGACGGCTAGTGTTATTGCCGCTGTACTGGCGAGCGAACCGCAGCCAATCTCCGCGATTGAGCCGATGTCGCCCGCAGCGCTCGACCGGCTCATCCGAACCTGCCTTGCGAAAGATCCTGAGAATCGCTTTCAGAATGTGCACGATCTGAAGCTGCAATTGAAATGGATTGCAGAAAGTGGATCGCAAGCGGGTGCGCCCGTCGCCTTGACGGCGCCGCGAAAGAACCGAGAGCGCATCGCCTGGATAGCGGCGTGCGCGATCTTAGCTTTGCTGGTCCTAGCTCTCGTTTTCGTCCGGCAATCAGCTCCGCCAGATCGCGTTGTACGCGCGACGATTCCTGCTCCCGAGAATGCGGATTTCGAGGTTTCCGGGCCAAATCGGGCCATTGCGGTTTCCGCGGACGGACGCATCGCTTTCGTAGCAAGGTCGGGTGGAGTCACGCTTCTTTGGGTACGCCCGTTGGACTCATTCAAGTCTTTTGCTCTAGTCGGAACGGACGGCGCCTATTCGCCATTCTGGTCCCCAGACGGACATAACGTTGCTTTTTTCTCCCAAGGCAAACTGAAGCGGGTTGCCGCAAGTGGCGGACCGGTGATCACAATCTGCGATCTTTGTGAAGGACGCGGCGGAAGCTGGAACCGCCAGGACGTCATCATTTTTGCCAAATTTCCAGGGGAGATTTATCGGGTGCCCGCCTCTGGAGGGCAGCCGACTCCAGTTACTCGACTGGACACATTGCGACACGATACCACCCACCGTTGGCCGCACTTTCTCCCCGACGGAAATCATTTTGTGTACATGGCAGGCGCTCTGGGATTAGCTAGCGACGAGAATGTGCTGAAGCTCGGATCCCTGGACGGCAAAACCGATCGCATTCTTCTCCACGGGAGTTCACCGATTGCGTATGACAGCGGATACTTGCTTTTCGTGGTCAACAAGAACCTTGTTGCTCGGGCATTCGATGCAGAAAAGCTGGAGTTCGCGGGCGATCCGGTCACCGTGGTCGAGGATGTGCTCTATGACCTCATGTACAGCAACGCATCATTCTCCGCGTCCGGAACCGGCATACTGGTTTATCAGACCGGAAACGCCTCGGCCGATCGAAAACTTGAAGTACTCGACACTACCGGTAGAGCGTTAGGCACACTGGGCGAGGCCGGGCACATCTTTGACCCCCGAAGTTCACCGGATGGTAAACGGATTGCTTTTTCGTTGTCTGACCCCAATACCGGTAAGGCCGACGTTTGGATTCAGGAGGTTTCTACAGGGAATCGGACGCGGATAACCAGTGACGCTCGCGCGAGCGTGGGGCCCATCTGGTCTCACGATGGGAAGGCAGTGGTGTACTACTCGATGCGCATCCAAAACAAGCCAAGCATTTATGAGATGCCCAGCAATGGTATGGGAGTGGAGCAAAAAATCTGGGAACCGACTCGATGGGGCTGGCCAGACGATTTCACGCCAGAGTCGTCTACGCTCGTTGTCGAGGAAAGTTTAGAACAAGGCAAGTCTCGGATTTCCCTGCTTCCGCTTGGAAAGCAGGACCAGCCCAATGCACTATTGGAAGCACCGGGTGTGCTCTGCTGCGCTCGATTGTCTGCGGACGGCCATTGGATTGCCTATGTATCGGACGAATCTGGCAGGCGCGAAGTGTATCTTTCGAGCTTCCCGAAACCAGCAGGCAGACTGCAGGTTTCCTCGACAGGTGGGCGGCTCCCCAGCTGGCGGGGCGACGGGAAAGAACTCTACTACCTCGATGGTGACAGCCACCTCATTGCAGCAGAATTGAAAACGAGCAACGGTTCAGTCGAGGTGATCCGCCACCGCACTTTATTCCAGTTCAAGAGGTTGACAACTGGTTACGATGCGTTTCCCGATGGGGAAAAATTCCTCTGGGCCGCTCCCACGAGTGACGTTCCTGTTCCGCTCAGCCTCGTTCTCAACTGGACGGCTGATTTGAAGAAATAGCTGCTTTTCTCAACCGTTGGAACCAGGCGACGTTTTGACCCAACTCGTCAGTCGGCCCGAATCGCTTCTTCCTGGGCAGGCACCGCTTCCATGAAAGGAGCGCCGGTGCACGACTGTGGGCACCCCGGCCAGCTTGTTCCCCGGTACTTACCCAACATGCGGCCGAGCAGCACAACCAGAGGAAAAACGATTCGCTGAATCTGGATCGGAGGCGTCATCACAGCCTGCGTATGCCGGTGCCGCCACAGTACGTGAGCTAAGTAAAAGATCGACGGCTTGCCGGATGGACTCGCATTAAGAACGGCAAATAACGCTTGCAGGTACGCATCCAAATCAACTGCCGGAACTGACTGACCGCTTAACTCCAAAACAGTTTCTCCGGCGTTCCACCAAGAATGAGTCACTCCAGCAGGAAAAACTCCAGTTCCTCCCGCCTGTACAACGATCTTTTCCTTGCCTATTTGGGCTCCAAGCGTGCCAGCCCTCACATACCCTTCTTCGCGCTGATGGAGATGCACGTGAAGCGGTGGGCCGCTCATTCGTGGCGGCAGAGAACCCTCAATGGCCAAAATGATCTGCCCAGCATCGCCACGCACGCGGCGCAGACGTAGAATTTCTCCGGTGTGTCGGTTCTTCAGCTCCAGGAAGCCATTCATCGTTGGAATCCGCTGATCAAGAAGACTGCTTACAAACGCCTGTGACTACATTCGGAATGTCCGCCGTCGAGAACAGCGATGGCGCTCAAAATGTCTGGACCATTGTTCCCGCAATGTGGCCATGACGCTTACCTATCATGCTTACGCGCCGTGGCACTTTTTGTACTTCTTGCCTGACCCGCAGGGACAAGGATCGTTGCGTCCCACTTTTTCCTGGCCGCGGACGACTTGCTGCACCTGCTGCGCCTCACCACCACCGGCCATGCGAGCTTGCTCGAGTTCGCGGCGCTTGCGTCGCATGAAGGCTTCTTCCAACTCGTCAGCTGAGGTCGAGACCATGCGTGGCGGACGACGCCCGTTGCCGTCTCCGTCACGCCCAGCCGGAATTCCGGACTCCGGGCTCCCGGGGCCGATGGCCGCTGGACCCGCATCGGGCGGCGGTTGCGGAGGTCGCTCCAGAATCTGCATGAGATACAAGTAGCGAACCGTGTCTTCCTGGAAGCGCTGCATCATCGCTTCAAACATGTCGAACGATTCTTTCTTGTACTCGACCAGTGGATCGTGCTGGCCGTAGCCGCGCAGGCCGATGCCTTCCTTCAGGTGGTCCATGCTGAGCAGGTGATCTTTCCACTGCTGGTCAATCACGCTGAGCATGATCATGCGCTCGTGATGGCGCATGGCTTCGGGTCCGATGAGTTTTTCTTTCGCGTCGTAGCGTTCCTTAAGCTTGGCGAAGATGGCGTCGCCCAGTTCCGCCCGGTTCAGCGTTTCGGGCTTCACACCCTCGGCAAGAAAGTCGACGCCAAAGCGCGTGAAGATCGCATCCTTCAGTCCTTTGATATTCCAATCGTCCGCATGCGCCTTGGGCGGACAGAACTGCTCGAGTTGCTCGGCAAGAATGGCCGAGACGTAATCCTCAAGGATGAGATCTTTCTGATCGGTGCCTTCGAGCAGGCGGCGGCGCAGTCCATACACGGCCTCGCGCTGCTTGTTCATCACGTCGTCGTACTCAAGCAGATGTTTGCGCGATTCGAAGTGCTGGCCTTCGACCTGTTTCTGCGCCGTCTCGATCCGGCGTGTGATCATCTTCGACTCGATCGGAACGCCCTCTTCCATCCCTAGCTTCTGCAGCAGTGTCGAGACCCATTCCTTGGCAAAGATGCGCATCAGGTCATCTTCGAGCGCGAGATAAAACCGCGAGGATCCGGGATCGCCCTGGCGGCCGGCGCGTCCCCGAAGCTGGTTATCAATTCGCCGCGACTCATGGCGCTCGGTGCCAAGAATATGCAACCCGCCGACGGCAGTCACTTCGTCGTGTTCTTTATCAGTCTGCTCTTTGTAGCGGTTGAACGCTTCCGTCCACTTATCGGTGGGAACGTTATATTCGTTTCCGTTGTAGTAGAAGACGGAGGTCTGGCCATCTTCCTGCGGGCCTTCGATCTTGCCCTGCGCCACGCGCAACTGTTGCGCAATTCCCTTTTTCACCATTTCCTGCTTGGCGAGAAATTCAGGATTACCGCCCAGCAAAATATCCGTGCCGCGGCCGGCCATGTTGGTGGCGATGGTGACCATGCCCTTGCGTCCGGCTTGCGCCACGATTTCGGCTTCGCGCTCATGGAACTTCGCATTGAGCACGACATGCTTGATGCCTTTTTTCTTCAGCAGATCGGAGAGCCGCTCCGACTTCTCGACTGAAGTTGTGCCCACCAGCACCGGCTGGCCCGTCGTAGCGAGCTTTTGAATTTCGTCCGCCGATGCGAAATATTTCTCCTTTTCCGTCCGGTAAACGACATCGGGATTCTCGACGCGCAACAGCTGCTTGTTCGTCGGAATCACCACCACTTCCAGCTTGTAGATCTTCTCGAACTCGGTGGCTTCCGTTTCGGCCGTACCGGTCATGCCGGCCAGCTTCTTGATCATGCGGAAGTAATTCTGGAAAGTGATGGTGGCAAGCGTCTGGTTCTCGCGCTCGATCTTGACGCCTTCCTTGGCCTCGATCGCCTGGTGCAGGCCGTCGGACCAGCGCCGCCCCGGCATCATGCGCCCGGTGAACTCGTCGACGATGATGACCTCGCCATCTTTCACGACATATTCCACATCCCGGCGGTAGAGCGCGTGCGCCTTGATCGCTGTCTCGACGTGGTGCTTGAGCGGCCAGTTCTCGGGATCGGCGATGTTGCCAATGCCCAGCAGTCCCTCGACTTTTTCCCAGCCCTCGTCGGTCACGGTGATGTTGCGGTGCTTTTCGTCGACTACAAAATCGCCTGTGAGCTTCGCCGGTTCGCCGGGAGGACCTTCGATTTCTTCGCCCTTCTCCAGCTTGGGAATGATGCGGTTGACCTTGTAATACTTGTCGGTCGACTCCTCGCTGGCGCCCGAAATGATCAGCGGGGTGCGGGCTTCGTCAATCAGGATTGAGTCCACTTCGTCGACAATGGCGAAGTTGTGCCCGCGCTGTACGCAGTCGCGGATGTCAAACTTCATGTTGTCGCGCAGGTAATCGAAGCCGAACTCGTTGTTGGTGCCGTAGGTGACGTCGGCGGCGTAGGCGGCGCGGCGCTCGTCGTCATCCAGATCGTGAACAATGACGCCCACGGTGAGCCCGAGGAAGCGGTAAAGCTTGCCCATCCACTCCGAGTCGCGTTTGGCCAGGTAGTCGTTGACCGTGACCACATGCACGCCGCGCCCGCTGAGGGCATTGAGATAAACAGGAAG
Source organism: Candidatus Sulfotelmatobacter sp. (assembly GCA_035710825.1). Lineage (GTDB taxonomy): Bacteria > Acidobacteriota > Terriglobia > Terriglobales > Acidobacteriaceae > Sulfotelmatobacter. The sequence goes on from DASTCU010000042.1 coordinate 39,096, forward strand.
GGTAGCGACCAGCGTCTTGCCTTCACCGGTCTTCATTTCGGAGATTTTGCCGCTGTGCAGCACCATACCGCCGATCAATTGCACATCGAAGTGGCGCATGTTGAGCACGCGGCGGCCGGCTTCCCGGACTACGGCAAAGGCTTCTACCAGAACTTCGTCAAGCACTTCCTGCAGCGCTTCGTATTCCGCCTTTTCGAATTCCTTCTGCTGGTCAAAACCGGCATCGTCCTCGGCTTCGGGGCTGGGGGTCTCTACCTGAGGGCTTTTGGCGACGCGGCTCAGCCGCTCCTGAATGCGCTGCCGGAATTCGTCGGTTTTGGCGCGCAACTCGGCGTCGGTGAGCTTTTGGATCTCCGGCTCAAGCGCATTGATGGCCTGTACATTGGGCATCAAGCTCTTGATAACACGCTCGTTCCTCGTGCCGAAAACCTTGCCTAGCAGTGTGTTAATCAAACTGGAAGTCCTTCAGAGGGCAGAGCATGCCCTGATACCATCTTTAAAAGCCTAGCATATTAGATGCACTACGAGTTGGCGGCGTAGCAGCCTGGATACATCCAGTATAATGGCGGCGTCTGAGATGGAGGCCCTTATGCCCGCACGCCTCTCGTCACTGCTCGCCCTCGCCGTTCTGCTTATCACCCCGGCTTTGGCCAAGGATAAAAAGCCGGTTATTCCCGAAGACGTATTACGAGCACGTACCGTGCTGGTCGTGATCGATCCCGATGCCGGAGCGCCGCTCGACCAACCGAGGGCCAACTCGGTCGCACGAGAGAATGTAGAGAAAGCCCTGATGGAATGGGGTCGCTTCAACCTCGTTATGGAGGGCGAAGAACCCGACCTGATCATTACTGTGTCCACCGGAGATAATCGCGCGGTGCGCCCAACCATCAGAGGCGGGCCGCTCGATCAGCGGCCCGGATACGGTCAGAGCACCGACTCGAGCATTCGAATTGGCGGACATCAGGGACAGCCACCTCCCACGAACGATCCGAGCATGAGTCCGCAGGATCCGAGACCGCACGTAAGCAACGAGGTTGGACCCACGGAAGACACGTTTGCCGTTTATCGCGGCGGAGCCCGTTCCGATCCATTGGAGACATCTCCCGTTTGGCGCTACATAGCTAAGGATTGCCTGCGCCCATCGCCGCAGGTACCCGCGGTCGAGAAGTTTCGCAAGATGCTGGCGGACGCGGAGAAGCTGCAGCAAACCAAAAAGCCGTAGCACCCCAGGCTAGCGACGGGTGTCTCACTGCGTCGCCACGCACTTTTCGTGTATAGTCCCCACGACCCATGCCCACGTTCTATGACCGCTTTGCCGAATGCGCCCAGCGCTGGCCTGACAACGTTGCCCTGGAGCTTCAACGCCACGACCAGATCGTAAGCTGCACCTATTCTGAGTTGCGGCACATGTCTGAATCGGTGAGTCGGTGGATCGTGGAGCACGGTTTTGCCCGGGGATCGCGGCTGGCCATTCTGGCCGATAACCATCCTCGCTGGGTCGCGGCTTACCTGGGAATCATCGCCTCCGGCTGCGTGGTCGTGCCCCTCGACACGGCCCTGCATCACGACCAGGTTACGAAGTTGTTGAAGGATGCAGGCGCGTCGGCGGTGTTCTGCGATGTAAAGCACACTCCCGTGGCTCGGCCTGCTGCGACAGAACTCAAGCTGGGCATGATTCTTGTGGATCCAGATCGCGCGACCAAGCAGTCGTCTGACGATCGTTGGCTGGGAAATTCACCTGCAATCTTCGAGGCGGGGGCGGGCACCTTCAAAGCTCAGGAGGCGGACAATGACGACCTCGCCTGCCTGATTTACACCTCCGGAACTACCTCCGACCCCAAAGGCGTGATGCTCACTCACGCCAACATTCTTGGGGAGGTGGAAGCTGTTTTCAATTGGGTGGATCTCGGGCCCAGCGATGCTCTCCTTGGAGTTTTGCCACTGTTTCACGTGCTGGCGCAGATGGCCAATCTGCTGCTGCCGCTGATTAAGGGCTCCCGGGTCGTCTATTTGGAAACTCTCAATACCGCGGAACTGATGCGGGCTCTGAGCGAGCGCAATATCACGGCCTTCGCGGTGGTGCCACAGTTTTTTTACCTGATTCACGAGCGCCTCACGCAGGAAATCGAAAAACGAGGCCAGGTTACCCGCAAGATTTTTGGCGCGATGGTGGCGCTCAACCGCACTCTGCGCAAAATCGGCATCAACGCGGGCCCCGTCTTGTTCAGCAAAGTGCATCGTACGTTAGGGCCGAAGATACGGTATCTCGTCACCGGCGGATCACGCTTCGATCCTGCACTCGCGCGAGCCTTCCATGATCTGGGAATTGATGTTTTACAGGCCTATGGCCTCACAGAAACAACAGCCGCCATTTACGCCAATTCTCCGCACGACAACGAGATTGGCTCAGTCGGCAAGGCAATGAAAGGCGTCGAGGGGAAGATCGTCGATCCTCAACCGCAAGAAGAAGGCCCTGCCGTCGGCGAGGTCGCGGTCCGCGGAGCAGTCGTCATGAAAGGCTACTGGAACCGTCCCGACGCCACTTCCGCCGTCTTCCGCGATGGATGGTTCCTCACCGGCGACCTCGGATATTTCGATTCACATGGACATCTCTTCCTGACCGGGCGCAAGAAAGAAGTGATCGTTCTCAGCAACGGAAAGAACATCTATCCGGAGGAGATCGAAGCTCATTACATGAAGTCGCCGTACATTAAGGAGATCGCCGTGATAGGGCTGGAAGGCAAGCCGGGCGAAGGAGGCGATCGCCTGCACGCCGTGATCGTTCCCAACTTCGATGAACTCCGGCGCCGCAAGATCGTTAATGCCAAGCAAGTCATCCGCTTCGACATTGAAGGGCTGTCGCAGAAGATTGCCTCCACCAAGCGCGTCAGCAGCTACGAAATCTGGCAGGACGATCTGCCCCGCACTACCACGCGCAAGATCAAGCGTTTTGAAGTCGAGAAGAGGGTCCGAACAAATCAAGGAAAGAAGCTCGAGGATGGTTCTGATTTGCCGGCCGAGAAGCCTCTCAGTCCCGAGGAAAACGACTGGCTGAACCAACCTGAGGTGCAGCGTGCCCTGAAGGTCATCCGCGAGGCGGCTCGTTCCGCTCCGGCGACGATACTGCCCACTCTCAACCTGGAACTCGATCTCGGACTTGACTCCATGCAGCGCGTTGAAGTCTTGAGCCGCCTCGAAGAAGAACTGGGCGGCAACCTGGAAGAATCGCAACTAGCCGAGGTTTACACCGTCCGCGATCTTGTAGATGCCGTTTTGCAGAGCGCGGCCAGCGGGGTTGGGGCAGGAACGCGACCGACCTTTGCGGGATGGAAAGCCATTCTCAGCGAAGAACCCGACGATCCGGATGTCCTGGCACTGGCTCATCCCAATCGACTCAACGACACCTTCTGGTATCTGGTCTCGCGACTCATTCAAATCGTCGCTCTCGATCGGTTTCAGTTGAAAGTCAGCGGTATTGAGAAGCTTCCCAAGAGCGGGGCCTACATCATTTCGTCGAATCACCAGAGTTATCTTGATCCAGCGCCTATGGCGGGCGTTATGCCGGCGGATGTTTTCTATCGGGCCTTCGCCGTAGGCACCAGCGAAATCTTTGGTAAGGGACTCATGCGCCGCCTGGCGCGATCCATGAAGGTGATTGTCGTCGATCCCGATGCCAATTTGATTCCCGCCATGCGCGCTGGCGCCTTCGGCCTTCGCCATGGAGGCGTACTCGTGCTTTATCCGGAGGGCGAGCGTTCGATTGATGGAACGCCCAAAGTCTTCAAGAAAGGCGCGGCGATCCTGTCGATTCATTTGCAGGTGCCGATCGTCCCCGTGGCGATTGATGGATTTTATGAATCATGGCCGCGGAACAGGCCGTTTCAGGGATTCAAACCGCTCAAGATGGTGTTCGGAGATCCGATTGCGCCTCCGCCGGAATCGGCCGCTTCAGAAGAAGCCTACGAAAAACTCACGGCCGAGTTGAAAGCGCGAATCGTCGGCATGTGGGAAAAGCTGCGCGAGAAAGCTTGATTGTCCCCGATCAGGCTCCTGCGCTGGAGGCCTGTCCTCCGAAAATGTTGGCGAATGCATTCACGATCATCGAATCGTAGCGCTTCTCGGCGCGCTTGAGCACTTCCTGGCCTGCCTGTGCGGGAGAAACTTTTGCTCCCCGTTGCCCGCTGATAAGAGCTTCGTATTCTTCGGCAAGCACGAGGATCTGCACTTCGAAAGACGCGTCTTCCGGCTTGCCGCCGCTCTGCCGGAATTGGCGTTCTTCCAGGAAGATTGGAATGGAACGCCGCAGCGAGCCTCCCGTAGCGCTGCTTCCGGAAAGTGGGCGGCTGGGCTTCGGCTTGCCTTGCCGCAGGTCGTCCTGCGAGACCTGCGCCGCTTTGCAAAGCACTTCGTTGGTAATGCCCAGTTCTTTCATATTGAACAACAGGGCTGCCATGCGTATGTCTTCCACAGTGCCGTTATCGAGGCCAACAGCTTCTGCAATGCGGGTGGCGCACATGGAAATGCGGTAGGCGTGGGAGTCGCTATACTTCTGATTGGCGAGAAAATTCTGCAGAATTACCAGCATCCCGTCGTAGCCGTCCTCCATTTCCCGCAAGGTTTTCTGGTTGTGCTCGTATAAGCTGCCGGTCGCGTAACCCGCCACCATGAGCACGCCTCCCCAGACTGCGAGGTCGAACCACTTGGCAAAGGGAAACTCGAGGCGCCGGTTGAACATGGCGGGATTCGCAAACGTTAACAGCACAACCAGAATGACGCTGGCCAGTGCGGTCAGCGTGGCATGGCGGCGTCCAAAGTGGTAAGCGGAAAAGAGCGTTGGCAGAAAATAAAAGACCAGGGCCATCCGCTGCGATGCGACGAGAAAATTGACCATCGCAGCAATCACCACCAAGACCAGCAACAGCCACAGTTCAGGATTGATCTTGCGCACATTGCCTCCCGGGGGTAAGAGGCCGAACTGGTTTGTTCAGCAATTCTCAGGAGTCCCGTCTGTCCATTTTCCGGTGGCAGGCTGAAAAAGCCAAAATTACAAAGGTAATCGAGGAGTGTACGCGAGCTACTTCGCTCGCGGATGCGTCTGATCGTAAACCTGCAGCACGTGCTTCATGGAGAGCTGGGTATAGCGTTGGGTCGTGGCGAGGCGCTCGTGGCCCAAAAGTTCCTGAATGGCGCGCAGGTCCGCGCCTTCTTCCAGCATGTGCGTGCCGAAGGCGTGGCGAAGAGTGTGCGGATGCACATCGGGCGAGAGCCCTTTGGCCACGGCGATTTTCTTGATGATCCGGCCCACACTTCGCGTGGTGAGCCGCCCGCCGCGCTGATTGATGAGCAGGGCGGGAGTGGTTTTGCATGCTTCCGCCAGAGTTAATTGACGGGCGGGAAGATATGCTGCCAGCGCCGATTTGACCGAATCTCCGAACGGGACGTAGCGCTCCTTCTTGCCTTTACCGCGGATCAGGATCGCTTCCGCGCTCAGTCGAATGTCGTCGAGGTTAATGCCAGTTAACTCCGAATTGCGGATTCCACACCCATAGAGCAGCTCGAGCATCAGGCGGTCGCGCTCGGGAAATGCGGCTGTCTCGGGCATTTGCCCGTCGAGCACGGAATTCATCTCTTCAATCGTGGGCACGCGTGGCAGCTTTTTCGGCAATTTCGGCGTGGCTACCAGCTTTGCGGGATTCTGTTCGACGACTCCCTCGCTCGCCAGCCAGCGATACAACGAACGCACGGCGGCCAAAGAACGCGCGACCGAAGTCTTACCTAATCCCTTCTCGTACAGTTGCGACAGGAATCCGCGAACGGCGATGTGGTCGATCTGCTTCCATCCGCGCGAGCCAACGTAGGCAGAAAAGTTAGCGAGATCGCCAGTGTAGGCCTTGATGGTGTGAGGCGAAGAGTTGCGCTCGCGCAGGTGGAAGATGAAATCTGCGACCGCTTTGCCGACCGTTGTGTTCGCCTTCGTCATTGTTGATTTTTGATTGTTGATTGTTGAATGAAAATCGATTCGGGCAGCCCATGCTGCTGAGTTCCTTATTCAACGATCAAAACTCAACAATCAACAATTGCCTTATCTCGCTTTCGCCCGCGGATGATGCTTCTGATACACCGTCCGCAACCGGTCGAGCGCCAGATGCGTGTACACCTGTGTGGTCGAAATGTCTGCGTGTCCCAGGATCGTCTGCACGGTTCGCAGGTCTGCTCCGTTCTCGACCATATGCGTGGCGCAGGAATGACGGAGCATGTGCGGGGAAGCATGCCGTCCTGAAGCTGCCGACGCCGCTCCCACCATTTGCCAGATTCGCTGACGGGAAAGTTTGCGTCCACCGCGCGCGATGAATAATGGGGCTTTTATCGTGACCACAGATGCTCCCTCTCCGGCCGATCTCGCCGCACGCAGGTTCATCAGCTTCGGGCGGCCGCTCGCAAGGTATTCAGACAAAGCATCCTGGGCCGGTTTTCCCAGAGGCACTATTCGCTCCTTATCGCCTTTGCCGCGCACCAGCATGTAGCCCGATTCCAATTTCAGATCTTCGAGCTTTGCGGTTACCAATTCCGAGACGCGCAATGCGCCTGCATACAACAGTTCCAGCATGGCCTGATCACGGGAAGCCAGCGCGGCTCCATCTTTCGTTTCACGATGCGCACCGGCCAGCGATTCCGCCGGAGCCCGCAGCGTTGCTTCCACTTCGTCGCGAGCCAACGACTTCGGCAGAACTTTCCATTGGCGCGGCGATTCGATGTTCAGCGTCGGATCATGCTCGATCTTTTTATCGAGCAGCAGGTAGCGGTACAGATGCCGCAGCGCCGAAAGCTTCCGTCCCACGCTGCGACCATCGACTTGATTCGAAAATAGCTGTTGCAGAAATTCCCTTACGTCGTTGCGCCGGGCCGTCAGCAGAAGCCGCTTCCGTTTCTCCAGGAACTCCGCAAACTGCAGAATGTCCGTCCTATAAGCGCCTATCGACAAGCGCGCGAGTCCCTTCTCGATGCGCAAGTAATCGAGAAAGCCCGCGAGCACGTGCGAATTGGCTTCAGAAGCCATGGATGGAGAAAGAACTAGTATGCGCGTTATCGGACCCACGCAAAAGTGATGAAGCGGATGCGGAGATTCTTGTGCCGGTACAAATGCAGATGGCTACCTTTCTTGCACGGCGCTCAAGAGTTCGACTGCATACAACGCCCCGGCCGGGGTCTCTTCGTGCTTGAAATACGCAAACACATTTCGATTCTCAGCAATGTGTCGGCGAATTTGGTCAACCATGGATTTCCGCTCTTCGCCCGTATAGGTCGGCTTCCGGAAACGATAGTAGGCAAACCCTGCGGTCGTCACATCGGGAGTGGTCATAGTCTCGGTTTCTGCCACACAGACCGCCGCGTCGCGAGTCTTCAGCAGATCCCAGGTAGAATCGGCGAACCACGAGGCATGCCGGAATTCAAATGCGGCCGGCATAGTGCGAGGCAGCACCGCCAGAAAATCCTTGAGTAAAGCGGGATCGGCTTTGAGATTGGGCGGCAACTGAAACAGCACCGGGCCAAGCTTTCCGGCGGCGGCCAATGGTTCGATGGTCGCCAGAAAACGCGGCACAAAATCTTCCGTGCCCTTTAGCCGCTTGATATGCGTGATTACCTGGTGCGCCTTGATGCCGAATCGAAAGTCTGCGGGTGTTGCCTGCAGCCAATTCTGAATGGTGGCCTCTTTCACCAGTTGACGGAAGGTGAAATTCACCTCGACCGTGTTCAGGCGCGTGGCGTAGAAACTGAGGAATTTTTTCTGTGCCAGTTTGTCTGGATAAAACTCCGGCTTCCAACTCGGGTAAGCCCATCCGGAGGTTCCAGCAAAGAGTTGAGCCATGGATCAAAGGTAAAGCCTGCGGCGAGGACCCCAGCGCCGCGCGCAAGACCGCGATTATACTCTGCTCCGCTTTTTGCGTATGGGCGCGGCTGCAGCCTTTGGGGACGCACTTTTTCGGGCGGGTTTTCGTGCAGGACGCGTCTCGTCCGCTTGGGCCGCGATCTCGATAGGCTCCGGTTCCTTGGTGATGGCCGCAGCGGCCGCCTTCAGCGCGGGTAGTTTCTGCTCCAACTCGAGCACCGGCTCAAACAAATCCCCCCGCTTTTCAAAGCGCTCAACCACTTGCGGCGCCTCGAACACCAGCAGGCTGGCGTCTTTTTTCTTCAGCGCGCGTTCGACCTCGTCCCAAGTGACCGGAGTGGACGCCGTCGGATGCTCCCGCGCCCGCAGCGAGTACACGGCCACCGTGGTTTTGTGCTCGTCGTTCTGGCTCCAGTCCACGAACACTTTTCCCGTGCGGATTTTCTTTTTCATGTCCGAGACTACCTGCTCAGGATGTTCTTGCTCCAGGACCTGAGCCAGCGCGTGCGAAAAAAGCTTGGTGGCATCGAAGGTCGTCGGCGTATTGAGCGGGACGTAAAGCTGCAGCCCCTTCGATCCGGAAGTCTTGGGAAAACTCTGCAGGCCAAAGTGCTCAAAAATCTCGCGCAGCCACATGGCCACCTGGCAGCATTGCACGATGTTTGCCGGCGGCCCTGGATCGAGATCAAAGACCATCTCGGTTGGGCATTTGATGTCTTTCGCAAGCGCCAGCGAAGGGTGCAGTTCGAGGGCCGCCAGATTCGCCAGCCAGACCAGCGTCGCCATATCGTTCGCCAGAATGTAGTGGACGGTTCGATGCCCTCCCTCGCTCCACACCGGCGCAGTCTTCACCCAGTCCGGCTTGTGCATGGGCGCATTCTTTTCAAAAAAGGGCTCGGCATCCACGCCATCGGGATAGCGCTTTCGGGTCAGCGCGCGGTTCTTTAAATGCGGCAAAATCGCGGGCGCGATCCGCACGTAATAATCAATGACGTCTTTTTTCGTGAAACCTGTCGCCGGGTAGAGAACTTTCTGCAGGTTCGAAAGCTTGAGGTGTCTGCCCTGAATTTCAACGGTCGAGTCGATCACGTGATCTCCGCCCAGTTATTGTGCCTGAAAGCCGCTGGTGCGCAAAATACAGCATTATTCCTAAACCAGCGCCCAGTTCCGACTGCCGGCGTTTGACAATGTCCCTGCCGCCCACGTACTTTCAAACTTCTGCCCTGCTGGTCCGTCCAATCTATGTCTTCTTGCGGAAAGGTCGCTCAGCCACCGGAGGTCTGATGAAACACCGCACTCTAAGATTAGCCGTTCTTTTGCTTCTCTTTTCGGCCATCGCCCTAGCCCAGGACGTCGCCTCGTTCGAAAAGCGCGTAACGGTCAAGAAGCTTCCCAACGGTCTGACCTTGATTGTGTGTGAACGTCACGAAGCTCCCGTCTTCTCTTTCTTTACGCTCGTGGATGCGGGTTCCGTCCAAGATCCCATGCGCGCCACAGGACTGGCGCACATGTTCGAGCACATGGCCTTCAAGGGCACCGACAAGATCGGAACGACAGACTACGCGGCTGAAAAGGCTGCGTTAGAAAAAGTCGAAACGGCGTACACCGCCTATCTTGCCGAGCGCGATAAGACCGTCGGGCAGGATGAAGCTAAGTTGAAGCAACTCGAGAAAGCCTGGAAAGACGCGATCGCCGAGGCTGACAAATATGTCAAGCCCAACGAATTCGGCAAGATCATCGAGCAGAATGGCGGCGAGGATATGAACGCTTTCACCAACCTCGACGAGACCGCGTATCACTACTCGTTTCCGGAAAATCGCCTGGAGTTGTGGGCGTATCTCGAATCGGAGCGCTTCCTGCACCCCGTCATGCGTGAGTTTTACAAAGAGCGCAACGTCGTCATTGAAGAGCGGCGCATGCGCACCGACAGCAATCCCTTTGGGCGTCTACTGGAGCAGTTCACTGAAGAAGCTTTTGCGGCTCATCCATACCACCGGCCGACCGTCGGGTGGATGTCTGATCTGAACCACTTCTCCGCCACCGATGCGCAGAAATTCTTCGATGAATATTACGTTCCAGCCAATATGGTGGTTGCCGTAGCCGGTGATTTAAAAACCGCCGATGCGATGCCGGTCCTCGAAAAGTATTTCGGACGCCTGCCCACGCGTCCGCATCCGGACGAAGCAACGACCACCGAACCGCCGCAAAATTCAGAACGGCGCGTCGCCCTCAAGGAAACCTCGCAGCCCATCTATATCGAGGGCTATCACCGCCCCGATTACCGCAGCAAAGATGATGCCGTTTTTGACGCGATCAGCGACCTTATGTCGGAAGGCCGCACCTCACGCCTTTATCGTGCCCTGGTGCGCGACAAAAAGATCGCGTCCTTCTCTGAGGGGCTGACCGGATATCCCGGCATCAAGTATCCGCACCTGTTTGCATTCATTGCCGTGCCACTGCCCGGCCACAAGCCGGAGGAAATGGCAACCGCGATCCACGCCGAAATTGAGCGTCTGAAAAAAGAGGATATTACCGACGACGAACTGAAGATGATCAAGACCCGCAGCAAGGCCAATTTGGTTCGCGGCCTCGCCGATAACGAAGGACTGGCCACGCAACTCGCCACCTACCAAACTCGCTATGGAGACTGGCGCGAACTGTTCCGCTCGGTCGATCGCATTGACCAGGTCACCAAAGCGGATATCCGGCGTATCGCCAACCAGGTCTTCGTTGACACCAACCGCACGGTAGGCTACATCGAGAATTCCGGCGGAGGCGGCGGTTCCCCCGGCGCCGAGCAGGGGAATTCCGGCCAGGGAGGTGCGCAATGAAGCCAATTCTCCTGGCTGCAATGCTGGTCGTGGCCGCGCTCGTTACCCCACTTCCGCGCGCAAACGCCCAGGCGACCGACTGGAAGCAGGTCCCGATCCCTCAGCTACCCGCTTTCAAACCGCAACAGCCCAAGCGTGTCGAGCTCTCGAATGGCATGGTGATCTTTCTGCAAGAGGATCACGAACTGCCGTTGATTGATGGCACCGCGCGCATTCGTGGCGGCTCGGTCAATGAGCCAAAAGAAAAGACCGGGCTCGTGGACATTTACGGAGAAGTCTGGCGCACCGGCGGCACGAAGTCGCAGAGCGGAGATCAACTGGATGACTTCCTGGAAATTCGCGCCGCAAAAGTCGAAACTGGAGGCGGGCCCGATTCCACCACCATCAGCTTTTCCTGCCTCAAGGGCGATTTGGACGACGTTTTCAAAGCTTTCGTGGACGTCCTGCAGAATCCTGAATTCCGCGCCGAGAAGATCGACATCGCGAAAAAGGGCATGGACGATTCCATCTCCCGCCGCAACGACGAAGCCAGCGAAATCGCGCACCGGGAAGCCGTCAAACTAGCCTACGGCCCCGACAACCCCTACGCCAGGGTCGCGGAATATGCAACCGTGGCCGCCGTCACGCGCCAGGATCTGATTGATTTTCACGGCAAGTACGTTCAACCGAACAACATCATTCTCGGCATCAGCGGAGATTTCGATGCCGCAGCGATGGAAGCCAGGCTGCGCAAGGCTTTCGAGTCCTGGCCGAAAGGCCCGGCACTCCCGAAAAACGACATCAAATACTCTCCGGCCAAGCCAGGCTATTACGTCATCGCCAAAGAGGACGTGAACCAGAGCAACATCAGCATGGTCGCTTTGGGCACCACTCGCGCCAATCCCGACTACTACGCCATCAGCGTGTTCAACGAGGCGTTCGGCGGCGGGTTCTCCTCGCGCTTGTTCAACGACATTCGCACCAAGCGCGGCCTGGCCTACGGGGTTGGCGGAGGTGTCGGCACTAATTTCGGTCACCCGGGCATTCTGCGCATTGCCATGGGGACGAAGAGCGAGAGCACCATTGAAGCCATTCAGGCCGCGGATGAGGACATTGATAATCTCGCCAAGCAACCCATTACTGACGACGAGATCCAGCGCGCAAAAGACGCCATCCTCAATGCGTTCATCTTCCGCCTCGACTCGCCTGACAAGATTCTCGCCGAGCGGATGACCTACGAGTATTACGGATATCCTCCCGACTGGCTCGACAAGTATCAGGCGGAGATCAAAAAGGTCAACGCCACCGAAGTGAATCGTGTGGCCGCCAAGTATCTGCACCGCGACCAACTCGCCGTGCTGGTCGTGGGCAACACCAAAGAATTTGACAAGCCGCTATCGTCGCTCGGTCCGGTGAAAGAGATTGACATCGCGATTCCTCCGGCGGCGGAAGGGAAAGGTGAATCGAAACCTTCAGCCTCGAATCCGGAAGGCAAAGCACTGGCTGCCAAAGTCGCCGCGGCGATGGGGGGACTTCCCAAACTCCAGTCCATTAAGACGATGCGCGTGGCGATGGCGGAGGGCGAACCAGGCAGTGGATCGCCCACTCCAGTGGATGTAACGATTGCCTTTCCCGACAGCATGCATGTCGACGTGACCACGCCGCAGGGCGCTTTAACGCTCGTGACTTCCCCGAATGCTTCGTTTATGGCGATGGCCGGAATGGGCAGCCGCGCCATGCCTCCTGAGCAGAAAACCGACATGCTCGCGCAACTTCACCATGACCTGGTCTATGTCGCGCAACACGCCGACGATCCTGCGCTCACCTTTACAGCCGCTGGAACTGAAAAAATCGGTGACGTCGATGCGGCCGTTGTGGACATTGGCGGCGCGATCCCGTGGATTCGTTGGTATGTTGATCCGAAAACCGGCTACATCCTACGCGAGAAATATAAGGGCATGGGGCAGTCCGGACCATTCGAAGGCGAAACCAATCTCTCCGATTGGCGCACGGCTGACGGCCTGACCATGCCCTACACTCACAAGAACCAGCAGAACGGCCAGGAAACCAGTCTTGTGGAGTACAAAAAGATTGAACTCAATCCTGCGATTGATCCGAAACTCTTCCAGGAACCTGTGGAGAAGACGAGCGCTACGCCCTAGCAAAATCAACGGGAGTGGACGCTCTTTTCTTGTTTTTTTTTGATACAGCTTCGTAGAGAACCGCTACGGTAATCGCTGTACCACGGCCTAGGTGATCGCCGTAGGACTATTTTTTACCCCTGCGTGTCGAAATTCCCCCTGAGTCTCCTCCTAAGAGAGATACCGTAGTCCCCATCCAAGTCACTCAAAGAAATAAGCTTGTCGCCCTTTGGCCATTGGGCCACCCCCGTGCATTTTTAAACTTCGGCCCATGCAGTCATACGCGTGTGGCCGGGAGGCATTCTAAACATCTTATGAAACGCATAGGACAAACAACTCGATACTGCCTGGCAACCTTGGCGCTTACCACGTTCCTGTGGGTGTGGCCCGCGGGAGCACAAACGCAGAGTACGGTGCCGCAAGTCGGCGATTCTGATCTGACCCGGCAGCAGTTGGCAGCGTTCGATCAGTTTCTGGACAATCATGCGGATCTCGCCCAGCAGATTCGGAGTAATCCTTCGCTGGTCAACAATGAAGAGTTTGTGGAAAGCCACCCCGATCTGCAGAGCTACTTGCAGCAGCATCCTGAGGTGCGCGAGGAGCTCAACCAGAATCCCAACGCCGTAATGCATCAGGAGCAACGCTTCGACCGGCGCGAGGACCGGGATGCTGATCGTCGTCAGGACCGCGACAACGGCATCACCCGCGGAGAACTGTCCAACATGGATAGCTTCCTGGATAGCCATCCGGAAATCGCGGAGCAGTTGCGCAAGAATCCGTCACTGGCCGACAACAAAGAATTTGTTGAGGATCATCCGGCCCTGCAGCAATTCCTGGCGCAACATCCGGGCGTGCGAGAAGAGATCCGGAATAATCCCAACGTCTTCATGTCGCGCGAACAGCGGTTCGACCGGCGGGAAGACATGAATGGTGTGACGCGTGGCGAACTGGCCAACATGGACCGCTTCATGGACAGCCATCCTGAAATCGCGGAGCAACTGCGCAAGAACCCGGCCTTGGTCAACAACAAGGACTTCGTTGAAGACCACCCGGCCCTGCAGCAGTTCCTGGCGCAGCATCCGGGAGTGCGAGAAGAAGTCCGCGACAACCCAAATGGATTCATGTCTCGCGAACAGGGATTTGACCAGCGCGAAGACGATCGCGACGTGACCCGCCGTGAGCTCGCCAACATGGATCGTTTCATGGACAGCCACCCCGAAATCGCCGAGCGGCTGCGCAAGAACCCGTCCCTGGTCAACAACAAAGAGTTCGTCGAAGATCATCCGGCCTTGCAGCAGTTCCTGGCGCAGCATCCTGGAGTGCGGGAGCAGTTTACGGACAATCCGAACGCATTCATGAGGCAGGAGCAACGGTTTGACCGCCGTGAAGACGCTGGTATGAACCACGACCGCGATGTCAACCGCGGTGAGCTCTCCAGCTTCCACGAATTCCTTGAAGGCCACAGCTCAGTCGCGGCGGAGCTCTCCAAGAAGCCTTCATTAGCGACCAATGAGGAATACCTGGAGAATCATTCCGACCTGCAAACATACCTCAAGAATAATCCTCGGGTAAGTGAGGAATTGCGAGAAAACCCGCAGTCCTTTGTCAAGTCGGCGCAAACATTTGACGAAACGCCGAAGGCCATGCCCAAGCCCGGGTCGAAGCTTCCAGTTTCTGACCCCAAATTGAAGTAGGGCATCGCACGAGGTGGACCCCGAAGGGCGGTATCTGCCCCGCCCTTCTTAACCTCCACACAACGGCCATACATCGAATTCGCAAGGGAGCCGAAATGAATCGCAAAATACTAGTGACCATAATATTTTCGTTGTCGCTAACATTGCCCGTATTTGCCCGGGGCAAAAAGCATACTCAGCGCGCCATGATCGAAAAAATGGAAGCGGTCCCCTGCGGCGCCAAGGAGCGCGGCGTGTCTGGTATCGGCAGCGTGTTCGGCTCGATCGGCGCCACCCGCATCGATTCCGACGAGAAGTTGTGCCAGCAATACATGCTACGCACTGACGACATGGAGTATCACATTCGTCCACTAGACCGTAAGCATCCCCAACTACTTCCGGTTGGCCAGGAGGGGGAGTTCAAGATATCGAAGAACGTTCTGGAAATGAGGATTCCCGACGGCGATCACAAGAAGCGACGCTATCAAGTGGTCGCTATGAAGCCGATTGACCATTCGGAGACGGCTCCCGCGGCCGAAGGCGCCAGAATGAAATACGATACCCCTCAAAGAGGCCTGACTGACAAACCGCTCGCGGAAAAAGTTCCTCCCGCCAAACCGAATTAGAGAGGCGCGGCTATCCGCCGCGCCCTTTCAACGTCTAAAATCAACGACACAATGGGCCCTGCCGTCCCGAGGTTCTAATGAAACAGATCGCGAATCGCGGTGCTGCCCTCATTCTTGCTCTGACCGCGGCTGCCGCCACGGCTCAAGTCACGACCTCGCAGTACGATAACTTCCGTACCGGCGCCACGCTGCACGAGAGAATCCTCACTCCCCAGAACGTCAATGCCAAACAATTTGGCAAAATCGGCGCCTTCAAGGTGGATGGCCCCGTATACTCGCAGCCACTCTTCCTTCCGTCGGTCGAGATTCCCGGCAAAGGCACGCATGACGTTCTGTTCGTTGCCACCGAGCACGATAGCGTTTATGCCTTTGACGCCAACCGCCCCTCCGATCCTCCGCTGTGGAAAGTAAGCTTTCTCGACAAGACGCGTGGCATTACCGTGCCATCGGAAGACGTCGTGCAGTGTCCTTTTATTCGGCCCGATGTTGGCATCACCTCTACACCCGTCATTGACCTTAAAACCGGAACGCTCTACGTCCTTGCCCGCACCATGATCCGGCACAAGGTCGGCGATGACGAATTCTTCCAGCACCTGCACGCGCTCGCCATCACTACCGGCGTAGAGAAATTCGGAGGCCCGAAGCTCATCACAGCGTCGGTTCCAGGCAAAGGAGCGGGTACGGTTAAGGGACAAGTCACTTTCGATCCTCTGCATGAAAATCCGCGCGCCGCGCTCACCCTCGCCAACAAGGCCGTTTACCTGGCCTGGGCTTCTTCCTGCGACGTCGATCCCTACCATGGCTGGGTCATAGCCTACGATGCGCAGACGCTCGCGCAGAAAGCCGTGTTGAATGTGAATCCTGATGGCAGTGAGGCCGGCATTTGGTTAAGTGATACCGGTCCCGCGGTGGATGCCGACGGCAATCTGTTCGTGCCCACCGGCAACGGCACGTTCGACGCCGCTTCTGGAGGCCGGGATTACGGGGACTCTGTGCTCAAGTTAGACGGAGCTTCACTCGCCATCCGCGATTACTTCACGCCCTACGATCAAGAGCGCATTAGCGGCGCCGACGCTGATGTTAGCTCTTCCGGGCCGACTCTCCTGCCCGAGCAGACTGGCGCGCATCGCCACCTGCTGTTGCAGCCCACGAAAGATTCCACGATCTACGTGATCGATCGCGACAACATGGGCAAGTACCGTAGTGACAGCAACGCCCTGGTCGAGACGATCAAACTGACCGGCGGCGGGTACGGGGCTATGGCCTACTGGAACGGACACGTTTATTTCGCCGCAAGCGATGACAAGCTTCGTTCCTACGCGATTAAGAACGCACAACTCACAACGGCCGCAGTCTCCAGCATTAAGTTCGCCAACCCCGGTGCTACTCCTTCGATCTCGGCCAACGGGAAGCAGAATGCGATCGTGTGGGCCATTGCGACCAAGACCTGGAATGGCCCTGACACCAAGCCGGCCATCCTTTACGCTTTCGACGCCGCGAAGCTAGGTGAGCCGATCTACACCTCCGAGCAAAACAGCCGGCGCGATCGTGCCGCGATGGCCACGCGCTTCGTTATTCCTGTAGTCGCTAACGGGCGCGTTTACTTCGGCACCCGCAGCGAAGTTGAAGTTTACGGATTGCTGCAATAAACACTGCTGCAATAACTTCCGTCATCGAACCTGCCGGAATTCTTCCCGAGCGGCGTGGGCCCGCCACTATAATCCAGTCCGGGATGGAAACAGTCTCGGATTCCGTGGCGCCGCACCAGGCAAGCGACACCTCAACCGCATGCCACGGCACTTCTGAGGCCTGGCACTCCATTGCACCGCTGCTGTTGATCGCTCTGATCACGCTTGCAGCAGTTCTAAGAATCATTGCAACCCACAATGATCTTTGGCTCGATGAGCTGATTTCGTTGCGGATTGCGAATGCTGTGAAATCTCCATGGCAGATATTTACGGCTGTCCACCAAGACAACAATCATTACTTGAACACGCTGTATCTGTACTTTGTGAAAACGCAAAATTACCCGCCGCTGTACCGGTACTTATCGGTGCTGTGGGGAGTTGCTCTGGTTCCGGCAGGTTATTGGCTGTTGTCGCGACGTTCGCGGGTTGAAGCTTTACTCCTGGCCGCGCTACTGGCCTGTTCCTACCCGCTCATTCATTTTTCATCCGAAGCCCGAGGGTATGCGGGCGCCTTACTGGGTTCGGTGATGGCTTGCGCAGCGTTGTCACGCTGGTTGGCACGCGAGAACGACAAGAAAACTTTGCCCATGAGTGTGCTCTATGGATGCGCCCTGGTGCTGGCGATTCTTTCGCATTTAACCGCTTGCCTGATCTGGTTTCCCTTAGCCGCCGGATCCTTGATCATTATTGCCCGCCGCCCCGCGCGCGTGAAATGGTTTTGGCTGTGGGCCGCTTTTAATAGTTTGCCGGCGATCGTATTGACGACTCTGTATTTTCTTGATCTTCGCTTCTTGACCGAACTGGGCGGCTCTCCGATGAGCGTGTTTCACGGTCTGAGCCGGCTGTTGGCTCTGGGTCTTGGCTGGCCTGCAAAGGACGCCATCACGGTCTGGATTGTGGCTCTGCCTCTGATCGCATTGGTGGTGTGGAGACTGGCGGACGAGAACAAATCTGGAGAGCCATTAGCCGTGCTGCTCCCACTCATCTGGCTGGTGCCTTTGGTCTGCGTTTTGGTGATGCAGCCATCATTTTTTTCCGCCCGGTACTTTCTCGTATTTTTGCCGTTCTTCTATGCCGGACTGGCGATGTTGCTGGCGAAACTTTCCCGGACACCGACGTGGCGCATGGCGCTCGCCGGAGTGTTAGCGCTCTTTCTGGCAGGACAGGCGCATCTCTATGCGAAGTTCTTGCAGGTGGGACGTGGACAATTCACGGCGGCTCTACAGTACATGATGGCGTGCACCCCTCAGCCTCGCATCGTCGTCGCTTCCAACCAGGATTTCCGATCAGGCGTGGAGCTGGGTTATTTTGCTCCCAGAGTGCTCCACAACCATCAACTCCTATATTTAACGCGCGAGAATCACGCGTCCTTCCAACCGGAGTGGTTCATCCTTCATCAGGAAGGCGATCAAGTTCCGGGGCCGTCTAAGCTCAATGTGCCCGGGCAGCCGACGTGGTACCGCGCTGCATATTTCGGTGCGTCGGAGCTTTCGGGACAGGCGTGGACGATCTACAGTCATCAGCCCACGAATTAAAGGGCATCCCGCCGGAATAGCTGGGGCCGTGGTAACCAAAGTTATCCTGCCGAGATCGGATAAATTGCCCGATTTCACGATATGTGCTGTAGTTTCAGTAAGAGAACAAAAACAGCGGAGCACCAATGACGCACGCATCGACCTTCAACTTCCGATCCCCCAGTTGAAAGTGAGGACTACTCGTGAAAGCGGATGTCTTAGAGCAAGCAGAAGCGGTTCAACCATCTTTCGATTTACAAGCTTTGAAAAGCAAGCTTCGGGCCGTTGCGTCTTCGCAGCTATTGTGGTTCCTGGGATTGGTATTCGTTTTCGCCGCTCTGCCGCTGGCTAATATCAAGTACGGTAAGTTAGCCGATCCTGACATTTGGTGGCACATCCGTACCGGGGAATGGATTGTACAAAACCACCAGATTCCCCATGTGGACCCGTTCTCGGCCAGCACGCTGGGCAAGCCCTGGGTTGATTACTGCTGGATTTTCGATGTGGGCTCTTATGGCATCATTTCGCACTTCGATCTGGTAAGTATCGTGTGGTTCGAGACGCTGATGCGTCTGGCGGTGACCGCGCTGCTGTTCAGCCTGATACGAACCCTGACACCCTCGTTTTGGAAGGCGCTAGCTCTCACCGGCACTGCCATGATGGCCATGTTGTGGGTTTTGCCGCCACGCCCAGGCGCGATCTCGGTGCTGTTGTTCTTGAGCGAGCTTCACATTCTCGTCTCTGCGCAATGCAAATCCAATACCCGATTGCTGTGGGTTCTGCCTGGCCTTTTTGTTCTGTGGGCCAACATTCATATTGAGTTTGTTACGGGCCTGTTTCTGCTGGGCGTGATCTCGCTTGAACCGCTCATGGAAAAGGTATGGGAGATTGCCGGTGGTCCTCGCAGCATCCCGGATCCTTTGCATCGCCAGCGCTGGTACGTTTTTGGCGCGTCGTTATTGGCAACGCTGGTCAATCCATACGGACTCAAGCTGTTTGCCAACGTGTTCCAGTACGCCAGAGATGCCAAGATTTACGACATGATCGTCGAGTTTCATGCGATGCACTTTCGCACCCTGAACGACTGGTCCGTCTTGTTGCTGGTGATGCTGGCCTGTTTTGCGCTGGGTAGAACTCCTCGTCTCCGTCCCTCCTGGGTTCTGCTGCTGGGCTGGTCGGCGTGGATGGGATTCCGTTCGCTCCGCGAAGTCTGGCTCGTAACTATTCTGTCGGTAGTGATGATCGCCGCTCCTCGGCGTGAAGAAGATCAGCCGGAAAAACCTGCGCGCACCAGCCTTTCGCTGCGCCTGGCAGTCGCCACGGCTGTCGCGTTGATTTTGCTGACGGGAGGTGTTCTCTGGTCGGTGTCTTCGCAGAAGATGCTGCGTCAGGTAGCCGACGCTTTTCCACTGGGAGCGGTGGCCTACATCCACCAAAATCATTTGCAGGGCCCACTGTTGAATGAACTCTCGTGGGGAGGCTTCCTTATTTACGCAGTGCCGGACATTCCGGTTGCGATGGACGGCCGCACGAACGTTCACACCCAGGACGAGATCGTGCACGCTCTGCCTCTGTGGAATGGAGAGCACGGTTGGCAGCAGCGCCCCGAACTTCAGCGCGCCAATCTTGTCATCACCAGTCCTGCCTGGCCGCTTTCAATTCTGCTGCGGGATGATCCTCGTTTCCGGCTTGTTTATGAGGACAAAACGGCAGTTCTGTTCCAAGCGGTGCATCCAGAGAGCAACAATACACCGCCGCTCTCCCAGAATCCGTAGGTGTTCCTGCCCGACTAATGTCATCCTCGGTCCGACAGATCGGTTTCGGAACCAGACGCGAAAGACCGAAATCCTTGGATCACTCCCTGAGACGGATCAGGGAGTGATTTCAAAAATGATGCCCCCATTGGCCGGGCCACCACCAGCGGTGGTGCCATAAACATTCCCAGCCGCGTCCACGATTAAGCCGGCCTCCGGGAAATATCCATCTAAGTCATTCGCGACGGCGACCGGAAACACGTGCAATACGGTCTCGTTCCAGGAGTTGCCGGAAGCTTGGGAAAGTTCGAAAACAGTGCCCCAAGTCCCGCCATAGAATCCTTCCGTCGTTCCATACAAATTGCCAGCTTGATCGAATACAAGGTTGCCCATCGGGCCGGCACCGTCGCTGCCCGTGAAACTCAACAAAATGGTTTCATTCCATATCCCCCCGGCTGGGGAGAGTTCGAAAACGACCCCGCACCCAGCATAAGAACAACTCCCTCCTCCGCCGCCGTTGAAGGTTGTGCCGTAGAGATTTCCGGCCTGATCGAAGATCAGCCCTCCGACTGGGCTGGCGCCATCACCGCGGGAGTTTGTGAATAAGTGCAGCTGCGTCTCGGTCCAGTTTCCTCCCGCTGAGGGCGCTAGTTTGAAAACAGTGCCACACCCCGGCTGCAGGCAACCCTGCCTATTCCCTCCGCCATACTCGGTTGTTCCATAAAGGTTTCCAGCAGAATCAAAAACCAGACCGGCGGCTGGACCAGCGCCGTCGGCGCCCCCACCAAACCGATAAAGAACGCTTTCGGCCCACGAGCCGCCAGCACCCGCGACAAGTTCGAAAACGGTGCCACAACCACGGTTACATCCCTGGATACCCCCCGCTCGAGTGGTGCCATAGAGATTCCCCGCTAGATCGAAGATCAAGCCACCGGATGGTCTTCCACCATCCTCAGTCTCCTTGAAAACGTAGAGATCCTTCTGGGTCCAGCTGCCGCTCTGTGTCGGAGATAACTCAAAAATTGTGCCCGCATGATGCGGCCCACCATACGCAGTTTCGCCGTAAAGATTGCCGGAAGCATCAAGCACCAGAGATGACGGGCTGGCTCCCTGTTGTGGGTTTAGTCCCGTAGGGAAACTGTAGAGAATGGTTTCGTTCCAAATGCCGGTTGCCTTTGTCAGCTTAAAGACCATTCCATTTCCGCGGGCGCCGCCCATGGAGGTCGTGCCATAAAAGTTTCCTGCGCCATCGGCGATCAGGCTTGCGTTAGGAGAACCGCCGTCCGCATAAGGGAAGCCCGTGATCGTCGCTTCATTCCATCCTCCAATTCCGTTCGGCGTCAATCCGATCACGCTTCCAATAGAAAACCTGCCTCCGTATGCCGCTGCTGCATAGAGCTGACCCGTCGGCCCGACAGCCACTCCTCCCGAGGGATTAGCGCCGTCCGCGCCTCCGGTAAAAACCCATAGCAGGCTCTCGGTCCATTGGCCATTCGAGCCTGGCGCCAACTCAAACACTGTGCCGACCTCGACCGGTGCGCCGCCAAACTCCGTCGTGCCAAAAAAGTGGCCCGCTGCGTCACGAGACAGACTGCCTCCCGGCGAACTCCCATCGCTTCCCCCTTGGAAGCTGTAGAGCACAGTTTCGGACCAGGAGCAACTGGCGCTCCTGGCTAACCGGAACACTGTGCCGCACGAGTGATAGCATTCTGTTCCGTCTCCACCCTGCGCGGTTGTGCCGTAGAGATTGCCCTCTGGATCGAAGATAAGGCCTCCCGCAGGTGCTGACCCATCGCTGCCGCCAGTGAACGTGTACAACACGGTTTCCGTCCACTGGCCTGAAGATGGCGTCAGCTTGAACACGGTTCCTTGCTTGAAAGTCCCGCCTTGGAATGTGGTGCCATAAAGATTCCCGCGGTCATCGAGAATCAGTGAGCCATTGGGCACAATGCCCTGGTTGAAATGATGAAGCATCGCTATGCTCCAATCGCCACTGGCTTGCGCAGACAACTCAAAAACTGCAGTGCCTCCGTTTTGTGAGGTTGTTGTTCCGTAGATGTTCCCGGCAGCATCCAGAACCAATCCACCGTTGGGGCTGTAACCGTCATCCCCAGCGGGAAAAGCATGCAGAACCTGCTCCTTCCACTCACCACGGGAAGATTGCGATAACTGGAACACCCCACCGAACAGTGATACGCCGCCCCAAGTTGCCGAACCGTAGAGATTGCCGGCAGCATCAAAGGTCAACGCGCCGTTTGGGCCATAGATATCGCTGCCGCCTTTGAAGCTGTAAAGCACCTTCTCCGCAAAACCGCCGTGGGAGTCGGGAATTAACTCATAAACGCACCCGAGGTCGAACGCCCCGCCCCAGGCGGTTGTTCCGTACAGGTTTCCCGCCGCGTCGGAAATCAATGCGCCGTTGGGCTGGGAGCCGTGAAGAAAGGTTTTGAACCCGTAGAGGATATTTTCCGGAGCGGCCACGGAATCAGCAGATATGCTTAGCACGCAGAGGGACCCGGCTGCGAACGCGTGGATGACGCGTAGGAAAAAGGACGCGGTGCGCTTCATGATGACTCCAGCGAGCTGGTGAAGAATCGAGGTTTTGGGGGAGGGCGTCCGGCTTCGAATGATAGAGGGCGCCTGAGAACTTAGCAAGCTGTAAAGGAGCGCCCAACTCTTCGCCTCTTCCCGGTTGACAAGCAGGAGAGAGGAAATAGAGATGATGAAATCACAGATTGACGTCATTGATATTAATCATTTGTTGCTTGAGTGGATGATGTGAGGCGCGCGTGTGTTGATTTGGATCTTCAGCCTGTATTGGTTTAGCGGAAGCGAGGTTTCGACAACTCAAATGGGGCGGAACGCCCTCCAGGGAGGAATCCCGTTCACGTCAACGATTGACCAGCTAGTTCCCTTATCCGAAACCCTGAACGCCGAATCAAATGATCTGAACAAGACTATTGCCAAGGTCAGCGATTAGCTCGCCCGCTCAACCTCGGAATCGGAAGTATGGTTCGGCACTAAGTGGCCGGATGCAGGTTGTGGAGAACTGAGGCCCCCTGCCTTTCCCCTGACGGAGACGTGAGCCCCGATCTAATCCCCTGCCTTGAGAGCAAGTTAGTACGCAATACTAACGAGTCTCGTTTCCCTCTGGAAAGGTGGCTAGAAAACCATCAATGTTGGACCTCTGGAGCGGCGAGACCGCCAGCAGTTTCATCACCGCCTCCGCTTTATGACGAGTTAAAGCACTGACCGCGCCATCTCGCTCACGTTGCTCGATGAATTGACGAGTTCCAGTGAAGTCCCAATCCATCACCAGATTATTCGCTTCGGGTGTACGCAAATAACCTACAAATGAACTCCATTCGGTATGAGCGCGCGCCCAATCTACCTGCATCACGCGAATCAACCAGAGATAAAAAGTGAGTGCCAGGGTGTAATCGCGCGACGGCTTCAGTTCGAGGATGCTTTGGGCAATCTCGGCTGCCCGGTCCGGGTTTCCACTAATCAGGGCCAGCTCTACCATGTTGGACCAGCCATCAATCCAGTCCTTGTACTCCACTCCCCGCAACGCGGCGTCGGACGCCGCGTAAAGGGCCCTGATTCCAGACTGATCATTCGCCAGATAAACAAGCTGAATATAGTCCCAAGCTTCCAGCGCACCTTGGTTGCGAGGATGAGTCTTTAACAGGTCGCTTAGATATCTAACGGTCTGAGGAGCCACACTCTCGTTGGCGGTACGCCTCAGCACAAAGTACGCGGTGCCGTTATCTTCCGGGTCTTTGTCGATCGACTTTATGGCCAGCTCGCGCGCTGCATCGACTTTCCCCTGATCCAGGCGCAGAAAAGCCATCTGCGCCAGGGCGTCCGACGTCTCCTGCAATTTCAGAGCCTCGTTCAGCGCAGTTTCCGCCTTTAGAAAGTCTTTCAGGCGATGATAGGCGAAACCCACCAATCGCTGCCCATACTCCGAACCAGGTTCCTCATTTGCCGCAGCAAGGGCGAAACGAAGCGCTTTTTCGTTCTCGTTCGACTCCAGATAATGGTCAGCGGCCCGGCGCCGCGTTTCATTGAGGACGATCGTGAGGCGTGCACGCAGATCGGGCTCTTTCCTTCCTTGATCCAAAACCGCGACCGCTTCGTCGTACTTGCCCAGCTTCTCATTCGCCTTCGCCGCGTCTTCGTAGTAGTCGGCGGCCTTGGGATTCAACTTCAAGGCTGCTTCATAGTCTCTGAGTGCCTTAACGGTGTCGCCCTGCGCCGTGAATAACCGGCCCCTCCACGAGTAGCAGCGAGCCTGATTTTCCGGCTGTTCCGACCGGCCCAGTTCCACTGCCCGATTCGCTGCTCCCATGGCGTTATCATGGTCGTTAAGATTGGACAATGCGATCGATTTGAAATACTGGCCGTGCGCGGAAGCCTCTACCTCCTTGCCTTGCAGGAGTTTCAGAGCATCTTCCGCTTGACTGTTTTGTATATAAGCCCAGGACAAAGAGTACTTTGTCTCGACATTCGAGGGATCAAGCTCCATCGCTCTTCTGTAAAGGCTGATAGAGGTATTGATATCTTTCGTCAGATACGTATCGGCTTCCTTCACATAGGCGTCTGCCGATAGTTCCTTGGGCTGGCCTGCCCCAGACGGCAAGTCTTTCCGCGTCTTCAGCGCTTCAACCAGTTTTCTGGCAAGCCGAAGCTGCGCCGACAATATTTCCGCTTCAGCTCCACTCTCTTTTAAAGGCAAATCCTCCCTGGAGTTGTTCCGGTCGGAAATTGTGGCCGACAGGTCATAGCTTCCCGCTTGCAGACTTGCGGTCTCCGCAATAGTGTAATCAGCTTTAACCCCCTCTTCTGCCAGCGTGATAAAGTCCTCGCTCAGAAGCTCACCTCGCATCAACTCCGGCAAGTTCTCGGCATAGAAAGACTTTCGATCGGTTGGAAATCCTTCCAGAACCGGACTTGCAATCCGAAGCTGTATCTTTTGTTTCGGGACGAGCTTCGAAACCGCTCGGTCAGAGATTTGTTTAAGGCTCGCGGAAAGGTACGCCAGCTGCGTCCCAATGCTCCCTTCGAAGAGCGGTTTTGCCCCAGAGTCCTGAGCTGGTGCGTGCAGGCGGTAGGTAACGAACAGTGCCGTCGGCGAGGTCCCCCGATTCGCGGCCGGCGACCCAACGCCTTGCGCTTCCTCGAACACAATGTTGCCCTCTAGAACGTAGTGAGTTTGGCGCTCAGGGTTGCGCGATTCTGCCGCCTTGTTCCCATTGGCTACGGCCCGATTGGCCGCAGGAGGCTTATACGCCTCATGCATACGCTTCACGTCCAGCCCGGGCTGGCCCAGGAATTGAAGGAATAGTGAGTCAGCAATCGCATCCGGAAGGTCACGACTCGCCTCGGAACTCTTGCCTTCCTCGCCCATCGCAAAATCGTAGATGTCCAGTGGGATGGCATTAGCATTGCCGCTGTTCCGGGCCGCTGCTTCAGCCGGCGGCGCGGATTTCGGCGCGTTTTGAGTGGCGCGCACCTGCGGCACGGCCATGAAGCCAGACGTACCGCACAGGAGCCAGACGATAACTCGGAAAGCAATTAGGTTCTTACTGACCATCGCTTTGGCTGCTGTCTAAAATGTTTTTTCCCAAAGTAGCTAATTCGGATCCGACCTTGGGGTAATCGCCGTTCACCACATCCGGCAGACGACTCGCTCCCGAATGGCAGGGATGGAGGTAATGCCAGTAAGTTTTTCCATCCGTGGCCCTTTGGCTCTTCAAGCTAATGTTGTACCCGTCACCGGGACCCAACGGAGTAATCACCGCTTGAATAATCCAGTCGGGCGAAGGCCCGGGTCGGTGCCAGCTCTTGGCTAGATTTGCCTTCGCTGTATTAAAGTCCGTATCCTCCTCGGCAATATCCAAAACCCGAGACTCTTTTGCCGCTGCCATCTGCGCTGCCCTTAATACCTGTTCAGTAAACGTAGACAGCAACAGGTTCAGTTGATATGAATCGTCTACTCCAAGGCTGTGCAGCAACTCGCAGTTCTTAAGATCGCTGCAATTGACGTGTAATTCGAATCGCACCAACACAATCTTCCGTGCCTTCAACCCAGACTGGCTTAGCGCCGTCTGCCCGCAAAGCACCACGCCTAGCAACAGACACAGAAATCGGCGACTGATTTGCCGGACGTGTTTTCCTGCTTTGGTCACCAGTCGATCCTCACTTGGTCGTCGCACTTGATGTCCCGCGATGCGCTCGCACTGCGATCCGCGTCCGTGATCCGTATATAGTCGTAGGGTCCCGGCATCAGCCACAGTATCCCGTCGTCGGGCAACATCCTCTGATCTTCCTGCGCATCTCCTCGACGCCGAATCGCCACTTTGGCGCCCGTGAAATGTGGCACGATTTCCACTCGGCACGGCAACTGGACCGGAAACGCCCGTCTGGTAAGGGCGTTCGTCAAAATGCTTGCTGCCGGCAGATAGGTTGGGTGAGGGGCACCTTGCACCTGTAGCTCATAGGAACGTAAAAGCAGACCGCCCAGAACGCAGATCTTCTCACGCGCTGGCGTTGCCTCGCTTGATGCCGGCATCTCACAGGATCGATACCGCGGCTCGGAGCCAGCGTCGGATTCCGTCTGGTCAGCTTTGGAACGCGCTTCGGATTGCTTTGGTTTGGAGTGGTCCGCAGTAGACTGGCCCATGATCTGAACCTCCAGATCCGCTGTCTGCGGTGGTCGGATCGCCAACTGCACGGACCAAAGAGGAATCACTGCCGCCCACAAGATTGGTGTTACGAACCAAAGCACGCCCCGGAACCATATCTCATCGAAAAATGACAGCTTGTCCACATACTTTTGGAATACTAAGTTCAAGCCAAGGTAAGAAAGGACGCTGCCAGCCAGAGCTCCAATGGACCGCAACCGGGTGGTTTGGGACTCCCAGACGTCATTCGGAACGAGGAAGAAATAAATGAACAGGACGACTACGTCGGCGGCAAGCAGAAAGACATAAAACTGTCGCCCAAACTTACGTCGAGTTTTATGAGGAGACCCTTTTCTTCCCTTAGGCAAGGGAACGTCTGGCTTTCCGCCGAGCGGCGTATCCACCGGTAAGACTTGTCCTGGTGGCCCCATTGAACTCCTGTATTCCAGTTGTATCGGGGAAGGCTACATCTGAAAACAACCTGCATTAGTGCCATAATAAAAGAAAGTTGGTGCTTTGCAAGATCAAAATAGAACGCGGATGCGAAGGGAAACCAGCGGAAAGCAGACCTTCGGTCTGCTGCGGCGACGATATGGACGCGTCGAACGGATCATCTACATCGGCGGAGAATCGAACCGGTTCGAAGAAATCGAAGCAGGCTTGGTTCACTCGCGTTTTTTCCCAACACATCCCATTATCATCCAAACGCCCCATGTCCCACCCAGCGGCATCACGTCATCCCAAATGTCTCCACATGTGTATCATCTAGTTAACACAATGTGCCGTTTTATCGTCTCTATCTTCTATCCCTAGGCCGGCTTGACATCATTCGCTGTAGCCTGTATCGTAGGCGAACAAAAGGCGAAAACCAATGTCTTCCCTGCCGCTGCTTCCACTTACTGACAAGCCCCAACTGGTCGGAATTGCCCGCATGGCCTCAGAAGGCGAGTCTTTGCGCGAAGGCCACAACGTCGAGTACTTCACGTTGCCGGCCAAGTCGCTGCTGAACAAGTGTGTCAGCCAGCGAGCTATGCCGTTCACCTGGACGATCAATCCCTATCGCGGCTGCGAGTTTGGATGCCGTTACTGCTATGCCCGCTACACCCATGAATTCATGGAAATGCGCGACGGCATGGAGTTCGAGCAGAAGATTTACGTGAAACAGCACGCTTCTGATCTGCTGCGCCACGACCTGCGGCGCGTAAAGTCCGATGAGGCCATCGCCCTCGGGACCGCCACCGATCCTTATCAGCCTGCCGAACGCCGCTACGAGGTCACCCGCGGCATTCTCGAAGAGTTCGCGCGCCATCGCGGCTTCGAACTCGGCATCGTGACCAAATCAAATCTGGTGGTGCGCGATCTGGAACTACTGCAGCAAGTGGCGCAGTCGAACAAGCTCTCGGTTCATGTCACGGTCACAACTCTCGATACCGAACTGGCCCGCATTCTGGAGCCGCGTGCTCCACGCCCTGATCTGCGCCTCGACGCCGTTCGCGCTCTCGCCCAAGCCGGCGTGCGTGTCGGCATTAGTTGTTCGCCCGTGGTTCCCGGAATTACGGACGCGCCCAGGGATCTGGAATCGTTGATTCAAGCTGCCGCCGATGCCGGGGCGGACTACGTTTTCGCCAACCCACTGTTCCTTAAGCCATGTTCTGCGGCGGTCTTTCTTCCCTTCTTGGAACAAAATTTTCCGCATCTTGCCGCGAGTTATCGTCAGCGCTATCAGGATCGCGCTTTTCTTCCCGCGGCTTACGGCAAACGCCTGTCACAGTTGATCGCACGCCTTCGTGAGAAATATAAAATCACCCGCGCCCGCCGTCCCGCCTATGCCACGCAATGGCCTGTGCAAGCCTTCGACGAGCAGCTTAGCCTTTTCTAGATTGAGTAATTGAGTAATTGGAGAATTTTGCAATTTAAGATCGCTGGTTCGCTTTGCGACCCACGTGTCTGTCAAGGGTTTCCAATTTCCCAATTACTCAATTACCAAATTTCCCAATTCCTCGTTCCTCTATAATCCCAACTGAACGTCATGGCCACCTCTCCGCCCACCGGACAGCCTTCTGTGCAGCCGATTCCCTTTGGCGTCCGCCTGCAGCAGTTCTGGAATCGAGTGACGGAGGGCCTTCAGGTCAGCCAGTTGTGGTCGCAATTCGAATCCGAAGCGCGGGCCAGCTACCGGCTTTACTCGAAAGATGTCGCCGCCAAAACGCCGGAGGGACTCACCGATCGCGGCCGCCGCATCCATGTCATCAAGGAATTTTTTTGGGCAGTATTTGAGAAGCTCTCGCCGGCCCGCCGCGTCTTGCTCCTGCTGGCACTGATTCTGCTGGTCATCCCCGGAAGCTCATACGAATACACGGGCGCAAACGGGAAGGTCCAGATCGGCGAATTCAATACCCACTTCTGGTCGGCACTCGTTCTGCTTCTGCTGCTGATGCTCGAGATTGCCGACCGCGTGGTGATGAAACGTGATTTGCAGATTGCGCGGGAGATTCAAACCTGGCTGCTTCCCGGCGCCCCGCCGCAGATTCCCGGCTTGACCATCGCTTATGCTACGCGTCCAGCCAATACCGTCGCCGGCGATTACTACGATGTCTTTCCTCGCCCTGGCAAAACGAACGCCGACAATCGCGTCGTTCTCGCAGTGGCCGACGTCGCCGGCAAGAGTATTCCAGCCGCCATGCTGATGGCTACATTCCAGGCCAGCCTGAAGACGCTGTCCACTGCCCTGGTCGCGCTGCCCGAACTCGCCTCCAACATGAACCGCTACGCCTGCACCAACAGCCAGGGCGGATTGCGCTTCACCACGGCATTTCTAGCGGAATACGACCCTGTCCGGCGCACGCTCGACTACATCAACGCCGGACACAACAATCCCATCCTGCGTCGCGCAAGCGGACAGATCGAGCGGCTCGATGTCGGCGGCCTTCCCTTCGGCATTCAGCCCGAAGTGAAATATCAATCCGGGAGTATTGACCTTGCTCCCGGCGACTGGCTGATTATTTTTACTGACGGATTGGTCGAAGCCCAGAATGCGGGTCAAGAAGAGTACGGCGAGACGCGCCTGCTTACCGCAATTGAAGCTGGAAAATCGTTCGAGCCCAGCGAGATGCTGAAGCGCCTGATGACCGAACTTGATTTCTTCGTTGGCACCACGCCGCAGCATGACGACGTGACTTGCATGCTGATCAAGTCGGAATAGCTTTACCGAGGCGTCTGGCCTGTCATTTTCGTTCGCCAGAGCCGCGCCAATTCTCGCCACGTGATCGTCTTGATGTTCTGCTGTGCAAGCATGTCGCGGAACTGTTGGCTCGTGAGGAAATCGTAGTCGCGCTGCCTCCAGGCCGCGCCCCACGTCGCACGTTCTCGCGTCGCTGCCCGCAGTTCTTCGTCATCGAAGCCCGGATGAATGACAAACTCCGTCACGCCGGGCTTCAGATTCTTGAGTGCTTTGACGTAGAAATCAACCCATTCCTGCGGCGAAACTTCCGGCTCGATGGTAACGGTATGGTCCAGCACGATGTCTGCTGGGCCCAAACTTGATTGCAAGTAAGGGTGCTCGGCGAACCAGTCTCTGGTCACGAATATGGGCAAGTTGTAGTCGTGCGCGACCCGCAACATCGCACCGAACAATTCTTTGCCACTCATGATCAGCCGGTACTGGTGCGAATCGAGATGCGTCGGATGAACTCCCATGGCCAGTGCACGTTCGACCTGCGCCCGCAGTTCGGTTTCAACCTCTTTAGCGTTGATCTGCTCGTGTGCCTCCCAGTCGTGATGGAAATATCCGTTCTGATCTACCAAGCTCGGGACCTTATCGATGGAGGCCGCGGGACCCCACCGGTAATACACTCGCTCACTCGTCAGTGTGAGATGTAAACCGAGGTCTGCCTCGGGATGCGATTTCGCATAGTCGGCCATCTCCGGAAACCACGGGCAGGGCACCATCAGGCTCGCAGAATTGATGGTTCCGGCTTCCAGAGCCTTCATCGCCGCGGCGTTCACCGCATGGGTTTCGCCCAGATCGTCGGCATGCACGATGATGAGCTTGGTTCCGGCAGGAAAGCCCAATTGATCCGCCAAGTTTTGCGCAGAGGCAAGAAATGCAGACAACACGGATCCGACCACGAGAATTCTGAAGATCAACATAGAAACATGTGCGGAGCACAAAAGCAAGATGTTCGGCAGAATCTGGCGTGGCAGTCGTCCGTCCAATTCACTCGCCCTTCTCAGCTTCATCGGCGATGCCGATCTTGGATAACCGGTATCTCAAAGCATTGCGGGAAAGCCCCAACAGGCGTGCTGCCTGGCTTTTGTTCCCGTTCGCGCGGCGTAAGGCTTCCTGCACCATCTCGTCTTCCCATTGCTCAAGCGTCATGCCTTCGGGCAGAAATCCTGGCGCGCCGTTCCCCGGCTTCGAAGGACGCACATCGATGTGAATATCTTCCGCCTCCAGCAACGACCCCTTCGAGAGCGCACACGCCCGTTCGATGATGTTCTGCAATTCCCGCACGTTGCCCGGCCAGTGATAGTTCACCAGAATCTGCATGGCCTGGGGACTGATCCCTTCCATCACCTTGCCAGACTCCCCGCAGCGCGAGACAAAAAGATTCACCAAATCCGGAATATCCTCTTTGCGTTCGCGCAATGGCGCAATGTCAATGGGCACGACGTTCAAGCGGTAGTAAAGATCCTCGCGAAACGTGCCCTGCTCCAGCGCCTGGCGCAAATCACGATTGGTGGCGGCAATGAGCCGCACGTCAACTTTGACCGTCTTCGTTCCCCCCAGACGTTCAAACTCGCGCTCCTGCAGCACGCGCAACAATTTCACCTGTGTGGCGGGAGGCACATCTCCAATTTCATCGAGGAAAAGCGTTCCCTTGTCGGCCAACTCGAACTTACCGGGCTTGCTTGCAACTGCGCCCGTGAACGCTCCTTTCTCAAAGCCGAACAGTTCACTTTCCAGCAGATTCTCTGGAATGGCAGTACTGTTGATCTTCAGAAACGGTCCCGAGGCGCGCCGCGATTTCTCATGAATTGCCCGGGCGATCAAATCTTTGCCGACTCCGCTTTCGCCCCCGAGCAGCACTGTCGCATTGGTCGGCGCGACGCGCTCCACCGTCGCCAGCACTTCTTGCATCTTCGGACTGCGCGCGACCACATTGGGATGGCTAAAGCGTTTTCCCAGCGCCTCGCGCAACGACCGGTTTTCTTCCCGCAGATTGCGGACGTCCAGTTCTTTGTGGATGACCAACTGCATCTCGGCCAGCGAGAAGGGCTTCAAGACATAGTCGGCGGCGCCCGCCTTCATCGCCTCGACGGCAGTCTCCACACTGCCAAATGCAGTCATCACCACCACGGGCAGAGCCGCGTTCTGGCGCTTGATGGTTTGTAAAAATTCCAGTCCATCCATGCCGGGAAGCTTCAGATCCGTCACCACCAGGTCAATGTGATTATCGCGCAGCAACTTGAGTCCGGCTTCGGCATCTCCCGCGGAAAACGTGGCAAACCCTTCCTCCCCGAGATTCAACTCGAGCAGGCGCCGCATCTTCGCCTCGTCTTCAACGATCAAAATAGCCGGCATCAGTGCGCCTTCCTCATTCACCTCACGAAATTACCAGATGAGTATTCTCTCTCACCGCAGCCGTTTCGCTGGCGGCAGGAAAAAACATGATGAAGCAGGCACCCTGGCCCTGCCCGCCATCACCACTTTCCACACGAATCGATCCATGGTGCCCGTCAACGATCTTCGACACAATCGACAGGCCCAAACCGACTCCAGTCTTCTTCGTGGTCACAAACGGATTAAAAATCTGTTCGCGCAACTCCGGCGGAATTCCCGGCCCGGAATCCGCAATGCGCACCTCTACTCCATCCACCCTGCCTCGATCCCGCACGTCGCGGTGAGCTCGCTCCGCGCTGACTCGCAGCACTCCACCGCTGGTGCTCATCACGTCATAAGCATTCTGAATGATGTTGACGAATGCTTGTTCCGCCAGGCCTTCATCGAGCGGCACCGGTGGCAAACTGGTTTCGTATTGTTTTTCGACCTGGACCGGAGCGCCCTTCCAGAATTGCGCCACATCGTTCAACGCACGATCCAGAATGGCTGGCAATTCACGTGGCTCCAGATCAGCATGCAAAGGACGCGCGAAATCCAGGAAGCGCGTCACCAGCGCGCTCAGCCGGTTCGTCTCACTGGAAATGTATCCCGCCAGTTCCGTGGCCAGTGGATTGGATTGCGCCAGCTTCTGAGTCAGCATCTCCGCTGAACCTTTGATCACTCCCAAAGGATTCCGGATCTCGTGCGCCAGGCCGGCAGAAAGCGCACCCAGAGCGGCCAGTCGCTCCGAGCGCCTTGCCTCCGCCTGCGCCTGTGCGAGCCGGCGATTGGTTTCCGCCAGATTTTCGGCCAATTCCTGATACCGTTGCGTCTGCTCGCGGCTTTCCACCACAAAACGGCTGACCAACATCGCAGCCAGGAAGAAGAAAGAAATGCGGATGGCCAAGCGGCCATAGTCTTCCGTTGTGATTTCATACACATTGATCACTTGGGACAGATACGAGCAATAAGCGGCCGAAGCTAGCGCCGTCCACACCAGCGTGGCCCAAGGACTGAAATATTCCGCCGCGGTCATCGCGGGCAGAAAGTAAATGGGGTAGTAATAACTGTTAATAGCAAGCTCTTCGGTGTGGTCGATCAGAAAAGTCGCCAGAGCTATCTTAAGCAGAACAACGTAGGCTGGGCCTCGCCTGGGCAGCCGACTGATGAGCCATCCCTCGCTCAGTTGGACCACTCCAAAAGCCAACAGGGCCATCTGCTTATGGATCTCTCTCACCGGCGGCAGGATAGCCAGCAGCGCCAGAAGCACTAGCCACAGCACGTCCATCCAGTTAATGCTGAGACGTTTTCCGTCGCTCATCGCTCTGCCAGAAGATTCCCACAAAGATAACGCCGGGAGAGTCCAACTCTCCCGGCGTCGTCGTTATCGTTAAGCGGTCCGCATGCCCATCTCATGCGAACCTATCACACTGTACGGCCTCAGCGTCAACGGCTCTTCTGTTTCTCCGGTTTGGGAGGAGGAGAAGGCCGCGACTGCGGCTGTCTCTGCTGCGAAGGAGGCGGAGAGGGCCGCTGCTGGTGCCATTGATTGAACTTCTGTTCCTGCTGCCGTTCTTGTTGCGGGCTCCGCTCCTGCACCGGAGGCGTTGGCCGCACCAGCGGATGGGTTTCCTGTGGAGCTGGCCTCTGTTGCTCCTGCTCCTGACGGAACTCCCGGTTGGTCGGCTGCATGCGGTTCTCCGGAGTCTGCGCGCGATTCCCGCTCGCTTGCGGGTTCCGGTTCTCCGGCTGCGTATTGCCCTGCTGCTCATAGGTTCGCGGCTGGCTTTGCGGCATTGGGCGCGTCTGATTGTTGTTCCCGCTGTTCGGCGGGGTGAACGGGCGGAATCCCGGCTCGACCGGCCGCCGTTCGCTTTGATTTTGATTCATCTGCGCCGGACGCGTTGGCGCTGCCGGACGGACCAGCGTCTGCTCGTTTAGACGCCCACCGGCCTGCGCCTGCCGCTGCTCAATCGAACGCGGAGGCGCCGGCGGAGTTCGCACCGCAACCACGGTGCGGCTGACGACGGCAGCCGGTGGCTTAACCGGAGCCGGCCTGCCCGCGCCGAACACACTCGTGCGAACCGGCTCCGCACCTGCCATACGGCTTACTGGAGCCGAAGCAACTTCCCGTGCGTCGACCCGCATTACGTTCTGCGCCACGGGACGCGCGTTCACAAACGCCTCATGCGAGACGACCGTCACGCCATTCGTGACATGCTGGTTCACATACGTGATGTTGTTGATCGTGGTGTTCCGATTCACGATCACCGTGTTGTACACGTTCGTGACTCGCGTGACATTCACCGTCGTGTTGGTGACGTTCACGTTGTTCACGTAGGCGCGGCTCACATGGTATCCGGGCACGTAAACCTCTCCCGGAGCCAGAGGGAACCATCCCACGCCAACGCCTGCTGAGAAGTGAAATCCCGGGCCGCCGCCCACGAAAGCTACGAGCGCCGGCGCCCACATCGGACGCACAACTACCGGTCCCGGCACCCAGAACCAACCACTGTTCACGAACGCCCAGCGTCCATAGTGGAAGGGCGCGAATCCCCACGGCTCGTCTTCCACCCAGGTCCAGCCCCACGGCCCAACATAGGCCCAGTGCCCAAAGCGATACGGAGCCCAGCCTACGACGACCGCGCGCGGACGCCAGCACGGGCCATAACCAGCCACATAGCTCCAGTCGCCGTATTCGTCGAGATCTTCATATCCGGTCATCTCGCGCGAAACATAGTTGGCCGAGTCGGCGCGATCTTCACGCTCGTCACGCTCGAATGCCCAGTTGTCGAGATCATCCGACCGGGGAATCTGGCCCAGATCGTAATCCAAATGCTGCTCATTACCAGTAAAGGTGGCCGACTGGTCCGCTACTATGGTGTATGTATCGCCTCCGCCGGTCACGCGGCCCCGGCCATGCCATACGGTAATGTTGGTCTGGCTTCCGTCCTCGCTCACATCCAGGCGGTACTCGCCGGGCTGGCGCAAGGTGAAGGCCAGGTTTGGTGTATCGACCTCGTAATTGTCATCGTCGTCCAGATGGCGCACACGCAGGATGAGCGATCCCTCGGCCAACCGTATTTGCGTATTGCGGTCATCGAGTTCTAAAAAGGTGATGCCTGTTTTCGGCCCGAGCCGAAGGGCAGTCGATCCAACGTGGACTTCGGCGCGCGAATTCTCATCCGCCCACAGGTCGTCCCCCGGCACCATCGGGCGGTTCGGAACCGCGGTGACCCAATCGTCCTCTCCAGCCGGACGGAAGGAGATGGATCCCTGCGAATAGTTCAGTCGGCCGACGCGTCCCGGAGGATCCTGCGCCTGATCCTGGTCAGGCGGAGCCTGATCATCGTCCTGCGCTCTGGCAGGAAGGGACAGTTGGAAAACAATCGCCATGCCGGCAACCAGTACCATCCACGTCCACCATTTGCATGTTGTCATAGCAGTGCCTCGCGGCGTGAGATCTGTATATGCCGATCTTACCCGCTATGTTTGTAAACACGATAGGGACGGTTTAGTTTCCGAGTGCCGGGAAGTGCTTGGGAGGAATGAACTTCAAAATAACTTTACAAATGGAAGTCCCGTAGAGACGTTGCTTGGCAACATCTCCACGGGAAATTACGAGAAAAATGTCAGCTCTTCATCTTCGGCCGCTGGCAGGCATCCACAATCTTTTTGGGATCGATCGCGGAGTTGTCCAGCTGCTCTTCCATGATCTTTCCATCTTTTCCGATCAGGAAGTTCACGCGACGCGGCGCCTGGTATTCGTCTTTGTAGATTCCGTACTCGTGGGTTATTTTGCCGCCCCAGTCACTCAGCAGGGGGAAAGTCACACCAATCTGGTCGGCAAACGCTTTGTTGGCGAAGGCACTATCCATGCTCACACCCAGGACCTGGGTGTCGGCTGCTTCCAGCGCTTTCAAATTCTGCTGGAAGTTTTTCATTTGCTGCGTTCAACCACCGGTAAAAGCGAAAATGTAAAACGCTAATACGACGTTCTTCTTGCCCCGGTAGTCACTGAGCTTCACGTCTTTCAGATCGCTACCGTCAAAATATTTGAGGGTGAAATCCGGAGCCATCTCGCCCACTTTCGGCATGCTCGAAGCCTCCTTCCTGGTCTGGGAAAAAGCAGGGCCGCTCGTGGCGAGGACATTGGACAGCAACAACGCAGCCGCCAGCAGGCCTGTAGATCTCATTTGCATGTTGAACTCCCCCCACGGGAGTATGTACACAGCATACTCTGCCTTGGGTTTTGCGGTAAAATTGTTATGCCACTCGGTACCCTGCCGCGCACCTTTCACGTTGCTCAGACCGGGCGCAAAACAGTACATTTTCACTCGGAGCAGTTTCGCGCATAATCGGCGAAAACTGGAGCCCATGAGCCTCGCCACGCTGAACGATATCTTCTACTCTGCCCTTGAACGCAATCTGGATCGGATGATGCTCTACCGCGAGGCGGGAAAGTGGCTGCCCATCTCGTCGCGCGAGTTCGGCATCAACGTTGCCCGCACCGCCCGAGCGCTGCATGAATGGGGTATTCGCCCGGGCGACCGCGTCGCGATCCTCAGCGAGAACCGCCCCGAATGGCCCACCGCCGACATGGCAATTCTGGCGCTCAAGGCGGTGACGGTTCCGCTCTACACGACCCTAACCGCCGAACAAACAGCATTCGTCCTGAATGATTCGGGCTGCCGCGTTATTTTCCTTTCCTCGGACCAGCACCTGCAGAAGCTTCTTCCGATCCTGTCTCAGACCAAGCTGGAAAAAATCGTGGTCATGGACTCGGTCGAGTTCACCGGAAACCTCGCGCCCTATGCCGGCAAATGCGTCCTTATGCGGCAAGTCACGCATGAAGGCGCTGACGGCCTCGGCTCTGAACTCGAGGCGCAAGCCCGCTCCGCTAAACCTGACGACCTCGCCACAATCGTCTACACCTCGGGCACCACTGGCAATTCCAAGGGCGCAATGCTGACACACGGCAACATCGCCTCCAACATCAGCTGCTCTCTGGTGGGATTCGATATGCGGCCTGGCCTGGTCAGCGTCTCTTTCCTGCCCCTGTGCCACATCACCGCGCGCCACGTGGATTTCGCGATGTTTTATCACGGAGTCACGCTCGCATATTGTCCGTTCATCGAGCGCCTGCCGGAAGCGCTGCGGGAGGTGCGACCCTCGGTTTTTGTCGCCGTGCCCCGGGTTTACGAAAAGATCTACGCGGCTGCCGAGCAGAAAGCCAAGGGATTCCCAACGCGCGCGATCTTCAACTGGGCGCTTTCTGTCGGCCGCGAGCACAAACCTGAAATCCTAGCCGGGAATACTCCCTCCTCGACCTCTTGGAAGCTTGCCAACAAACTGGTGTTCTCCAAACTCCGTGAAGGCATGGGCGGCCAGGTGAGCACTTTCCTTTCCGGAGGAGCGCCGTTGGGCCGCGAACTTGCCGAGTGGTATGCCACGGTCGGCATTCGCATCCACGAGGGCTACGGTCTTACGGAAACGTCCCCTGTAATCGCCGTTAACACGCCCGTCAATCATCGCATCGGAACTGTCGGCAAAACTTTGCCCAACATTGAAGTCCGCATTGCCGAAGACGGCGAAATCCTGGTCCGTGGCCCCTCGGTTTTCAAAGGCTATTGGAACCGCCCAGAAGAAACGAAGGCCGCCCTGGTAGACGGCTGGTTCAAGACTGGGGACATCGGCAACATCGATGCCGACGGTTACTTGTCCGTCACCGACCGCAAGAAAGATCTCATCAAAACTTCCGGTGGAAAATTTATCGCTCCCCAGCCCATCGAAAATTCCTTGAAGCTGAATTCTTTCGTGGGAGTCGCCGCTATCCTTGGCGAACGGCGTAAATTTCCAGCGGTGATGATTTCGCCCAACTTCACTTTGTTGGAAGAGTGGGCACGCACTAACAATGTTCGATTCTCCTCGCGCGCCGAACTGGTCGCCAATCCCAAAGTACAAGCGTTGTACGAAGAAATTGTCGAAGGCATCAACCAGAACCTCGCCCGCTTCGAAAAACTGAAGCGCGTGCTGGTAGTCGCCGATGAATTCACCCCCGACAACGGCATCATGACGCCGACCCTGAAACTCCGCCGGCGCGTAGTCGAAGAACGCTATCGCCAGCAGATTGACGACCTTTACACCCAGGCCGAAGCCGCGCCGGCTCCGTAGTGCCGGCGTCTCGCCGCTGTCGCGGCGACAGTCCTCGCCGCCGCATGCGTGTAGCAAGTAGCGGCCTCCTTTCTCAACACCAGCGCCGTCAAATCTTTCTCATTTACACGTACGAGGGCGTTCGAAATCGAACGCCCCCGTTTCGTTCAGACCGTCACCTCCGATTCCGGTTAATGCTCCCGACGGGCCGAGTCCGCGTCCTTCGCCAGATCTTTTAACAACTCAAAGAACGCCGGCGATTGCCCGATGAACAGCCCCATTGCTGTCAGGAAATTCACTACGCCCATGGCAATTCCCTTGGTCTCGGTTGGACGAATAATCGAACAGGGTGGCAGCTTGCGGCTGAGGAAGGGGCATGGCTCGGGCATGATGAGGTTCGTCTGAAAGGTCTCGCCGCCGAATGGGGGAGAATTCAGGTCCGGAAAGGTCACCGACACGCCAGTGACCGGATCGACGGCAGTCAAGGGAGGCGCGTTCCCCGCTTTGTCTGACCAGGTTTGAAAGTGCATCGTCTCGGTCGGCCCAATGCTGATCAGGATGCGCAGAACTTCCACGCTGCTGGCTCGCTGCGCCATCGACGGATACAGGCTATTGCCGCCCTGCTCGATCGTTGGAAAGTGAAAACCGGCAGTGTTGGCGATCGCCTGCAGGAAATTCGGGTCGGTTGTGTCGTCATCGGTTCGCGGAATGGCCGTGTGCTGCCCCACCGCCAGCGTCGGGATTGCTTGGGGGAAAACGAACTTCGGATCCAGATCGGGGTTGTTCATTGAACTGCGGTACCGCGTCCACCAACTGGTGTCGAGTGTGAGTTGCGTCAGGTTCGTGAGGCGCAGTTTTCCGCTCGATCCGGTCGCCGTGCTGCCCGGCAAAGTGCGGAATTCCTCCAGGCTTATTGTTGCTGCACCCTTCGAAGCCAGATATGCGTTGAGGAAGTTCTGGTGCGTGAATTCGTCGTCGGTATTGTCATGAATGTACTGGGCCATATCGGCATCAAGCACCGCAAGCGCCGCGGTGTAGGCCGGATTCCCGCTTCCGCTGGACTCTTCACTGTCTTGAATACCTCCCAATTCGTTGTATTGCACCCAGAAATCAGTTTCCAGAATCTCCGCCGCCGCAGCGAACCGCAGCAATGCCGCATCTCCACTGGAAAGCCGGCCACTGTGTTTTTCCGATCCTTCGGCTAACGCGGAGGGTCCGTTGACCAGCAAGCCAGAGCCAACGGTCGCCACGCCTGCTGCCGTGAGTCCGTTCTTTACAAACGAACGCCGATTGATTGCGCTTTTCATGCTGCTCCAGGTGTTATGCATATTCGACTTCTCCTCAGGCTGAAGCTTGATCGAATCAATCGAAGGAAGTGTCCGCAGGGCGTAAAAAAAATGTCACGCTTTTCCCACCGGTGTTATGTACCGCGCAAACGTCTTGTAGCGCCGGCATCTTGCCGGCTGTCGCGGCGGCGTCCTCGCCGTCGCACTGTGATACGAGCACATGCGTTGTACCTAAAAATGTCAGGCTGCTGGAGTGATCCCCGGCAAGTCTTTGCACCATCCTTGCAACCCACAAAGCTCGCGTGTAATGATCCATCACTTCGACGGGAACTGTCCCCGGTTGACGTGGCCACTCTGGAGAGATGTATGAGCGCAGGCCAATGGAGCCGCCGCGATGTGCTGAAACGCGGAGCGGCCGCCAGTCTTGGA
Organism: Candidatus Sulfotelmatobacter sp.; assembly: GCA_035710825.1. Classification (GTDB taxonomy): domain Bacteria; phylum Acidobacteriota; class Terriglobia; order Terriglobales; family Acidobacteriaceae; genus Sulfotelmatobacter. The sequence goes on from DASTCU010000042.1 coordinate 79,349, forward strand.
GCTTTCATGAGCGATCCTCTGTCCTCAATCCCCGCCCTCAACCCATCCACCTCACTCTCAGGTCTGGCCGGAGAATACGAAAAATACGACGGTCTCGGTCTGGCACAGCTAATTGCGAAGAAGGAAATCAGCTCACTCGAACTATTGAATGCCGTCCGTCAGCGCGTTGAATTGCTGAATCCGAAGTTAAACGCGCTCTGTCATCTGTTTTTCGACAGAGCGGAGGCACAGATCAATCAAGATCACGGGACCGGTCCGTTCCGTGGTGTACCTTTTGCTCTCAAAGATTTGGGGATGTACCTGACCGGCACGATAACCTCTGCGGGCAGCCGGGTTTGGAAGAACAATGTCGCGAGCTACGACAGCACATTAGTGTCGCGCTACAAACAGGCAGGCCTTGCAATTTTCGGCAAGACGAATTCTCCGGAACTCGGGCTGACTGTAACGACTGAGTCCGTTCTCTTCGGCCAGACGCGGAACCCCTGGAATCTGGAGCGAACTAGCGGCGGCTCCTCCGGTGGCTCCGCCGCTCTTGTCGCCAGCCGCATTCTGCCAATGGCGCACGGCAGCGACGGTGGAGGTTCCATCCGCATCCCAGCATCCTGCTGTGGCGTGTTTGGCTTCAAACCAACTCGCGGCCGTGTCCCACTCGGACCGTCCTCGTTCGAAAACTGGAGCGGCTGTTCTCATCATCACGCTCTAACGATTTCAGTAAGGGACAGCGCCGCGTTGCTGGATGCCACGGTCGGTCAGGAATTGGGCTCGCCGTTCTTATCACCGAAGCCCGTCCCCCCCTTTCTCGATGAACTCGCCCACGATCCGGGCAGTCTAAGGATCGCACTGGCGGCTACAAGCCCCAGTGGTGTGCCTCTCGATCCAGAATGCCGACAAGCTGTGTTCAATGCAGCCAAGTTATGCGAGAGTCTCGGCCATAAGGTCGAAGAGACCGCACTGCCGATCCATAACGAGGTACTTCGCGGCGCGTTCTTCGCGGTGCTGCAGGTTTCGCTGGCGCGAACCTTGGATGACGCGGCCGCGATGTTAGGCCGGGCAGTCACTCAGCAGGACGTCGAACCCGTAACCTGGGCGATGGCGCAGGGCGCTGGTGCTATCAGCAGTGTCGCCTATTCGCGTGCGATTGCTACCTTGCATCAGATCGGCTTAAGCATGGCCAAGTTCCAGCAGAACTATGACGTGATCCTCAGTCCCACTCTGTCCAAGCCTCCTGTCCGGCTCGGGGTTTTAAGCTTGTCGCAAGACCCGGAAGTTTATGGAAAGGCGATCACAGAATTCATGCACTCTACGTCGCTTTACAACGTAACCGGACAGCCTTCCATGTCAGTGCCGCTCCACTGGACAGCGGATGGCTTACCCGTTGGGGTGATGTTCTCGGGCCGCTTCGGCGTAGACGCCCTGCTCCTGCGATTGGCCGCTCAACTTGAAAAGGCGCAGCCCTGGGCGAACCGCAAACCGCAGCTTTGAGTTTCAGGTCTCGACCCTGGGTCACGCGGGCTCCGCCGATTTACAATGAATCTATGTCAGACCCATTGATCATTGCCGGACGCTCCTTCCGCTCCCGCCTCATCGTCGGCACCGGAAAATACAAATCCTTCCAGGAAACCGCGCGCGCCCTCGAGGCCAGCGGCGCCGAGATGGTCACGGTCGCGGTGCGCCGCGTCAATCTTGACCGCAGCAAGGAGTCGCTGCTCGACTACATCGATTCCAAGAAATATTTCCTGCTGCCCAACACGGCGGGCTGCTACACCGCGGATGAAGCCATTCGCGCCGCGCGTCTCGGCCGCGAAGTCGGACTCTCCGACTGGGTCAAGCTCGAAGTCATCGGCGACCAGGCTACGCTTTACCCGGACGTGCAGGCCACGCTCGAAGCTACCCGCGTGCTGGTCAAAGAGGGCTTCACGGTGCTGCCCTACACGTCGGACGATATTGTCTTTGCGAAGCGCCTGATCGACGCGGGCGCCGCGACTATCATGCCCCTAGGCGCGCCTATCGGGAGCGGCATGGGGATTCAGAATCAAGCGCACATCCGCATCCTTCGCGAGATGATCACTGGCGTACCGTTGATTGTGGATGCTGGAGTCGGCACAGCGTCGGACGCAGCCATCGCCATGGAGCTCGGCGCCGATGCCGTGTTGATGAATACCGGTATCGCCAACGCGCAAGACCCCGTCCTCATGGCCGAAGCGATGCATCACGCGGTGATTGCGGGGCGTCAGGCATATCTCTCCGGTCGCATGCCGAAGAAGCTCTACGCGACTGCCAGTTCCCCGCTGGAGGGCGTCGTGCGGTAGAGAGATTGAGTAATTGAGTAATCGGGAAATTGAGTAATTGGGAAATTGAAAAAGCCGAGCGATCGAGAACCTGTCCGGTTTTCAATTACCCAATTACTCAATTTCCAAATTTCTCAATCAAAGTGAAAGGGCGGCCCGCGAGCCGCCCTTCAAACCTTGCACTTGCCTACTGTTACAACATCTTCACGCTTTCAACTTTGATGGAATCTTTCCCCATTGTGCCCGTGACCGCGACGTGATGTCCCTCGTGACCCTTCAGGGCGTCCGGATTCTCCACGGATAGCACTTTCTGATCGGTGTCGGTGACGACCACCATCTTGGCTCCCGCGGCGAGGCATTTCTTGGTGCACTCCTCCGCTCCTGCGTGTGCGCCTTTGGCCCCGCATTTGTCGTCAACCACCCACCCATTGACGGTTCCGCTCTTCGCCATGTCATCGAACGCCATGGCAGCGAACGTAAACGCGAAGACAAAACATACGGCAAGACAAATTGACAGAACTTTTCTCATGGCCGGTTAATCTCCTTTTGAAATCTGGTTGCGGCCCCACTCCGCAACGGAATCACAGCACGACCGGAATACTGTCGCCTGAGTGGCAACCAATCCCGGCACAAGTTGAAATGAGGCAGGGGAAATATACCATAGGGCAAGAAGGCGATTGTCAGCCGGAGTGACAATTATTACTCAGAAGTTGCACACGAGGAAAATCAGCGAGCTATTTTTTCGCGGAATGATTCGCAGGGGGAACCGGCTTCTGCTGAGCGGGTGGAACGTACACGTATTCTCCCGGCTTGGCGTAGCCGAGTTGCTCGCGCGCTTCCTTCTCAATGGATGTCTGATCGCTCTTGAGTCCCTGAATCTGCTGGGTATAGCGCTCATTCTCCCGCTGCACCTGATCGATCTGCTTGCGCAGCGTCTCCAACTCGGCCCGCTTCTGCTTGTAGACTACCATGCCGTTGGCGCCGAACATCACATGCACAAACAGCGATACCGCCAGCAACGTCACCGCGATGGTGGCGATCCGCCGCCGCAAGGAATACATGAGCAGGAGCGTGGGACGGGCACATTCGATCCAGGAGGCGGCGATCGCCTCTGCCTGCGGCGCCCGTGCGACCACCGCCCGCAGGCCGTCCTCTGGCCGCGGAAACCGGGCAATCCTGGGCAAACGTTTCACTTAGAATCCTTCATTCAAAAATCCAATTCTTGGCGGCTGTGCTCAGCTTCTCCAGTCCTTTGGCGCTCCGCGCCTCCGTATACACCCGCACGACAGGTTCGGTGCCGGAAAGACGGTAGCAGACCCAGGAGCCGTCGCTAAACAGCAATTTCAATCCGTCCTTGCGCACCACCTCGCTCACGGGATGTCCGCAGAACTCGTTCGGATCGGAACGCAACTTCTCAGTGAACTTTGCTTTCACCTCCGGCGTCAATCGGAAGTTTTCCCGTTGCGGGTAGAACGAACCTACTTGATTACTGATCGTCTTCAACTGCTCACCGAGGGACTTCCCTCTTCGCGCCACCGCCTCGCAACACAGCAAGCCCGCAAGCAAGCCATCTTTCTCGGGAACATGATGGCGGATCGACAGCCCGGCGCTCTCTTCGCCGCCAATCGCGATCTTGTCCTGCATGATCAGCTCTCCGATGTATTTGAATCCCACCGGAGTTTCGTGCAGTTCCACACCGTGCGCCCGCGCCAGCGCATTAATCAGATTCGTGGTGGCCACCGATTTGGCCACACCGTTCTTCCAGCCACGGCTTTCTACCAGGTAATCGAACAGGATGGCAATCACATAATTAGGCTGCAGGAAGGCTCCATCGGCATCCACAATGCCAAAGCGGTCGGCGTCACCGTCGGTCGCAATCCCAATATGTGCTCCCGTCTCGCGCATCTTCTTTCGCAGGTCTTCCAATAAATGATCGTCTGGTTCAGGAGCGTGCCCGCCGAACAGCACATCGCGGTAATCATGCACCGTCGCCACCTGCACTCCGGCGCTGCCCAGCAATTCGTCGGAATATCCACGCGCGGCTCCCCACATGGGATCGAACACCACCCGCAATCCGGCCTTGCGAATGACTTCGAGATCCACAGTCTCGGCAAGGCGCTTCAAATATGCCGGCTTGGGATCGAGTGACTCCCGCTTTGGGCCTGAACCGTTGCTGGATTTCGGCGCCGATCCACTATCCACAGCAACGATTTCCGCCTCAATCTTCTTAGTCACCTCCGGAAGCGCAGGACATCCATCGGGCGTAGAGAACTTGATGCCGTTGTACTCCGGAGGATTGTGCGAAGCCGTGAAGTTGATGACTCCATCGGCCGTGTTGTGAATCACGGCATGTGCAAGGCCCGGCGTGGGCGCGGGTTCGTTAGCCACCAGCGGAGTGATGCCTTGCGCTTCAAGAATTTCCGCCGCCATGGCGCAGAAAGTCTCCCCCAAGAAACGCGGGTCGCGGCCCACGATCACGCGCGCGCCTTTCGGCTTCTGCGCTGCCACGTAGCGTGCGATGCCTGCTACGGCGCGACGCACATTGGTGAAGGTAAACTCCTCCGCCATCACCGCTCGCCATCCCGATGTGCCAAATTTGATTTGCGTCGGCATACTCGAACCTCTCACAATGCACCATACTGCAATTTTGCTGTGAAGCGGAAAGCTTACGGCTGACGGCTGATTTTATATGACTGACAAGCGAATCGTCCTCTCTACCGCGGGCTCGGAAGACGAAGCCCGCAAGATTGCCCACCACCTCGTCGAGCAACGCCTGGCGGCCTGCGTCAATATCATTCCCAGGATCGAGTCTGTCTATCGCTGGGAAGGCAAAGTCGACTCGAATCGGGAATATCTGCTGCTTATCAAGACCTCGTCGACGATGTTTCCCGAGGTAAGAGATGCGATCCTTGAATTGCACTCCTATGAACTGCCCGAGTGCGTGGAGATCGCGGTGGAGGATGGCAGTTCCGAATACCTGCAGTGGGTGGAGGAATCGTTGAAGTAGGGATCATCTATGGGAACGAAAAAAGGGCAGAAGAAAAGTCCCTTCTGCCCATGGCATGACAATTGGAGGATTTGCTAACCGCTGCTCTTAACGACGCCCCGCGCGGGCCATTCTGCGTTGCTGCATCATTTTTTCCTGGCGTACATCCCGACGAGCCTCGCGTCTGTCGTTCTTCGCGTCTTTCCGATCTTTCCTGGCATCGCGCCGGTCTTTCCTCAAATCTTGACGATCTTTTTCCGCCGCGGCTTTGTCGCCACTTTTGACCGCCTGCTCCATCGCAGCGCGGTCCTGCCTCATATCCCGGACATCGCTACGTAGATCCCGCCTATCGTGATGGACGTCCCGAACATCCTTTCGCACGTCCTGGCGGGGCGTTCCATCGTTCGGTGTCGCCGACTGACCAAATGCCATTAACGATGCCGCTAAGAACACAATCAAAGCCAGAATACTTCGTCGCATATCTTACCTCCGTTACGATCGAGATTCTCTGACGAAGCGGGCCCTTTCGTTCGGGCCTATTGTGGGAACCCCTCCGCACACCGCAAGTCGCGCTGGCGGCGAATCTGCGATCCTGTAGATAAAGAAACTTCCTACAGAAATCTCCCTAGTGTGATTCAGTTCGCGCGGCCGCGCAGATTCAACCGCCAATAGTCCAGCAGAAATGGTGGGTCGTCTTTCCGGGCCTGGTCGGTCATTAGACTTATGAATTTGGACCTGGCCTCTTCATTGGGAAGATTTTCCAGATGCCTTCGCAGGATGATATTGCGCACGAACTCGCGATAATGGTCGGCATCATCGAGCAGCGTCGGCGCAGCTTCGATCGACGTCTCGACATCCACAAATCCTGCCCGCCGCAGGGTTGCCGCTGCGGCTTCCGCATCCTGATAGAGCCAGGGCTCGCGGAATCCGGCAAAATATGGGGCAAACTCCGGCGTGGCCGCGAGCGCGTCTGCACGGCTTCGCAGACGCGCAAGGGTCGGACCGCCACCGCATTGCGCTTCCAGCCACCCGCCCGCGATTAGCACACCCCGCAGATTCGCAAACAGCTGGTCGTGATCCAGCACCCAATGGAATGCCGCGGTGCTGACAATGCCCTCGAACGCCGCCTTGAACGGCAAATGCAGCAAGTCACACGCAACCAGGCTCACGCGCTGTCCAAACTCCAGCAGGTGTTCGCGGGCAGAATTCAGCATGTTCTGTGATTGATCAATGCCAATCACGCGCCCCTGCGGCAATGCTTCGAGCAGTTCAGCCGTAAGCCTTCCAGTTCCGCAACCCGCATCCAGCACAATTTCATCGCCGCGCAGGCGCAGTCGCGACAAAACTCTCTTCCCCCAACTGACTTGCGGTCCGGAAAGGCGATGGTACACAGCCGAATTCCACTCGCGGAAGGCTGATTCTCCTTGCTTCATCGAAGAGTTCAGGTTGTTAGGACGGGGAGGCTCTGAGGTCCTTTCGACCGACACTATAAATGGAATCTTGGCAGATATCTTGATAGCGTCTGGCCTGCTTCCCATGAACCGCGATGGTATAGTGGTATGACCAATCGACGCCTACCCCGCCTCGCATTAGGGCGAATGCGGTCGGTCGTCGCAGCAACGGTCACCCCGGTTTACTCTAGCTTTGACGACGCGTAGCAATAGGCGATTAGCGTCACCGCGATTAGTTTTCGGCCGTCAAATGAGGCTTATCAGGAAAGGGAACCTGCCATCATGGCTATTGCAACCATCAATCCAGCAACCGGAGAAGTCATCAAGACATTTCAGCCGCTTTCCCAAGCGGAAATCGAGACAAAACTCCAGCTTGCGGTAAAGGCGTTCAAGGCTGAGCGCAAGACTCCCTTCGCCGTGCGGGCGCAGCGCATGCTCAAGGCTGCCGACATTGTCGAGCGCGACAAAGACAAATTCGCCCACCTGATGACCCTGGAAATGGGCAAGACGTACAAATCAGCGGTAGCGGAAGCCGTGAAGTGCACCACCGCCTGCCGCTTCTACGCCGAGAATGCCGAAAGAATGCTGGCCGATGAGGTCGTCGAGACAGGAGCTAAGAAGAGTTTCATCCGCTATCTTCCAATCGGCCCGATCCTCGCCGTAATGCCCTGGAATTTTCCCTTCTGGCAGGTGTTTCGCTTTGCTGCCCCGGCGCTCATGGCGGGCAATGTCGGCCTGCTCAAGCACGCCTCCAATGTTCCACAATGCGCGCTGGCTATCGAAAGCATCTTTCTTGAGGCTGGCTTCCCTGAAGGCGCGTTTCAGGCGCTGCTGATTGGCTCAGGCGCAGTCGATTCATTGCTCAATGATCCTCGCATCGTCGCCGCCACTCTGACTGGGAGCGAGCAAGCTGGGGTTCAGGTAGGTATGGGTGCCGCCAAGCGCATCAAGAAAGTGGTTCTCGAACTGGGCGGCAGCGATCCTTTCATTGTCATGCCCAGCGCCGATATGGAAGCCGCCGTCAGCACCGCGGTGCAGGCGCGCGTTCAAAATAACGGCCAATCGTGCATTGCCGCCAAGCGGTTCATCGTGCACGAAAAGATTGCTGACGAGTTCGAACGCAAGTTCGTCTCCAAAATGCAAAACCTGCAGGTGGGCGATCCCTTCGACGAAAAGACTGATGTCGGCCCGCTCTCCACGCCCGACGCGGTGAAAGATCTGGATGCTGATGTGCAGAAAACCATCCAAGCCGGCGCGAAACTGCTCACCGGCGGACATCCCATCAAACGCCCAGGCAATTTCTATGCCCCCACCGTGCTCACCAGCATTCCTAAGAATTCTCCCGCGTACGGCGAGGAATTTTTCGGCCCGGTCGCGTCCGTATTCCGGGTGAAAGATCAGGATGAAGCCATCCGCCTGGCTAACGACGTCCGCTTCGGCCTGGGTTCCAGCGTATGGACCAACGATGAGAAAGAGCGTGAGCGTTTCATCAACGAACTTGAGGCTGGCATGGTATTTATCAACAAGATGGTCGCCTCCGACCCGCGCATCCCGTTCGGCGGAGTAAAGGCATCCGGCCACGGCCGCGAACTGGGAGCAGTCGGCATCCGCGAGTTCGTGAACGCAAAAACGGTGTGGGTGGCGTGATTGATTGTCGATTTTTGATTGTTGAATGGAAAATCTCCGCTCACCGGTGGTCAACGTTGGTTTTCAATGGACAATCAATAATCAACAATCAACCATTGTCTTCAGATTCCAGCCGACGTCGCGTTGGCCGCTTCAGATCCCGCGTCGGTGGCCAGTAAGTCCTGCCAGGGACACGCATCTTCCGCGAGGCGGTGAATCGCTACCAGCATCTTGTCGCCGTTCTCATCGTAACGGACCCAGATCACGCGGAAACGCGCCTTCCTGCCCGCATAAAGAATGCCTATAACATCTCCGGAGCGAAGATCGGTGTCCAGCCCCGACAGAAGCGCGCCACTCAAACTTATATCTCGGGCGCGGGCTGATTGCAGGAACCGCTCGCCGCAATTGTCAACACCCCATACCTCAAGCGGAAGGTCGCTGAGAATGCGCGGCTCGCGACGGCGGTCGAAAGTGCGAAGGTTGCTCATATCTTTGTCACCGTACCGTTTCGTGGGCCGGTCGGGAAGATTACTGGCCAACGCTAAGGCTCTTAAGTGCGAGTTTTACTCCCGAGTTGAAACACGTCCCAAAATGGGTGGGCGACCCGCCATCCCGAGATCACATCTCAAAAACATTCTTCCCAGCGAAACGGACCATTTCCTTACCATCTCGTCTAAGCACCCAGTATCTCCAGGAGGATCACATGAACAGGATGTTTCTGCCGTTGTTGCTTGTTCTGTTGAGTGCGCTGGCAATGGCCGCACCTGCCACCCCTGCCGACGAACCCGCCGACCACACCGCTCCCAGCTATGACATGAAAGCCCAAGCGTTGCTTGACCTCGAGAGGGTGCAAAAGAAGTTTGTGGATCTGGCCAACGCAGTTCCCGCTGACAAACTGACCTGGCGTCCGTCGGCCGACTCGCGCTCGTTTGCCGAAGTTCTGCTGCATGTGGCGGGCGAGCGCTACGGCATCCTTAACCTCATGGGCGCCGAACTCCCCGCTGGATTGGATCGCAAGGGATTCGAGAAATCCACGACTGATCGCACCCGCATCATCGAGGAGTTGAATAAGTCCTGGGAGTTCGCCCAGAAGACCATTCAAGGTATGACAAACGCCGATTTCGCCAAGCTGCTGCCGAAACTCGGGCCCCAGGCCAATGCCGGAGACGTGGTCTACATCCTGGTCGCCGACGCCCACGAGCATCTCGGCCAGTCTGTCGCATATGCCCGCGAAAACGGCATTGTTCCGCCGTGGACGGTGGAAGCACAGAAAAAGAAGGCGGCGGACGGCGCAGGGCAGAAATAATCCCTTGCCGCGACTATTAAAAAGTAGTTAAAATAACTACATGGAGAAGGCGATTTCGGCCGCAGAAGCCAATCGAAAATTCTCGGAGGTTCTCCGGGGAGTACGGGAGGGATGCACTTACGTGGTGACGAGCCATGGGCGTCCGGTAGCGCGCATCCAGCCGGTCGAGGAACAAGGCCGCGGCAAAGCCAAGGCGGCATTGCTGGCGCGAATCAAAAAGCAGCCTATCCAGGACATTGGTCGCTGGACGCGAGATGAACTTTACGACTAAAGCCGCCTTCCAACTTCACTGTAGATGAGAGTCGCTCTCGATACGAACATCCTGGCTTATCTGGAGGGGATCAACGGGCCGAGACGCCGAGAAGTTGCCGAAGAACTGATCAGCAAGCTTCCCGAAGAGAGCACATTCCTGCCGGTTCAAGGGCTGGGTGAATTATTTCGAGTGTTGGTGGGGAAAGCGCGATGGGCTCCTCTGCAGGCGAGAACGGCGATTCTCAGTTGGCGCAATACTTTCCCGGTTGTTGAGACCTCGCCGGCGCTCCTTCTTTCCGCCATGGACTTGGCTGTAGACCATAGGCTAGACATTTGGGACGCTGTAATTCTCGCCGCATCTGCCGCGGCAGGATGTCGTCTCTTGCTTTCTGAAGATCTGCAGGAAGGATTCACTTGGGGCGGAGTAACGGTCGTGAATCCGTTTGCGGTAAGGAAGAACGAGTTGCTGGAGGAGTTGTTAGATACCGAGTGAGTCGGATCTACTCTTTCGACTGCGAGCGAAGCGATTCATAGCATCTGTGGCAGAGTAACCGAACCTTCACCTTCGACCCACTGACGTCGTTCCACCCTTCATTTTGTTGGTAGACGGTTTCGCAGGCTTGGCACCATGCGTCCCGCCACTTGTTTTCTTCGCTAGGAGTATCGGAAAACCATTGCTGCGCCGGATTCGACATTAGATGCTCGCAGACAAATGCTTGATACCCGAAGCCGTGAGCGAAGCACTCGACCTGACTCATTGAAGCGATCCTCACTGTCTCAATGAGAGCGCGCTCAGCACCGCCTGCTGCTTGGCGATCAGTTGCTGCACACCTTGCCGTGCGAAGGTCATCATCTTCGTCAATTGCGCATCGTCGAATACCTGGTGCTCGGCCGTGGCCTGCACTTCCACCAACTTGTGGCCAGCTGTCATCACGTAATTCATATCGACGTCGGCGCGCGAGTCTTCCTCGTAGCACAGATCGAGCAGGATCTCTCCGTCCACAATTCCCACGCTTACCGCTGCCACGAAATCTTTGAGCGGAACGGAAGTCAAAGTACCGGCGTCGACCAGCTTTTCAAGCGCCAGGCCCAGGGCGACAAATGAGCCCGTGATGGAAGCTGTGCGCGTGCCTCCATCGGCCTGGATGACATCGCAATCAATCCAGATAGTGCGCTCGCCCAACCGCACAAGATCGGTCACGGCGCGCAGCGACCGCCCGATCAGCCGCTGAATCTCATGCGTGCGTCCGCTCTGCCGGCCCTTGGAAACTTCTCGCGGCGTGCGGGTCAGCGTGGACCGTGGCAGCATGCTGTATTCGCTCGACACCCATCCTTTACCCGAATTACGCATGAACTGCGGCACCGCCTCTTCGATCGACGCAGTGCAAATCACCCGCGTATTGCCCACTTCGATGAGTACCGAACCTTCGGCCGTAGTGATGAAGTCCGGCGTGATCTTGACCGGCCGCAACTGGTCCGGAGAACGGTTATCCGAGCGATAGAACATGATCGTGGAATTCTAAATCACCGTTCGGAATACGGCACCTCTCGCGAGAATCCGTGCAAATCCGTCTCCATCCGCGGCCTCGAATTATTGCCCCGGCTGCAATTGCGTGGTGAGTTGGTTAACGGCGGTGACATCATAGAAGTCCGACAGATCGGCGTGGCCGGCCAGAGTGTCCCGCTCTTTGCCATCCACCAGAATCTTCACCTTCAGAATCCCCGGCGTATTCGCCGAGATCGTGTGGATCAAGGAAGCCACGGTAAGTCCTTCTACCAGCACGCCGGATCGGTGCGTATCGGCGAACGCCGCATTCACATCGATCACTGCAACGCCCGGATCGACCAGAAAAACGCTCCGAACTTCAGACCCTGCACCCAGGACATGCGGCGATGACTTGTCCAGATAATGCGATACCAACGCGCGCAACAATTCTTCGGCGCGCTGTTGCCGGCCCGAGGGCATTGGAATCTGCGCCGACTCGGCGCGCAACGTACCGTCTTCGTCGTGAGCGACGAAGAGGGTAACTCTTTCCGTCGGTCCCGCCACCGGCGGCGCCAGAGGACGCGTATCCACCGCTGCGACCGGCGCGGACGCGACTGTCTTTCGCATGTGCCATGCGAAGAGGCTCAAGCTCAGCGCTGCCACCAGCAGCACGGCCATGGCAATCACGAGGTGCCGTGGAATCACGGTATCGAAGTCGTCTCGAAAACTCATGGCGCCGCTCCCAGTTGGTCGCGATTGGCGGCAATCGCAGTGGCCACAGCGCTGGTTACCAGTTGCTGATAGTCGGGCGCTGTGAGTTGCGATACATCCGACCCCTGCGGCGCGATCTCGACAGCAATCGCTGGCCCCGCAACGTTATTCAGCGGGCGCAGAGGAGCCACGAGGTCTCGTACGGGAACCTGGCGCTTCTGCAACTCACCCACAACCGCGCTTGCGGTGGCTTGGCTCAGAGGCAGCGTAGCGTGTTGCGCGGTCGTCCACGATCGGAAGGGACCGCGATCATCGCCGCCAAACGGAAGCAGCGCGGTAAAAACGCGAACTCCGCGTCCGCTCGACGCCGCGTGCAGTGCGATGTAGATCGCGGCGTGGTCGGCGTTGGCGAAAATCGCGCGCTGGTCAAGCGACAGGTTGGCGTCGGAATCGCGCAGCACCAGTGTAGTGATGCCGCGGCTTTCCAGTTCCTGGCGCAGGCTGCGCGCCAATGCGACGGTAACGTCTTTTTCAAGCAATGAGGAGCTAAGAGTTTCGCCGTGATCGTCGCCGCCGTGGCTGGCATCAACCACCGCAAAATAACGGCGTGCCGCCGGAACCTGCGGCGCAGGCGTTAAGACTGGAACAGGGCTGGCCGCTTGTCCCGGCGTGGGTGACGATCCCGCAGCCGGTGTTCCAGTGGGCGCCGCGCTCTGCGCCGCCGCTCCTGCCGCCGTCGGAGCAACCGTAATCGTGCGCCCGTCATTTCCAAACGTAGCCATCACCGGGATGGTCGAGTTCACCGTCACCACCGCAGAGCCGTTCCCTTCGCTGTAGCTGGCAGATGGAATGGCCTTGCTGCCGAAGGTCAGCGTCGGTGAAGCCGGACCCACCAGCGGTTCGCGCGAAAACGTCATGCGCAGTGAGCCCGGTTCGGTGGCAATACTGGGGTTGACCGGCGATGTGAAATGGAAGACGAGTTTCGGCGGATTGTCTCCCGCAAGCGCCGCCGTAAAATGGGTGGCCGCGCTGCCGATAAACAGGCGATTCGAATCCTCGTGCAGGCTGACCGGGCCGCCAAGAAAGCGCGGCAGCAGAGAACTGAGCGAGCCGACCGGCACCAGGCCGCGCTTGTTTTCCATAAGAAATTTGCCGCCGAGGTCGGTATCCCGGTCTTGCACGCGTGCCCGTGTTTTGCTGGCCTGAAAAATTCCTTCCGCGTTGTTGTAGCGCAGTCGCCAGCGGGAACCGTCGCTCTTTGCGCTAACCTTGCCGAGCGGTTCCAGCAATTCAAGCAGGCCAACATATTCGCGGCCCTCGCGCTGCACCAGCGGCAAAGAGTAATTCGCCGCCAGTGAGTAAACCGAAAGGTGCTTCTCAGACGGCGCGCCAGACAGAAAGAGCGCGCCGAGCGTAAGAATCACAACCATGAAACGCCACAGCAGCCGTTTGCTCGACAAGGTAGCGCCGGCCTCTTGCCGGCTGTCGCGGGGGCGTCCCGCACGCGCGTCCTGCCTTTCACCTCGCTCCATCCCTCTAATCCAACGCATACGCGGTCAACCCGCTGAGTAGCTTGGGATAGAAATCCGTGGATTTCTGCGGCATCACTTCGCCGGCAAACGCGATGTCCCGAACTTTCTGCACGGGACATGGATTCATCAGAAACGCGATATCCGCGGCCTCCCGCCGAACCAATCCCATCGCTTCGGAAGCATCGCGCAGATAGGACAAGTTCTGCTGGTTCCGAATGGATTCTTCCGAAAGCTTCAGCACGCCTTCCAGCAGGCACTTGTGCAACTGCACTACGTCGAGCGACTGCTGGCGTGCGGAAAGCCCCGCCATGAACTTTGCCCCCGCCGACTTGGGTGAGTGCAACAGGAAAGCATGGTGGGACGTGACGGCCAGTAGCGCAGTCCCGTTCCGCCCACGATCACGCAACAGCGCAGTAGCCTTTGTGGAATCCATTCCTGAGTCGACCGGCTCCACTTCAAAAAACTCGCGGCTCGATTTCTGAAACTCATCCGCCGAAAACCCATCCAGCGAATGCACCACTCGATGCGTGGGCAGCACCAGCAGGCCGGGATCATTCATATTGACAAACGTCAGCATCACGAACTCGTACGGCGCTTGGGGATCGGAACTCCTCGCCGCCTTCCGGCACTCGTTGCGATAGGTGAGCGCGGTTTCGTACCGGTGATGCCCATCCGCGATCACCAGCTTCTTGTCGCGCATCTTCTCTTGCACGGATGCAATCACGCCTGCATCGGAGACCTGCCAGACTCGGTGCGCCACGCCGTACTCGTCCTCAACTTCGATCGTTGGAGTTTCCGAGGTGCGCAGCAGCGAATCAATCTCGCCGGAGTCTTCGTATAACAAAAACAGTTGTTCGTAGTGGGCGCGCGTAGCCCGCAGCAGGTCCAGACGGTCCGCCTTGGGTTTGGCCAGCGTCTGCTCGTGGCGGTAGACCACATTTTCTGAATAATCTTCGACCCGCCCCAGCGCGATGAATCCCCGCCGCTCGAATTTTGCGCCGGAGGTTGCTGTGAACGTCTGCGAGTAAACGTAGATCGAAGGGGCAGCGTCCTGCCGCAGAATTCCTTCCTCGCGCCACTCCCGCCCGTGCGCTGCGGCCCGGGTGTATACGTTCTCTACCGTATTGTCGGCGTCCTCGCGACGCCCCAGGATAATTCTGACGAGGTTGTACGGGCTGGCAGCGTAGTACTTTTCTTGCATTGCGGCTGTGATCTTGTCGTACGGTTGTGTCACCACCTGCGAGGCAGAGACCTTCTGCAAGTTGTAACGTAGAGCGCGGAACGGACGTATGTCGGCCATAGGAAACCTTTGATTGTAACAAGTTAGCAAGACACACCGGAGATGCCCGTCTGGCGGCCAATTTGGCGGCGTGCAATATTCGGCAACGCCTTCGCGGGTTTGTCTCCGATTTTTGACAAAAACCCTGCGCGGTGCGGCGCCAGCTGTGCTAACATCCGCCCCATAGAGGTATCTTATGGCCCGCCTGAGTGATTGGCGTTGGTCATCTCGCCCGACGGCCAAAGTTCGGGGTGGCTCGACGGTTCTCCCCTGGGATCCGATTCAAACCCTGCTGCGAAAAAGTCCTTCCGCCTCACCGTTGGGGCGATCGACTTCGTGGCTTCGGCTCGCGCTCCTGGCTCTCTGCTGCGCGGGAGCTCCGTCCTACGCACAGACGGATGTAAATGATGTCCACATTCAGCCTCGAGAGGTCGAGCAGCCCAAAGAACCGGTAAAAGAGAGCCTGGTCACTTCTGCAGCGGATCTCAACACCCGCGTCCGCCCACTCAAAGTGGATGTGGACCTCGTCCTGGTCCCGGTTACCATCACCGATCCGATGAACCGTCTGGTCACTGGCCTCGAAAAACAGAACTTCCAGCTCTTTGAAGGCAGCTCGGCACAGGAGATCCGGAGCTTTTCGAGCGAAGATGCTCCCGTTTCCCTCGGCGTGATCTTCGACTCCAGCGGCAGCATGAGCAGCAAGATGGATCGAGCCAAAGAGGCGGTTGTCGAATTTTTCAAGACCGCCAATCCGCAGGACGAATTTTTCATGATCACGTTCAACGATGAGCCAGACGAGATCACCGACTTCACCAGCTCCGTTGACGATATCCAGAACAGACTCGTGTTTGCCGTACCTCGCCGCCGCACCGCGCTGCTCGATGCCATTTACATGGGCATCAGCAAGATGCGGCAGGCCAAGTACCCCAAGAAGGCGCTGCTTATCATCTCTGATGGGGGCGACAATCACAGCCGCTACACTGAGAACGAGATCAAGTCGTTGGTGAAGGAAGCCGATGTGATGATCTACGCCATCGGAATTTACGACCGCTACGCCTCGGCCGTCGAAGAGCGCCTCGGCCCGCAATTGCTCAGTGACATCACTGAACTCACTGGAGGCCGCGCCTTCACCATCGATAATCCTAATGACCTCGCTGACGTGGCCACCAAGATCGGCGTCGAGTTACGCAATCAATATGTTCTGGGATACCGTCCGGCCAAAGTTGTGCGCGACGGCAAATGGCGTAAGATAAAAGTGAAGCTGCTGCCACCGAAAGGATTGCCGCCTCTACGGGTGTATGCGAGGATGGGATATTACGCGCCTGCCGAATAGGGCCTTAAGGACTCTGCTTCTCCTCACGTTCGTGATCTGGTTCGGAGTGCAACTTCCCTCCTCAGCCTGGTCGCAGGCCGCTTCGCCTCAAGATCAATCCAAACCACCGGCCAACGCACCAGCACCCAATGCGTCACCGCAATCTCCGGCTAATCAATCCGACGATCAAGATAGAAAGCTGAACGATCAGGGCGTCTTCGTCTTCAAGAAAGACGTGGACGAGGTCATGCTGCACGCGACGGTCATCGACGACAAGCAACACATCGTCACCACCCTCGACCGCACCGCATTCACCGTCTTTGAAGACGGCAAGCCGCAGAACATCATCTCTTTCCATCACGTGGATATTCCGGTGGCGATGGGCATCGTCATCGACAACTCCGGATCGATGCGGGAGAAGCGCAACAAAGTGAATCAGGCCGCCCTCAACCTGGTCCGCTCCAGCAATCCGCAGGATGAAGTCTTCGTCGTCAATTTCAATGACGAGCAGTATCTTGACCAGGACTTCACCAACAACCTGCTCAAGTTGAAAGAAGCGCTGGAGAAAATCGATGCCCGCGGCGGGACCGCGCTCTACGACGCAGTCGTGGCCTCTGCCGACCACCTGAGGCAAAATGCGCGCCTGGAAAAGAAAGTTCTGTTCGTGGTCACCGATGGCGAGGACAACGCCAGCAGCGAGACCTTGGAGCAGGCGGTCAAGCAGTTATCGCAGGAGAACGGGGCGGCGGTGTACGCCATCGGCATCCTGGGAGACGAAGAGCATCCCAAGCGGGCCAAGCGTGCCCTCGAGATCATTGCCCAGCGCACCGGCGGCATCGCCTTCTTCCCTAAGACTCTCGACGAAGTAGATGCGATCAGCCGCACCATCGCCAGCGACATTCGCAATCAATACGCGATCGGCTACAAACCCAGCAATCCCAGGGCCAGTGGCGGCTTTCGTCAAATCCGCGTGGACGCCAAAGCCAAAGGGCACGGCAAGCTGGTCGTCCGTACCAAGAGCGGCTACTACGCCGGCGCTCAGTCCACGGCCAGCGATCCAACCCCGAGCAAACCAGCCAGCGCCAGCCAGTCAAGGATTGCGCCCGCGTCCTCGACGGGTGTAGGGGAGGGAGTCCCCCTGGGTGTTGCCCCCATGCGTCAGCCTTCGACTAGCGCCCCGTCCCCTCAAGCATCTGGCTCGCCGAATCCACCAGCGCCGCCTCATCCTCCAACCCCTTAGCCACGCGCGTGATCTCCTGCTCAGCTTCGGCATAGCGTTTTTGCTCGATGCCCTCCCGCACCCCAGGCACCGTTTTCACGTCGTAACCCGTGTAAACGCCCGGAGCATAGAGCAAGTGTTTATACCAAGCTCGCCGCGGAAGCCCATCTTCATTGGTGAGTTTGCGTTCACTCTCGATGAGCAAAGCATTCAAAGCACGCAGTGACTCCGCTTGAGTGTCCCCAAGCGCCTCCTGTTTTTGCGCCAGAGCCTTGCGGTACCGTTCCGCACTCCGCGTCAACTTCTCCACCGCATTCTGCATGGGCGCAAAGTTCACGTGCGGTGGAATCTCCTCCCGCGGTGGCGCTACGGTTGGCCGCCGCGGATCGAATGTGGCTTTGAACACTCCTTCGTCCAACTCCTGATCGCGCTCGCGAATCTCGTCCTGTTTGTCCACCAGCAGTTTCTGCAGTTCTTTCGTGTATTTCTGCACCGTGTCCGCTAAATCACCAAAGTCGTAAGGCAGCACTTCCGCATCGGCCAGCCGCATCACCGCGGATCCCACCGTTTGCGCCAGCGCGCGACCGTACACGAAATCGTAGTCAGAAAAATGCGTGTACCAGTAAAAATCGTCGTAAATGGAGTGATAGATTCCCTGCTCGTCCTCTCCGCCATATCCGAGACTCAGCGAGGCAATGCCGAGATGATCAACGAACGCCGTAAAATCCGTGCCTGACCCGAGCGCACCCATGCGCAGATCAGCCCGTTGCCGCAATTCCTTGCGGTCATCGGCAGACTTTGCATTCCCAATCCTGGACAATTGCAGGCGCTGCCACACCGACATTTTGCTCTCAGGATCCTCAACGTCGCGCGCCACGCCATTCATGAACTGCTCCAGCGAGTGCGAGCCCTCCATCTGAAGTAGCCCGCGATCGTTGCCATCAGTATTGATGTATACCGCCGCGTGTTGCCGCAATTCGTCGGCATGGGCCTCCACCCACTCGGTAGACCCTAGCAGCATCGGCTCCTCGCCATCCCAGGCGGCATAAATGATAGTCCGCCGCGGCTTCCAACCTTGCTTCATCAGTAATCCCAGCGCGCGTGCTTCCTCAAGCAGCGGAGCCTGCCCTGATACCGGATCCTCCGCGCCGTTCACCCACGCATCGTGATGGTTCCCTCGAATAATCCATTCCTCGGGCGCTACGCTTCCCGGAATTTTCGCGATTACATCGTTCACGGGTTTCAGGTCCCAATTGAATTCAAGTTTCAGATGAACCTTCGCCGGCCCTGGTCCCACGTGATACGGGATCGGCAAGTTGCCGCGCCATTCCTGAGGAGCCATCGGCCCTTTCAGCGCGGAGAGCAGCGGCTGCGCATCGCCGTACGAAATCGGCAACACCGGAATTTTCGAAAGACTCTTTGCATCTTTAAGGGCAAGCCTCTTGGCATCGGGCGTGGCCCCGACTCCTGGGGTCAGCGGATCACCGGGACTCGCCGAAGCAAAATCCATCACACTTCCCCGCTGAACCCCGTCCGCATTCCGCATGGGACCTTGGGGGAAAACATTATCGACGGTGTATCCGTCATCGCGAGGTTCGGAATAAATCAGGCAGCCAATCGCCCCGTGCTCGGCCGCAATCTTGGGCTTCACGCCGCGCCAGGAGTGGTAGTACTTCGCAATCACGATTGCACCTTTTACCGAAACGCCGAGCCGGTCGAGTTGCTCGTAATCTTCGGGCAGCCCGTAGTTCACCAAGACTAGAGGCGCCGTGACGTCTCCATCCGCCGAGTATGCGTTGTAGGTCGGCAGTTGTTCCGCTTTCTGATTCGAAGTCGGATCCACCGCCAGTGCTGGCTCTTCCAGCTTGGCGGTAAACTTCGTGGGCCCAACCATCTCCAGCAGGCGCAGCTTCGGAGTAGGAAACAGCACGTCGAAGGTCTCGATGTGAGCATCGAATCCCCATTCCTTGAAGCGCGCCAGAATCCACTCGGCATTCTCTTTGTCATATGGCGATCCGACGTGGTGCGGCCGCGCACTCAGCCGCCGCATGTACTCGCGCAGGTTGGCAGCATCCGGAATGGCTTTGAATTTCGTTTCCCAGTCGCGCTCGCTATGACTGGAGGGCGCGGAGTAACCCGTCAGTGGAGTCTCGTCGGCAGCAAGAACAAGGGGCGGCAAGATTAACGCCAACACCAGCAGCAGGGCGGCAAAGCGTCGCATGCGATTCCTTTCGTGAACAAGTGGAGGGCAATTATAGCGAAGGCGAAAAGGAGAAGGTTGCGAATGGACTAACTTTTACCTGCGTAGGACGCCCGCAGCCGACATGCTCATGGCCGTGGCTGAAAGGGGATTGTGACCTCAATGGTAGTCTGCGAAGGGGAGGGCGCATAGACCCACTGCTTTACCGCCTTTACTGCTGCCTCCACGAATATGGGATTGCCCCCCAGCACCGCCACACTTCCCACCCCGCCTTTGGGAGAAATGGAGATTCGCAGGCGGACGCTGCCGCCAATGCCCAATTTCTGCAGGGTCTCAGGATATTCCGGTTCCACGCGGGTCAGCAGCATCCGTTCCCCTTTGCCCCCAGCGTTCGAAATGGTAAGAATCTTCACGCCTTCCACCGGAGTATCAATGTCCACATACCCGATTGCGCCGTTGGTTTTGGCGACGTAGGCAACAATTTCGCGATCGGAGGCGAAACTCTTGGGCATTGCGCCCGTACCCGTGAACACCATGGTGCGGTAATAATTTCGCAAAGCGTCGCTGCTCTTGCCGAGGTACTGATTGAGAAAAGTTTCGTGGGCAGCCCCCTCCTTGGCGAGTACCGGTTCCACGTGCGAGCCATCGGAGAGGGATTTTCTGTCCTGCAGAAATACCTCTCTGAGTTCCACGGCAGCAATGGAATCCGCCCTGATACTGCGATTGGCGATAACCTTGACTTCGGCGGCAAGCGCGTCGACGGATCCGAATAGGATCAGGGCGGCAAGGGCGGAAAGTAATTTGTGCGTCTTCATCGCATTCTCGTCTTTCTGCGCATTCATCGCTCAAAAACTCAAGCTGGTCTTGAGCACCAGCGCGTTGGTGGTGGGCTGAAAGCCATCCGGGTTTACCTGCGGATAAAATCCGTTCGGGTAATTGCCGCTACCGTAGCCATCCATGAAATGGCCTTCAACATGTACGTTCCAGAACTGGTTGAGGTCGATCCGCGCCGCCACCACTTTGTCGTAAATATGATTTTCCGGAAGGTTGGTATCGGTTCGTTGGGGTATTCCCAAATCGAGCAAAGCGCCTCCGACCACGCTGGTGATGGTGTAGCGCGAGTAATAGGAACCGAGTTCCAGTCGTTTGGCCACCCGGTAGGTTCCGGAAACGTACCAGCCGCGAACATCGGTAATGTTGACCGACGCACCGCCAAAAATACTTTGGTTGCGCAAGTAGCGGCGATACTCAGAATCGATGCGCAATTTCGAGAAGCTGTACTGCCCGTAGAACTGGTTCATCCAGTCGGCTTTCGAGCACTCATAATAGGGAATTCTTCCGCCGCTCCGATTGCCAGGATTGACGCTGGTGCCGGAACCTTCCGTGTTCTGGTTGAGACGTGAGGCGCCAATCAGCACGCCCCTGATGGGCGTCTTCCAGCGCAGATCTCCTCCATATTGCAGGGCGCCAAAGTTTTGGAATTTCGTTCCCCATTGTGAGAGCAGATACGGGTAGCCACTGTGGCTGCTATCACTGCGATGCCCGGCGTAAGCCGTGTAGGACAACGTGCCGAGATGGCGCTTGAGGGAAATACTGCCGTAGAGATCGCCGCCCGCATGAGCGTTGGTGGCGTCGCGGACGTCGGTGGGATAAACACTCTGGGGCAGCAGAGCGAAAGTGCGCACAAAGTCCAGATCCTGGGTGTCGTTGTAGAGTCCGAGAACCGTTTCGACTTTACCTGCACGAATGCCAAGCCAGGGTTTGTAACGATAATCGGCGAACGCCCAGTCGAGGGAAGGATGCCATCTCCCAAGCTTGCCAAGGTTGCGATCGTAGATCTGGGCGCCAACCCGCAGGTGATCGCTGATTTGCGTCGAGGCATTCGCGGCAAAATCCGTATACTCACCGCTGCCCACGTGGCTGGTGTACATCGTCAGCCAGTTGTTGTGATCGGTGTGGACAAAGCCTTGCGACGCGAACCCGTGGATCTGGACCGTGTGGTCCAGAATCTTTAATTCCTGCGCCCAGCCCACTTGGCCGGCGCACAGGCATAAAAGCGCCAACTCGACGACCCGCCGATGCATACGGTCTCCTTGAAGGTTGCTGTCTTATATCATCGGCAGCCGTCGGTAACCCTTGAGGCAATCCGGCGATTCTTAAAATGCTGTTACCCTCCTAAACGCTTATCACGATTGACGATTCCACCCTCTCCCCGTACCCTGTAAGGTGCGCTCGAAAAGCTCCGAAATATCCCGCCTGCGCGTCGCTGATGACATCACCCAACTGGTCGGCGAAACTCCAATGCTGCACCTCAAGCGACTCGTACCTGCCGGATCGGCCGACGTCTTTGCCAAGCTCGAATACCTGAATCCCGGCGGCAGCGTAAAGGACCGCGCCGCCATCGGCATCATCCGCCGCGCTGAGCGAGATGGGAAACTCCAACCTGGTGGAACGATCGTCGAGGCGACCGCCGGAAACACCGGCATCGGCCTGGCGTTGATCGGCGTCAACAGCGGCTACAAAGTGAAATTGTTTGTCCCCGAAAATTTTTCTCAGGAAAAAGTCATCATCATGCGCGCCCTCGGCGCCGAGGTCACGCGCACTCCCGACGACGAGGGCATGCAAGGCGCAATCAAACGGGCTAAAGCGCTGGTCGCTACCGACCCCACAGCGTTCATGGCCGGACAGTTCGAGAACCTCGCCAATCCCGACTATCACTACGAAACCACCGCCCACGAAATCTTCGAGCAGATGGAAGGAAGAGTCGATGCGGTCGCCCTTGGCTGCGGAACTTCCGGGACGTTCTCGGGCGTAGCCCGTTATCTCAAAGAGAAGTTGCCTCGGGTGCTGACGGTTGCGGTTGAGACCCAGGGCTCCGTTCTTGGTGGCGGCCAGCCCGGGCCGCATAAGGTAGAAGGGATCGGGGCGAGCTTCATCCCCAAAACGTTTGACCGTTCCGTCTGCGACGAAGTGATGATGGTCATCGACGATGACGCCTTTGATACCGTGAAGTCGCTCGCCGCTCAAGAAGGCGTGCTGGCCGGGTCCAGCGGCGGCGCCGCTGTCTTCGCTTCCGTGCAGATCGCAAAAAGGCTCGGCAGCGGCAAGCGGGTCGTAACCATCATCCCCGACTCCGCCGAGCGTTATCTCTCCAAAAAGATCTTTGAAGGCGGCGTGTAATCTTCGAGCACTGAAACCATGAAGACTCCCAAATCACTCGGCTTCGCCACCCGCGCCATCCATTCCGGGCAGGAACCCGACCCGCTCACCGGCTCTGTGACTGTCCCCATCTACCCGACTTCAACCTACGTGCAGCAAGGCATCGGCGAGCACAAAGGCTACGAATACTCGCGCGTCTCCAACCCCACTCGCGATCGGCTGGAACAAAACCTTGCCGCGCTTGAGGGTGGAGTCGCTGCCCGCGTCTTCGCCAGCGGCATGGCCGCGATTAACGCCATCGTCAGTATGTTGAAGTCCGGAGATCACGTGGTCTGCGGCAACGATCTCTACGGCGGAACTCCCCGCCTCTTCAATCAGGTCATGACCAATTTCGGCCTGGAATTCTCGTATGTGGACACCTCCGACCCCGCCAAGGTCGAGGGCGCGATCCGCAAGAACACGCGCATGGTTTACGTCGAGACACCCACGAATCCTCTGATGCGCCTCAGCGACCTGACCGCGATCAGTGCGATTTGCCGCCGCAAGAAGATTGACTCAGTCGTGGACAACACATTCATGTCGCCCTACTTTCAGCAACCTCTGTCCTTGGGCGCAGATATGGTTGTACACTCCACCACCAAGTTCCTCAACGGACACAGCGATGGTCTGGGTGGAGTTGTGGTCTGTGCTCATCAAGAGCACGCCGACAAGCTGGCATTTCTGCAGAAAGCTGCAGGCGCAATTCTCTCTCCCTTTGAATGCTGGCTCGTGCTGCGCGGCGTCAAGACACTGGCCGCACGCATGGAAATCCACGATCGCAGTGGAAGGATTGTCGCAGACTTTCTTACCAAGCACAAAAAAGTAAAAGCCGTCTTCTATCCAGGCCTGTCGAACCATCCCCAGCACTTTCTGGCCAAGCGCCAGATGCGCGGCTTCGGCTCAATGATCACCTTCGAGACTGGCTCGCTGAAGAACGCCAATACCATGCTGAAGAAAGTTCGCGTGTGCTCGTTGGGCGAATCGCTCGGCGGGGTCGAAACGCTCATCTCGCATCCCGCAACCATGACCCACGCCGCGCTCGGACCCAAAGGCCGCAAAGCAATTGGCATTACCGACGGATTGGTAAGGATCTCGGTCGGCATTGAGGATGTGGACGACATTCTCGACGATTTGGATCAGGCCCTGAATGCGATTTGATCGAGGGTTCTGTCAGACCCTGAACGGGAATTCAACGCGCTGAATGGCCACAAAGCGAGGCCGAATTCTCATTCCAGTGGTTTACAATTAATAGTTTCCAAGCACTCATCCCATCCGCTCTAGGAGGATTCTCATGAAGCTTACCCCTGGCAAACTTGCCGGTCTCAAAAAAGTCTCCAACGAACACGGCGTCATCGCCGCTGCTGCCATGGACCAGCGCGGCTCGCTGCAGAAGTCCCTGGCCAAGGAAAAAGGCGGCGAAGTCAACGATCAGATGATGGAAGAATTCAAGTCGCTGGTCACCGAAGTGCTCACGCCGCATGCCTCGGCCATCCTGCTCGATCCCGAGTGGGGACTCCCGGCCTCCAAGCGCCGCGCCAAGAATGCCGGCCTGCTGCTCGCCTATGAGAAGACCGGATACGACAAGACCGGTCCCGGCCGCCTGCCCGACCTGCTCGACGTGTGGTCCGCGCACCGCCTGAAAGAAGCCGGCGCCGACTGCGTCAAGATTTTGCTCTACTACACGCCCGACGATCCCAAGCACGTCAATGAGATCAAGCATGCCTGGGTCGAGCGCATTGGCGACGAATGCCGCGCCAACGACATCCCGTTCTTCCTGGAGTTTGTCGGCTACCAGGAAGGCGCCGACGAGAAGGGCCTCGATTATGCCAAGAAAAAACCGCACATCGTCACCGAGAGCATGCGCGAGTTCAGCAAAGACCGCTACGGCGTCGACGTGCTGAAGGTCGAAGTCCCGGTGAACATGAAGTTCGTCGAAGGCACCAAATCATTCGGCGGACAGAAGGCCTATACCAAGAAAGAAGCGATTGATCACTTCCACAAGGCTGCCAGCGTGGCAACCAAGCCGTTCATTTATCTCTCGGCCGGCGTCAGCAACGCCGAGTTCAGCGAGACTTTGGAACTCGCCGGAGAATCGGGCGTGAAGTTCAACGGCGTGCTCTGCGGACGCGCTACCTGGAAGGACGGCATCCCCGTCTACGCCAAGCAAGGTGCCGCAGCGTTCCGCAAGTGGCTGGAAACCGAAGGCGTGAAGAACATCAACAACGTCAACAGCAAGCTGAAAGCTGCCACCAGCTGGCACTCCATTTACGGAGTGGAACTGGTGCACGCCTAGAGTTGAAGTTGGGAAAATGTGGCGCGGGCGCTTTCGCCCGCGCTTTTTTCTTCCGAGCTCACACGTTGAGGAAATCATTTGAAAAGGAAGATCCTTCTTTCCTGGAGCAGCGGTAAAGATAGTGCGTGGACGCTCCACGTCCTTCGTGAGCGCGACGATGTCGAAGTTGTCGGGCTGCTCACCACCATCAATACTCATTTTCAACGCGTAGCCATGCACGGCACGCGGCGCGAGCTATTGAAGGCTCAAGCAAACGCAGCTCGCCTGCCGCTCTGGGAAATTCCTATACCCTGGCCTTGCAGTAATGAAATCTATGAACAGGCGATGGCAAAAGCATGCGCGTCCGCGGTTGAGAAAGGAATTTCCGGTATTGCCTTCGGCGATTTGTTCCTTGAAGATGTCCGGCGCTATCGCGAAGACCGTCTTCGTGGTACCGGGCTTGAGCCACTCTTCCCCTTGTGGGGAAAGAACACGCAGGCGCTGATTCGAGAAATGCTGCATGCGGGATTGCGGGCGCGCATCGTTTGTGTGGATCCTTCGAAGCTCCCCGCCGATTTCGTCGGCCAGGATCTCAATGATGACCTGTTGCGGCGCATGCCTGCCGAGGCTGATCCGTGTGGCGAAAACGGTGAATTTCATACCTTCGCATATGCCGGACCCATGTTTTACGAACCCATTTCAATTGTGGGAGGCAGATCCTTGACCAGCGGTGGTTTTGTTTATGCCGATGTACTCGCGTGCTCCGCGTCGGCCGTCCCCTAGCAGCACGCGCTCCCGCTAAAATAGCTCCATGTCTACCGCACTCATCACCGGCGCCTCGGGCGGCATCGGATACGAACTTGCCAAGCTGTTCGCCCGCGATCATCACAATCTCGTGCTTGTCGCCCGCAGCGCAGACAAGCTTGCGCAAATCGCCAGTGAGTTGCAGACGCGCGGCGTTAGCGTGAAGACTGTCGCTTTGGATCTCGCCGAGCCACACGCGCCGAAATTCTTATTTGATCAACTCCAGCGCGAAGGCATTGCCGTCGACATCCTCATCAATAACGCCGGATTCGGCGCATTGGGGAAATTCGCGCAAATGCCAGACGACCAAGTCTTCGGCCAGATCAACCTCAACATCACCGCCCTGACCCAGCTGACGAAACTCTTCCTGCCTCCCATGCTCGCCCGCCACACCGGACGAATCATGAACGTCGCTTCCACCGCCGGCTTCCAACCGGGTCCGCTGATGGCGGTGTATTACGCGACCAAGGCTTATGTCATTTCCTTCTCGGAAGCAATCGCCAATGAACTGAAGGATTCTGGGGTCACGGTCACCTGCTTCTGTCCCGGCGCGACGCATACCGGATTCGCCAGGCGCGCCGGCAACGACAAGTCGCGTCTCTTCAAACAACTGGGCGCGATGAATGCCGACAAGGTCGCGCTTGACGGCTACCGCGCCCTGATGGAAGGCCGCACGCTGGCGATCAGCGGTCTGCACAATTGGCTGGTGGCGCAGTCTACGCGCCTCGGCCCCCGCAAGATGGTGACAGCCATCTCACGCTGGGTTTCAGAAGACGCGTCATAAGAAGTGTTTGCCGACTTCCTCTCATCGAACCCCACGCGCATTTACAAACATTTAGTTACTCTTCGCAAACTTTTACTTTGTCTCCCCGGATATCCTTTTTCGTGAGTCGCCAGTCCAATCCGGTGGAAGCGGCACGAATCCGCTACCATCAAGAACCGCCACGCAGCTTTTGACAGAGGTGCCCTATGCCGTGCCCTCGCTCCCGTCGTCGAAGCTTTTCGTCCCTTACCAATACCATTCCAACTAAAAGTGCCAAGCCAGCCGCGTTCGTGCTTGCCATTGTTCTAGCAGGACTTCCCTGCCTCGCCCAGGAGCAACCACCAGCCACCGAGCCCGCTCCGCCGGACGCCGCCACTGCCCAACCTGCGGCCAGTGTCACCATTCCCGCGGGCACTCGGCTGGCGCTCGTGCTGACCCATCCCATTCAAAGCCGCTATATCCATCGCGGCGATGACATCTACGCGCAGGTTACGTCCCCGGTCGACTCGGGCAACGAAGTCGTGATTCCCGCCGGGACCTTTGTGCAGGGAACGGTGGACAAACTCGGCCGGAATGGCAGCCGCGGGGAATTGCACCTGCAGTCGATGGCGATCACTTTCCCCGATGGCTACGTCACGCCGATTTCCGGGCCGATCACACTCGAAAGCAATGAAGGTTATGCGTTGAAAGATCCGGGACAAGGCCGGATGTTTGGCGCACTGGCGATGCCTGCGGCGGGCGCCGGACTGGGCGCGCTAATCGGACACTCTGTGGGTGCCTCCTCCAGCACGATCACCAACAGTCTCCCCGCTGGCTGCACCGGACCACCGCCAGGTTGCCTTTCTTCCAGCATGACCGTGCCCGGGAATGCAGGACGGAACACCGTCATCGGCGCCGGCATCGGCGCTGCTGTGGGAACGGTGGCATCGTTGACGCTGCTCTTCAGGTCTCACCACTTTTATCTCGATGCCGGAGCTCCGGTTGAAATGACTCTGGAGCAGCCCGTTACCTTACAGCGGGATGAGGTGGCAGAGGCGGTGCGCCGATCCGTACAGCAGCCGGTATACGAGCAGCCCGTTGCGCCCCGCCCGGTCCCGCCGCCAGTGTCCAATATGCCGGTTGATCACGGCACCTGCTACACACCCGGCACGTCAGGCACTCCGGCAACCGTGATTCCCGGAGCACCCGGAGCGAATGGCGTACCGGGGCCGCCGACCGTGATTCCGGGCACGCCGCCGACGCCGGGAACGCCGTATCCGTGCCCTTAACTCTCGGTATACTCTGTGATCAGTTCAAAGCCGAAGCCGAGTCATGCCTACTCTGATCACACAGCCCACGCGCATCGAAGCCGCCGGCAACAAGCCCAAGCTGATCGACGAATACATTGGCCGCGTCAACTCGAAAACTTCCTCCGCCAGCGTTGCGCACATGCGCAGCCCCGGAGGATGGCTGGAACCCGGCCAGACTCCCGAATTCGATGAGTTCACCATCGTGCTGAAAGGTATGCTGCGCGTCGAGCACAAAGGCGGCTCGCTCGACGTGCACGCCGGTCAGGCGGTCGTCGCCCATGCCGGCGAATGGGTTCGTTACTCCACTCCGCAAGAAGGCGGCGCAGAGTACATCGCGGTCTGCTTACCGGCATTCTCCATGGAAACGGTCCACCGGGACCGGTAGCGCCGCATTGTCCGCCGATTGTGCATACACATAATTGTGAGACATTTACACATAGGAACAAAAGCCAATGAGAACCAGTATTGACATTGATGACGGCTTGATGCGGCAGGCCATGCGACAGAGTGGCAGCCGGACCAAGAAAGCAACGGTGGAAGCGGCGCTGCGGTTGCTCGTCGCGACATACGGTCAAACCGTGATTCGTCGGCTCAAAGGAAAGGTTGATTGGGAAAGCGAACTCGAGGCCTCACGCCGCGACCGAAGCAAGGCATAGAGACATAGTCATCGTGGATATTACAGTACGGATCGATTACCTCAACGGCATCGTAAGTGGCGAAACGATGTGTTCGAGAGCGAACTGAAGCTACAAGTGATCCATCCCTGATCCCGCTTGGCCTGAATCTTCACTCCCACTCGATCGTCCCCGGCGGCTTCGACGTTACGTCATACACCACCCGGTTCACGCCCTTCACTTCATTGACGATGCGCGTGGAGATGATTTTCAGCACCTCGTGGGGCAGCGGAACCCAATCGGCGGTCATACCATCCTCGGAACTCACGGCCCTGATCGCGCAGGTGTAGGCGTAGGTGCGCGCGTCGCCCATTACCCCGACCGACATGACGGGCAGCAGCACTGCGAATGACTGCCAGACTTTTGTGTAGAGCCCAGCTTCTTTAATCTCGCTGACCACGATGTCATCGCACTCGCGCAGCAGCGCGAGGCGATCGGGCGTGACCTCTCCGAGCACTCGCACGGCAAGGCCTGGCCCGGGAAACGGCTGGCGCTGCAGAATTTCTTCCGGCACTCCCAGGTCGCGGCCGATCTTCCGAACCTCATCTTTGAACAGGTCTTTCAGTGGCTCGATCAGCTTGAGCTTCATCTTCGCAGGCAGCCCGCCCACGTTGTGATGCGACTTGATGACCTGCGAAGGGCCCCGCACCGAGCGCGACTCGATCACGTCGGGATAGAGCGTCCCCTGCACCAGCCACTTCACCTTGCCTTCGTTCTTCTCGATGCGGCGAGCTTCTTTTTCGAACACCTTGATGAATTCGTTTCCGATGATCTTGCGCTTCTTCTCCGGATCGCTGACGCCCGCGAGTTTCCCCAGGAAGCGGTCGGTGGCATCCACCGCGTCCAAATGCAGGCCGAGCTTGTCGCGCAGGGTCTTCTGCACCTTTTCAAATTCGTTCTTGCGCAGCACTCCGTTGTTGACAAAGACGCAGGTCAGGCGCGACTTCCCTTTCCCATCGCGCAAGGCGCGGTCCACCAGGACCGCCGCCACCGACGAATCCACGCCGCCGGAAAGAGCGCAGATGGCGCGTCCGCTCCCCACCTGCCTTTTGATCTGTTCAATGGTCGACTCGATGAAACGCTGCGGGGTCCATGTCGGCTTGGCGCCGCAAATCTGGAAAACAAAATTCTTCAGGATCTGAGTGCCCTGCGGCGTGTGATGCACCTCGGGATGAAACTGCACCGCGTACCACTTTTTGGCGACATTCTGGATGCCCGCGACCGCGTAATGCGTCTTCGCCATCAACTCGAAGCCGGGCGGCAGTTCCAATGCCTCGTCGCCATGCGACATCCAGACCGCCAGCTTTTTAGCCAGGCCTTGAAACAAAATCGAATCGGAAACAATATCAACCTCCGCGTGTCCGTACTCGCGCTTGTCGGCCGGACGCACCTTGCCGCCGAGCGTGTGCACCATGAACTGCAACCCGTAGCAGATGCCGAGCACCGGCACGCCGAGATCGAACACGTGCACGTCGGCTGGCGGCGCATCTTTGTCGTAGACCGACCAGGGCGCTCCCGAGAGCACGATCCCGACCGGCGCATAGCTCTTAATCTCTTTGAGAGAGGCCGTGCAGGGCAGCACCACAGAGAAAACATTCTGTTCGCGGATGCGGCGCGCGATGAGCTGTGTGTACTGCGCGCCGAAATCGAGGATGACGATGGATTGCGTTACTAAAGTTTGATTGTGCGGGGATTGGGTTTCCACGTATGAGTTTCTCAGATTCGGGGAGAGAGTGTAAAGAGAAAGACGCATCTTCGTAGCGCGCCAGCTACGTCTCTACGATTAGGCCGGGGATATCGCTCAGGATCGGCTCATCCCGGTCGATGCTGGTCTGCACTGGCAAGGGTGGTATGGGCGGCGACTGAGGCGCCAATATTGCCTCCGGCATCTCTGCGATGCAGACATATCCCGCAAGACGCGCGATGTAGAGCCAGTCAGCGACAGCGAAGTACACCAAGCTTACGAGGATAATAGCGAGCACGATCACGCGCCCCGGCAAAATCCTGGCAAGGCCCAGCGGGACTGAGACCACAGTAGTAGCGGCGCCGAAGAGCACCAGGTGTGCCAGTCCAGTCCAACTGCTGACCGCGAACACCGCCCCCGTACGCTCTCGGCAGAGCGCCACAGCAGCGCCTAGCGCGCCAACGACATCTTCGTCATCGCGCACCGCGAGCATTGCCGCCAGCGACAGAAACCAATTCAGGGCCCAGGCGATAAAGCTTATCAATGCTGCCAGCGGCAAGAAAAGGAAGAATGCGACTCCGGGCTGAGGATTGGAGTCCGGAGACGCAAACCCGGCCAGAATCGCCGCTCCCACGACACAAAGGATTGCCGCCAACACCACCGTGGCACGAAGAAAATGAAGCCGCAGCAGCGCGATGAAAGAATTCCTTCGACCGTGACTGGAGGCATCTGTCTCGCCCACGCTTGAAACACCTGTCACAGCATCGAAACGTTTCCGGAAATACTCCAGCAGGTAACGAACGGTCGCGATCCGACCGACAGAAGCCGCCATGATCCAAAGCAATGCCAGAAGCAATGCGGCCACAATAGCCGAGATGACGGCGCGACTCATGCTGCCGTGAAGAATGTGCGCCATGGCTTGCCCAACAAGATAGGGCTGCCGGCTGCGGAGAAACAGCAACTCGCGTTTGCTGACCGGCAGCGTCTGGAGAAATTCGAACAGACCGAAGAAGAACAGTGCTGTCGCCGTGCCGCCCACACTCCATCGCCACACGATCTCCGCCAAAGTCAAAGAGGGCCGGCGGAACGCTGCGCGGAAGCCTTCCATCGTGGGCGAAACGATTGACATGCCATTCAGGATATCGCAAACGCGGGGCGTCATACTGTGCGAGCAGGATCGGCATACAAGCAGTCAGTCGGAGGGTGGCAAGCAGCGGGCACGAGCGACGCGCCTGCTTTTTTCTGTGGCTGATTTTACTTTACGACCAGATTCACCAGCTTCCCCGGCACGTAGATCTTCTTCACCACCTGTTTACCGGCGATCGCTGCCTTCACTTTTTCATCAGCCAAAGCTCGCTCGATGACGAAGGCTTCCTCTGAATCGGCAGGCACAGTGATGCGGCTGCGCAATTTGCCATTGACCTGCACCGGAATCTCAATCTCTTCCTCCTTCGCCAGTTCCGCGTCATATTTCGGCCAAGGGGCGCGCAGCAAGCTTCCCTTCTCGCCCAGCATCTCCCACAACTCGTGCGCTAAGTATGGCGCAAATGGAGCCAGCAACAGGACAAGATTCCGTTGTACCTCGGCGAGAAACGCCGCCGGTACTTTCTTCTTGGCAATGTGGTCTTCCGCTGCGTATAAGACGTTCACCAATTCCATGATCGCCGAGATGCAGGTATTGAAATGCCACCGGCCCTGAAAGTCATCGCTGACACGCTTAATCGTCTGATGCAACTTGCGCTGGATGGCTCGCGCCTCCGGTGTTGTCTGCAACGCGCCAACCAACGCGGGAGAAACCGCACCCGTTGCATTCTTCACGAAAAAGCGATACACGCGCCCCAGGAATCGCTGGATGCCTTCGATCCCCGAGTCCTGCCAGTCAAGATCGCGGTCGGGCGGTGCAGCGAACAGACTGTACAAACGTGCGGCATCGGCCCCGTAGCGCGCCACCATCTCGTCCGGTGAGACTGTGTTGCCCAGGCTCTTCGACATCTTGGCGCCATCTTTGATCACCATTCCTTGCGTGAACAGGCGCTCGACGGGCTCGTCGTTGGTAATCATGCCCAGATCGCGCATGAATTTGGTCCAGAAGCGCGAATAGATCAGGTGCAAGATCGCGTGCTCGATACCGCCGATGTACTGATCGATGGGGAACCAGTATTGCGCGATCTTGCCGTCGAAGGGCGCACGATCATTGTGCGCGTCAGTGTAGCGGTAGAAATACCACGACGAGTCGACGAACGTATCCATGGTATCCGTCTCGCGCCGTGCCGGCCCCCCGCACTTCGGACACGTTACGTTGACGAACTCCGGCACCCGACCAAGCGGCGAGCCGCCCGTCAACGTGATTTCGACCTTCTCCGGCAAGATCACCGGCAAATCTTTTTCCGGCACGGGGACGATGCCGTCCTTCTCGCAATAGAGCATCGGGATCGGCGTGCCCCAGTAGCGCTGGCGTGAGATGCCCCAGTCTTTCAAGCGGTAAGTGACGGTCGCCTTGCCAAAGCCCTTCTCCTCGGCGTAGGCCGACATCTTTTTGATCGCGTCGGCGCAACTGATCCCGCTGAACGGCCCTGAGTTGATCGTCATGCCGTCGTGCGCGGTGAACGGCAACTGCGGCTCGGTCATGGTCTCTTCCGGATCATTCGAGATCGGAAGAATGACCAGCCGGATTTCCAATTTGTATTTTTTGGCGAATTCGTAGTCACGGTCGTCATGCGCGGGCACGCTCATGATGGCGCCCGTGCCGTAGTCCATCAGGATGTAGTTGGCGATCCAGATGGGAACTCTCTCCCCGCTGAACGGATTGATGGCGTAATGGTGCGTATTCACGCCATGCTTTTCGATTTCGCCAATGTCGCCGACCTCTTTTGCTTTGCGCTGCTCGGCAATCAGCCGTTCCACGTCCGCGCCCAAAACCTGGTTGTAGCGCGTGAAGTCAGCCACCAGCGGATGCTGGGGCGCAAGCTGAATCGAGGTCGCGCCGAAGATCGTGTCTACGCGAGTAGTGAAAACGCTGATGGTCGAGCCCGCGGGTCCGGCGTTCCCCTCGAGCTGAAAGTCGACCAAAGCGCCTTCGCTGCGCCCGATCCAGTTGCGCTGCATGATGCGCACCTTTTCGGGCCAGCCTTGCAGCTTCTCGAGATCGCGCAACAATTCTTCAGCGTACTGCGTCGTACGCACGAACCACTGCTCCAACTCGCGCTGCTCGACCTGCGTGTCTTCATGCCGCCAGCAGCATCCGTCGACCACCTGCTCGTTGGCCAGCACGGTCGCGCACTTCGGACACCAGTTGACCTTGCTCTTTTTGCGATACACCAATCCTTTCTCGTAGAGCTTGAGAAAGAACCACTGGTTCCAGCGGTAATACTCCGGCAAGCAGGTTGTGACTTCCCGCGACCAGTCGTAGGCAAAGCCCAGGCGCTTCATCTGCGCCTTCATGTTCGCGATGTTGTGCAGCGTCCACTCGCGCGGCGGCGTGTTATTCGAGATGGCTGCGTTTTCCGCGGGCAAGCCAAACGAATCCCAACCCATGGGATGAAGCACGTTGTAGCCATTCATCCACATGTAGCGGGCGAGGGCATCGCCGATGGCATAATTCCGCACGTGCCCCATGTGCAGCACGCCCGAGGGATAGGGCAGCATTTCCAGCACGTAATATTTCTTCTTGGTGGAGCGCGACTCGGCGGCGTAAAGCGAGTCGTCCTCTTGCCAGCGCGCGAACCACTTCTGTTCTACACGCTGCGCGTCATAGCGCTCGTCGTTGGGGCGATCGATACGATTCTCATCGTCGCCATTGCGAGTCGCCGTTGCAGCTTCCGACTTGTCATGTGCTGACATAAGACTAGGACGATCAGGAAAAACCAAATAACGCTGATTTTACAACGCCAAGCCCTCGAACTGCTGAACAGACTCTCAAACGCCTTCAGCGATAAACCTCCCTGCGATGTCCCACTGCGAGAACGAGCACGATCACTTCTTCATCACGGATATCGCAGATCAGTCGATAGTCTCCCACACGATAGCGCCACAGGCCTTGCTTGTCGCCGTGCAGGGGCTTCCCCCACTGGCGGGGATTCTCGGCTGGCAGCAGGCGTTCGCGCAGAAAACGCTGGATTGACTTCTGGGCGGGGCGGCCAAGTTTCGCAATCTGTTTGGCCGCACTGCGAGCAATCTCAATCCGCCAGGTCTTACTCGGAGAGACCAAGACGCCGCTCCAATTCCTCGAGCGTGATGGTGGGCTCGCGCCGCTCCAGCACGGCGATACCCTTGAGGTAATCCTCGCGGTCCTGCAGGTACTGCCGGATCGCTTCGCGTGCGTAATAGCTCTTGCTGCGACCGGTTTCCTTCGCGAGAGAATCCAGCTTCTTTTCGAGTTCGGGTTCGAGGCGGATTCCGAGCATGTTAAACATGTTTAACATACCAGATCCAGAGCCCCGCATCAAGCCGCCGCGGCGCGGGCGTAGGACGCCGCAAGCCTAGGTCTCCGATACCAGCTTCTTCAATGCAGCCACATTCCTGCGGTCATCCCCAGGCTTGTCAATTGGAGTTTCAGCAATGAACGCAGCATGTGCCAGGCGAAGATCGTTCAGCAGAATGCGAAACGTTTCCTTGCCGATGCTTCCCTTCCCAATGTGCTGATGGCGGTCGAGCTTCGAGCCGCACGCGGCCTTGGCATCGTTGCAGTGCCAGGCCTTCACGCGATTCAAGCCGATCGTTGCGTCGAGGTGCTGCAAAGTCAGATAGATCCCCTCTTCGCTCACGATGTCATACCCAGCCACATGCGTATGGCACGTGTCGATGCACGCGCCGACCGGAACGATTCCATCCAGACGCTCCAGAACTTCCGCAACCTGCTCGAAGCTTCCGCCGAGCGAGAATTCGGCCCCGGCTGTGTTTTCGATCAGAATGGTAAGCCCGCCCTTCGCTAGATCGAGACCCTGCGTAGAGGCGGCGATCGCAGCGGCGGTCCGCAGCAGTCCCTGCTCGCGGTCGGCGCCGCGAAATGAACCCGGATGCAGGACCAGATACTCGGCGCATAACGCCAAAGCACGCTCCACCTCTCCGCGAAAGGCTTGCATGGACTTCTGCAGAAACAGCTCAGTCGAACTCGCAAGATTAACCAGATAGTTGGTGTGAATCACGAGCGGCTTCAGATCGTATCGTGCGCGCAGCCGGTTCATCTCGGCACATTGCGGTCGGCCCAGTTCGTACGGCGCCCACTGCCGAGGGCTGGAGGAAAAAATCTGGAAGGTATTGCATCCCAGCCGGTAAGCGCGCTCGGCGGCGTTTTGTACCCCACCCGCCGACGACGTGTGGATACCAATGCGGCGCGAAGTCAGGCGCGGCGGCCGTTTCGGCGCCGGCCGGTGGAGAATGTCCTGTTCACGCGCCATGGAGCGAGGCATGAAAGACAGTTTCAAGTTTCGGGTTTCAAGTTGCAAGCCGCCCAACAATTTCGCGTTTCGAGTTTCACTCCCTCCCTGAAACTCGAAACTACTTGAAGGTGATCACCGCCCGAAACCGCACCTTGCCCTCGGCTACGCGATCGTAGGCTTTGCCGATTTCATCCAGCTCATACGTTTCGGTGATCACCTTCACTTTGCCCTTCGCCGCATAGTCGAGCGCCTCATACAGATATTCCGGACCGTTTTGCGAAGACCCCATCAGCCGCACACGCTTGAACATGAGTTCGGGATTGTACGCCAAAGGCTCTGGCCCAACTCCCATCAGGATGACGCGCCCATCGGGACGCATTCCTTTAGCGGCATCGGCGGTGGAAGACCACGAATTCGAAGTGGCCAGCAAGACATCCGCGCCCCCGGCAGCCATCAGCGTCGCACCATCTTCCACGACCTCGTCCGCTCCCAGGTCGCGGATCGATTTCTCTTTATCCTTCGATTTGGTCACGGCAATGGTTTCAAAACCAGATGCCTTCGAGTACTGCAGTGCCAGGTGTCCCAGGCCTCCAATTCCGACGACCGCAATGCGCTCATGCGGCTTCGGATCAGCTCGGCGCAGCCCGCTCCAAACCGTGTACCCGGCGCAGAAAATGGGAGCAGCTTGTTCGTAGTCGAGTTGATCCGGAATAAGCATGGTCGCATCCGCATACGCGAGCATGTACTCGGCATGCCCGCCTTGCAATCCGATGCCGGTCGAGATTGCGTTCTGACACAATTCCTTCTTGCCGCGCAGGCACCACTCGCAGCGTCCGCACCCTTTCTGGTGCCAGCCCACCCCGACGCGGTCTCCGACTTTACGCGACGTGACTCCCGGCCCAACTTCCACGATCTCGCCGACGGGTTCGTGTCCTAGCACACGTGGAAATTGGATTGGGAAAATGCCATGCGTGATGTGAACGTCGGTGTAGCACAGCCCACTGGCGTGAATCTTCATCACCACCTGATTCGGACCCGCCTTCGGTGTCTGCCACTCTTTAACTTCCCACTTGCCATTTACGGACGGAACCACTGCAGCTTTCATGACCAAATCTCCACAAAAATTGAACTGTATTTGAATTCGATGTGCACGATCGTCCGGGGATTCAGAAGAGGAATCACCGCACCTCCCAACAAATGCTCTATTTGCGGTGCACCCGTGCCGGACGGTAGACTTGTGACGCGGCTTCTCCTGCAGCCGCAACCAGAAATCGAGCTTCGCTCGATGGACAGTTCCTTCGGTTTCGCTTACGGGAAGCCGGACAGCTGTCCCCACACGATCCGTCCAGGGTGAACTTATGTTAGTTGTCATGAAGGCGCAGGCCAGCGAAGAGCAGGTACGCGCCGTTTGCGAAAA
Organism: Candidatus Sulfotelmatobacter sp.; assembly: GCA_035710825.1. Taxonomy (GTDB): domain Bacteria; phylum Acidobacteriota; class Terriglobia; order Terriglobales; family Acidobacteriaceae; genus Sulfotelmatobacter. Next base: position 116,476 of record DASTCU010000042.1, read on the forward strand.
AATCGAGAAACTCGGCTACCGCGCGCATCCCATGCCCGGCGCGACTCGTACAGCCATCGGCATCACGGGCAACAAGGGCGAAGTCGAACAGGGCACGCTGGAAGAGATGGCCGGGGTGCAGGAAGTCATTGCCGTCTCCAAACCCTACAAACTGGTCAGCCGCGACGTGAAGGAAGAAAACACCGTCATCCGCTTTCCCGGAACCGCCGCGACCCTGGGCGGACAAGGGTTGGCCATTGTCGCCGGTCCATGCGCGATCGAAAGCCGCGAGCAGGCCTTCACCGTCGCCGAGCGCGTGCATCGCGCCGGGGCGCAGTTCTTCCGCGGCGGCGCTTACAAGCCCCGCACTTCGCCCTATTCCTTTCAGGGACTCGGCGAAGACGGCCTGCGCATTATGGCCGAAATCCGCCAGCAGTTTGGAATGAAAATTATTACTGAAGCCATCGACCACGAGTCGCTCGACCTGGTCGAGGAATATGCCGATGTGATCCAGATTGGCGCGCGCAACATGCAGAATTTTTCTCTGCTCAAGCGCGCTGGCCGCTCCCGCAAGCCCGTGTTGCTCAAGCGCGGCATGTCGGCGACTCTGGAAGAATTCCTCATGGCGGCCGAATACATTCTGAGCGAAGGCAACTACAACGTGGCGTTGTGCGAGCGCGGTGTGCGCACTTTCGCCGACCACACGCGCAACACGCTCGACCTCAGCGTCGTTCCCGCAGTACAGCGGCTCAGCCATCTGCCGATCCTGGTCGATCCCAGCCACGGTACCGGCAAGCGCAACAAAGTCACGCCCCTGTCGCGCGCAGCCGTAGCCGTGGGCGCAGACGGGCTGCTCGTGGAAGTGCACCATAAACCCGACGAAGCTTTGTCCGACGGCCCACAGTCGCTCTTTCCCGACCAGTTCGATGAACTGATGGTTCAGGTCCGCCAGATCGCCACAGTAGTCGGAAGGCCTGTGCCGGAGATTGGGGTGCGGGAAACCGTCGCAGCCAAGTAGCCCGGGACACTTGGATCTTTTGGGGGAGTCATGAAGTCCATTCCATTGCTGATCTGCAGTGCAGTGCTGTGTGTGGGGTGCATTTTGCTCGCACAAGACAAGCCGTCGGAACGAGTGTGCGAAGTTCGCAACGTCGGGGATTGCGGGGTAACGGCTCCCAAACCGATCTACCACCCCGACCCGGAGTACACCGATCGCGCGAGAAAAAAGAAGATTAACGGCAACATCGTGGTCTCATTCATCGTCACCAGCGAAGGTGAGGTGCGCGACGCCGCCGTTACACGCAGCCTCGACAAAGATCTCGACAAACAAGCACTGGCCGCAGTGCGTAAGTGGCGCTTCGAGCCTGCGTTGAAAGATGGAACGCCCGTGGAAGTTCGCCTCAGCGCTGAGTTGACGTTCCGGCTGTACTAGATGTCTTTCGCTGAGTCCTGTGTCTCATCTTAAGTCTTGGCTGTAATCGCGCCATTTCGAAGCCCGCGCTTTCACTTGAGCGGTGAGGAACTCGCGCGTAAGGCTTTCATGGGAGTACAGGGAAGCGCATGAGAGACCACCTCATCTGCTAATCTTTCTTCTTCTCTTAAGCCGAGCCCACTTTGCGCAAGCTCCTCTTCATCGCTGTCCTGATCCCCGTCCTCGGCGGGCTGGCATGGTGGTATTTCCGCGAACCCGACTTCCCCGACTACGGTCCGGCGTTCCGCGAGTACGCCTATGTCTCGAACGGCAAGAGCAACACCGTCAGCGTGATTGATCTGCGCACGTTCGCCCTGGCCAAGACACTCCACGTCGGCAGCGAGCCCACTGGACTCGCTGCCAACACGAAGAAGAATGAAATTTATGTCGTCAACACGGGCTCGAGCAACGTCAGCGTGATCGACGCCGAGACCAATACGATCATCGCCACGATCGGCGTGCACGGGCGCCCGTACTTCATCGATGTTTCCGCCGACGGACGTCGCGCCTACGTCGCCAATTCGGGCTCGGCGAATGTGAGCGTTATCGATCTCGACAAGCGAGCGGTGATTGGCAACGTGCGCGTGGGCGCTTCGCCGGGACTGGCGCGGGTTTCGCCGGATGGCTCGACCATCGTGGTCTCGAACCGCGGCGACAACACCGTATCGTTGATTGACGCCGAACTGCTGCGCGTGCGTGCGACGCTGCCGGTCTGCCAGCAGCCCGAAGACATCGCGATTCTGCCCGACTCGAGCAAGGCCTTCGTTTCCTGCTCGGGATCATCGCAGGTGGCTTCGATCCAGCTGAACACTGCCGCCCGCAAAGACGATCGCGTGCTGGCGCTGATTGACGTAGGCCGCACGCCCGTCAGCCTCACCCTCAAGCCCGATGGCGGCGAGATGGTTGTGTGCAACTTCGACTCCGACAGCATCTCCATCGTCGAGACCGGCAACGACGAAGTCGGCAGCAGCCAGGAGATCGGGCAGCATCCGTCACATGGCGTGGTCACGCTCGACAACTCGCGCCTTTACGTGTCGAATTTCGGATCGAACAGCGTCGCGGTCTACGACATCGACATGGGGCGGCGGCTCACCACATTGAATGTCGGCAGCCATCCCGACAGCCTCGCCCTTACGCCCGACCAGAATTATTTGCTGGTAGCCGATAGCGCATCGGGGGACGTCACCATCATTCAGAAACGCCGGCCAAAGCGCACGCTGGAGACATCAGAGTACTCGCTGCTGACGCTGATTCCGGTGGGCGTGCAGCCAAACGCGATCGTGGTGAAGGCGTTCCTGGCCAGCAGCCCGAAGAAGTGACGCAGCACTTAGGATTGAACCGGTACGCTCTTTCCACAGAAGCGGTCCAGCGCGGCCTTCAGATCGGCGGCAATCTCTGGAGCTTCACGGGATTCGATATCGCGCCTGGGCATCATGTACACGAGTTCGCCGTCGCGCAAGATCGCGATGGAAGGTGAAGACGGCGGCTGGCCGGTGAAATAACTGCGAGCGCGTTCGGTGGCCTCGGTGTCCTGGCCGGCAAACACGGAAAAAGCGAGATCGGGGCGCGCGGCACTGCCAAGCGCCATGCGTACTGCAGGCCGCATTCGTCCCGCGGCGCATCCGCAGATCGAGTTGACCACGACCAGCGCGCTGCCCGCAACATTCTTCAATGCCTCGTCCACTTCGGCGGCGGTTCGCAGTTCTTTTATTCCCAGGCGCGTCAATTCCTCGCGCATGGGGACGACCATAATTTCGGGATACATCGGTTAGCTCCTCTTTTCTGTTTCATTCCATTCTACCGTGAGATCGCCATTCCGCCGCCATTACGTTGCCAGCAACGTCTCTACGGCGGGTTTATAGTGATTCGTTCCTATGATGATTGCAGAAAATGTTTCGCTGGCGCCGCTCACCACCTTTCGACTGGGAGGCCCGGCACGGTTCTTTGTCGAGGCTACATCGCTCCCCGTCGTGCAGGAGGCGGTGGCATTCGCGGGCTCGAGGAATCTGCCGCTGTTCGTGCTGGGAGGCGGTAGCAATCTGGTCGTCGCTGACTCCGGCTGGCCGGGCCTGGTGCTAAAGGTTGCAATCGCCGGAATCGAGCGGCGGACAGGCACCCATGATGGAAGAGTCTTGTTCGACGTCGGCGCAGGAGAATCGTGGGACCGCTTCGTTTCGCAGGCTGTGATGGCCCAGTGCGCAGGCGTTGAGTGCCTGAGCGGCATTCCGGGTAGCGTCGGCGGTACGCCCGTGCAGAACGTGGGCGCATACGGGCAGGAGGTTTCCGACACGATCGAGTCCGTCGAAGTATTCGATCTGAAAGATGGCCAGGTACGCGAGCTTTGCGCGGAGGCCTGCGGATTCGCCTACCGTTCCAGCATTTTCAACACGACCGAACGCGGACGGTTCATCATTTTGCGCGTCGTTTATGCCCTAACTCCCGGGGGCGAGCCGCATCTCGAATACGCCGACCTGCAGCGCCATTTTGAAGGTCGCGAAACGCGGCCGAATCTGCTGGAGGCGCGCGAAGCCGTCCGCCACATACGCGCCCACAAAGGCATGCTGATCGTCGAAGGCGATCCCGACTCCCGTAGCGCTGGATCTTTCTTCAAGAATCCTGTGCTGTCAGAGCAGCTGCACGAACAATTGAAGGTTCGCGCCAGCGCCAAAGGCTTGGTACTCCCCAGTTATCCCGCGCTCGAGCAGCACAAAAAAGTCTCGGCGGCGTGGCTGGTCGAGCACTCCGGTTTTGCCCGCGGATATTCGCTTGGCCGCGTCGGCATTTCCAGCAAGCACGCACTGGCCCTCATTAATCGCGGCGAAGCCACGGCCGCTGATGTGATCGCCCTGAAAGATCAGATTCAACACCGAGTCGAGGAAATCTGGGGCGTGCGGCTCGTGCCCGAACCGGTGTTCGTGGGCAGGGATTAGGGGTCAGGGACTAGGGCTAGGATCGCGGGTCAGTGGCCGGTGGTCAGTGGCCAGTGGCCAGTGGCCAGTGGTCAGTGGTCAGTGGTCAGTGGTCAGTCAAAACGATTCCGTAGCGGCCGCTGCTCACTGACCACTGAACACTGAGCACTGGTCCCTAGCCCCTAGCCCCCGATCCCTAGCCCCTGACTCCTTGCAAGCTCCCTCCTCGCAGTCGTTCTTCCCTCAGAAATTCCTGAACACAACCAGGCTGCAGGCGGTCTTCATGGGTGAGGGCAAACGAGTGTTGGCGGGAGAGGCGATTCTGAGCGGCGTGACAGCGATGGACCAAAGCAACGCCGAACAGCGCCGGGTTGAGCGCACCGGCGAGATGCTCGAAGCGCTGGTTCGAGAGCACTCGCGGCTGGTTTACCGGATCGCCTATGCGGTGCTGCGCCGCCACCACGACGCCGAAGATGCCACGCAGGAGACCTTCATGCGGGTCCTTCGCTACAGCTCGAAGCTGCCTGAAGTGCAAGATCCAAAGACCTGGCTGGCGCGCATTGCCTGGCGCGTTGCAGTCGATCGCAGCAAGCAGCGAGGATGGACGCGAGAGATTCCCCTGGATGATCCGGAGAAGCCATTCGTAGAAGTGGCTTCTTCGGAGACGGCAGCCGACGCGACACTGCACGGTGTGCAACTCAGCGCGGTCCTGGAAAAGCTGATCGCAGCGTTGCCCACGAAACTGCGTGAGCCGCTGATTTTGTCCACCATTGAAGAGATGTCGCCGCGCGAAGTCGCCGCAACGCTGGGGATCAACGAAGCCGCGGTGCGGTCGCGCGTGTTTCGGGCACGGCAACTGTTGCGCGAAAAGCTCGAAGGCATGGTCGAGAAAAAGATATGACTCCCATCAACAAGTTCGACAACACGGGGCGGACGCCGCTGGACGATCAACTCGATGCCGCGTTGGCAAAGTATGCCGCGGTCGAGCCGAGGACCGGACTTGAAGAACGCATCCTCGCAAATCTGAAATCGCAGCCGAGCTCCTCAACCCGCGTGGCCTGGTGGCGCTGGGCCGCCGTCGTCGCTGCTGCCTTGATCGTCACCAGCTTGGTGCTCTGGGTCGAGAAGCACAATGCGCGGCCAATCGTCCGCCGTTCGACAACCTCGTCGGAACAGGCTTCGCATCCGACGATCGCTCAAAGTGCGCCTCCCAATTCCACTCGCCGGGTGAACCCCGTAAAGGTGCGCCGAGCGGGCAAGCGCAGTTTCACTCAGCCGCTGACGACCGCAGAAATGAAGCTCGACCGGTTCCCGTCGCCGCGGCCCCTGAGCGAGGAAGAACTCGCTTTGGTCCGATACGTCCAGTCGTTTCCTCGAGAAGCCACGCTGATTGCCCAGGCACAAGAGGAATTCGAGCTCCAGATGCAGAAGGAAATGAATGCGGCTGGGTCACAAAACCAGCCTTCCGGTTCCGTTCAATCAGAAAGGTGAGCAAACATGCGAAGAACGATTGCACAATTCGTTGCCCTAATCACCATTGGACTCTGCTGCGGCTTGGGTTCGGCGCGGGCCCAGGATGAAGCAAAAAAAGAGCCGCCGGCGCAAACCGCAAAAAGCCAGCCGGTACAGCCCTATCGCCTGGATTTTGCGTTTAACGAGCTGGCGGATGGAAAAATCGTAAACACGCGGCACTACTCGATGAATCTGACCGCCGGCGAATCCAATGAGATCAAGATTGGCACGCGGGTTCCCGTAGTCAGCGCCTCCAACCCCAGCGTATCTGCGACCTCGCAGTGGCAGTACCTGGATGTGGGTACGAACATCTGGGCTCAACTGCGGGAGCACGGGGACGAATGGGTGTTGGTTGTGCGCAGTGATGTCAGCAACCTTGATACGAGCGGCGACTCCGCACATGTGGCAGGATCACCCCCGATCGTTCGGCAGATCAAGATCTCCGGCAGCACGTTGTTGGCCGTGGGCAAGCCGCTCCTGATCGGCAGCATGGATGATCCCAATTCCAAACGGCAGTTCCAGATGGAAGTGACGGTGACGAAACTGCGATAGCGTGCCGCGCGCCCTGCCCCGAGGGCGAGACGCCCTCGGGACAGCCGGCAAGATGCCGGCGCTACCTTGATAAGGCTTTAACCGTTCGCCAGCTTCGCAGCTTGCCTGAAAATTTCGACGAACATTTGCCGCGTCAGCTTGCCGGTTTGGGTGTTCTGGTTTGAAGGATGGTAGGACGCCAGCAGGACTTTTCCGTCGGGCAACTGATAGCGCGCGCCGTGGCCGAACAGGTAGTCTTTCTTGCTCTGCAGGAGGCCGCGGCGCTTCACATAATTGAGATAGGCGTCGAATCCAATTTTTCCCAGCGCGACCACCACCTTGACCTTTTCCAGTCCAGCCAGTTCGCGGTCGAGAAACGAGGAGCAGGCCAACAACTCGGTGGGCAGCGGCTTGTTGTCGGGTGGGGCGCAGCGCACGGCGGCGGTGATGTAGAGATCATGCAGCTTCAGGCCATCATTGCGATCGGTGGCGTTGGGCTGGTTGGCGAACCCCGTCTCATGCAGGACGGGATACATGAAATTGCCGGAAGCATCGCCGGTGAACGGGCGGCCGGTGCGGTTCGAGCCATGCGCTCCAGGCGCCAGGCCCATGATGAGGACGCGCGCATTGGGATCGCCGAAGCCGGGCACGGGCTTGCCCCAGTAGTCCCAGTCGCGGTAGGCGCGGCGCTTGTCCCGGGCGATCTGCTCGCGGTAAGCCACCAGCCGCGGGCAGCGCGTGCAAAAGATGACGTCGTGGTTGAGGACGGTGAGCCAGGACACGGGGTCATTAGACCACAATTCGGCGAATCGAAAAAATTGGGGTCGATCTGCGCAAAATCTTCAAAACGCTGGACTTGCGCCAAACCCCGCGATACTGACCCGCGCAAAATCTTCAAAGCAAAGATTTTATCGGCAAAATATTCCAGAATAAGGACTTAGCTCGTCGAAAAATCCAAGATCCGATGCTTATTTTTTCGGATCTAATCATGCAAAATATTGAATCTAAGACACTTAAGCTCGATACGGCCGAAAGACCCGCTGCAAAATATTGTCAAAGAAGGACTTACACGCAAAATATTCCGGAATAAGGACTTAGCGAGCCGTATGGATGACCGACCCCAAACGCCTTTTGGCGGACCTTGCGGTGCGAATACGCACATTGGGATTGTAGTGCTCGTCGCGGGAAGGGTCAGTGATCTTGGTCACATCGGAACATTTTGCCTGTGAAAGAACGCGACCCAGGAAGGTCGCAGGCAGTCATTTTTTGGGGCACGGTTGAGTGCATAATGACGGCTCGGACGTCTTTAGAATCATCAGGAGGCGGCATGAATCAAGACAGGCCCCTTAATGCACAGAGCGTGGCAGCCGGTTCTTCGTTCGTGTCGACGGAATCGATCTGGCGCGATGTTCGATTTGCGGTGCGATCGCTGTTGAAAGCTCCGGGATTCACGGTGGTCGCGATTGTGGTAATGGCGGTCGGGATCGGTGCGAATACAGCCGTCTTCTCCGTTATTAATGCAGTTCTGCTCAAACCACTCACTTACCCTGATCCGCAATCGCTGGTGCATCTGGTGCACACCGGCGATCAAGGTTCGTTCTCTAGCGCGAACGTGCCCAAGTTCAATATCTGGCGGCAGCAGACGGGGATTTTTCAGCAGGTCGCGGCTTACGACAGCGGCGGCGCCGGACTGAACCTGACCGGTAATGACCAGCCCGAGCAGGTGCAAGGGGTACACGTAACCGCAGATTATTTTTCGATTCTTGGCGCACCCATGATCGCGGGCCGGACTTTCACGGCTGCGGAAGACAGCCCCCACGGCGGAAATGTGGTTGTGCTGAGTTACGGTCTATGGAAGCGGCGATTTGGCGGAGATCGCGGCATCGTGGGCAAAAACATTCAGCTCAACGGACAGGCGTACCAGGTTGTGGGCGTCATCGGCCGCACCTTTGTTACGGACAATCCAGCCGATCTCTGGCTGCCATTCCAATTTGAAATGTCTTCGGCGGACCAGGCGCACTACTTCGGAGTGATTGCGCGCCTGAAGCCGGGTGTGTCTGGGCCAATGGCGAACGCGCAGTTGAAGCTGGCCGCCGATCAATATCGGGCGACCTATCCGGGCACGCTGGGGCCGAACACCAGGTTCGGCGTTGTGTTGTTGCAGGAATTGATGGTGCGCGATGCGCGGTCATCGCTCTACGTGCTGCTGGGCGCGGTCGGACTGGTGCTGTTGATTGCCTGTGCCAACGTTGCCAATCTGCTGCTGATTCGCGCCACGGCTCGCAAGCGGGAGCTGGCAACGCGCTCTGCGCTTGGCGCCGGACGCTGGCACATTATTCGCCAGCTGCTTACGGAGAGCCTGCTGGTATCGCTCACCGGCGGAGTGCTGGGACTCGTTCTTGGATTCGCGGGGGTCCGGGTCCTGCTGGCGATCAATCCCGGGAGCATCCCGCGGATCGGCGAAGATGGATCGGCAGTCACCATCGATCTGAATGTGCTTCTGTTCACGCTTGGAGTTTCGCTGCTGACCGGAATTTTGTTTGGCCTGGTGCCTGCCATCAGCGCCTCGCGCAAGAGTCTTGCGGCCGTGTTGAACGAGAGCAGCAACCGCGCAGGCGCAGGCTTCCGCAGCGGCAAGGTGCGTTCCCTTTTGGTGGTGAGCGAAATGGCTCTTGCGCTGGTTCTGGTGATCGGAGCGGCGCTGCTCATTCGCACGTTTATGAAGCTGCAGTCGGTCGATCCCGGCTTCGACACGCACAACGTGCTCACCATGGCGATGTCGATCAGCGGCGACCGGTTTCTGAAGACCAGCGGCGTGGCGCAGGTCATTCACGACGGCACCGAGCGGCTCAATGCGGTTCCCGGCGTTACGGCCGCTGCGGCGGCGTGCTGCCTGCCGCTGCAGGGTGGCTTTGGGCTGCCGTTCAACATTGTCGGACGGGCGAACGGGAACAATCCGAATACGGGTGGAGCAGGATACTTCCCGGTCTCATGGAGTTATTTTGAGGTCTTCAAGGTGCCGGTCGTCCGCGGGCGCAATTTCACCGAACAAGACAACGGAGCTGCGCCCGGCGTGGTGATCATCAATGAGGCGATGGCGCGAGAGTTCTGGCCCAAGGGCGATCCGTTGAGCGACCGCATCGAAATAGGAGCGGGCATGGGACCGGTGTTCGGCGAACCACCGCGGCAGGTGATCGGCGTGGTGGGAAACACACGCGATGGCGGACTCAATCAGGACCCGGGTCCAACCATGTATATCCCGATTGCGCAGATGCCCGACAAAGTGACGGAGCTCAACTCGCGCATCGCGCCACTGGAGTGGATCGTGCGCACGCGGATGGAGCCGCACTCCTTAACG
>DASTCU010000043.1:0-46229 GCA_035710825.1 Candidatus Sulfotelmatobacter sp.
ATTTGCCGGCGAAGAATCCCGCGAAATAACGCCGGTTCCAGACACAAAACCAGGGCATCATCGTGCCGCCTTGACTAAGGCGCTGAAAATCGCGCGCGCTGCCGCGTCGTCATCGACCGAGCGCTCAGGATGCCATTGCACCGCCAGCACGAAATGATCAGGCGAAGTTCCCTCCAGGCCTTCGATGATGTGGTCGTCCGGGCAGCGGGCGACAATGCTCAATCCATCGCCGATGGTATCAGCGGATTGGTGATGCGAAGAATTCACGGGCACGATGAGACCGTTGCCCCCAGCGATCACTTCCGCGAGCTGTGAGCCTGGTTCGATATCGACCGTGTGTGCGACGGCGATCTTCTTGCCCGCTTCGTGATTCACTTTCGCGCGCGTCGCCTCGGGCAGGAAATCGGGTATGTGCTGGATCAGCGATCCCCCGCGGAAGACATTCAGGCTTTGCAGGCCGTAGCAGATGCCGAGCACGGGTTTGCGGTGAGCGTAGGCGTCGGCGAGCAGGAGGTCGTCCACTTGTTCGCGGCGCGCATCGGCGGCGGCCGAACGCGGTGAAGGCGGCTGCTTGAACCTGGCAGGATCGACATCGGCGTTGCTGCCCGGTAGCAGCACGGCATCACAGGCCGCGATCAACTTCTTCACGTCAGCGGCGGTTTGATCGAGCGGAATACGAACCGGCTCCGCACCGGCAAGCACGACCGCGCGTTCGTACTGCGGAATCGCGCGCTGGCCGTATTCGTGGTTAGTCGAATGCGGCATAGGGATGGCGACGCGGACCGGCACGAACTAGCCCATCCTCTCGATGGCGGTGAGGGTCTTGGCCTGGCGGTAATGGCGGACTTCCATGGCGACAGCGAGCACGAAGATGATGGTTCCCGCGACCAGCGCCGTGGGCACCGCGATCATGCGGTAGGCGATGCGCATGTCGGGATGAATGCCGCGCAGTAGCGATAGCGAGACGACGCCGAGAATCCCGAGCAGCAGGCTGACCGCGAAACAGAGCAGCGTGCCGATGAAGGTGACCACAAGAATGCGTGCGGGAACGCCATACCAGCGGGGGGAGTGGTTTGCGGACGCCATTCGGTCGAGCTCCGTTCTTCAGGCGCGGCGTTTGTAGAGGACCGCGAATTCGAATCCCTTGTTGGGAGGAAACAATTCGGCGACCTTGCGCAAACGCTCGGCGAGCGCGGAAGGCGCAAGCAGCGGATAATCGCGCTCGCGCAAATCGTAGTAATCGACGTCGAGATAAAGCGAGAGCAGGTAGATGGAAATAGTGTCGGAGAAAGTGGCTTCGAAATATTCGGTTTTGTAGCGCTCGGCATCCGGGCCGTGGGCGGTGGCGAGTTTGCGGGCCTCCCAGGCATCGAGCGAAGTTTCGCCGCGTACGCCGGCTTCGGCCTGGCTCCAGGCGAGTTCGCTGAATTCATGCGAGACTCCGGCGCGCTCGACCAGGGCGTGGCCCACATTGATGTAGAACTCGAAGGCGACGGAGAACTTGTCATCCATCAGGCGCGTCGAAATGAAGACGCATTGCGAGTCGCCGAGATTCAAGTTGCGATGGCAGACGGCATTGTCGCTGAGCGCGACGTCGTAGCGGTCGGCGATCAGCGTGTCGTCTCCCTGGCTGACGGTGAGCGGGACGAAATAGTAGGCTTTGCGGTCGAGTGCGGAGGCGATGCGCGCCGGAACAGCCGCGACCATTCGCTCCAGATCGAAGGAGTTGACGGCGACTTCTCCGGCGGCGGCGTAGCAAACTCCATTGGGCGCCTGCGAAACCGGGGTAAGCCGAACGACTTCTGCGGGACTGCGCGTTATGGCCGGAGCTGCTTGGGACATGCAGCCTTCATTCTACACACAGCCTGCGAAAAGAATTTGGAGCGACGGCGCTGGCTTCAAGTGCGCTCATTTCTTGCGGATACCATTCACGTAAAATCTTCAAAACGTGAGACTTAGGACGGCGGTGGGCGGTTTTTTGCTCGCAAAATCTTGAATCCAAATGAGTTACGCGCAAAATATTCCAGAATAAGGACTTAGCGCGAGAGCATTGGAGAGTCTGGCGAGCGAATTCTCAAAACAAGTGAATGACGATCTTCTGTGGCATGTAAGATTCCGCCGACCCCTCGGGGATCTGAATTTCCAACTTGCCGAATTTGGTGAGGACTGCTCCTTCCACCGAAGACACCTGGCCAGGGTTCCACACGTCGAGTTCATACCGGCCTCCCGCCCGTCCGGAAACGTCAAGCGTCAACTGCGATCGAGAGTCGTTCCACGATTCAGAGAGGACTCGAAGCCCGCGACTGGCGCTTCCGAGAGCCGGCAGGGCATTCGAGAGCGTCAGCCCGAAATCGTTTTTCAAACGAATCGTGAGGGTCGTTGACGAGCCATTCACCGGGACACGCAGGGCCAAGTGCTGGTCGTTCGCATTGGGCTGCATTTTGAAGGCCACCGGACGGCCGTTCATCTGCACGCTGACAATTCTGGTTCGCAAGCTGAACGCGGGAGAGAACTCCACCCAGCAATCGCCATTTCCATTCCGTTTGATTTCGAGCGTGAGCGTGTCGGCAGTCTTGCGATATTGAAAGTCCACTCCGACTCCGCCGACGTGAACCTTGCGGATCGCGAAAGCAGTCCAGTCCGCCGGAACGTGCGGGGCCAGCGTGATCTGGTGGGCTGCGGCGTCAGTCTGCAAACCAAACATCCCGCGCAGTATAGGACTTACGACCATCGCCGCCGACCAGATCTGATGCGGCGAACTGGTCGCGAAGGATTGGTAGTAATCCCCGGAGAGAACTTCTGTGAAATGTCCGAGCGCGCCATCGAGCCCGAGCAAAGCATTCGCCCGCAGATTGTTGTAAGCAGGAAACGCATGGTGATACCGGTACTCGCCCACCGATGCCCATCCCGTGAACAGCGGCCACACTGCGCCATAGTGATAGCCTGACCCGTCGTATACCTTCGACTGCCGCGAGATGATGCGCATGCCCCAATCCGCCTGATGCTCCTCAGCCGCAAGCTGCGTGATCGTCTCGTCGGCATGATTCGCGTCAGGCAGACCGAACCACATGGGCACGGTGGTGAGCACGCTGACCTCATCCGAGCGTTGATTGTCCTGCTTTAGCCCAAACGCGAAGCTCTTGATCTCCGGCGCCCAGAATGCCTGATCCAGCAGCGCCTTTTTCTTCCAGAACTCGGCAGCGGCCTCATTGCCAATATCGTCTTTGCCTGCAAGGTGCGCCAGGCTCGCTAAGGACCGCAAAGCCTCAACCCCGAGCCCGGCCTGGTAGTACTCATTCTTGACCGGAAGCAGCGGGCCGCCCTCCACCCAGCCGTGACCGATGCCGATATTCTGCGCGAAGCCTTGTGCGTCGTAAGTCGACAGCAAAAACTGGTAAGCCCGCCACACGTTGTCCCATTTCTCGCGGGCAAATTCCACATCGCCGCTCTGCACCGCATAATCATTCATCGCAATGATGAACAGCGGCGTCGCGTCGGCCGAAACGTACGGGTAGGGATATTCCTTGAACCACGGAACCAGGCTGGCGCTCTGCGAGATTTCGTGCGGAACCTTGCCGTCCTCGCGCTGATACTTGCTGATGAAATCGAGAGCCGTGCGCGTGGTCGCATAATCTCCTTCGGCATTCAGCGCGAACGAAGTCCACAGCGAGTCCCTGCCAAAGAACCAGGCAAACCCTGGACGCTGGCTCACGCCCGAAGTGCGGTATCCGGCGACCAGCCCGGTGCCGAGATAGGGATTGTTCACTAGCCCCTGAATCGTGCTGATACGCGCCCAATCGTAGGCCTGCTGCAGGTCCGCGTCGGGCAGCTCGAGGCTGACGGTCTTGTCGAGATAGGTGCGGTAATACTCGGCCGACTGGCGCGCAGCTTCCGCAGCAGAACCCAGCAAATGCTCATAGACCTTGGTTGCATCCGCGAGACCGGCAACTGAAGCAGCGATCACCAGGACCTTCGTCTCTTTCCCTTTTGCGGTGACGCCCAGACGAAACGTGTTTTCGTCCGACGAGGAATAGTTCGTCTGATACGCAAGGTGGGCATCTTCCCCGGTTGGCGATCCCACAAACGCCGCAAACTTCCGCGCCTCTTCTCCAAAGACGAAGGCGTGCTCTTTCGCGCTCCAGTTTACATACGTTCCTCCCAGCGCGGCGGGCCATTCCAACTGAAAGTCGCCGGTGAATCCGGCCTCAATCTCGAGCGGTTGCTCGGTTTCGACCTCCAGTTGAATCACCGCACCGGCTTCATTGACTGGCACGCAAATTGTCTCGTTCACACGAAAAGAATCACCCGCGTACAGAATCGAGGCCGACTCTGGGTGAACCGTAAGGGTCCGCGCCAGGCTCGCGGCGGGCAGCGCGCGATCGCCTACATGAAACGTCAGGTGAAAGTCGCGGAAGATTTTCAGAGGATAGACCCAGGCCTCAAATCGTCCAGTCTCGTCTCCAAACAATCCCGCGTGCTCGCCGACCACTGGAAGAAACTCCCAGCTGCGGATGGTGCGCGTGAGTTCCAGAGCCGGCCTGCTCGGCGAAGTTGTCTGCGGAGCGGCCGCCGTTATCGCCAACAGCCAGATTCCGGCCAGCCAAACCAGGCCCCGAATGCGGGTTTTGCGGGCAAGGTGCGCCGGGGGGAGGAAGTTAAAATTCATTGCAGTCGTCTCTTAAGATGGGTGTGCGGAGCGTCCTGAGCTTGCAAAGTCGGGCATCCCTGAATATAAGAAAGTAGGGGCGAATTCTAGCACGAGCCACGTGGGCCAGGTAGCGACCTCTTGTTCCCTTCACGCCGTGTTTTTCTGAAGTCACTCAGCCGCTCGGCGCTCGTGCTGTCGCTGGAGAGCGTGCTGGCTCTGGCTCGTCCGCGCTGGCTGCGCGCCAACCCGCGGCTGCAGCAAAAGCCCACTCACCCAAAGGAGGAGCCGCCCGCCGATCCCGGCGTCAGCTTTCTGAACGTCGCTCGCGAGGCCGGCCTTAACGCGAAAACAATTTTCGGCGGCGAGCACAAGAACAAATACCTGCTTGAAACCACCGGCTGCGGAGTTGCCTTTTACGACTACGATAACGACGGCTGGCTCGATATTTTTCTGGTGAACGGCACGCGGCTCGAAGGTTTTCCTGCAGGCAGCGAGCCCACGTCTCATTTGTTTCGCAACAATCGCGACGGCACCTTCACCGATATAACTCTCAAAGCCGGAGTCGCCCACTCCGGATGGGGCCAGGGGTGCTGCATCGGCGACTACGACAACGATGGCTGGGACGATCTTTTCGTCACCTACTTCGGAAAGAACGTTTTGTATCACAACAACGGCGACGGCACCTTCACCGATGTAAGCCAGAAGGCCGGCGTGACGGGCAACGGCAAACGATGGAACACCGGATGCGCGTTCGTCGACTACGATCGTGACGGGCGCCTCGACCTCTTCGTCGCGAACTACATCGACATGGACCTGGCGACCGCGCCCGTGCCCGAATCCGGTCCGTGCCTCTACAAGAGCATCATGGTCGCCTGCGGTCCTCCTGGATTGCAGGGTGGAAAAAATATTCTCTATCACAACAACGGCGACGGAACCTTCACCGACGTCTCCGAGTCGGCAGGCATTTTCAGCGCCAACGGCACCTACGGCCTGGGCGTGCTCACTGCCGATTTCGACAATGACGGCTGGCCCGATATTTACGTGGCCGACGACTCGACCGCCAGCGCGCTCTACCAGAACAAAAAGAATGGCAAGTTTCAGGACATCGCCGTCGAAGCGGGATGTGCGCTGAGTCCGGATGGCAAGCCCCAAGCGGGCATGGGCGTCTCTGCGGCCGACTACGACATGGATGGCAACCTCGACATCGTCAAAACGAATTTCGCCGGAGACACGCCATCGCTTTATCACAACCAAGGCGGAGCCAGCTTCGAAGACACAACCTTCACCGCAGGACTCGGAGCACACACGCAGTTCCTCGGCTGGGGCTGCGGCTTTTTCGACATGGACAATAACGGCTGGCCCGACATCCTGATCTGCAACGGACATGTGTATCCGGAAGTGGAACAGTTGAAAACCGAAGCCGGCTACGCGCAACGCAAGCTGCTCTATCAGAATTTGCGCAATGGCCGATTCGCCGACATTTCGTTTCAGGCAGGCCCCGGAATTTCAGAGCCCAGTGCCTCGCGGGGCGCGGCTTTCGGCGATTTTGACAACGACGGCGATATCGACGTGGTCGTGAACACCGTGAACGACTATCCGCAACTTCTGCGCTGCGATTCGAAGCTCGACCACAACTGGATCAAGGTTCGCACTCTGGGAACCAAATCGAATCGCAGCGGCATCGGCGCGAGGCTGGTGTGCGTGACTCACGTCGCCGGAGAATCCAAGCCGCACCGGCAGATCGACGAAGTTCGCAGCGGCGGCGGCTATTTCTCGCAGAACGATCTGCGCGTTCACTTCGGCCTAGGAAAGGCTGACAAGGTAGACCTGCTCGAAATTCACTGGCCCAGTGGACAAGTGGATTCGCTGAAGGACGTGAAGGTGAACCAGGTGATCTACGTCAAGGAAGGCGAGGGCATTTCCCGCACGATGCAGTTCCCACCAAAAAAGAAGTGAATTCTGTGTTCCTCTGTGCCCTCTGTGGTTAAGGGGTTTTCTTATCCGCAGCCGAGACTCCAGTACCCTCAGTTAGCGTATGAATTCGATCGACAGCCAAATTGGCAAAGCGCTCCCTCAACCCGCTAGGCCACCGAATCTCCACCCACTCAATCTTGTCGACTTTGCCCAGCCCGAAATGAACCCGCATATCGCTGTTGGAAATGTAGCTGGAGCCGCTGCGAACTTCGTCAACGAGAACGCGGTCTCCCGCCTTCACCTGAACTCTCGCCCCAATGCCATCGTGATTTGATTTGGCGCCGACGGCATGAATCGCCACCCAATGATTCGTGGTATGAAGTTGGTTCACCAGCAGGCTGGGCGCGGCATTCATATTACTGATGACCGCCGATATCCGGCCGTCATTCCACAAATCGCCGACGGCCATTCCGCGCGATGAGGCCGCCGTGGTGATACCCAGACCGGCCGAAGCAGAAATATCGCTGAACGTGCCGTCGCCATTGTTGCGATAAAGAATGCGCGGCTCCTTGTAGTTGCTGCCCAGGTGCTGGCTGTCCACCTCGGGATAGACATGCCCATTCACCAGCAGCAAATCGGGCCAGCCGTCATTGTCGAAATCGAGGAACATCGTTCCCCAACCGAGATACTGGGTGTAGAGTCCCAGTCCCGCCGCCGAAGTTGCATCGTTGAACGTGCCGTCGCCGTTGTTCTTGTACAGCGTCGAAGTATCGTCGGAAAAATTCGTCTTGAAAATGTCCAGGTGCCCGTCGCCGTTGAAGTCGCCGATGGTCGATCCCATGCCGGCCTGCTCGCGTCCATCCTCGTTAAAAGCCGCGCCCGCCGTGACCGCGACGTCGGTGAAAGTCCCATCGTGATTGTTGCGGTAAAGAATGCTCGGCGTGCTGTCGCAGGCGATGAAGATATCGGGCCAGCCGTCTTCGTCGAAATCTAAGGTCGAGATGCTGAATGCGTAATGCCCGTCGGTGCGGTCGATATGCGCCTTCGTGGTGACGTCTTCAAAAGATCCGTCGCCCCGGTTGTGATAGAGAATATTCTTCGACCCCGGCAGCCCGCGCGGCCCGCACATCACCGGAACGCCCTTCCAGATGCAGGTTGGCCGCTCTCCCGGAGCAGGCGCATTCGCCAGATCGAAATCCACATAGTTCGATACGACCAGGTCGAGATGACCGTCGCGGTCGTAGTCGACAAAAGCACAGCCGGTGCCCCAGGCTTTGCCCGAACCGGCGACGGCAGCCTTCTCCGCAACCTCGGTGAACACTCCATGATTGTTGTGATACAGCCGGTTCTTGCCGTAGTAGGTGATGTAGAGATCGTCCCACCCGTCGTTGTCGTAGTCGCCGACGCAAACGCCTTGTCCCCAGCCGGTCGCGGTCAAGCCGGCCTTGGCGGTCACATCGGTAAAAGTGCCGTCGTGATTATTGTGATAGAGCCGGTTGGTCGGCCCCTGGCCTGCAGGGAATCCCTCGAGCCTGGTGCCGTTGACGAGAAAAATGTCGGGCCAGCCGTCGTTATCGTAGTCAAAAATCGCGACGCCGTTGCCCGTGGTCTCGATGATGTACTTCTTGGTATCCACCCCGCCAAAGACATTCTGGACCGTGAGTCCGGCTTTTTCGGCGACGTCGGTGAAATTCGCGACCGGAGCAGGCGCAGGCGCGTTCTTAGTCTGCTGCGCGAATAGGCCAAACCCTGAAAACAGGAAGCACACGAGCAGGCGCAGAGCGTGGCATGTACGAGAGGAGGAAATCAGAAATCGCATGGGCCCCAGTTGATGTTAGGGGCGGCCCTGCCGAGGGGTCAAGCGTGTGAAGGTAGCGCCGGCATCTTGCCGGCTGTCCCGAGGGCGTCCGCGCCCTCAGCGCGTCAGCCACGAAATTGCCTGAAGTTCCTGACAACGCCGCTTATTTCAGCACCGGCGCCTCCGCCACCCCCACGTACTTATCCGCCCCGCCGTAATAAAACAAGTACCGAGCACCGCGCCTCACCACGCCCTCCACGAAAACCACGTTCGGCACTTGCCCAACTTTTTCCCAATCTTTCTCCGGGGTGAATACCGGCGCGTCACTGCGCCAGAGCAATTTTCGCGGATCATGCAGGTCGAAGACCGCGATGCCGGTTCGATAAATCAACTTGTCGTCAGCCCCGTTGTAAATCAGAATGATTCCCTTATCCGTCACAATCGGCGCCGGACCCGGTTCGGCAACGCGCGAATCGAACATTCCTGGCCTGACTGGCAACACCGGCGTATCGCTGGCCTCAGTCCAATGAATCAGATCTGGCGACGATGCCAACCCTGCCTGATCTTTTTCGTCCGCGCTCGTACCCAGAAAATACATCCAGTATTTGCCGTTGATCTTCTCCGGCACGATCGCGCCCGACTTGGTCCACTTCACATTCCAGTTGCCCTTATTCGCCGGGATGATGACCCCTTTGCGCTCCCAGTGAATCAGGTCCTTCGAAGTCGCCAGGCAAAGCTGCGCATCTTTCTTGTTGTAGCCCGTGTAGGTCAGATAGTACGTATCGCCGAACTGCACCAGGCGAGGGTCTTCGACGCCGCCATCTTTTTCATATTCTGTTGACGGGCTAAGTACCGGCTCATCGCGACGAGTGAAATGGATTCCATCTCCGCTTTCGGCGTACCCCAAGCGCGATTTGCCTTGCTGATCCTGCGCGCGGTAGAGCATCACGATCTTGCCCTCGCGCACTATGACGGCGGGATTGAATGTTCCGGCCGATTCCCAGTTGGTTCCGCGAGGAGAGATCACAGGAGCATCCGACAAACGGTGCCAGGCGCCGAAGGGCAAGCGCTCTCCTGCCTGCGCGCACAAAGCCGCCAGCAAAATCAGCAGTGCGAAGGTTCTTGAAGATAGGAAACGAACAATCCGCATGAGTTCCCCTTAGGCCGGCGCATTGGCAGGGCAGCAAAAAACGGCAGGGCCGACCCCCTGCCGTTTGGCCAATTCTTTTTGGTTCCAGCTACTTCTTGTTTACATGCTTCTTGAGTTCGGCCCCAGGAGTAAATTTCGCAACTTTTCGGGCGGCGATTTTAATAGTAGCGCCGGTTTGTGGATTGCGGCCGTTTCGTGCTTTCCTCTGCGAAACGGAGAATGTGCCGAAGCCTATCAACGCCACGCGATCTCCTTTACGGAGGGCGCCCGTGATGCTGTCGACGGCGGTATCAATGGCGGTAGTTGCCTGCGCTTTGCTGATCTCGCAAGCGCCTGCGATCCTATCGACCAGATCGGCTTTGTTCATAGTTGCTCCTCGCAGGTCTCTTTCATACCCAGCCTGCACCGGGCAGAAGAACGGCTTCTGACTGAGTTGGGAAACCTGATGGTTCGTATTGTCCTCCGTCTGCGGCGATTGTCAACTGTGAAAATCCGCGCCAGAAGCCCGTTTCGCACCTCCTTCGCCCCAATTCGGCCAGCCGGGGCGGCTTTTCGCACATGCCCGCCGGGTTTTCCTCTGCCCTCCACAGGCGCCGCCCTTCCTTCACAGGATGTACACAGCCAGTCAAGGATTCCACCTTGCGCAAAAGTAGCTCTCGGGTGCAAAGTCGAAATAGAACCGTTTCTCCCAGAGGATCGATGTCAGTGATCAAGGCCCCCGCAGAAGTTTGCCCGCTGTGCGACGGCACCGGATGGAAACCGGCGCCCGCCAGTGCCACCAAGAAGGATCGCCGAGTCACGCGCTGTGATTGCCAGTTGCGCTCGCGGACGCAGTCACTGCTGACGGCGGCGCGAATCCCGCGCCGTTACGAGCACTGCGAACTCTCGAACTACGACACCGACTTCCCCGGGGCTCACCCTTCGCTGGCCGAGGCTCACTTTGTCGCGTCGAATTTCGCCAAGAAGTGCGATCCCCGCGGCGACAAGGGACTACTCATCATTGGCAAGATTGGCACCGGCAAGACCCACCTGGCGGTCGGCATCCTCAAAGAGTTGATTCTTAACCGAGGCATCTCGTCGCTGTTCTACGACTACCGCGAGTTGCTGAAGGAAATCCAGAACTCCTATAACGCGACCGTCCAGACCACCGAACTGGACGTGCTGCGGCCGGTATTCGAGACGGACGTCCTGGTGCTCGATGAACTGGGCGCAGTGAAGCCCACGGAATGGGTGTGGGACACCGTCAGCTTGATCTTGAATACGCGCTATAACGACAACCGCACCACTATCATCACCACCAACTTCGAAGACCAGCCGGCTGCCGGCGTCTCCGGATCGCTTTCCGCCGCCCGCGCTGCAAATCGAAGCGAAACGCTCGGAGACCGCATCGGAGAGCGCATGCGCTCCCGCCTGCATGAAATGTGCCGCATCATCACTCTCGATGGCACCGACTTCCGCCAGAAATTCCGCAGCGCTAACTTCCGGTAAATGCCAGTTGCCACGGATCTACGCGGATCTGCACGGATCAAAAATCTGCTTTGGCTCTTCGTGTCTCTGTGCCTCCGTGGTGAATTCCCTCTAGAATCGTGAGTGTGTTGACCGATTGCCTGGAATTCGCGCCGGAGCGGGATGCCGAAGTATTTGCCGCGGCACCCGCCGCGCCCTCCGTGTTTTTGTTACGTGGCGAGGATGCCCGGGCCGAGCCTTACGTCAGCAAAACCGCCAACCTGAGGCGCCGTCTGCAGCGTCTGCTTGGGCCGGTTGAAGAACGCACCAAAAAACTCAATCTTCGCGATCGTGTCCGCTCGATCGAGTACACGCCCACAGGGTCTGACTTCGAATCCGGCTTCCTGCTTTACCGTGTTCTGCGAGAAGCGTTCCCCAAGACCTACCAGCACCGGATGCGCTTTCGCTTTGCGCCGCTCGTAAAGCTGCATCTCGAGAACGAATACCCGCGCGCGTCCATAACGACACGGCTCGGCAAGCTCAACGGTCCCGTCCTGTATTACGGCCCCTTCGTCTCCCGCATCGTCGCGGAGAAGTTCATGAACGACTCGCTTGACTTCTTCAAGATGCGGCGCTGCGTCGACGATCTGCATCCCGATCCAAAGTTCCCCGGCTGTATTTATTCCGAGATGAAGATGTGCCTGGCGCCCTGCTTCAAAGGATGCACCGACGAGGAATACTCGGCCGAAGTGAATCGCGTGCAAACCTATTTCGACTCGCGAGGCGACTCTCTGCTCCGCGAGTTCTCAGATCAGCGCGAGGCCGCCTCAGCAAGTCTGGCTTTTGAAGAAGCAGCTACGATTCACGCCAAAGTAGAAAAGCTGAAGCCGACAGTGACCCAACTTCCCGAGATCGTGCAGCGCCTCGACCGCCTCTCAGCGCTGATGATCCAACCCAGCCACATCGCAGGTGCAGTGGCCTTCTTTCGCATCGAATGCGGACGCATCTCTGGCCCGGTCTCCTTTGCCATCCAGGCCGCCGAACACACGAAATCGCAATCGATGGAGTCACGGGTGCAGGAAGCTCTGCAATCATTTCCGCAGGTGAAAGCAAAATCCTCGCTCGAGACCATGGAGCACCTTGCGATTCTGAAGCGCTGGTACTACCGTGGCAGCCGCACCGGAGAGATTTTCTTTGCCGACGCCAAAGGCGAACTGCCCATGCGCCGCGTCGTGCGAGGCATCTCGCGTGTCTTCCGCGGAGAGAAACCAGAAGCTGAACTCGGACCGCCAACAGCAGAGCCAAAAAACGTCAACCACGAAGGACACGAAGGTTCACGAAGTAAGTCGTGATTGTTTCCTTCGTGCACCTTCGTGTCCTTCGTGGTTGCTGGTTTTCGATTTTTCTATCCCGGCATGAGCAGGCAATCCAAAAGAAAAAGGCGGCCATCAGCCGCCCAATTACTAAGGTGTTTGATCCGTGAAAATCCGCGTCAATCAGTGGCAGAGAAGTTAAATATCAAGGTTCTTTACATCCAACGCGTTCTCTTCGATGAACTTGCGCCGCGCCTCCACGTCTTCGCCCATGAGGGTAGTGAAGATCGTCTCGCACTCGGCGATGTCTTCGAGCCTCACCGATAGCAACGTCCGGCGCTCCGGATCCATGGTCGTCTCCCACAATTGCGGAGCCGTCATCTCGCCCAGACCTTTGTAGCGCTGGATCGTGAAATCCTTTCGCCCCTCATTGATGACGTAGTCGCGCAGATCGCGGACATTGGTCTTTTCCACTACCTCAGTCTCTGTCTTCCGCTTGACAGGCTTGGCGGCCGCTTTCTTGTCGGCCTTCTCTTCCGCCGACGCAGCTTCACCATCCGCTCCGTCACCATTGCTGGCAGCCGGGGCCTTCGCAAGCGTTTCCACCACGAACGGCGGCTCCATGTAAGGCTCGATCAGCTTGTACTTCGCAATCATCTGCCGGCACTCGGCGCTGGACGCCAGGTCCCAGTTGATGATGTGTTCGGCGCCATGCTTGTTGACGAAGCTCACTTCCCACAAGTTGTGCTCTTCGTCGAAGCGCGACTCCACCGACTTGAAGCCTTCTTCCTTCTGCAACTTCTTCAGCTCTCTTTCCAGCCGTTCAATCTTCTTCGGCGGAGCTTTCTTGTCGCCTTCGAAATCCGCGTGCTTAGCCAGATCGAGCTTGGGTACTAGCTCTGTGACGCGCTCGTTGCGCACGCGCTTGTCCAACTTCTCGAAGAAGCCCAGATATTCGTCAAGCACGGTCATGAAGCGCGCCAGGTCTTTGCCTTCCAGCTTGGCGGCCCCTTCACCGTAACGCACCGTGAGCCCGTCGGCCGCGCGCTTCACCATGACTTTCACGAACTCGCGCTCGTCCTTGATGTACTGCTGCGACTTGCCCTTCTTCAGCGAGAACAGGGGCGGCTGCGCGATAAACACGTTGCCGCGCTTGATCAGATCCTGCATGTGCCGGAAGAAGAACGTCAGCAGCAGCGTGCGGATATGGCTTCCGTCCACGTCGGCGTCGGTCATCAGGATGATCTTTCCGTAGCGCACCTTGGTGGGATCGAAATCGTCCTTCGCGATGCCGGTGCCGAGCGCCGTAATCATCGCCCGGATTTCCTCGTGCGCCAGCATCTTGTCGTAACGCGCCTTCTCGACGTTCAGAATTTTTCCCTTGAGCGGAAGGATCGCCTGGAAACGCCGGTCACGTCCCTGCTTGGCCGTCCCGCCTGCCGACTCGCCCTCGACCAGGAACAATTCGCAGCGGTTGGGATCGCGCTCCGAGCAATCTGCCAGCTTTCCCGGCAAGCCTCCCGAGTCCAGCGCACCCTTGCGCCGCGTCAGATCACGAGCCTTGCGAGCCGCCTCGCGTGCCCGCGCTGCATCCACTGCTTTGTTGATGATCTTTTTCGCGACGGTAGAGTTCTGCTCGAAGAAGGCACCCAGACGCTCGTTCACGAACTGAGTCACGGTTCCGGCGATGTCGGAATTCAGCTTGCCCTTGGTCTGCCCTTCGAACTGCGGTTGCGGCAGCTTCACGCTGATCACCGCGACCAGACCTTCGCGCACATCGTCGCCAGTGAGATTCTCTTTTACATCTTTGAACAGGCCCATCTGCTGCCCGGCGTAATTGATGGTGCGGGTCAGCGCCGTTCGGAATCCGGAAAGGTGCGAGCCGCCATCAACCGTATTGATGTTGTTTGCAAAACTGAAGATCGTCTCAGAGTACGCGTCGTTGTACTGCAGCCCGATTTCCATGTGAACGCCGCTGCGGTCGTCCTCCATGTAGATCGGCTTGTCATGCAATACCTGCTTGCCGCGGTTGAGATGCTTGATGAACTCGGCGATGCCGCCGTTGTACTTGAACTCGGAGTGCTTGGGTTCGCCAGTCTTTGCGTCAGTAGCGCGCTCGTCGGTCAGCGTGATCAGCAATCCTTTGTTGAGGAACGCCAACTCGCGCAACCGTTGCGCCAGCGTGTCGTAGTTGTACTCAAGGGCAGTGAAAATCGTCGGATCGGGCAGGAAATGCACCTTGGTCCCGGTCTTCACTTTCGCGACGCCCGTCTTCTTCAGCTTGCTGGTCGGCTCGCCCTTCGAATAGGTCTGCTGCCAGGTCGCGCCATCGCGCCAGATTTCCAACTGCAAGTCTTCGCTCAGCGCGTTCACGCAAGAAACGCCCACGCCGTGCAAGCCGCCCGACACTTTGTAGCTTGAACTATCGAACTTTCCGCCCGCGTGCAGCTTGGTCATCACCACCTGCGCCGCCGAAACTTTTTCACCGTCAATCTCCATATCGTCCACGGGAATACCGCGGCCGTCGTCAATCACAGTGATGGAATTGTCGAGGTGAATGGCAACTTCAATCTTGGTGGCGAATCCTGCCAGCGCCTCGTCGACGGAGTTGTCGACCACTTCATACACCAGATGATGCAGGCCCATCTCGCCCGTCGAGCCGATGTACATGGCGGGACGCTTGCGCACGGCCTCCATGCCACCCAACACTTTGATCGAGTCGGCATTGTAGTCGTGGTTGCCGTTGCCGGCGCCGTCGTTTCCTCCGTTGATCGGAGTCACTTTTCCGTTTTTTAATTTGCTGTCAGCGATGGGAGTATTGATCTCTTTGGTGGCCATTCCGCTCCGCGAAAATGTCCCGAATTTTTTCTGAACCGGTCGTGCTCACGCCCTGGAACCAGGCTGGAAATTTCTTCTCGATCCGCGCTCTTGAAGCCGTCCCGAAAGTGGATTCAAGTTGTTGAAATTGCTAATACTTAGGATCGATTTCTACTTTCAAAATTATACCACAAAATGTCGCATTTTAGTGTCTCTGTGGGAGCGCAGAATCGACTCAGTAATCCCTGTGTTTTCAGAGTGGAGGCGGCTTCAAATCGACGGAGAATCTGAGGGTGACCGAGATTTTTCGCCACAGATGCGGCCTCCCCACCAAGCCATCGTCGCACAGGCGGCATCGTTGCGACTCGCTGCCAAACCAACCCACGCGCAGCCGCGCAAGAAACGGTTGGAACCTCTCGTGACAGCGCAGTGTCCAACATTAAATGCGGAGAGCGAGTGCAGCAGCATGGCTAACTGTGTTGTCGTTGTTCTTTTGCCGGCCAGCTTGTTCACAAGATGGCCTCCTGCTATTTCACAAAATGCAGAACGCTTTAGGTGGTTCGGAGAAGATTGCGGCGATTCGTGACTTTGAGCAGAGCGTCCGTGCTGAGTCATGGAACGGCAATACTGGACAATCGCTCGGCGAGGTACGCAAGAGAACACGCTGGATACGGCCGAACTACCTCCGTGTAGATCAGGTTGGTCTCGGCTCGACATATGTTCTTTACTTCGATGGCACCTCAGGCTGGGAGATTCTGCCCGGCACACAAACAGTCACGAAGCTGGCCGGAGGCGAACTGCAATTCGCCCAGAAATACGTTCGCGATTTCGTGTTGACCATTTGGCTTGCCGATCGCGATCCCCGCTATCAGATCACGTCTCCGGCTCCGGACGTGGTGCGCATTTCAGATGGCGATGTAAGTCACCAACTCGACATCAAATTAGATCCTGTTTCCTTCTTGCCGGTCAAAACCACCTCAATCTCACTGTCCGATCCAGCCCATCCCATACCAAGTGAATCGGAAGTGACGGAATGGGAAACGGTGCAAGGGATTCGTTTCGCCAAGCGTTGGAAGGTGTTACGGAGCGGTGTCCGTGTGGCCGAAGCTGTGGTGGAGGAGACCAAGCTGAATGCCGGACTCAAGCTGGATGAGTTGCCAATGGAACCTTCTGACCTTAAACCCGTGCTTTCGAAATAAGGGCACCTACCGGCGACATCCGCGTTAGGCGGGTAGCCGATGTTGTTGAACTTTTCCGACGCTATCACGACCGAGGGTCCGCCGTCCTTGCGTTTTTTTGCAAGGACGGTTACCACATTGCTGACAGCTAATGTTTCTGACGTGGAACAAGTGCGGGTGATGGACGCCAGAGCCGGGAAAGTGAATCCGAAAATAGAATGGCGCACTAGGGGAGAGGAACCAATGCCGACCATTGAGGGGAAACAAGCGGGCACATGGATCACTAATTATGTAAACAAGGCGGGGAAGCTTGAGGGAGTGAGCAAGGCGGTGCGGGCGCTCGTGAAAAAGGCGGTCAAGGGTGTTGAAGAGTACGTGAATCCCTGGAAGATTCCGTCGTTTGATTCGAACGGACCGCTGTGTTGTTTCATGGCCGGTAAAGAGCATGTGACGTTTGCATTCATGCGAGGTGCGGCGCTGCCGGACCCGGAGAAGCTGCTGGAAGGAACCGGGAAGGGTGTGCGACATGTCAAGCTGCGCACTGTTGCCGATGTGAATAAGCCGGGAGTGAAAAAATTGGTTGTGGAAGCAGCCAAGCTGAATAAGAGCGACCCACCCTCGGGAATGATGGTGGGGATGGAAAAGAGGAAACGCAAAACGTAGGCGAGGAGGCAGCGCCATTCGGACCTTCAGGTCCAACAAACGGCACAAAAAAAGGGCGGCTAGGCGCCGCCCAAAAACTAATTATTGATCACCTTTACGCCGTGGCCGGCCGCTCCCCGCCCTTGGCGCGTCCAGGCTGGAGATCGGGCTTGATCACGTGCTGCACGCCATCATCGGGCTTCGAGGACGGCGGCGGCTGGACCGGTGGCAGTTCTTTGCCCTCGACCAGCAGCTTGATCTCGTTCGCGTCGAGCACTTCCCGTTCAATCAGCGCGCGCGCAATCTTTTCGAGCGTGTCGCGATTGTCCGACAGGATCTGCTTGGCGGTGGTATATCCGCTGTTCACCAGCTTGCGGACTTCCTGATCGATCTTGATGGCCGTATCTTCGCTGTAGTCGCGATGCTGCGCGATTTCGCGGCCCAGGAATATCTGCTCTTCCTTCTTGCCGAAGGTCATCGGTCCCAGATCGCTCATGCCCCACTCACAGACCATTTTGCGGGCCATGTCGGTAGCGCGCTCGATGTCGTTGCCGGCGCCGGTGCTCATGACCTTCAAGAACAATTCTTCCGCGATGCGCCCGCCCATCAGGATGGCGATCTCAGTTTCGAGATAGTTCTTGTAGTAGTTATGCCGGTCGTCGATCGGCAACTGCATGGTCACGCCCAGCGCCATGCCGCGCGGAATGATCGTGACCTTGTGCAGGGGATCGGAATTCGGCATCTTTGCCGCTACCAGGGCGTGTCCCGCCTCATGGTAAGCCGTGTTCTTCTTCTCTTCGTCGGTGAGCAGCAGCGACTTGCGCTCCACGCCCATCAGCACCTTGTCTTTGGCCAGCTCAAAATCGTACTGCAGAACGGCTTTGCGGTTCTGCCGAGCCGCGGCCAGAGCCGCCTCGTTCACCATGTTGGCCAGGTCTGCTCCGGAGAATCCCGGTGTTCCACGCGCCAGCACAGAGAGATCGACATCCTCGGCAAGAGGGATCTTGCGCGTATGCACGCGCAGGATTTCTTCACGCCCGCGGACATCCGGACGGCTTACGACCACGCGGCGATCGAAGCGCCCGGGCCGCAGCAGCGCCGGATCGAGCACGTCCGGACGGTTGGTTGCCGCCATCAGAATGACGCCTTCGTTCGACTCGAAGCCGTCCATCTCGACCAGCAACTGGTTCAAAGTCTGCTCGCGCTCGTCGTGCCCGCCGCCCAAACCGGCGCCGCGATGGCGTCCCACGGCGTCAATTTCGTCGATGAAGATGATGCAGGGAGCATTCTTCTTGCCCTGCTCAAACAGATCGCGCACGCGGCTCGCGCCCACGCCGACAAACATCTCCACAAAATCTGAGCCGGAAATCGAGAAGAACGGAACATTTGCCTCACCCGCAACTGCCCGCGCGAGCAAGGTTTTGCCTGTTCCCGGAGGGCCGACCAGCAGCACGCCTTTTGGAATCCGTCCACCCAGCTTTTGGAACTTCTGCGCCTCGCGCAGGAATTCGATAATTTCGCGCAGCTCTTCCTTGGCTTCCTCAACCCCTGCCACGTCTTTGAACGTGACTTTCTTCTGCTGCATCGAGAGCAGCCGCGCCCGGCTCTTGCCGAACGACAGCGCCTTGTTCCCGCCAGTCTGCATCTGGCGGATCATGAAGAACCACAACGCGCCCAACAAGATAAGTGGAGCCCAGGTGCCCAGCAACTGCAGTGGCAGGCTACCGCTGTTCACGTCGCGGAAGGTGACAGTGACGCCCTTATCGCGCAGCGTCTTAATCATGTCCGGATAGTTCGACGGGGCAGTAGTATGAAACGCGGTGCCGTCTGTCAGCTTGCCCTTCACCTGCATCCCATCGACGGTAATGTCGTGGACGTGTCCCGCCTCGACATCCGTCATGAACTCGGTGAAGTTCTTTTCTTTATCTTTTTGGGTGTCTCGGGCTCCCTTTACTACCTCCCACAACAAGAGGGCCGAGACCCCGATCAGCAGCCAAAACAAAACGGTCTTTACAGTTGAGTTCACCTAGAAGGCTCCTAAATTCTCGCCCATCATGGGCTTCCCAAACCACGCCCACAGGCATTAGATGCCATAGCAGGAATTTTGATTGGGGTAATCCTTTAAGATCTTTATTCTACCTGTTCTTCGGCAAAAACGCTGTTTTCTGTACGGATGACTTAAGTCATAGGGAGCCTTGGGTTTGCCGCCGCCAGGTAGGGCAGATTGCGGTTCGTTTGTTCCACCGCACCCAAGCCATATCCCACCAGGAACGTCTCATCCACCAGAAACCCGAAATAATCGGGCTGTAAAGGCACTCTGCGCGCCGATTGCCGGTCCAACAGGGTCACCAGCTTCACCGAAGCCGCCCCCCGGGAGCGCAGATCGCCCATCAAAAACTCGCTGGTCACGCCGGAGTGCACCAGCCCTTCCACCAGCAAAATATGCTGCCCCTTGATATCCGGCTCGTGGCTGAAAAAAATCTCCATCACCTCGCTGGCCGAGCCGCCCTGCGTCTTGCTGTACTTCGGCTTGATGAACTGGCACACCACTGGAACCTGCATCGCCCGCACCAGGTCGGCCAGAAACATGAAGGCATTTTCCAGCACCGCCAGTACCTGGACCGTCTGCCCCCTGTAGTCATCCGAGATCTGCCGCCCCAGTTCCTTGACGCGTTTCTGGATCTGCTCGGTGGTAATAACCGGCCGCAGTGGCTCGACTCTAGCAGCGCTCATGAAGTTAGTATGCCTCCCGGCAGGGCCTGTATATGTTCTTTCTCCGCGTTCTCGGCGAGTATTTCTCAGCGATCTCTGCGGTTGAAAAAAATCCCGCGAAGATACGAAACTCGAACGGCCACTTACTCGCTCGCGGCGGCCACTGTCCTCTCCCGGATCAATACGCCCTCGTGCCCGGGTTTCGCCTGGTATCGCGCCGGCAGAGGAAACCCGCGCATCCAAACGATTTCATCTCCGCTCAACACCACTGGCCACAACCTGCGCTCCGGCTGCGCCACATGGCGCTCCTGCAGCAGTTCCTTAACTTTCTTGGGGGACTTCGTATGGGCCGGCCAGAATCGGTCTCCAGCGCGCCAGTTCCGCACCTTTAACCGTCCGGGCAAAGAATCCGCATCCAACAAGTGCTCCGGATTATACGCCTCCCCGCCGGGCGCAACGCGTTTCACTTCGATGAGTGAACCAGCTTCGGAAACGGCCACTTCCCCCGGCAACGGCAACTCGTACTCGTAATCCTGGGACGGAGCGGGCTGCCGCAAATCGGGAGTCAGAAAGACTAGTTCGTCCAGTTCGCAAACCATCTTCCACCCCAACGGAAGCGAGAGCTCCTTCCCCGATGCTCCCTCTTCCGCAGCGAACCGCAAAATTTCCTCCACGTGCTTAAACTCCAGCGGGATGCCCGCCCGCTCGCCCATCGCCTTGACGACTCTGCGCTGTACCGCAATCGGCTCACCCAGAAACCATAACCGGTCCACCGACGCATTCATGACCAGCCAACGAGTGTTCTCGATCTTCGAACGCAGTTCCTCCGGGGCCTTATCGCCATCCGGCAGCCCGATCTGCACGAGACCAGGTGCCGGTTGTCGAGCCCACGCCGGCTCAGACCAATGAACCCCCGTACCCATCCAGCCCGCGATTTCGTTCTCCCAGTAGTCTTCTTCCCCGCGGGCAATCTCGGCCAGTTCCGCCAGACTTTCGGCGACCGCCGGATTGAATTCCTTTTCCAGCAGCGGCACCAGCAGTTTGCGCACGCGGTTTCGCGTGAACTTCTCGTCGAGATTGGTAGCATCCTCGCGCCACGCCTGCCCAATTTCTCTCAGATACTGCTCCAACTCACGTCGCCCAATGCTGAGCAGGGGCCGCACAATCTCGCCGCAAAATTCGCCGTCCTCGTCCTCCACTGCAATTCGTGGATAAATTCCGCCAATCCCGCGCAGCCCCGCCCCGCGAATCATCCGCATGAGCACCGTCTCCGCCTGATCATCCAGAGTGTGCCCAGTTCCGATCTTGTCTAAATGGTGGAAGAGCGGCCCTTTAGGGCCGCGTAAGCCGCCCCTGACTGACTCGGGCTTTAGCCCCGGAGTGTCGCGTTCCTCTCCCACCAAATATCGGAAGAACCCATAGCGCAACTCCCGCGCCGCCGTCTCCACGCTGACACCTTCCTCGCGCGCATGCCCCGCGACGTCGTCACCATCGCAAAAAAATTCCAAATCATGGTCGCGCGCCAACGCAGCGACAAACTGCTCGTCCGCATCCGATTCTGCCCCGCGCAACTTGTGATTGAAATGAACGACGGAGACCACAAGCCCCAACTCCCCGCGCAACTCCAGCAAGAGCCGCAACAGCGCAACCGAATCAATTCCGCCGGAAACGGCCACCCCAACGCGGTCTCCGGCGCTCAGCAGTTGCTCCTGCCGAATGTAGCCAAGCACGCGGTGCGCCAGTGAATGCACGAAAACATGGTACAACCGCGGCCCTCCGAAAACACAAATGGGGACGGCCAACTCGCCGTCCCCATCTTTTTGGTTTTCTCTGTGTCTCTG
Source organism: Candidatus Sulfotelmatobacter sp. (assembly GCA_035710825.1). Taxonomy (GTDB): domain Bacteria; phylum Acidobacteriota; class Terriglobia; order Terriglobales; family Acidobacteriaceae; genus Sulfotelmatobacter. The sequence continues at coordinate 21,460 of DASTCU010000043.1, forward strand.
TGGTGAGATCTCCCTTACAATCCCGGGCTCTTCTCCGCGATCAGCTTCCGAATCTTCTCGACAAACTCCGTAGCCGGCATATCTTCGGTCTTCTCTTTCCCTCGCGTGCGGACATTCACCTTGCCCGCCTCCGCTTCCTTATCCCCAACCACCAGCAGGAAAGGCACCTTTTGCATGGCATGCTCGCGGATCTTGGCATTCATCTTTTCATTGCGCGCATCCACATCGACACGCACGCCCACAGCTTTCAGCTGCGCAGCGACTTTGTTCGCATACTCTGCATGCCGCTCGCTGATTGGAATCATCACCGCCTGCACCGGAGACAGCCATACCGGAAACGCTCCCGCATAATGCTCGATCAGTACGCCAAAGAACCGCTCGACCGACCCGTACAGCGCACGGTGCACCATCACCGGCTGCTTGCGCGATCCATCCTCGGCGACGTACTCCAATCCAAAGCGTTGCGGCAGGTTGAAATCGAACTGCACCGTCGAAAGCTGCCACAGCCGCCCGATCGCATCCACCAGCTTGATATCGATCTTCGGGCCGTAGAACGCCGCTTCGCCTGGAATCGTTTTGTACTCGACGCCTCGCTCCTTCAGTACTTTTTCAAGCGAATGCTGGGCATGATTCCACTGCTCTTCGCTGCCCACAAAATTCTTCCGGTCTTCCGGATTCCACGTCGAAAGCTCAGTCTGATACTTGTCGAACCCGAAATCTTTCAGGACGTCGAACGCAAACTCAAGGCAAGCAGCAATCTCCCCCTCGATCTGCTCCGGCGTGCAGAAAATATGAGCATCGTCCTGCGTAAACCCGCGCACCCGCAACAGGCCGTGCATCACGCCCGAGCGCTCGTAGCGATACACCGTGCCCAGCTCGCCCAGCCGCACCGGCAAGTCGCGATACGACTTCAGCGAATCCTTATAGACAAGGATGTGCCCCGGGCAATTCATCGGCTTCAGCCGGTACTCGGCGTCGTCCAGTTCCATCGCGTCGAACATGTTCTGCGAGTAATAGCCCTCGTGCCCCGAGGTAAAGAACAGCTGCCGCCGCGCTACGTGCGGCGTATACACCAGCGCATACCCGCGCTTGATGTACTCCGCGCGCATCCAGTCTTCCATCTCTTTGCGGATGATCCCGCCCTTGGGATGCCAGAAAATCAGCCCCGGCCCGGCCAGCTCCTGAATCGAAAACAGATCAAGCTGTTTGCCGAGCACACGGTGATCGCGCTTCTTGGTCTCCTCGATGTGCTTCAGGTAATCATCGAGATCTTTCTTCGAGAAAAACGACGTCCCATAAATCCGCTGCAGCTGCGGATTCTTCTCATCCCCCAGCCAGTACGCGCCCGCAATGTTGAGCAGCTTGAACGCCTTGATCTTCCCCGTCGACGGAATGTGCGGCCCGCGGCAGAAATCGGTGAACTTGCCGGTGCGGTAGATCGAAATCTTTTCATCGGGCTTGGTGAACTGCTCGATGAAGTGGCACTTCATGAAGTCGCCTTCTCTTTTGAACTCGGCCAACCCTTGATCCCGTGGCAGAAACTCGCGCGCATACGGAAGGTTCTGCTGTACCAGCTCCTGCATCTTCTTTTCGATCTTCTCCAGGTCCTCCGGTGTAAACGGCGTTGGACGATAAAAGTCGTAAAAGAATCCGCTCTCGGTCGCCGGCCCGTGCCCCAGCTTGGTCTCCGGGAAAAGCTCGAGCACCGCCGCCGCCAGCAGGTGCGCCGACGAATGCCGGTAAACTTCCAGCGACTCCGGATCTCTGTCCGTCAAAAGACGCAGATCGGTATCGCTCTCCAGAGGCCGGGTGAGATCGATCAGATTGCCATTGGTCTTCGCCGCCAGCGCCGCATCCGCCAGCCGGGGACTGATGCCCTTCGCAATGTCGAGCGCGGTCGTACCCTTGGGAACTTCCTTCACGCTTCCATCCGGAAGCTTCACCTGAATGCTGTCAGCCATAGTTTGAAACCTGCAGGAATCCTGAATCTTTCAGTCTAAAGAAGGGTGCAGGGAGGGTCAAACCCAGCCCGGGGTGAGAACAGGAAGGGATGGAATATGCACCCCTGTTTCAATGCCTGAGAGTTGACCCCGGAGCACCCTCTCAGCCGCCTAGCATTTTCAGGGGGCATGACTTACCCACCGGTCTTGGGGATGCCGGAATCGCCAGTCGCCAGCAATCTTTACCAATCCTTGTATTTCGTTCCGTCGAGCCCAGTGCCTTCGGACTTGGTGTATACATCGAACACGTTCTGACCGCCCCAGGAGTTGGAATCGGGATCGTCCTGCATGGACCGCAAGCCCCATTCCTTGCTTCTCGTCATTGGGTCGGTAGGAATGGAGCGTAGATATCGCAGTTTCTTGCCCCCTTGCGCTTCAACTCCCTTGAATAAAGTCTCCAGGTCGGGAGGGTAGCCATAGCTGTCCACCTTAATTTGAAAAGCCCCCCGGTCTGCGGCGTCCTTGTAGCGATCGATTGCATCCCGCATCTCCCATAGCGCATGTCGGAGCTGTTTCTCTCTCTCCCTTTGTATCGTAATCCGAGCCAACGGCAGCGCCATCAACGTTAGGATGGAAAGGATCGTCGCCGCTACGATCAACTCCACAAGAGTGAAGCCCTTGGTCCCGCACGTTCTTCCCCGGATTGAGCAGTACAATTTCGTGGACCTTTTCTAGCGTGTTCTTAAGGGGCACCTTTGAGACAATCCAGACCCAAGCGAACGTCCCGTTGTTTGCGGCAATACTGGGAGGCACGGCCATTGTCCGAAGACTTGCATTCAGATACCTCGGTCGCGGCCCGCGTGCGGTAGTGTTGCGCAAAGTCAATCACTGCAGCGACTAGCCAAATCATCTGTTCCCTGAAGAAGCTCCCACTATTTCATGTAATCGATCTGATGCTGCCCAGAAACGCGAACGGAAGCTACTCTGATTGGCAGTCAGAATCGCGGGAGCTACGGCTTCGGTTTGGCGGCGGCAATAACCGGGATTTGTATGTGTAAATTCCCGTTCTTCGGGTCCACCGTGTCGGGATTCCCTGCGGCAGGCTTATCCTCAAGCGGCGCATTCGATTGTATGTTGTAGCCGCTCAGCTTCAGAGCACCGCTCGACCTGATCCATATAAACGTCTCAACCGCTGACCCGTGATCGAAGGTTGTGTTGTATTGAGCGACTATGAACGTTCCGCTCGTGGTGGCATTGACTCGCATGTTGGCTAAATTCGCGACACCTGCATTACCGAGCCGCACGTGTACAGTTTCCAGGAACCTGACTAGTTGGTCGTGTTTTCCCGGTCGGCTAAAACCTTCATCCGCTTCCCGATAGATTTCCTCATATCTGCCCCGGTTCAGCTTCTCGTGGAACTCCCGAACCGCAGCGTTCTCCAAACCACGCCCTTCGCGAAACGCAGAGCCACACTGCCATGCCAGAAAGAGCAAAATGAGGCCTGAAACGACCAGTGACCACTTCCACAGTACCCGTTTGGGAGCGGCTGTTGAAGGCCCGTGTTCGCCAGCAGGGTATATATCGAGTGTTGTCAGTTTCCCCATCATCGGTCACCCTGCCGCTGAGCAAGCGGCACCAGGATTCTCGGCCAAGGCAAAGATTAGTGCCTGACGCCAAGGTAGATCAGCAACGCCCCAAAGACGAGAAACCATAGGCGCCCAAACCAGCTTGGCAGTGGTCTCTTAACCTCGCTTTGCAACCCTGGGAGTCGGATGTGAAAACTGCCTGCCATGAGGCCGAAGATCGCTACCGCAATCCCGAGTGCAACCAGTACGAGGCCATACGGCTTCAGCCCCAGCATCAATGCCCCCTGATCTGCTGGCAAGCGGCGTTTGTGGTCACATTGACATAAGCACCGACACCGAAGTTTGGTGTCCCGACATAGAAGCCAGCCCCTCCTGGAGCACCTACCAATCCGCCATACGGCGCAACCGGCAGGAAAACTAAAGGCTCGAAACTCTGGGTATTCACAACCGCTCCGCCACTTGCTTGGTGGGTTCCAGCTTCGACGAGCACGTTATTGCTCCACCCGGTATTCGAGTCGTACTCGCCTAAATAGCCTACGAAGCCCTCCGCTCCTTTCAACGCTCCCGATTTGACCTCTCCCGCTGCTCCTGCGTATCCGAACACCCCACCACCGCACACTGTAGGCGCAGCAGCCGCGATTGCCCGCAACATCTGACGTGCTGAGGGAGCCATCGGATCTACGTAGTTAGTGGGAGTGAACGGGTTGCTAAGAATGGTATCCACGGAGGCGTTCAGGCCGAACATCTGGCTGAAGGCTATCCCGCCGTTGTTCAGGCTTCCCGCCAGCGTTTGCCCGAGGAAACCATTGACGCTGGAGTCAATGATGACGTTGTCGCTATTCGAGAATGTCTGTACCCAAGAGTTGCCACCGATGTAGCCGTCTGCCCAGTAACCACCATTACTCCAGCACTCGCCCTGGTTGCTGTTGTGGTCGATGCCGTTTTCATCAACCCCGGTGCCTGAGTCATTCAGGTAGGCACAATCCAGGCCTGTCGGGTCAACGAAGCTGAGCGGATTGTTGACCACGTAGGCATAGCGGTTCCAGGTCTGCGGATTGCTCGGATCGACTGCGCTCAATCCTGCGGGATCAGGCGACAGCCAGCGGCCTTCGCTCGAACTTAACTCGCGATTCGGAGTGTCGAAGAGGCCAGTAAACAAGTCCTGCGCATCACCGGCAAAGGTGTTTTCTGCGGTATTGCCGAAGTTGTCGTATGTTTCTCCGAAGGGAGCAAACCCGCGATCAAAGTAGACGCTTCTGCTGCTGACGGTAGATGCCAGCCGCACACTCCCGAGCCAATCCTTGTGCCAGAGGTACTGATTGCTCCCGCTGCTCCCCGTCTCGTACAAAGTCCCACCTCCAGGCAGAGGAAAGAACGCACTTTGAACGGTGGTATCGTTCAAGATCGCCGCTTTGCCGACCGGAGTGTACATAATCTCTGTGTAATTCCCGTTGACGCCCACTTCCACCGCACGTCCGAGGGCGTCGTAGAGCACACACGTTCCATTCGAACTGCCAAAGATAGTGCAGGTTGTCGAATCGGTGGACCCCAACTTGTTGTCAACATACCACGGACCGGCACGAAGACCGATGGTAGAGGTATGTAGGCGGGGATGCTTTAACAACCATATATGGAACGGCACCACGGAACTGAGGTTGACTAGCTATCCCCGTCGCACGCGAGGGCTGCCGGACGAAATACAACTATGCAATTCGCATCGCTGCGCTGAAATCGTCTGCGTCCTCGGCGGGAACTGACGCGTTGGCGCCGTGAATCGGGAGCGTGATGGACACTGCGTACTGCAGCCAATACTGCGCCTGGGCAACAAGCTACACGGCTGTGCGGACGGGACGATGATCCTCATCTTGTCAGGCGCACGCAGATGCACGGACTTCGCCCCAAGCTGCCTGCGGAACGGATACGGGCTTCGCAGCTGGCGGAACGGACACGTTCTTCGCAGGCAGTGGAACGGTTGCTCGCATGGTCGTCCCGCGACTGTCAGATTCTATTTCCAGCTTCCCGTTCAGTTCGTGCAATCGCTCGCGCATTCCGGCCAAACCCACGCCCGTTTCCGCAGTGACTCCGTGCAGCAACCGCAAGCGTTCTTCTGGTATGCCTTTCCCGAAATCGCGCACCTCCAGAATCACGGCATCTCCGTCGTGTTGAAAGCGGATGGTGGCATCCGGAGCTCCGGAGTGGCGATGGATGTTGGTCAGGCTCTCCTGCAGCACACGGAATAGAGCAATCTCCACGTTCTTCGGTAAACGTCCACTCGAATTTGCGATGTCTGCGCCTACGTTAATTCCACTGCGCTTCGCGAATCCCTCGATATACCACTCGGCCGCGCAAGCAAATCCCACCTCATCCAACAGAGGCGGGTGCAGCAGGTACGACATGGTTCGAATTTCTTCGATGGCTTGATCGGCCAACTGCTCAACCTCGGCAGCAAGTGCCAGTGTGGCCGGGTTCTCGCAGCTCCCCTTGAGGAACGAGAGACTGATCTTCAGCGCCGTCAGAGTCTGGCCGGTGCTGTCGTGCAAATCGCGCGCTAACTTTCGTCTTTCTTCGTCCTGCACTTTAAGCAGACGCTGAGTCAGTTTTTGCAGCTCTGCGGCGCGCTCCGAAGTTAACCTTTCTAATTCCGAGTAGGCACGAGACAGTCTCAAATGCTTGGCAATCCACATATATCCCCCTGGGGAGCGGCTAGGAGATGCTAACGACTTTCTTCCAGCGTCTGCATTGTGACATGGTGGGAATCACAAGGCTGCTCACTATTGCACATGTTGCTGCAGCCGGATATTGCACTTACTCCTGGAGGCAGAAGCAGGATGGACCTTGGACAAAAGCAAACGTGCCGCACCGAATTGCACTGCGCCTTCGCGTTCGTTTCCAGAGTGTACAAAAGTGAACAGTCTTCGGTAGGCGTGCAGCCAAAATATCTGACTTTGGCGGGTGCCGAGCTTTGAACTCGGGGCGTTACCCATATAGTGGATGTCCCTTCGCTCTTATCAAGGGGTCCCCGTGCAATTGTGCGAGTCGGGAAACTGCAAGTATTGCTAAGAGCGATTATCTCAGTGTCGCGGGTTGACCTTCTCCCTGCCTCACAACCTCATCACCCAAGGACCAAGGCCCGGTTTGCAGCCACTGGACCTCCGTAATCTTCGCGCCCGAGCATCCCTGCACTACCTTGTTCTAACTGGGTAGCACATGATTCTCAAAGGCACCTCCAAACCAGACAGGCGTCGTCGGGAACGCCAATTGTTAAATACCTCCGTGCAAGTATTCACCGGATCTTCCCGCGTGGATGCCCTCGGTATCAATCTCAGCGATGCCGGGATGTGCCTGTTTGCCATAGCCAATCTGTCTTTGGGATCGCAAATTCAGATTGAATTTCTTCCTCCCCGAGCCACGGAACGGGTTCGTGTTTGTGGGACGGTTCGCCATCGCGCTCTCTATCTGTACGGAATCGAGTTTGTACCGGGCTCAGACGAACGCCAAGACACTGGCGCAGATGTCGGCGCAATTACAGACCGCCACGACGTCCGGCCCAGCGAAGTCGCCGATTGAACCTGGCAAGTGTCGATTACCCTTGGAAGATCGCACCGTGGTAGGTGGGACGGGTCTCCCCGAGGATGGACGATCGCACTGTCTTACTAATCTTTCACCTTCTTTGGTTTGCAAATCGGGCAGCGTTGGAAGCGATGCATCAGGCGCCTCAAAAACGGCCAGCTCTGTTTCTCAGTCTCATGCTTAAACTGAAGCCATCTGGGTTCCGAGAACTTTTCTCGAACCTCTGGATCACTCATCCCCATACTGCAACTCCTGAACTTTCGAGCCCTCTGGTCCCAGTAGTCTACTAGATAAGAGTTGCTTTGAAGAAAAGCGCAGGGCGGTCTTTGGGCAGGAGCGTTGGCTACCACGTCTGGCAACCGCAGCCCGAGGAAAGGCTGCCCAGCGCGGGTTCTAGTGTTACACCGGAAATGTAAACTCGTCCTGACAGCGCATTTTATTTACAAAAAACGGAAAAACCCAGGCTTCTGATACCCCTGGCGAAGCGATTCGCCCAACTCCTTGTCTCAGTGCGCCATGTCCTTCACGTGGGTCGCGATCCACCACTGGTTGCCAAAGGCATCGGTCACCGCGCCCACTCGGTCGCCATATGGCTGGTCTGCCGGTTCCTGCATAGGTTTCGCGCCCGCTGCCAGCGCCGTCCGATAGACCGCGTCCACGTCTGGCACGTACAGATAGAACATCGACTTCATTGGCTGACATGGCCCGTGCGCCTCGCCCATCTCCAGGTGCGAATCGCCAATCGCAATCGTCATGTGATGAATCACGCCCGCCTCATCGGCATAGCGTCCGAGATCCTGGGCCCCGAACGCCCGCTTCAGGAATTGGAACACGGGCTCCGCGCGCAGCGGATGCATGTACGGCTGAATCGTCGGCGCGCCTTCCGACCTGTAGTCCTTCCCCAGGAACCTCGCAATATACCAATGATTCCCCGCCGCATCGACCACGCTCGCCGTCCGCTCGCCATACTCCTGATCCGCCGGCGCCATCAGCGACTTCCCGCCTGCGTCGAGCGCTCTTTTGTAGGCAGCGTCGCAATCCCGCACGTAGACGTGGAATGCGCCCAGCATGGGCTCGCCTTTCCACGACACTCCTTCGCCCCCACCGCCAATCATCAGCATCGAGTCTTCCACGCGCACCTCGCAGTGATAGCCGCCTGCCGAGCCCACCGCGCGGAAGATCTCCTCTCCGCCAAACGTCTTCTTCACGAAATCAATCACGCTGTTCGCATCGGCTGCCACCAGATACGGCGTCACCGTGTGGTATCCCGCGGGCACCGGACTCACAGCAGGACCTTTGTCTTTCGGCATCTGCCCCCCTTCAGGCCCCTCCATCATGCCCTTCATGCGGCGGTGCATCTCCTCCACTGACATCTCCTCCTTCACCGTGAACGCGCTCCACTTGTAGCCGAAGGGATCGGCAAGCGTCGCGTCTCGATGACCGTAAAACTGATCTTTGGGAGGAAGAATGACCTTCATACCTGCTTTCACGGCGTGCTCCGTAAAGGCATCTACGTCATCGACGCGGATGGACATGGAAATCGGAGAATTACCCAGCGTCTCAGCGCTGAAGCGTCCGCCTTCCGGCCATTCGCCTGTGATGTTGATGGTCGAGTCGCCAATGGCTAACTCCGCGGCGGGAATGGAATCTCCCACCTGGAATCGGAATGTTTCTTTCGCGCCCAAAGCGCGCTGGTAGAACTCAATCGCTTTGGCGGGATCGCGAAACGCCAGCCTTGGAGTTGCAGACATACGAACGGCAGCTACGGGCTCAGCAACGGTAGACATACGCTTTCTCCCTTTCAATTCAGATTTCAATCGTGCCTTGAAAGACGCACTCGGCAGACTGCGCAATTCCGCCGCGATGCGCACCAACGGCTCAATGCCCGCTTCGGCCTTCGGCACCCGCCCGTCGTTCCGCGCCAGCATCTTCTCGAGCGCGGCATTCAACTGCTCAGTCTTCCTGGTCTCGCCATTCCCTGGATGTAGAGAGCGCTTAGGCATCGGCACCCTCCATGTGCGCGCGCAGTGTAGTCAACGCGCGAAACTGTAGCTGCTTGACCGCTCCTTCTGTCTTGCGAATTTCCCGCGCTACTTCCTTAATACTTTTCTGCTCGGCAAAGCGGAGCACGACCACCCGGCGCTGCTCGACCGGCAGTGAATCCACCAGCCGAAATAACGTCGCCCGCCACTCCACTTCCTCGGTCTCGGCCGCACTGGCTTGGACGGATTCGATTACTCCCGAATCCGCAGTCACCTCGCGCCCCGAACGCTGCCAGCGGTCAGAAATCAGGTTCGCCGCAATCCGAAACAGCCACGCCGCAAACGGAATCCCGCGCCACTCAAATCGCTTCAAATTGGCCAGCGCCTGATGAAATACCTCAGACGTCAGGTCTTCAGACTCGGCCCGATTCCCCACCCGTTTCACAATGTAGGCGTAGACGCGCTCGAAATTGATTTCGTAGAGGTCGGCAAAGCGGGCAGGATCCTTCTGTGCAGCCTCGATCAGAAGCCGCTCGTCCGCTTCTTTCTTCAGAGCCTTCAACGAATTCTCCGCGCTCGGTACCTACACTAGGCTAAACTCTGCGCGGATGGAAAAGGTTACGGCCACAAAATTATTGGTTTTCCCATCTTTTTAGATGGCATCGGGCTGGTTCGGCGCATCCAACTGGCGGACATTGGCCGAAGCGGGCATATAATACAAATCCACAATTGGAGCGAAAACGATGGAAGCCGTCACCGGAGTATTCCAAACCAGAAGCGCTGCAGAGTGCGCTATGCAAGAAGTCCGTAACACCGGTATCCCTGCCGACAAAATCACACTCCTGGTGCCGGGCAGCGTGGACCAGGTCGAAAGGGAAGTGCAATCCGTTCCCACCGACGCCTCTGAACAGCCCGGAATGGGCCGAGCTGTCGGCGCGCTGCTTGGCGGTGGAGTGGGACTCACCGGGGGAGCAATGCTGATGGCTCTGGTTCCGGGACTGGGTCCTGTGACCGCCCTCGGACTCCTCGGCGCAGGCATCCTGGGCGCGGCTGGCGCCACCGTCGGCGGTACTGTCGGAGGCAAAGCGGAAAACGCCACCTTCGAGGGAATTCCCGAGGACGAAATTTTCCTCTACGAAGACGCCCTGCGCAAGGGCCGCAGCGTCGTGGTCGCTCTTGCCGACGATGTCCCTTCCGTGTCAATCGTTCGGGATGCTCTCACCAAGTGCGGCGCTGAATCGATCGACGCGGCCCGCGAACAATGGTGGACCGGCCTGCGCAGCGCCGAAAAGAGCCATTACACCGCCACCGGCGGAAACTTCGATGACGAAGAAAAGTTTTATCGGCTTGGTTTCGAAGCCGCCCTCCACGCCCGCACCCGCTGCATGGAATTTGATCAAGTCTCGGCTGAGATGGACGCCGCTCTGGAATTAGTCCAGAGCCGCCATCCCGGCGCCAACGTGGAAGAGCCATTCACCCGCGGCTATCAGCGCGGCCGTGAACACTATCAACGCCTGTGCGATGAATCCAACAAAGCGGCATAATCAGGGGCTAGGGGTCAGGGGCCAGTGGTCAGGGGCCAGTGGTCAGTGCCCAGTGCTCACCGGAAACGCGCTGGGCACCGACCTCTGACCACCGATCACTGACCACTGATCACTGACCACTGCCCCCTAGCCCCTGACCCCTAGCCCCTATAGAGTTCCTCCAGCGCCTTCTGCACTCGTGCCGACAGCGCCTGCAAATCTCTCATCGTCATGCCCGTGGTCGAGATCGGCTCGCCTACCCTCATCTCCAGGGGACGGCATTTGATGTGGTAGGTATTCATCGGCAACAGTTCGTAGGTTCCGACCAACGCCACGGGAACGACGTCCACCTGCGCCTTGATCGCCAGGAAGAAGGCTCCCGCCAGAAACGGCTTGATCTCGCCGTCGGGCGTGCGGCCGCCCTCAGGAAAAATCACCAACGGCAGCCCGCCCTTCAGCCCCTTCAAGGCCGCCCGAATGCTGCTGATCGAATGCGACGGGTTCTGCTGGTCGATGCAAACTTGCCCCGACCGTTTCAGATGCCAGCCCACGACCGGATACGACAGGAGTTCCTTCTTGAAAGCGATTCGAAACTGAAAAGGCAAATTTACATAGAGAACCGGAATATCCAGCGCGGATGCGTGATTCGCCGCGTAAATATGCGGCTTCGAAGTATCAATCTTGTCGAGGCCGGTCACCTTTACCGGGGAAAAGATCGTGTTCATGATCAGCCACGACCAGGTGCGCGAAAACCAGTGCTGCCGGCGGCCAATGGGATCGAACATTCCGCCCGGCAGAGCTGCCAGGCCCAGCACGACCGTATAGAACCAAATCAGCGGGTCAAGAATCAGGTAGGAGCGCAACCAGCTGAGCCAGCCGTATTTCTTTCCGGGAATTGCGTGTGGACTTGAGCGCAGGCGAGTCACCGGCTGCGGCCCATTTTGCTCAACCTGGCCCTCTTCCACCCGCTCGACTGATGAATTCACTTCCTGCACACTTCCATTCTAGGGGAAACCTCTGCCCAATGCGTCTCAAGCGGACAATTTGAGGAACTGCATCGCCTCTCCAACCAGGTAGATCGATCCCGTCACTACGATTACAGTGCTGGGCGTCGTGTCGGCGCGAGCACGGTCCAGCGCAGCGCTCACTTCGGGTACGAGTTCAATGTCAGCCCCCGTACGGCTCGCGGCCCGCTGAATCTCTTCCGGCGAAGCAGCGCGCGGATTTTCCGGACGCGTCGCGATCACCCGCAAAGCGACGGGGAAGAGGATCTCCGTCATTTCCGAGATTGCCTTATCGCGCATCGCTCCAAAAACAAATATCAGCGGACGGTCGTCGAACCGCTCCGAAAGGGCAGATCGCAGGGCCCACGCTCCCGCCGGATTGTGGGCCACGTCCAGCACCAGCTCCGGCCATCCCTGGTTCGCCGGGATCACCTGAAATCGCCCCGGCCACCGAGTCTCGCGGATTCCTCGTTCGATCGATTGCGGCGTAATTCCGCCCAGCCCTTTCTTGCCCAGTTCCTCCGCCGCCGCGATAGCCAGCGCCACATTCCGAAACTGGTGCCGGCCCACCAGCGGAGTTTCGACTAGAATCTGTTTCCCCATGACCTCCATGGGATAACGCGAGCAAAACTTCTTCTCGGTACTGGCAGTTCGGTATTCGCTACTCCCCGGCGAAACCGGCGGCACGTATTGCACGGCGCTCACTCCGGCGGCATCCGCCTCGAGGATCGCATTTCCGATGGTGTCATTGGCCTCCGGCTGTTGCGGCAGCGTCACCACGACACCTCCCGGGCGAATGATCCCCGCCTTCTCGCGCGCAATCTCGCGGACGGTATTGCCGAGATACTTCTGATGATCCAGCGAAATGTCGGTAATCACGCTGACCAGCGGCTCAACGACATTGGTCGCGTCCAGCCGACCACCCATGCCGACTTCGAGCACCGCGATGTCCACCCGTTCTCGCGCAAAATGCGCGAAGGCAATCGCGGTCATCATCTCGAAGAAGCTGGGATGCCACGGCAGTTCCTGCTTCTCGACGAGCTGGCCCGCGATCCGGTCCACTTCGCCATGCAGGGCGGCAAAGTTGTCATCGTTGATTTCCTCGCCATTGATCCGAATGCGCTCATTGATCCGCAAAAGGTGGGGTGAGGTATACAGCGCTGTCTTCAACCCGGATGCGCGCAGGACGGATGCCAGAGTCGCCGCTGTCGAGCCCTTACCGTTCGTCCCCGCGATGAGCACGCTCGGAAACGTGCGCTCCGGATGGCTCATGGCTCGCAGCAAGACGCGCATGTGTTCCAGGTCGAACTTGTGCGAAGGAGTATTCGCCAGTTCGTGCCCCAGCGCGAACATGCTCGCCACCGCGGTTTCGTAGGACATAGATCAGCCGTCAGCTATCAGCTTGAAATATCAGATTACAGCAGTGGAGTTCGCCGTGGACGGCTCAGCAACGGCCTTGGGAATCTGAAAATCAGGTCGTACTTCGTAGCTGAGAGCTGACAGCTGATAGCTGGCTTCTTACGCCGCCATGAAATCCAGCGCCCGCGCGATATAAGGTCTGAGCTGCTTGCGGGGAACCACGGCATCCAGCATGCCGTGCTGCAGCAGGAACTCGCTGCGCTGAAACCCGGGGGGGAGCTTTTGCCGGATCGTCTGCTCGATCACCCGCGGCCCCGCGAATCCGATGAGCGCTCCCGGTTCGGCGATATTTAAGTCGCCCAGCATCGCGAACGACGCTGTCACGCCTCCAGTGGTCGGGTCGGTCAGAAGTGAAATATATGGGACTTTAACCTGATCCAGTTTCGCGAGGGCGGCCGAGATCTTTGCGAGCTGCATCAGGCTGATCACGCCCTCCATCATCCGTGCCCCGCCTGAAGCCGACACGATAATCAACGGTGTCCTTGTATCCGCCGCGCGCTCCACCGCGCGGGTAATCGCCTCGCCCACGACTGCTCCCATGCTGCCGCCGATGAACGAATATTCCATCACGCTGGCCACAACCGGGCGCCCCGCCAGCTTGCCGTGAGCGTTGATCACGGCATCCTTCAAGCCCGTATCCTTCTGCGCCTGCTTCAGCCGCGACGAATAGGGCTTGAGGTCCACGAACTTCAGCGGGTCTGTCGAGGAGATATCCGCATCGACGACCTCGTACTGGTTTTCATCCAGCAACTGCGCCAGCCGGGTTCGCGCGTCGATCCGGAAGTGCTTATCGCACTTCGGACAGACGTTCATATTTTCTTCCAGATCTTTTTTCCAGATGATCTGGCGGCAGCTCTCACACTTCACCCACAGCCCCTCGGTGCGGACCTTCTTCTCGCCCGAGGTATCGAGCTCGCCGGTTTCGCGCTTAAACCAAGCCATAGGAATTGAGTAATTTAGTAATTGAGTAATTTAAGAATTGCGTACGCAGGACGCTTTTCAATTACCCAATTACTCAATTTCCCAATTACTCAATCAGTATTCGATTCCTCTCTGCGCCATCACGCCCTTCTCGTACGCGTGCTTTACCTGGCGCATTTCGGTCACGGTGTCGGCGGCCTCGACAATTGTGGGGTGCGCATTCCGTCCCGTCAAGATGACATGCACCATTTCGGGCCTCTTTTTCAGGCTCTCAACCACTTTCACCGGATCGAGCATGCCATAACTGATCGCATAGTTGATCTCATCGAGCACGACCAGATCCCAAGAACCCGACTGGATCGCGCTGTCGGCTTCGGTCCATGCCTCTTCTACCATGCGGACATCTTCGGGATCCGGATTTTCCGTGCCGACTTTCACAAAGCCCCGGCCCATCTGCTTCATCACAAACTTGTCGCCGAACGCTTTTACCGCATCGAGTTCGCCGTAGTGCCATGAGCCCTTGAGGAACTGCAGCATCAGCACCCGCATTCCCTGGCCGACAGCGCGCAAAGCGGTTCCCATCGCTGCCGTGGTCTTGCCTTTGCCCGGGCCGGTATTGACGATAATGAGTCCGCGACGGATGTCAGCCATGCTTAAACCGGACGACTGATTCTACTAGATACCTTTGCCTCTGGGATTTCATACCGTCCCCGGCATCGTGGCTCAGCGCGAAAACAGCTGTCCGTTGGTGGACACTCTCGTCCGACCTTGGACAAGGCATAGTCCCACCGGACCTGCTCTAGACTTCATCTTACCAATGGTTTAGGCCTATTTCCGGGTGGAAGGGAAGTTGCTCCATCCTGATCTAACAGTTGCGCTTCCTGCGGATAAGAAAACTGTAATAACAATCGGGTGAGCTCCGTCTTCGATGTATTGGGAACAAGTTGTTCGGGATCTCTGACCAGAACGTTTACCGACGATGAACATAAATCGGCAACTCCGGAATTTTTTTACGGAACCCTGGCATCCAATCTTGCGTAGCTCGGTCAGGCGGATCTCTGTCCCCTCGCACTTCGCGGAGGTCTCATCGTGATGAACAAATGTGTCTTGTTATTGTGCGCACTGCTTCTGGCTCTCCCTGCCTTCTGCGCGCAACGCATGTCCGTTCGTCCTAAATCGGCGATCGGAGCGTCCATCGGCGACCAGGAAACGATCCGCGAGGTCGTCGATATGGAACGCCAGGCCAAGGAAGCCAGCCTCCGCCGCGACCCCGAATTTCCTCAAAAGGCCCTCGCCGAGGACTACGTTGCCATTTCTCCACTCGGCCAGGTCACCACGAAGCAAGAAGCGATCTCGGCGCGCAAGAGTGGGCAGCTCCGCTATGAAACCATCGATGTCAGCGACATGGTCGTCCGCCTCTACGGCGACACCGCCATCGTGACCGCCCGCGCCGACGTGAAGGGCCACCAGCTCGGCGAAGACTTCAGCGGGCCCTATCGCTACACGCGCGTCTGGGTGCGCCGCAGCGGCCGTTGGCAAGCCGTGAGCTATCAGGCGACAGTCACGCAGTAGCAACGAACCTGCTTTGATCCATATTCCTCTGCGCATCTCTGCGTTTCTCTTGCAGGCTCCGCAGTCAAAAAAGCTTAACCGCAGAGGCCGCTGAGGAATGCGCAGAGGGCGCAGAGAAGGGCAGCCTGCTCTGAATGTCTTCTTTTGGCCGCGCAGTGGGTACAATGATTGCGCTTGCCAAGGTTCCCTCATGTCCTCGAATCGAAGAGTTCCACTGCAGCTCGCACGAAACCTGAGTCGCGTCGCCACCGCAATCTTTCTTTGTTCGGCGCTGAGCTCCTTTTGCCCAGCCCAGGACCACCATCTCTCTGACGCGAAGCTCACCGAGATCGAGGCCGCGGTCTCTAAATTCATGGCCTCGACTCACGTCCCCGGAGTCTCCGTCGCAGTCGTGGAAAACGGAGAGTTCGAGTGGGCCGATGGCTTCGGTTACGCCGATCTCGAAAACAACGTGCCCGCAAGCGAGCACACACTCTTCCGCCTCGGCTCCATCTCCAAGCCGCTTAGCGCTACTGGGGCTATGGAACTTTGGGAACAAGGCAAGCTCGACCTCGACGCCCCCATCCAAAAATACTGCCCCGCGTTTCCCCAAAAACAAGCACCTATCACTGCCCGCCTCGTCATGGGACATCTCGCCGGCATTCGCCACTACAAATCTGGTTCGCAAGATGATCCCGAGGTCGGCAACACGAAGCACTTCGACGACCCGATTCAGGCGGGGCTCGACTTCTTCAAAAATGATCCTCTGCTTTCCGATCCCGGTAAGCAATTTCACTACTCGACCCAGGGATTCACATTAGT
Source organism: Candidatus Sulfotelmatobacter sp. (assembly GCA_035710825.1). Taxonomy (GTDB): domain Bacteria; phylum Acidobacteriota; class Terriglobia; order Terriglobales; family Acidobacteriaceae; genus Sulfotelmatobacter. Next base: position 37,778 of record DASTCU010000043.1, read on the forward strand.
AGGCTGCGTCATGGAGGGAGCCTCCGGCACGAAATACGTGGACTTCATGCTCCACAATGTTTTTGCCCGCGCCGGCATGGATCAAACGCAAGCCGACAACCGCTTCACCATCATTCCCTACCGCACCCGGTTCTATCACAACACCAAGTCCGGCACGGTCGAGAACGCGGACTTCCTCGACTCCAGCTATAAGATTCCTGGCGGCGGATGGTTGTCCTCTGCCGACGATATGGCGCGATTCGAAGTCGCCATCCTGAACGATAAGCTGATCAAACCCGCCACGCGCGACCTGATGTGGACGCCGCTGAAGCCGGCCGAAGGCAAGCCCAACGGCTACGCGCTCGGTTGGGGCACGTTCACCGAAGACGGCATCCGCTACGTGGGCCACAGCGGCGGCCAGCAAGGCACCAGTACCGACTTTCTCATCGCTCCCGAGCGGCGGGCAGGCGTCGTCGTGCTGACCAATATGGAAGAGATTAATCCCAACCAGCTTTCGAAAGAAATTCTGAAGATCCTGCTGGGCACAACCGCGGATGCGGGAAAAAAGTGATGTTAATGGCCGGAATGATACGGATGCCCTTTTAAAATTGTGAACGCGCGGTAGACCTGCTCCAGCAGTACGACTCGGGCCAGTTCATGGGCCAGCGTCATTTTTCCGAGGGAAATCACGTGCTGGGCGCCGGCCCGAACTGCGTCGCTGAAGCCGTCCGCCCCACCGATGGCAAAGACCAGCGGCAGAGGATTGCGATCCTGATAATCTCCCAGAAACTTGGCGAATTGTTCCGACGAGAACTCTTTGCCCCGCGAGTCCATCAACACGAGAGTTGATTTCACTCCAGCCCTTGCAGCCGCCCCGAACTTCGCCAGCAAATCGTCCTCATCGCGAACCGTAATCCCTTCGACCTGTGCGTAGCGCGAAACCCGCTTTAAATATTCCTCGGTAAGCGTCGCAATCGCCGCTTCTTTTGTCTTACCGATCCAAACGATCTTGATCTTCACGAGCTGGCCCTTCCGTCTTCAAAAGCATCCCTCAGTGGAACTCTGTGCCCTCTGTGGTTGAATATGTGTGTGTCCAGTGTGGCGAAGAATCTATTGGGAATTATTGCAAGTTAAGAGTGTTGCAGGAATACTACGAGGCCTTCGCCTGTTTCTTCTTTTTCGCCGCGACTGGCCTGGCCGCCGTCTTCCGCTCTCGCACGGCTTTCAGATCGCCAGGCTGCAAGCGCTTGGCCGACTTCCACAGTCGCTCCAGGTCGTAGAACTTCCGCGCCTTCTCCGAGAAAACGTGCACTACGAAATCGACATAGTCGATCAGGACCCACTCCGCCTGGTTGTATCCCTCGACGTGCGTCGGACGCAGGCCCTCATTTTTCAGCCGCAACTCGACTTCATCCGCAATGGCCTGCACCTGCCGCGGATTGGTTCCACTGCACAACACAAAGTAGTCGGTAAATGCTCCCGATCCTTTTTCCATTTCCAGGATGCTGAGTTCCTCGGCCTTCTTTTCCAGGCAGGCTTGAATCGCAGCAGTAATTTGCTTCTTCAGTTCGCTCTTCTTCATTCAGTCGCTGATTAGCTTAGCTCCTATTGTAACTGAGGTTTCATAGGCTATCTGCTCTGTGGCGGTCACTTGCTAGACGATTTCGCCTGCGCGGCTGCGAGCTGGCGTATTCTGGCCATGGTTGCCGCAGATGGGTCTTTCCGCTTCCCGCTCTTAGTCCGCCGCTTGGTCTTGGTCACATAGTGATTCTGAGCCATTCTTGATCCTCCCTGAAATGTTAGTGCCGGATGCGTCGCACATTAAGTATCGCACGCCGCCTTGGATTTTCTTCGCTCCCGAAGCGCTGGAGAATGTATGGACCCCCGATTTTCGGGGGCGGTTTGCGCGAGAAGTGGGGATTTTCCGAGCGCGCATTCGAACCATCTACCGATAGAGGCCCATCTTCTTTATGTACTCCGCCACTGGCGGATCCAGAAATCTCCCCAAGGCCTTTCCCGCCGCCGCCGCCTGCCGAATCGCCGTCGCTGAGGCTGGTTGCTTCAGATCTCCCAACAAATGAATCCTGACTCCCGGCAGCATCAAGTCCCCCGCCGCTTCCTGCTTGTGGAATGGCTTCATCACCTCATCCCGCGGACGCAAGCTCTCCGGCAGCGCCTTGGCCACGTCGGCCAGCGAATAGCCAGGACGCCCCGCCACGATGAAATCGCATTCCCGAAACAGGGCCTCCGCCTGATGCCACTTCGCAATGTCGGCGAACGCATCCATCCCAATCAAAAAAAACAGCCGGTCGGCGTTCTTGAACGACTGTTTCACCCGTCGGACGGTATCAATGCTGTAGTTCGGCTTCTCCGCGCGATCTTTCTTCACGCCATCCTGCGGCGCTTCTAACAGCGACGGCACAAACGCCTTCTCATCGGCCGTGGCCAATGCCAGCATCGCAAACCGGTGCGCAAACGGTGCCAGCGGCTGTTCTTGTTTATGCGGAGGAACCCCTGCCGGCACAAAGCACACCCGATGAAGCTTGCAGCGCTCCATCGCCGCTCGCGCCAGCACCAGGTGTCCGCGATGCACCGGATCGAAGGTCCCGCCAAACAGTCCGATATTCATGGAATTCCAGCCCGCCTAGTGTCCAGATTCGCGTCCCAACTTGCAAGTCGAATCAATCCAGCCCTGTCCGGATGGCACAAAACGCGAGTCCCATCGGCCATTTCACCCGGGTCTGTTCGCTTTTCCGAAATGAACTCCTGTAATGTTCCACGTTTCCCATTCTGGCACTAGGATACCCACATGCGAGTAACCCTCCCCCTACTCCGCATACCGCCCGCCCGTGCGCCTATCCTGCGCTACGGGGTTGCCGTGCTTAGCACGGCCCTGGCGCTAATTCCCACGGTTCTGCTAGCCGACGTCTCCGAAAGCCGTCTTGCCCTGTTCGGCGTTGCCGTCATGGTCAGCGCCTGGTATGGCGGATGGAAGCCCGGCCTCGTCGCCACCTCGTTCGCGCTTACCGTGAGCGCCTATTTCTCGCTGGTCGGCCCGCATTCTCCCGACCAGCTCCGTACCGCCATTCTGCGTTTGTCACTCTTCTTCTTTGTGGCCATGCTGATCTGCTGGCTCAACGCTGCCCTGCGGGCCACGCAAGAAGATCTTCGCCGCTCCGAGCTCAACTTCCGGTCGCTTGTAACCAATGCCCCTTACGGAATCTGCCGCTGCGACTCGACCGGCAAGATTCTCGATGCCAATCCCGCCTTCCTGGAACTGTTGGGTTTCACCTCGCCGGGCGAAATCGTTGGCCAGCATATCTACACTCTCTACAACGACGCCGAACAATGGTTCGACCTGGCCGATTACCTTCGCTCCTCTGCGCCCTTCAAGGGCCTGACTGCGGAATGGAAGCGCAAGGGCGGCACCTCGGTGATCCGCGTCTCCGGCCGATCGGTCGCCAATGGACGGAAGGAAGGCGTCGTATTCGAACTCTTTGCCGAAGACGTGACCGAGCGTCGCGCTCTCGAACAGCAGCTCCAGCAATCGCAGAAGATGGAAGCCGTCGGTCGCCTGGCCGGAGGCATCGCCCACGATTTCAACAATCTCCTGATGGTCATCTCCGGCTACTCCGAATTTCTCCTCGAACGTCTCGGGGCCGAGCCGCATCTGCGCGGCCCGGCCCAGGAGATCGCCAGCGCCTCCGAGCGCGCCTCTTCGCTCACGCGCCAGCTGCTCGCCTTCAGCCGCAAGCAGATGCTCGCCCCGCGCATCGTCAATCTCAATGACGTGGCCAGCGAGAACCTCAGAATGCTCACTCGCATGATCGGCGAAGATATCGATCTCGTCATGGTCCCCAGCCCCAACCTGTGGGCGGTGCGCGCCGACGCCGGGCAGATCGAGCAAGTGATCATGAATCTCGCGGTCAACGCCCGCGACGCCATGCCCTCCGGCGGCAAGCTCACCATCGAGACCTCGAATGTCACCCTCGATGAGGACTACGCGCGCGCGCACGGTCCCTTGCGTCCTGGCGATTACGTGATGGTCGCCATCAGCGACACCGGCAACGGCATGGACCAGGAAACCCAGTCGCATATCTTCGAGCCCTTCTTCACGACTAAAGGACCAAAAGGCACTGGCCTCGGCCTCTCCATGGTGTACGGCATCGTCAAGCAGAGTGGAGGATACATCTGGGTCTACAGCGAAGTCGGACGCGGCACCACATTTAAGATTTATCTCCCGCGAGTTGCCTCGCTGGAAGAGCCGGCAGCGCAGGTTGCGCCTCCGCGTCAATTCCAGAAAGTCGAACCCGGCACCGAAACAATTCTTCTGGTCGAAGATGAAGCCAACTTGCGCTATCTCGCGCGGCAGTATCTCGAGAAGCAGGGCTACAAGGTCATCGAAGCCGCCGACGGCGCCGTCGCCATGCAGATTGCCGTGGCCCACGAGGCCGTTATCCACCTGCTGCTCACCGACGTCATCATGCCCGGCATGAACGGTCGCGAGTTGGCGCAGCGCATCTCCGAAATTCGCCCCAACGTGAAAGTTCTCTACATGTCCGGCTACACCGAAAACGTAATCGGACACAACGGCACTCTGGATGCCGGTGTGCGCCTGCTCCAGAAGCCATTCAACCTTCGCGACCTGAAAAACAAAGTGCGCGAAGTGCTCGATGCAACTCCCACTCCCCCGGAGGAAGTCATGTCAACACAGTCCATCGAAAGCCAGGCCTTCGCCCGCGCCAGAAAGGCTGCACCTGCGCGTGCACAACGATTCCAGCTTCAATTGCCGCTCCGGTACCGCCGTCTCGGCGAGAAGCAATGGCATATCGGCACCACCGAAAACATCAGCCGTTCTGGAATGCTCTTCCAGGCCGATCAACTTCTCTCCCCCAGCGTTCAGCTGGAAATCAATCTCGTGCTGCCGCCTGAAATAGCCGGATTGTCCGAGACCGAAGTCGTCTGCCGCGGCGAGGTCGTCCGTGCTGTTGAATCGCCCGACGCGAATGTAAGCGCCGAGCTTGCAGCCCGCATCCTGCAATACCACTTCCAGCACGGACCGATCCCCGCAGCGTAAACTAGGCATAGGGTTCTGTGGATGTATTCCGTTTGGGAAAAAGGCGGCCTGCGGGCCGCCTTTTTGCGTAGGTGCGCACCGTCCTATGGTGAATGAACCAGCAATACAGCTTCGGGCCTCTTGCATTCTGCCATTTCCGGTATAGGTGTTTCTTATGTGCGCTAGCGGGCAGACAAGTGACGGATGGGGCAGCTAGACTGCGCGCGTAAAGTCGCCCCCCCCAGAGGGGTGCCGTATGCATACTCCAATTTGTTCTGTCTGCAAACAGCCCGTTCGTCTCGAACATGCAAAGACCGACGAAAACGGAGAAGCCGTTCACGAAGATTGTTATCTCCAGTACCTCATGGCATTGCTCCAAAGCGGAGGTCGCGGCACGCCGAATAATTCACCAATGCAGTCTTGACCTCTTGCATTCCGCCGTTTCGGAGGTAGACTATACCAGTCAATCTACACATCTCTCCGCCGCGCCGCTTATGAGCGCCGGTCTCATGTGCAATCTGATGCACGTTCTGAGACCACGCCAGTGACCAGGCTCAATCAACAGCAACTCCAAGAACTGAGTGATGAACTAGCAGCCCTTACGAAGCAGCAGTCCGATGCCCGTCTGTCGGAGGTATTCGTGGGGATGACCAAGAACGAGATTGAAGCGTTCGACCTCCGAAAACAGCGCATCTCCAAGATTTACGCCATTCTTAGCGAACACGACGCAAAGCGATAACGCAGTCGGCCCTGCAACGTACTGTTAAGACACTACCTTCACAACTACACGTCTGTTTTCCACAGTCTTCCACAGCCAAAAATCGCAATCGTGTGACGGATGACCTTTACTCCGGAACCCCAGAACGCACACACTGGAGTCGTGCGCGCGACGTCCACAATCCTAGCAACCGGCCCGGCCAGCATATTGCCCCTGGTCGACGTGATTCCAAGGGTTTTTGCTAAGTCTTTATTCCGCAATATTTTACCTGTAAGTCCTTATTTTGTAATATTTTGCAGGGAAGCGTCGCGGACAGATCAAGCTAAGCTTAGCAATTTCAATATTTTGCAGATGGGAATACCGGATTTTATTGGCCTGCCGAGATCCGCTGGATCCCCGTTAACCCCTTATTTCCCAAGATTTTGCCTGCAAGTTCTTATTTTGCAAGATTTTGCGGAGGACGATCACTCCATATCGATTATAACTACAATAGAATCAATATTTTGCAGAAATGAGATCGAGGAGATTTCACGCCTGGCTTTACGAGCTCTCGGCCACGGCTTCGCTTTGTTGCCGCAGCTCCTGAACTTCATCCGCCATCGCGTATTTCAAAGCTTCAATGCCCTTGCCGGTGACGGCGGAGATTTCGTACAGCTTCCACTTTTTCTTCTTGCAGAGCTTCTTCAACTGGGCCAGCTTCTCTTTGTTCACGACATCGATCTTCGAAGCCACCATGATCATCGGCTTTTCTTCGAGATGCGCCCCGAAGCTGCCGAGCTCGCCGAGAATCACTTCCACATCTTTGCTCACGTCGTCGCGCCCGCTCGCGTCCGAGACGTCCACCAGGTGCACCAGCAGCCGCGTGCGCTCGATGTGCCGCAGAAACTGCGTGCCCAGGCCGGCGCCCGCGTGCGCGCCCTCGATCAGTCCCGGAATGTCGGCCACCACGAAGCTGATTTCGTTTTTCGCATCGCCCACCGCGACCACTCCGAGGTTCGGCTCGAGAGTGGTAAACGGATAATCCGCAATCTTCGGCCGCGCCGAAGAAATGCGCGAAATCAGCGTCGACTTGCCCACATTCGGATAACCTACGAGCCCAACGTCGGCAAGCAACTTCAGTTCGAGCCGGTAGGTATGTTCTTCGCCGGGGCGGCCTGCCTCGTGCTCGCGTGGGGCCTGATGCACCGAGGTAGCAAAGCGGGCATTGCCGCGTCCCCCGCGTCCGCCTCGGGCAATCACAAACTTTTGATCGGCGCTGGTGAACTCGAATGCCTTCTCGCCGGTCTCGTCGTCGTAGACGATGGTGCCCACGGGAACTTTCAACAGCACGTCGCCCCCGTCGCGTCCGGTTTTGTTCGAGCCCTCGCCGTGGCGTCCGCGCTGCGCTTTGTGCTCGGGATTGAAACGGAAATGCACCAGCGTGTTGTGGCGTTCGCTCGACTCCATGATGATGTCGCCACCCTTGCCGCCGTCGCCACCCGACGGTCCGCCGCGCGGGACGAACTTCTCCCGCCGGAAGGCCATGCAGCCGTTTCCGCCGTCGCCGGCTTTGACTTTGATTTTGGCTTCGTCAATGAACATGGGAGATCAGTTGGCAGTACGCCGTACGCAGTATCCAGTACTCAGTGTGAGTCAACAGCGATCGGTTGGCAGTTTTCGCTCACGGCTCATCGCTCACCGCTCACAGCTCGCAACAAAAAAGCCTCGTCTCGAAGGCGAGGCCTGTGTCGAGCGGGCGCCTACGCCCGCGGAGTTTCCGAACCTTCGATTTCCTACTTTGCTTCGAGCGGCTCGACCATCACAAACTTGCCCATCGAGCCTTTGTCCATGAACTTGATGCGTCCGCTGATTTTGGCGAAGAGCGTGTCGTCTTTGCCGCGGCCGACGTTGAGGCCCGGCTTCACGCGCGTGCCGCGCTGCCTCACGATGATCGTCCCGCCGGGCACGACCTGCCCGCCAAATGCCTTGAATCCAAGCCGCTGCGAATTCGAATCGCGGCCGTTTCGTGAAGTGCCTTGTCCTTTTTTATGCGCCATAAAAATCAGCTCTCAGTGGCCAGTTGCCAGTTATGGATACCTGGTACTCAGTACTCAGTTATTTCTTCTTGGTTGCTTTCTTGGCAGCCTTCTTTGGAGCGGCCTTCTTCTTCGCTCCGCCCTTCTTCGCGACGGGCTCGGCCTCATGCTCTTCGGCCGCCGCCTTCGCCTTCTTCGGCTTCGCTTCCTTCTTCGGCTGGTCAGGTGCTTTGAAGCTCTGTCCGCCGAACGCAATCTCCGCGATCCGCACCGCAGTGTACGCCTGACGATGCCCACGCAGCTTCTTGTACTGCTTCTTGCGTTTGTAGTGGAAGACAAGAATCTTGGCGCCGCGGCCTTCTTCCACGACTTCGCCGACTACCCGCGCTTCTGCAGCAGGCCGGACGACTTCGCCTTCGGACGCCGACACGGCAAGCACGTCGTTAAACTCGACCTGGCCGTCGGTCCCGGTGCCGACCTTCTCCACTCGGATCACATCCCCGGGCGCCACCCGGTATTGCTTACCGCCGGCGCGGATCACCGCGTACATACTCTCGCCTCCGAAAGAATTCTTGTCCCCGCGCACACGGGCGCTTTGGCGGGGAGCCTTAATTTCTCTGTGCTTGCTGTGTTTTGCCGCTTGGCGATTTCTTCAGCCACGGCGGGCGGCCCAGAACGGGTCCG
>DASTCU010000044.1:0-19678 GCA_035710825.1 Candidatus Sulfotelmatobacter sp.
CGCGGACCTCGTTCGGGGTCGCTCCGCTCGCGGGGATCGTGCTGCTCCTCGCCGCGGTCGCGCTGGTAGCCGCCTGGTTACCTGCCGCGCGAGCTCGTAATCTCGATCCGGTGACGGCGCTGCGGCACGAGGCCTGAACCATCCCTCCCCGATACCTGACCGGCATCGTGGAGATTTTCAATCTCCCCTGCTGGCTCCATCAGTGCGCTCATTGAGGCCGCCTTTCCGACTAGTGTGTGGATCCTCGGCCAACCGGAAAGAATCCACAAACGGGCTTCGCGGAGACCAGAACGCGAGCCGCGTTCGGCACTCCACATCTCTCATAAGCCGACTTCGGGACAACGTCGTCGGAGTCCGCGTGAAAACGTAACTTCCGGTTAGCCCGTCATCTGTACACAATCGGAGGCGTGCGCGCCGCGGGGCCCTAAATCCTACTGCCGACCACGTTTCGCTCCCGCCGCGAGCTATTACTTGTTCAGTTCCGTGGTCCAGTTCAGCACTACCGCGACGGATTCGGACGATGTTGTCGCTGTGTCGATAAGGAACCGCTTGCCATCGGGAGCCACGTCCCAAGCGAGAACCTGTACGCCGCCTTCATTGTGGCCGATTTGAGCTACTGGTACTTGGAACAAGGTTCTTGGAGCGCTTGCCTTAAATATCGGACCCTCGGTCACGTCCACAGCCATCAGTTTTCCGTCTGGGGAAGAATAGAACAATTCCTTGCCATCCCTCCGCCATCGGGGCTGGCTGCCGCCGTCGCGGGAGATCGGAGTCTTGCTGCCGCCGTTCGGGGGCGCCGGAAAAGGTTGGATATAGATTTCGGATCTACCGGACTCGTCCGAAGCATAAGCGATCCAGCGTGTGTCGGGAGAGAATCTGCCTTGTTCCTCGCTGAACACCGTATTTGCAAAAGGTGTGGCTGTGCCAGACGGTGTCCCGTCACCTGCCAGAGGCAAGACCCATAAATCGGCATGGGTTTGAGGATCCTGCTGAGTGTAAAGCAGGAAGCGCCCGTCGCGCGACCAATCGTCCGGGAACTTTTCGTCGCCTGTCACACTGACGAGTGCCTGTTCGTTCCCGGCGCCATTGGTAGTCTTCTGATAAATCCCATTCCCGCCAGCGCGGTATGCAGCAAAGGCTACTCGGCTGCCGTCCGGTGACCAGACCGGGGCGGAATCCGGCGCCTGATCAAATGTGAAGCGGGTGCTCACACCTCGAAGCAAGTCAAGAAGCCAAATGCCCGTTTCACCGCCTGCCCTCGGGTCGATTTTCGACGCGGCCAGACGCTTTCCATCGGGCGACAATGCAAAATCGGTGTATGAATAGGTTCCAGGCCGCTCGGCGTGGCCCAACTGTTTGCCCTGCCGATCAAACCAGCTGAGTTGTGAAAGCCAACGTGCCGTTGGTCCAGCACTATAGGCTAAGACGCCGCTTGGCGACACGGAAAACAATCCGGAAAGGTGAAAGCTCCCGACCCGTTCGGCAACAGGGATCGGATCGCCCTGAGGTTGCAGGCTCCTATCATCGAACGCCTGGACCAGCAACGTGCCCTCACGCAGGAAAAGCAGGCGACCCATCCTGGGTTCAGCGGTCGCCGCATAGACCGCCATCTGTGATGTTGAGAGTATTCGCCTGGAGCTCTGTTGTTCAGGCCTAACATCGAGTGACCCGAGATAAATACCGGGATTCTCGGGTGCTCTCAGATAAAGAAAATGCCGCCCGTCTGGCAGGAAAGACGGAAATGTGTGAACTTCGTTGCGCCCCTCCGTGGTCGTAAGCAAAGTGGCGACCCCGCCTGCAGCCGGAACTTGCATAATGCCATTTCCGACGGTGCCGAAAATGATTGTGCCGTCCCGGTTCCACGCGCCGCCGATGACCGTGGAGAAGGCATCGCATACCTCTTGCGGAGGGCCGCCGGAAATCTCGATCTTCTTTAGCTTGCTTCCCGACTGAAATGCGATGAACCGGCTATCCGGGGACCAGACGATTGGTACAAAGACATTTTCCGTGCCGCGCAGCGGGTGCGGCTGCAGTGAATCAAGAGCGCGAATCCAAACAAGGTTGCGCCCGTCCGGACCTGGCGCCAGAAAAGCCAGTTGGCGACCATCGGGTGAGAGCATGAAGGTGAGAGCACCTGCAGGAAGTTGGATCTCGAAGCGCACTGGTGTGGTCACCGGGGGCCTCTTGCCCCGAAACAGGAACGTGGTCAGCACAACAGTTACGCCCAGCAAGGCCGCAACGCTCCAGGCAAGCCATTGTCGACCTGCCTTCCGTTGGCCCGCAGGTGTGAAGATCCCAGTCTGTGCCCCCGATTCGGCGGTCCATTTCAATTCGAGCGCAAGATCACGTGCAGTTTGCCAGCGGTCTTCCGGGTTTTTAGCCAGGCAGCAGACGATCACGTGATCCAACACTGGTGATGTCATTGGCTTCACGGAACGAATAGGCGGCGGTTCATTTTCGAGGATCGAAGCCGCCACGCTCAATTGGCTCTTCCCTTCGAAGGCTCGCTTTCCTGTCACCATTTCGTATAGCACCGCGCCGAGCGAAAAAATGTCAGTGCGTCCGTCCACTTCTTTTCCCTGTACTTGCTCCGGCGACATGTACTGGAATGTTCCGACGATCATCCCCTTTTCGGTGAGCGGCGAATTTGCGGCGGGGCTGGACAGAGTCAGGGTCAAACTTGCCGCAGCGGACGTACGCGCGGCCGACGATTTCGCCAGACCGAAGTCCATCAGTTTGACGCCAGTCTGGGTCAGCATGATGTTGCCCGGCTTGAGATCACGATGAACCACGCCGGTGCGATGAGCCATTTCGAGCGCTTCACAAATCTCAATTCCATACTTTAGTACTTGATCAGGTGCAAGTGCCCCCCTGTCCAAGCGGCTGGCAAGGGTCTCTCCTTCCAAGCATTCCATCACCAAATAGTCGACTCCATCCTGGTGGCCGACATCGTGGAGGGTACAGATGTTTGGATGGTTCAAGGAAGAGATCGTGCGTGCTTCGCGGTCGAATCGTTCCTTGGCCTCATGGTCTTCGGAAAGATGAGAGGGGAGAATCTTGACGGCGACAATGCGGTCGAGCCGTGTATCTAATGCACGATACACCTCGCCCATGCCGCCAGCTCCCAGCGGCGATTGAATCTCGTACGGTCCGAGTCTGGTGCCTGCGATGAGGACCATCCGTGGCCGCATTATATTCCTGCGCAGCACGTTGCCGCGCATGCGCTGATTCTGGACGTTTGGTCGGCAACTCTTACCCAAAGGGAAACAAGATTGAGCCTGCGCAATTAGGAATAGAACATGAGGCTATAGACGGTGCGTACGACGTGACCATCTTTGAGGATCTCGGAAACGGCCAGACGAAACTTACTTTCATTGGAAATGAACCCATGGAGAGCGCGAAAAATAGCGGTCAAATGGAGGGCTGGAACCAGATACTCGATAAACTTGCTGCAGTGGTTGCGGAACTGGCGCTGGGGGGGCGAAATAAGAGGTTCAAGCCTGGATGACCGTCAGGCGCGAGATAGTGAAAGCAAAGCAAACGCAGGTCCACCCCCTGCAACCCCACCCAGGGGTGGCTGCGGAGGCTTAGTTCAATCGCGCTCTCGTCACCTGGCCGAATCGTCGCCTTACCGGATAAATGACCCTTGGCTCAGGAAAGCTCTGGCGCTGACCCAACGGGAACCCGAGCGGCCATTCCTGCAACAGCGGATTCGGCAGTTGAAAGAAATAGTCTCGACGACTTGTCGAATTCCGGTGCGGCCGTTCGACTATATGGTGAAGGACGGGCAACCGATCCGCCACAAGCTGTTTCACGGCGATACGCTACGCGAAAAATCGGTAAATCGCGTGTCGATTCCCGGCCCGACCGTTCGACGAGTAAGTGGAGCACCGTGCAATCGGCCATTCGGAACTTTCCAAGCGCTGCGCAGTCCAAGGTGCTATATAAAGTGGCGGCCCTGATACGGCGTCGCTCAACGCTCAAGGAGAAAAAATGCGTTTCTCATTTTTCCGCGATTTAAGACTTGCGTTCCACTCGTTGATGCACAGCAAAAGCCTCGCGGCCATTGTGATCCTCACGCTGGCGCTGGGAATCGGGGCCAACTCGGCCATCTTCACGCTGGTCCGGGGCGTGCTGCTGAAGCCGCTGGTCAACCGTGACGAGAACCGGCTCGTGTATATCCGCCAGAGCGCCCCCAGCGGCGGACAAGACAACACGACGTTTTCCGTGCCCGAAATCAAGGATATCGAGGGCGGCGTGCGCTCCATGAGCGAGTTCGGCGATTTCTCGACGATGGACTTTACGATGGTCGGGCTCGGCGAACCTCGCGTAGTTCACGGCGGCGTGGTCAGCGGGAACTACTTTGATGTGATGGGTCTGCGTCCTGTTCTAGGCCGTCTGGTCGGACCTCAAGACGCTGGCGCTGATGCCCCTGGCGTCATCGTGCTGACGTATCGTTTCTGGTCCACCGTTTACACAAAAGACCCGCATGTGATCGGCAAGAGCGTTCGGCTCAGCAGCCTTGGCGATCGTTCCGCTGCGGTCATCGGCGTGCTCGAACCTTCTGTGCCGTATCCCGCAGAGACCGAAATTATCGGCAACCTGGTCATCAGCCCGCATCATCTTTCCGCCACGATGGTCACCGGCCGGATCCATCGCATGACCGAACTTTTCGGTAAGCTTGCTCCCGGCGCCACTCTGGACCAGGCGCGCAACGAGTTGCGCACGGTGTACGCTGGAATGGTGAAGGACCATCCCGATGCGTACCCCGATAACTTCGGCTACCGAATTGATGCCAGGATGCTCCGGGATGAGATTACTTCCGGCGCGCGCACCGTCTTGCTCGTGCTTCTCGCGGCTTCGGGACTGGTCTTCATCATCGCCTGCTCGAACGTGGCTAACCTGATTCTGGCGCGGACGGTTCGCCGCGAGGGCGAACTCGCGATCCGCGCCGCGATGGGCGCCAACACTTGGGCGCTGCGCCGCATGTTGTTAGCCGAAAGCCTTCTGCTTTGCTGCGCCGGCGCGGCCATCGGCGTAATCATCGCGCAGCCATTGGTCACCATCCTGGCTCGATACGCCTCGCGCTTCTCCGTTCGCGCGCTGGATTTGACGGTGGATTTCAGCATGCTCTGGGTGGGAGTGGCGCTGGCCATCGTCGCCGCGGTGATGCTGGCATTTGTGCCGCGCCTGCCATCGGCGAACTCATCGAATGGCATGAACCTCTCGGGCGGCAGCGTCCGCATCACCAGCAGCACCGGCCGCCGCCAGCGCATCTTCGCCGTCACCCAAATCGCCGCGTCTTTCATACTACTCGCGGGCGCCAGCGTGTTGATTACTACGCTGGTCGCGTTGCAAAAGACCCAGACCGGCTTCGATACGCGCCGCGTCCTGGTCGTCGACGTTCCGGCGCCGTCCGATGGAAGAACGCCGCAGCAAGTCGTCGATTTTTACAAGGAATCGGTGCGTCAAATCGATGCGCTGCCCGGAGTTACCGACACGGCTGTCGGCATGATCGCTCCGTGGCGGGATGCGGAGAACTTCGGTGTAGGCTTCCAATTCTCGGGAGATGGTCACGTCCATGATAAAGACGATCCTCGTGCGCTGTGGCGCACGATTTCTCCCGGCTTTTTCACCTCGCTCGGCGTTCCTATCATTGCCGGTCGGGACTTCAACTCGCTCGATGACCAAAACGCAGAGCCCGTCGTGATCGTTAGCGCGACTCTGGCGCGGCAGATGTTTCCCGGTCAGGATCCGATCAATCGGCATGTGTATTGGACCGATCCCGTGCTCGAATTCGCTACCGGCACTGCCGCCGAAAAGGCGCGACTTACGTCGCCGCACCGAATTATTGGGGTCGCCGCCGACATGGACGACGAACACATCGCTCCGGTGCCCACCGCCACCATTTATAGCGCATTGGCAGACGGCGGAATGTTCGGCGGTCACGTCTTCATCCACACCATGGGAAATCCTTATTCGCTGGTGACGCCGGTCACGAAAATTATTCGGGATATGGCCGCTGATGAACCGGTGGAGAACGCCGCCACGCTGGAAGACATTCGCGCGAAAGTGCTGGCTCCGGATCGCTTGAACTCGCTGGTCTTTGGCGTGTTCGCCGCGGTCGCGTTGCTCATCGCGATCGTTGGCGTCGCCGGAGTGCTGGCGTTTTCGGTCAGCGCACGGACCCGCGAATTCGGCATCCGTATGGCGCTTGGCTCTCAGCCGGGAAATCTACTCAGAGGTGTTGTCACCGAAGGCCTGGTGATGGCTGCCGTAGGCATCGTGGCCGGCGCGGCGTTCGGGCTCGTCGTTGTGCGCGTGGCAGGCAGTTATTTCGGCGATCTAAAAATACCAGGCGCATGGCCCGCGATCGTATCTGCGTTTGTGCTGTTAGGCGCGGCGGTAGTCGCTTCGATGCTCCCGGCGGCGCGCGCCGCCCGCGTCGACGTGATGCAGGCTCTGCGCTCGGAATGATTTTTCCCGGGGCCCCGGTTTCCCGTAAGACGACGAAATCTGAGCTAAGACTTTGCGTGTGAGGATCTTTATGAAATACACCTGTTTGGGCTATCTCGAGCCCGGCCGGGTTAGTGAGCCGAAGTCGCCTCTACGACGATTGCTTCTGAGGAAAAATACAGCTGAGGCAGGCGGCCGAAAGCTTGGTTAGAACGGGCTTCTCGCCGCTCGGCCGAATAGTCGCATCTCCGGATAAGTGACCCTTTGGCTCAACTGTTGACTTCTGGCCGATGCACTCCTGGAGTCTGGATTAGTCCTTATAAACGGGCTTCTGGGAAGTCACTTCGGTCGGGGGAAGCCTCGACGCTCCACCACTGTTCGCTGGTAAAAAAGGGGCGGTCGGCCGACGCCGCCCGACAAACTAGAACGATCGTGAGAACCGGGCCTCCAGGAATTCTCCGAGCTTGGCCGTCGCCTTGAACTGTGGGATGGGGTCCAGTTCCTTGAATGCCGAGGTAAACGCATTCGACAGACTCCAGATCGTCCTAGACTGGAACTCCTCGTACCTCGGTTCGAAGTACAGATCATGCACGGTACGAGCGAGCTGTTTGGGAGCCTTCAGTTTGCCCTCAACGAACGCCTCGTAGATCACAACTTTCGCTGTGACGTCGGTGAGTTCAGTTCGTTGCCACGTCTCTACCTGCTTTCGCATCGGTTCGAAGTTCCGCTGCATCCGGTCTACGCCGATTGAGATACAGTCAATTAGCGAGAAAGACTTCGAGTATTTTGCCAGTACCGGCGTAAACGCACCGGAAACAATGTTTCCAATTCGGGGTTCTGTGAATATTGGTCTTGCCCTAATCTCAGATTTGCCGAGCCTTTGCTCCAAAATACTGGTTGCATCCTCACAAGATTCCTGCTAGCCTTACTACGTGACACGAAGTACGCAAGACGTAGGTGGCCAGGACCGGAATCTCGGGCGCTACTCCGATCCACCATTGCTGGTGCTCACGAGCCTTGCAGATGGCCCGAAACATGGGCACGCGATGATCGAGGACATCGTGCACATGTCCGGCACGCGGCTCGGCCCAGGCACGCTGTACGGAGCAATCGCACGTTTGGAGCGCGAGAAGCTGATTGAGCCGCTGCCCGCTGTGGAGAGGCGCCAGCCATATCGGTTGACTGCAAAAGGGCTCCTAGTTCTGCGTGCAAAGCTTGCAACATTACATGGCTTCACGCGTGCGGGACTCCGGAAACTGGAGGCACGATGAACGCGCGGCTCGCAAGCCAACTAGTCGGCTTGTACCCACAGAAATGGCGAACTCGCTATGGCGAAGAATTCCAGACCTTCCTGGAAACTTACCCTTCGCACGTCCAGACGATCCTCAACGTAATTGGAGGGGCGCTGTACGAGCGCGTTCTCTCTTTAGGGAGATTGACGATGGACCGACGTCAAAGTTCGCTGGCGTTGATGCTCTACGCGTACCTGAGTGCCGTTGCAGGCAGCATCAATTTCTATTGGAGCGTGGCCGACACGCCGCTCGGGGCAGCTATGCACTCTCATCCATGGCTGTTCACAAGTTGGAACCTGGTGAGAGGCGGCTCACTTCTAGCTGCTGTGGCCGTCGCCATGGTGGGCTCGCCTGTATCCGTGACAATCCTGAGAACCGCGCTCTCGAATCGGCGATGGGATGTTCTCTACCGCCTAGCCGTACCGCCTTTCGCAGCGCTGGTGATCTTGGCATGGATGGCTGCGGCCGCAAGCGCGAACACCGGCCATTGGGTGCCCACCCCTTGGGACGTCACCGGAGATTGGACAGCGCCACAGAACTGGCCGCCTCTAGCCAACCGCTGGACCCTAAGCTCCGTGACATTCGTTCTGATGATCGCCGGCCTAGTCGTGAGCGCGATCAGTGTTAGACAAGCCATTCGCCGGAGCGATTTGTCGAGGCATCGACGGCTTTGGTTCACCGTACCTTCGACGTTGCTGGCCGGGTCGGTCGCGGTCATGACGTTCGGCGTGCTGACTTGGGGCTGGCTTGTCCAACGCTACGCGGCGTCTGAGTTTCATCTTCGAAATGGAGGATTATTCACCAGCACAAATGTTTCTTCCTGGGCCCTTAGTTCCCTCGTATTTCTCGTCGCAACTGTGGTTGCTATTCAAGGATCTCGCACGGCGCTCGCGTCGGAGCCCTCATAGGTTTATCTATGACGGATTCTCTGGCGATCGAGTCGCGCGGCCTAACTCGTACTTTCGGATCGTGCACGGCGGTTAGGGGCCTTGAACTACGAGTGCCTCGCGGAATCATCTATGGGTTCTTAGGTCCGAACGGTGCTGGCAAGACCACGACAATTCGACTTCTGCTCGGGTTACTCCGTCCAACCAGTGGCACCATCCTTCTGAATGGCGAAGTTCTCACGCAAGAACGGCGCGAGCTGCTGCGCGGGATAGGCGCCCTAGTCGAAACCCCGTCGCTCTATCCCCACCTCACCGGTCAGGAAAACCTGGAGGTGACGCGGCGTATCCTTAAGCTGCCCCGATCGCGTGTCGCTGACACCCTTGCGCTTTCTGGCCTGACTGCCGATGCTAATCGAGTTGTCCGCGCTTACTCCTTGGGAATGCGTCAAAGGCTGGGCCTTGCCTTGGCGTGGTTGGGTGAACCGTCTCTAATGATGCTCGACGAGCCAGCAAACGGATTGGACCCGGCTGGGATACGAGAGCTGCGAGGCCACCTTCAGAAGCTCGCACACGATCACAACGTGACTATCTTTCTCTCAAGCCACGTCTTGAATGAGGTTGAGCAGGTTGCTGACTACATCGGAATCATCAACCGCGGCCAACTGCTCTTCCAAGGCAAGCTGCACGAGTTGCAACGGTACCAAGCACCGCTGACCGTGGTCGCGGACGGAGGATTCGATGCTGCCGCTCTCTTGAAAGCGCATGGTTGGCAGGTACTCAAAGACTCGGAGAATCTGGTAGAGGTGCAGATTTCTCTCGATGAAGACATAGCAGCAATTAATCGCTGTCTCCTGGACAACGGATTTCATGTGTACCGGCTTGAACGTCGGCAGGAAACCCTCGAAGATCTATTTCTTCGCATGGTAATGAATTGAGAACAGGAAGCCACCGATGAAGGATCTTTACCCCGTACTGGCAGCCGAAGGCCTGAAACTGAAACGTACACTTGCTTTGCGTTTGGCGATCTGGTGTCCGACAGTCATTGTGCTGCTTGTATTCGGGATATATGCAGGCCGTAGCGAGAAACACAGCGACGCTGATCTTCTTACCGGCTTCGCTCAACTCACTCTCACGATCTGGACAATCATCTTGTTCCCGCTATACGCCGCGCTGGTAGCTGCACTCGTTGCTGCCGTCGAACACCAAAACGAGAGCTGGAAGCATATTCTGGCTCTTCCTGTGGATCGCTCCAAGATCTTTGTTGCCAAATGGATCGCGGGCATCGGCCTACTCTTGCTCAGTTCACTGGTGCTTGCGACTGGCGTAGTTGCGACAGCAGAAGTCCTTCGACTGATGAAGCCAGCTTGGAGTTCGTCACGGCTGCCTTCGGTAATGATCTTCAGGGGCGTTCTTTTGAGTAGTTGCGCTGCTGGGTTTCTTTTTTCGATTCAGATGTGGATCAGTCTCAGATGGAGAAGTTTTCTTCCTGGCCTTGTAGTTGCGGTGATAGCGCTGGCACTCATGTTCGTTGCGATACCACGCGGTATCGCGCTGTTCGGTAGTCTTTTCCCTTGGTCTCTCCCCGCTATGGCGATGTCACCACATAACCCCTATCGTCCCATTGCCGTAGGGCTGGGCCTCCTCGGGGGCGTTCTGGTAGGCGCTATTGCCTGCTGGCATTTATCGCGACACGAGTTCTGCTGATTAGAAGGGCTAAGTGCTACTGACCCGATGCCATCGCTTGGATGGGATCTCGCGTTCTGGTAGACCACTGTGGCGCTCACAATAATGCCCCGCCGCGCTGGTCAGCATTAGACCGCGAAAAATCCCCGACTGTTAGCTGAGCTGATCATTTTCCTGCTTGTCGGCCAACCTTCCCTAAGCGGTCAGGTAAGAATCCAGACGCCAATGGGAACGACGAGGTTGGACGTCGTCTAACTCTTAGGACATCCCGGTTTTCCAACGCCGTTAACGAGTGCAATCGCCTGGCGCGACACTCTGAAGCCGAGGATACTGCAACCCTCCATTCTGTGATCTTCGTCACATCGGGTCTCCCCGATGGAGGCTAACATTTCAGCCCACATGAAAGCCGCCGTCTATAGCAAGGCTGAAGCGGGAAAGATCCTCGAAATCAGGGACCTCGATCAACCGCTTCCGAAGGACAATGAAGCGTTCCTGCGGGTTCGCGCGGCTTCGGTGAGAATGCGCGCCCCGAGCAAGCCCGCGTTGGCTCTCATGTAATCGTAGATGGTGGACAGTTCGGGCATGGAAACCCTCTCATACAAAGGGAACTACGGACAGAACAAACCGAGAAGCGCGAAAAGAGAAGGAGTGAGAAGTGAGCGAAACTATTCAGCTTTCAGAAAGATGTCTTTGAGACTTACGTTCGGCCAGCGGATCGAACCTGTTTGTGCGGGAAATGGAATCGCAGCTCTCGACGCCCCAGCTGAGCCAGTCAAGAAATTGTTCTTTCTCTCCTTTGACAATCACCGGACTACATCCAATACCGTGCGCATGAATGACCGCATGATGCGTTCCGGGATTCCCGGTATCCCGTAAATGTGAGCGATGGAGGCCCAAACAAATCGGCAGTCTGAGCCTGCCAGCAGCGTTCTTCCGGAACGTGCAGACGCATTGCCTGAAGCAAACTCTTCCGACATGCCAATGAGGTGACGCAGCGGCTTCTTTCGCCCGGCAAGCTGGATGGAGCCCTTGAGGCACTGGGCATTCCGCTCCAGACATACCCGGATCGGCTGCACATCAGGCCCTTCCACCATGAACCGGTCTCCCATCGAAATTGCCGCGCTCACCGCGGAGACCTGCGTATCTCCGCCGATCACGGAAATCAAATGGGCCTTGGCTTGTCGGGGAGGATCTGGCAAAACTCTCCGATGAAACAGTCCAGGCGAAGCTTGATGCTTGTCGTTGTTTTCTCGGTGCTCTTCACATAAGTGAGCCATCCGAAGCGAAGGTGGGCGTTTTTCATGTGTAATCCGATTTCTCCCGGATGGAAATTCGGCCCTTGGCGATCAACGAAAATGGGTTTACTGAACAGTGTGTTCTTGTCGCAGTTCGCGGTTACCGCCAAGGACAAGGTGTGGTCTATGCCGTCCGGAATTTGGGATATGCTGTGCGCAGGGCAACTTGCTATGACCGCTCAAGAGTTTCGCGATTCCCTAGAGCTCGATCTTCCGCCAGCAGAGCTGTCCCTGGCATTGGCCGGATTGTGGTGGGACGCGAAGGGCGATTGGACGAAAGCTCACGAATCGGCGCAACGGGATGAAGGTCCCGCCGGGGCATGGGTACATGCGTACCTCCACCGCAAGGAAGGAGACTTGTCCAACGCGGCGTACTGGTATCAGCGGGCGGGCAAGTCCTTGGCGCGCACCTCGCTTGAAAAAGAATGGGACGAGATTGTGGATTCGCTGCTCAAATGAGGCGAATGCATGTTCGAGCCGTGTCGTAGGTTCCACAGCGATCGATTCGAGGCTTTTTCGCCGACGACTTCTTGCGCCACTCCCTGCTCCGATGTCAACCTCGTTCCTTCTTTTCGTGCGTCAGAATCTGGGTCTTACCAGTGGCGAAGACCAGCGTCAGCTCATGCGAAAACCGCTCCCGGTCGTGCAGGATCTTGGTGCCATCCTCTTCCTCTTCTTCCCAGTGGTCCGTGAACTTCACGGACCGCCAGTAGGCGATGTGTCGGTCGTCTCCTTCGCCGAAGACTCCGATGAGCATTCCCGCGGTACAGAGGAGACCCACATGGCCGCCATGCAAAGGCGTGAGCGGCCGGCCGCGGACGTCTCGGGGCTTGGGGAGAAGCACTCGGCTTGCCTGGCGGTAGGCTGCCGAATCGAGCAGCAGGTCTTCCAGTTCGTCCAGCGGAATTCCTGTATTCGTGAGTACGGCCGGTCCAGAAGGCAGAACCTCGTAACAAGCTGCCGGTTGGTCGTTCAGAACCTGCAAACCCGCTTTCGATGACAACATCTCCAGCCAGCGTACACCATCGAGCAGCGCGGAGTCCCGCAAGTGCTGGTGCCGTTTTCGGCGCAGACCCAGGATCGCAACTTGCCTGTACTGGAGACTCGCTGGCTCAGTGAGTTTATACACGGTCAAATCCGTGAAATGCTCACCTAAGAGCCGAGCGCACATCTTCAACTGCAGTTGCGGAATCACAAAAACAAGGACACCGCCACACTTCAACCAACGATAGGTTTGCTCGAGAAATACGAGTTCCAGCCTTTGATTATTGGTTTGTCCCACTTCGAGGTCATAGGGAGGATTGAGATAGAGGAGAGAGAATGTCTCCGCTGGGCAGCGCACATCCATGGTGTCTGCCTGCAGCGTGTCGATACCCAGATTCATGGCCTGTTCCGCGCGATTGGCGTCAATTTCAACGCCGTAGCGATAGGCTTCGTTTCCTTTGAACAAATGCGCGAATGCCCGGCCATCTCCTACGCAGGGATCAAGCGCAGAGAACTTTGCTGAGAACTTCAGGCAACTTCTGAGCCGCTCCGCTTCGGATACCGGAAGTGGAAAGAAACCTAGTTTGATCTTGCCGTGAGGACGCACGGGAAGCCTCCTTCAGCTTGCTCTCCGCTAATATTCAGTCGGAAGGAGCAAGGTGGTCGCCGAGCGGTCCGCTTCCGTAATGATCCAGAGCTTTTCTGCATCTGTGACTGGATAACTGCTCATGAGACGGTAGCCGTGTTTGAGGCTCAGCTCATTTTCAGTCTTGTCGTCCGGGCAGAGCTCGCCCCAATCCCCGCGAAGATGTCGGGAGAGGAATTCCAGGGGTGACTTCTTGGCCTGCTCTAGTAAAGCCAGCGCGCCCGGCGTGGCAACAATTTGGCCTGCGGGAAAAAGCGGAATCGTCGGTAGAGAATTCATAATTCAGCTCCGGTTTCATTGCTTGGGCGGACCAGGGATGAAGAGCGGGATCAATCCGTGCGCAGCGGCGGGACCAATTCGGTGGGGAGTTTTAAATCGCTTGTTGGTGTTTGAAGGTTGGCGGGCTCAATGTGGCGGCGACGAGCCGATCAGACGTGATTTACGCAGCTTTGGTCTAAAGATCGAGCGTTATCCATGTTGGCGCATGGTCGCTGGCGTTCACCTGCCCACGCGCCCATCGGTCTACACCACCGTCTACGAGCCGGTCCGACACCTTCGGCGAGAGCAGAAAGTGATCGAGTCGCATGCCTTTGTCCGTCTGCCACCGTTCAAATTTGTAATCCCAGAATGTCCAGAGCGGCCCGTCCGGATGCAGCCTCCGCATCGCGTCAGTCCAGCCTTGAGCCAACAAACGCGCAAAGGCTTGGCGGCTTTCGGGTTGGATCAACGCGTTGTTATCCAACGATCGAGTCGGATAGATGTCCTGCGGTGTCGGCACGACATTGT
Organism: Candidatus Sulfotelmatobacter sp.; assembly: GCA_035710825.1. Taxonomy (GTDB): domain Bacteria; phylum Acidobacteriota; class Terriglobia; order Terriglobales; family Acidobacteriaceae; genus Sulfotelmatobacter. Next base: position 14,030 of record DASTCU010000044.1, read on the forward strand.
AGTCACCGGCCAGCACCACGGGTGCGCCGCTCGCCATGAGTTCGGCGGCGTGAGCAATGAGTCGCTCAAACCAGGCCAACTTGTAATTGAATTTCGGTCCAGGCTGCGGGTTGCCATTGGGGAGGTAGATGGAAGTAATTAGGACTCCCTGAACGGCCGCTTCGATGTACCGGGCTTGGTGATCTTCAGGATTTCCCGGCAAGCTTCCGCAGGTCAGAACGGGAGGGTGGTTTCGCGCAAGAATGGCCACGCCGTTCCAGGAACGCTCCCCTTGCTAGGCTGCTTTGTACCCGAGAGTTCGAAGGGCGTTCACGGGAAAGGCTCCCTGCTCCGCCTTGAGCTCTTGGAGACTAACCACGTCCGGCTCAGCTTTGGCTAACCAAGCCAAGAGGTTAACAAGCCGCTTATTGATGTTGTTAATGTTGAAGGTGGCGACTCTCACCAAGGCCCTCTCTGTCCTTGTACCTCCGGGTGCGCCTCCTGAAAAGGAGCAGCCGATTCGTTGTTCCGGCTGACATCATTTTAGTGGCGGAAAGAAATGGCAACCCCGACCTAAACGCATAGCTAGTTCTGAAGGTCGCCGCTCTCCTAAATGGCAGGTCAGTGGGTCAGTGATGCTTTTGTCAAGGATTTTGACGGTCGTCGGTGATTCGGAACTGAGTACACACAGCGGTGCAAGAGATCAACTTCCTGTTTGCTCGTCATCCGCTAATGAGCAGGAATCTGCGAAAGCCGCGTTGGCATCAGTAGCTTGCGGTGTCCGGTTTTTACATGCGCGGCGTGACGCACTTTCAGGCCCAAAATCTGCTACCATGACCCTTCGGCGAGGTAGTTATGCCCCAATACGTGATCGAGCGGGAAATCCCCGGCGCGGGTAATTTAACGGATGCGGAGCTGCAGGCCGTCGCCAGAAAGTCGGTCGGCGTGTTAAAGGAGTTGGGATCGGAAATCAAGTGGCTTCACTCCTATGTGACCGGCGATAAAGTTTATTGTGTGTATCTGGCGCCCGACGAGGAAACGATTCGCGAACACGCACGACGTGGGGGATTTCCGGCGAATCGCATCTCGGCTGTGCGCCGCATGATCGATCCCGATACCGCAAACTGATTTAAGCAGGGTTTCGACTTCGAACGCCTGATGCCACGTCGCAGCTCAGCACGTCGTGGACGGCTTGCTCGACCGGCATCGCCCAACCTTCCATCCACGCCGTCAAACCCGCAGCATTGCCGAGCGTTCGACGCGCAAATTCCAAGGCCTTGTCCAGCCTGCGTTGCTCGACAGGCAGTAGAGGAGCGCCCAATTGTTGGCGAAGCGAGGCAGCGGCTCCCGCAAGGTGCAGCGATTGCTCGGCGTTCGATTGCGATGCGGCACTCACGGCGAGACATTCGAGCGCCCTTGCGATACCGCGCTTGTAGCCCAGTTCTTTGAACAGCTTGATGCTTTCGCCGTACAGACGGCGCGCCTCGACATTGTTCCCCTGGTCGCAGCTTAGACTTGCCAGATCGGAGAGGGCACTCGCAATTCCCCAACTATCACGCAGCCGGCGAAACTCCGCCAGGCTCTGTTCACAAAAAGAACGAGCAGCCACGAAGTCGGCTTTTTCGCGGGCGACGTCTCCCAGGTAATTCAACGTCCAGGCCACACCCGTTCCATCCCCGACCTGACGGAACATTGCTAGACACTCATCGTAGAGCGAGAATGCGCGCTCATAGTCAGCCTGCAACTTCATCACGCTGGCAAGATTGCTGAGGGCCCGGGCGATGTCAGTGGGATCGCCAAGGTCCTTCCACATAGCGAGACATTGCTCGAAGAGTTGCGACGCGGCGGCGAGTTCGCCACGGTCTCGAGCATTGACGGCCAACGCGTTCAGTGCCACTGCAATACCGCGGTTGTCGTTTAGTTGGACAGAGGTCTCGAGGCTCTCCTCGAACAGTTGCCGCGCGGAGCCCCAATCACCTTGCGCCGCTGCCAGGACTGCGGCGGCGAACACCAGGCGCGAACGGAGCTTCGGATGCGCCGCCGTGCCTTCCAAAGCCAGTAGGCTGGCAATCGCGACTCGGCCCTGCGTGAGATGCTCGCGTGTTTCCCAGAAACGGAACAGGGCGGTCCCCAGGCGCATTCCCCATTCGGCATCGCCAGTTTTGATCAGATGATCAATCGCTAGGCGGAAGTTCTCATGCTCGACGTCAAAACGATCCAGCCATTCCGGTTGAGCGGCAAGGTCCCCGGCCCCTTCTTCGGCTAGCACGAGGTAATAAGCCGCGTGGGCGCGGCGGGTCGCAGCTTCATCGGTGCTCTCAGCCAGGCGTTCCAGAGCATACTCCCGGATGGTGGAGAGCATCATGAAACGCGTTTCTTTATCGGCCTGCTCCATCTGTTGCGCCAGACTCTTGTCTACGAGTGAAGCCATACCATCGAGCACGTTCAGTCCGAGATCGCTCTTGGTGTCGCACACGGCTTCGACGGCCTCCAGCGTGCAGCCTCCGGTAAAGACAGAAAGCCTCCGAAACAGCGTTTGTTCCGCGCTATTGAGCAGGCCGTAACTCCACTCCACCGTATTGCGAAGAGTCTGTTGTCGGCTCGGGAGATCGCGGGCGCCACCGGTTAACAGGTTCAAACGGCTTTCGAGCCGGGTCAGCATAGCAGACGGCGAAAGCAACTTGACTCGCGCCGCAGCCAGTTCGATGGCGAGAGGCAGTCCGTCAAGCCGGGAGCAGATGGCCGCCACCACCGATGCGTTTTCCCTGGTCAACGCGAATTGGTGCTTCACTGCCCGCGCGCGTTCGAGAAAGAGGGCGATGGCGGGAAGACGGGAGAGCACTTCGAGTGGCGGGAGCGACTGGGGATCAGGCAATATGAGCGGTGGCACCGGAAATTCGTGTTCGCCATAGATGTGAAGCGGCGCCTGGCTCGTAACCACAATCTTGAGTTTGGGCCCGGCCGTAAGGATTTGCGCCACGACCGGCGCGGCGGCGACGAGGTGCTCGAAGTTGTCGAGCACCAGAAGCATTGGCTGGCTCAGGCCGCCAAGGTAATCCATCAAGTTTTTTTGTGGAGACGCATTTCCGCTTTCGTGCACTCCCATGGATTGGGCGATCGCGGAAGCGATCAAGCCTCGTTCGCCTATCGCCGAAAGACCGACAAAGCAAACACCGCCGGGAAACTGCTCGGTTATTTCGCCTGCCACCTGCAAGGCGAGGCGCGTCTTCCCAATTCCGCCGGGGCCGGTAAGCGTCACAAGGCGTACGTCACCGCGGCTCAGGAGCTGGCGGAGGTCAGCCGCCTCGCCTTCCCGTCCAATGAATGCGGTGCGCTGGACAGGGAGATTATTGGGGCGAGGTTCCAATTCCTGGCCCGGCGCATCGGCCAGGCGGTCGCGAACTGCCGCCAGGTCGCGAGCCAAATCGCGGGTCGAGGCGTAACGCTCCTTCGGGTCCTTGGCGAGGCAGCGCTCCACGATCCAAATGAATGGAGCCGGCGCTTGCAGCGTTTTGGCGCTCAGCCGCTCGGGCTGATCGCGCAGGATCGCGGCCGTCGTTTCCGCATGCGTCTTCTTCCTGAAAGCGGGCGTTCCGGTGGCCATTTCGTAAAGCACTGACCCAAAAGAAAACTGGTCGGAACGAAAATCCAGTCCTTCGCCAGTCGCTTGCTCCGGCGACATGTAGCCGACGGTGCCCATGATCGTTCCATGCTCGGTGATCGTGGTGCTCGAATCCGAGCTGCCGCGGTCGGGTTTAAGAAGTTTCGCCAGACCGAAATCCAGCACCTTGGCGGTGCCGTCGCGAGAAACCATCAGGTTCTCGGGCTTGAGATCGCGATGTATCAGGCCAATCTCGTGTGCTTTGGCGAGACCGTCGGCAATTTGCGCCGCTATTGCAACCGATTTGCGAAATGGAATGGGGCCGGACGCGAGCAGAGAACGCACCGTGTCCCCATCCACCAGTTCCATCGCGATATACCGCGTGCCGTTCTCGTGGCCGAGTTCATAAATCGTCACGATGTTCGGGTGATTCAACGCACTGGCGGAACGGGCTTCTTGCTCGAAGCGCGATAGGGCATCCGATTGCGAATGACGATCGAGCGAGAGGGTCTTGATTGCGACTTCACGATCGAGGCGGGTGTCCTTGGCGCGATAAACCTCCCCCATTCCGCCGGCGCCCAGTCGCTCGAGAATCTCGTAACTGCCAAAGCGCGCACCCGGCAACAGGGTGGATTGCGCTGAACCTGACATGGGAGGTTGATTCATGGAACTATGGGAGGTTGCTTCTTGGAACTACTAACGATGCCCTCAGCAAGCCCAGGCGGACTATCCCCTGCAGCACACTTACCGGGTTGAGTTCTAAGGCCGCAGCCGCGACAGACCCAAAGGCAGGCACCCCTGCTGCGCCTATAATATCCCAGATTTGGGAGGGATTGAATGGATATTCGATCGTTGCAGCGGCCCTTGAAAGATATGTACCGCCAAGATCCGGCCAGTTCGCGGATCACGCTCACTGCGCGCGGCGCCCAAGCGGACGCACCGATTGCATGTTCCGTGGACCTCGGGCGGGCGGTCTACATGGCGCAAGCACACAAAGGAGTCGGAGGCGCTGGCACCGGAGCCTGCTCCGGAGACCTGCTGTTAGGCGCGCTAGCCGCGTGCGCCCAGATTACCTGCCAAATGGTCGCCGCTGCCATGGGAATACCCACAGAGGCGATCGATGTCACGGTCGAGGGAGATCTGGATTTGCAAGGAACGCTGGGAATATCGAAAGAGACGACCCAGTAAACTCAAATCTGAGTTCCGCAGGATCTTCTGCCACAGCGCTCGGCTGATATCCCAAAGGCAGCGGTGAATCGCGTTTGGTTCTTTTTCGCAAAACATCTGGCAGATGATCGGACGGATCGCACTTCGTTGGGGGTAACACTGCATGATCGCTTCAAAGGGAATGTCATCGAGATCGCTGTTCCTCGGCCGTCATTCCCGCCACTGCGCGGTCCCTGGTGAACATGACGAAGTTTGGTCGATCAGTTAATGTGAACATCATCTTGCCTGCAGGAAACCTTCGCGCATTTTGCTGACCAGCGCTTCACAACTGCGGACGTGTTCAGGATCATTGAGTCCGGAGGAGACGATTATTTGGTTCGTGAGTTCTTCCATCAGGGCATCGGACTCCAAGATTTCGCGAAGACGCTTTTGTGTGTCCGCAGAGACACTAAAGCCAGTTACTCTCATTACGATGTCTTCTTCGGGCGGCCACGCGATGGTTCTTTCAGCAGTCTCCACGCCTCCAAACGGAATTAAATCCACGACGACAGTGGGCTTGGAAGGATAGGTAATTCGCTGAACCATACGCGCATGAGGTTGCAAGCCGGCTTGCTCCACAAGGGCAGTTTTCAACAACTTGAAATGGTCCCAGTCGGGTACCGCAATGCCGAGATCAACATCGAGAGTCCTGCGTCCCGGCGGCCGGCCAAACACATGGCGAAGCATTATTTCTCGAGCTGTAGCGCCAGCGAGAAAGTATGCCGTTTCGTGGCGGCGCGCAATCTCGTCGATTTTTCTAATCGCTTCGAGAATGACTGGATCGATCTGGTCATGCTGGATTTCTAAAGGCGGGCTCGATGTATTGGTCATAGATCATCTTTGCGGCCTCAAGATTTCTGCCG
>DASTCU010000045.1:0-2441 GCA_035710825.1 Candidatus Sulfotelmatobacter sp.
GCCATTGCGGCCGAAAACCAAAGAGGTACACGCGGCCCGACCCGTAGAAGACTTCCAGCGCCGCCGACTTGCCCTGAATCACCTAAGGATGCAGCAGGTAACCGCTCGCCAGCGGATTGCGCTCTCGCGAGTAGGTTGCCAGCACTGTACCGCGGAACCCGGACTTCGTCTCAAATGCCGGACCGCGCTCGAACATGACGATCGGTAGAGTCGAGGAAGGGCGCTAGACCGGGACCGAATGGCAGCCGGTGGTTTCCCTTCCCCGCTCATCAAACCGGACGTGCCGATTTCCGGCATCCGGCTTTCCGACAGACTTCACAGCCGGCCCACGCCGGTACGCCAGAGTCACGTCCTCTGTAACCGATGGACCCCCAGTTTCCCATACACTACGGCATCGGAGAACTGGCGGGTACCCCGCGAATTCGTGGCTTTGTGGCGTCGTCGCAGAAAGTGCCGCACACAGTTATACACGTAGCTGTCCACGATCCGATACGCCTGGCGCAAACTGCCATAGCGGAAGTAGGTCTGCCAGCCTCGCAGCTTCGCATTGAGGTCCACACAGACTTCCTCCCAACGGCGGATCTCGCCAGGACGCAACATCTCATAGACTCCCTTCTTCAGTTTCTGGAGCGCCTTCCTCGACGGACCGGCCCCGCAATACCATCGCCTCGTCTTCCACCAATAGCGCGGCCCAAACGTGTAGCCCAGAAAGTCAAAGCTCTCTTTGGTGGCATTCCGAATACAGGTCTTCTGCTCGTTCAGAGTCAGACCGATCCGAGTCAATACCGCCTGCGTCCACTCCCGTGCCTCCGCCGCTTTGCCGCGGCTTAAGATCACGAAATCGTCCGCATAGTTGACGATGTGTGCCCGGTACTGCCGGCCCTTCCCTTGTCCGCGCCAGTGCTTCAGAAACCGGTTCATGTACAGGTTGGCCAGCAGCGGGCTCACGACACCGCCTTGCGGCGTGCCCTTGCTCTGTCCTCCCGTCATGGTGCGGTTCCCTTTCTCATCCCGCTCTTCCACCGGCGACGTCAGCCACATCTTCAACAGATGCAGCACCCCGCCATCGGCGATCCGTTGGGCTACACTCTGTAGCAGTTCGGAATGCGGAATGGTGTCAAAGTACTTGCTCAGATCGGCATCGACGACATCCGTATACCCTTCCATCAACAGCTCGTGAACTGCCTGGACCGCTTGTTGAGCGCTCCGCTGTGGTCGATAGGCGTAAGCATTGGGTTCCAGATCCGCCTCCAAGATCGGCTCCAGCACCAGTTTGGCGGCGGTCTGCGCCACGCGGTCCCGAATCGTCGGAATCCCGAGTGGCCGCTCGCCCTCGCCATGGGGCTTCGGGATCATCACCCGTCGCACCGCTTGGGGCTGATACGTTCTGTGGCACAGTGCTTCCTGCAGGCCGGCCAACCACTCCCCTCGCCCACGCGACTCGATCTCCTCGAAGCTCTGTTCATCTACTCCCGGCGCGCCATGGTTGGCTTTCGCCAACGCATAGGCGTGGGCCAGGATGTCTTCCCGGTGGATCTTGTCGTAGAGCGAGTAGAAGCGATAGTTCGGCTCCTGCTTCGCCTTGCTGTACAGCTTCCTCTGAAGCTCCTGAATCTTACGCGGTGTTGCTAGACTCATCGCCAATCACCTCTCTCTTCGCTTCTTCGGTTCACACGTCTGAAGTAAGGGCCCTTCGCTCCCCCGGCATTACCCGGTTTCAGCGCTACTATGACCCTTTCCGAGACCCAAGCCAGCCGCCGCCCTCTAGACGACGTGGGAGTCGCCTCCACTGGCTCCGGGCTTCCCCCCATTACTCAGATTGCCTTCTCGGCATGCCGTGCTCACTACCCCGGTGGATCGGTTCGGTACGCGTGTCGATGGGGTTACAGGCGCTTTCCCGCGCCAGGGATTCCCAAACCGCTCTGGCCTTCCCGGAACGAACGGCCGGTCGGCATCCACAATTTTCCTTTCGAGGCCTGCTCGAGCTTCACTCACGTTACGGCCTGCCGAGTTGCTGGCCCACCTAAAGTGGACTTTTGTCACGAGGCTTCCTATCCCGACAGTTACCCATCGAGAACACTCGCTAGCTATCCAGGCATATCGACATCTCCTGGAGTGGGACTCTCACCCACTGGTAATCTGCGCCGTGGGGGCGCGCGTTCGTTTGGCAAAATCATATTCCGAAGCTCCGGTTCTTCCGAAAATACGAGCAAGTTACTGAAACTACAGGGGCGCTGGAGCGGCGTATTTTCATCTCCGGGGGTGAGCTGAGCCCGCTCATGCCGGTTTCGTTTGGCAAACGGGAATCACGGTCATGAGCTGTTTGAAAGCACGGCTCGAAGGCCCTGGCGATCAGCCATCGTGCGCGGCGCGGGCCGGTTTCGAGCCTCTGTTTCAGCGGCCCAGGCCTGTCGCTGGCGAATATTCGCTGCAGACCCTTG